>JAIEMM010000009.1 GCA_019752125.1 Patescibacteria group bacterium | reverse complement strand
GGGTGGTTTTTAAAATTAGTCGTACCAGAAAGACGAGCGAGAATAGAGACCGCGGCAGTTGCGTACGGACGACCAGTGAGGGCTTGAATCTGAGCCTTTCGCATCTTTGCAGCAGAAACCGCCTCCATCGCTTTTGTGACGGTTTGCGTTTTCTCGTACGAGCGGATCTTAGATTTTATTTGTTTAAGCCCTGCCATTTGTTTACTTGTGGTGAGTCATATCGAACTATGCGAAGAGGTCCGTGTGGGTCTCCTGGAATTTTCCAAGAGCCTTCTTCAACTCCTCTTCAAACTCTGCAGTGATTTCACGCGCCTTCTCGATGCCTGGCAAGAGATTCTTGTACTGGCTATCCAAGAAGGTAATAAGTTTCTCTTCAAATTCTGGAACGCGCTCTACAGAGACCTTTGAGAGGTATCCGTTAACAGCGGCGTAAATAACAACAGACTGGTTTTGGAATGGGAGAGGCGACGCGTTCTTCTGGCGAAGGACACCCATAAGGCGCTGGCCATTGTCGATACGCTTCTTTGTCTCTGCATCCAAGTCTGATGAGAATTGCATAAAGGCTTCAAGTTCGCGGAACTGCGCAAGTTCAAGCTTGATGCGGCCTGACACTTTCTTCATTGCCTTTGTCTGTGCAGAAGAACCTACGCGAGACACGGAGATACCTGCGTTGATAGCGGGGCGCATGCCTTTGTTGAACAAGTCTGTTTCCAAGAAAATCTGTCCGTCAGTAATAGAGATAACGTTGGTTGGAATATATCCAGATACGTCACCTTCTTGAGTTTCAATAATTGGAAGCGCTGTAAGCGAACCACCTCCCTTCTCTTTAGAAAGTTTTGCGGCGCGTTCAAGCAAGCGTGAGTGCAAGTAGAACACGTCGCCGGGATACGCTTCACGGCCCGGTGGGCGGCGGAGCAAGAGCGAGAGCGAACGGTATGCAACGGCGTGCTTCGAAAGATCGTCGTAGATGATAAGTGCATCCTGACCTTTGTCCATAAAGTATTCGCCGATAGCTGCGCCTGCAAATGGGGCGAGATATTGGAGCGCTGCCGGAGCTGAAGCGCCTGCGTCAACGATGATGGTGTATTCAAGCGCGCCGCGTTCGCGGAGTGTCTGCACCAAGCGTGCGGTCTTTGATTCCTTCTGACCGATAGAAACGTAAATACAGATAGGGCGAGATTCTTTTGGCTCGCTCTTCTGGTTCAAAATTGTGTCGATAGCAACAGTGGTCTTTCCTGTGTAGCGGTCACCGATGATAAGTTCGCGCTGTCCGCGACCAATTGGGATCATTGAGTCGATAGCTTTGATGCCTGTGTGGAGTGGCTGGTTAACACTGCTACGATCCATAACACCGTACGCTTCCCGTTCAATAGGATTTTTCTGGTGAGCAACAATCGCACCTTGACCATCGAGCGCTTCGCCAAGAGGGCTTACAACACGACCGAGCAGCCCTTCACCAACTGGGATGGAGAGCACCTGGCCTGTTGACTCAACGGTCATACCTTCTGACACCGCACTTGTGTCGCCCAAGATAATCACGCGAACCGACTCCTCTTCGAGGTTCAATACGAGACCAAATACATCTGGGGTTTCGATCGCATCTTCAAGCTTCTTTTTGCCGGTCGTAACAAAGCGAACCATTTCCGACATTACTGCCTTATCCAACCCTTCGACTTCAGCAACGCCGTCGCCGACCTGCACAACGCGACCCGTGTTCTTTGCACGAGGGCTTGGTGTGAAGTGTTCTATTTCTTTTTTGAATTGTTCGATGAAGTTGTTCATGCCGTTTTCGTTAGTTTCCTGTAGAGCTCGAGAAGTATTCTTGTTCGTTCGCTTTCCTCTGTTACCTCCTGTTGTTTTTCTGATCGTTGTTTTGAGAGTTCTAGCCGCTGGTACTCGCTAAAAATTCGCGGTAGCAGCCTTTGATGGCCGCGGCGTTTGAGTACGCCGTCTAAGTTGCTTAAGTACGTTGCCGCCTTCTTTGAACCATTAGAGGGGTCCTCTATGAGGTCAAACAATGCTCGTGCATATGTAGCAGCAATCTTCATAGACTTTATTTAGTTTTGGCCAGACGTTCCATACCAAGGACAATCATCTTAGCAACCTCCTGCTTACTTTCTGCAATAGACTGAGCCTTCATTTCCTGAGCTTGCGAGTGTGCCTCCTTAAGAAGGTTCGAAGCGGCGGTTTCCCCTGCCGCAACAAGGTCACGTGCTTTTGCAGCTGCTGCAATACGAGCGTCGGCGACAAGTGTGTCTGCCTCTTTACCCGCATCGGCAATCATAGAAGCACGAACTCCGTGGATCTCTTTAAGCTTGAGTTCTGCTTCTTCTGCATCCTGCACACCTTGTGCAATTTTGAGGCGACGTGCCTCGAGCATTTTTGTAAGTGGGCCGTAGAGGAAATACCACAGTACGATAAGCAAAAGGCCGAAGTTGATGATGTTGATCACCAACAGATGCCAATCAATACCAAATGCCGAAAATAGGGCGTTCATTCCTGAAGTGTCTGAATTAACCGACGAACTTGATAATGAATGAGACGACGAGTGCCAAGATACCGAGAGCTTCGGTGAAGACGATCGCCAAGATCATGTTCGAAACGATTTTGTCAGATGCTTCTGGATTGCGACCAATGGCATCCATTGCACGACCACCGATAAGACCGATGCCAATGCTTGGGCCAAGAACTCCGAAACCTGCGGCGATTGCCATAGCTATCAAACGTGTTGATTCAACATCCATATACCTTTTTATCTATATTTTATAAGCCCAACTAAATAATTTATGCCCTTACATTAGCACGAAACCCTGCTTTTTTCCACGTTTTAGTGGCCCACCTGTGCTGAGCCTGTCGAAGCATGCGGCTTCGCCATAGCGAGCTTGAGGAAGAACAGAGTAAGCATGGCAAAGACGGCAGCCTGGACGACGCCGACGAAGGTTTCAAAACCCATAAGCGGGATGGGCAGCAAATACGGCATAAAGTACGAGACGACGGCCAGAAGCACTTCGCCGGCGAAGATGTTACCGAAGAGACGGAAGGAGAATGAGATAAAACGAGACATTTCTGAGACAAACTCGATAAGGCCCACGGTGAGGTTGAGGAAGCGCTCCCCTATGCTGTGGCCGCTGAAGGTAAAGAACTTGTTCATGTATTTCCAGAAACCAAGTGCTACGATGCCGGCAACTTCGATAGTAATGACAGAAATGATCGCGAGTGCGAGGGTAACGTTGAGGTCAGTGTTTACAGGGCGGAAAAGCGGCACAAGCTCTTCGCCATGGTGTATGCCAATGCTGCCGAAGAACGGCATAAAGTCGAAAAGGTTTGAGGTTGCGATAAAGAGAAAGATCGTTGCAATGAATGGGAAAAATGTAAGGGCGCGCGTACGGCTGCCGAAAATCTCTGCCATGTAGTTTATGACGAACTCAAAGATCATCTCGAAGAAGTTCTGTACCTTGCCTGGGATAAGAGTTGGCTTACGGCCAACAAGAACAGCTGTGATGATGAGTACGATCATGACCAACCATGCGGAAAGAAGCGTGTTGGTGATAGGTAGGCCAAAAAATGTGCCCAAACGCTCTGCTGAGAGAGCTATGTGTATGCCTTCATGCATGATTGTGTTGCGCGTTATGATAGCATAAAGGACACCGCTGGAAAAGATATGAAAAAGATTTTCTTCTCACTCATCATTGTTGCTTCTATGGGCGGAATCCTTGCCACTATGGCAGAGACCGCAGCCCCAGGCTCCCCTCTCTACGCATTTAAGGTTGGAGTTACCGACAACGTTGCTTCTGCACTCTGCAGCATAAACTTCCCCTGTTCTAAATAATCTCGAAAGGAAAAAGAATCCCCTCCTCTGAATCTCTTCAGGGAGGGGTGTAGCCTGTCGGAACATAGCCTTTGTGGCGCTCAATGAGGTATTTAGGCTCACGATAAAGCCCGCTTTCATTGTCTCGTGGAAACTCAGAGCAGCCGACCAACACTAGTGCCAGTAGAGGCACTAAAAAGCGCTCGACTGAATTCATGCCGAATCTCCTTTCTGTCAGAAGTATATACTTTGTTTTAAAATAGAGCTTATCGGGATGTCATATAGTGGCATTATGTACGATTCGGGTTCGTACAACCTGGGTTCGATTCCCAGCATCCCGACAGAGTTACTGAATATAAAATTCATCCAAAAGAAAAAGCTGCGACGTTTCAATAGGGACATTGAATTAGCGGAAACTAAAAAGACCGCCTCGCATACTCGAAACGCGCGAGGCGAATCTTTTTGCGTGGCGGTCAGCGGTCACGAATGGGCCGCGTCTGACCGGTGTAGTAGAGGCCACTGTTGCCGCCAATGTACTGGCGACCGTCGTGGTAATAGTCGCAGGCGACTTCGTGCTCGATGTCGCCCAGCCGTTGCCAGAAGCTCAGCGTCGTTTTCATCATCTCCTCCGTTCAGGCCTTGATGATCCAGCGATGATCGTTCTCGTAGCAGCCCGTGCGGTAGCCAGAGGAGCAGAACTCCTCGAGCGGGACGAAGCACTGGCCGTTCCACGACGGCATGGTGCAGTGGTAGAAGACCACCTCCTTGCCCGAACCGTCGTTCGAGAGCGCGATCGGCTCGTCGTCGAGCTTGATGCGCGTGCTGCAGACGACGCCGAGGCTGGTGCCCTGGTTGTGCGGCTGCATGTAGCGCTCGACATCGATCATCAGCAACTCGGCACCGGGAACGATATCAGCCTTGGTTGGCGCCCGGTAGCCGAACACCTTGACCCAGAGATCGAACTGCTTCATCCGCTCTTCGACGGACTGGCGAGCTTTCGTTAAAAACATTTTTCCTCTCTTCCTGTCTATGTGCGTCGTCAAAAACACCAAAGGTGTAGACTTAAGCAACTTACCATATTAAAAACAAACTGTCAACTTTGTGGACAGACACTTTAAAACTTCGAACCGTTCGACTTCGCTCAGGATAAACCGCCAATAGAGGTATCTAAATGGAAAAAGAAAAGACGGGGACCTTGTGATCCCCGTCCACTTTGTCTCAAACGCCTTGTTCTGAATTCTTCTTATTCGGGTTCGGCGAAGACGTACATATCGCTCGCTTCGTCCTCGACAACGAGAACGCCTGTCTCCTGCCAATGCGCGATGATCAAGGGGATCAGGTCGTACATGTGGGAGACGATCTGTCCGACCGTACGTTGGCGCGCAGCATCTTCGTCCGAGGCCGAGCCGCTGCTCAGGTTCGGCTTGTTGACGTCGGCGAAAGGTTCCTGGTTGTTGCGGATATAATCCGTCAGGCCCTCCAGGTCCACTTCCTCATCGCCGAATTCGTCTCGGCATCCCTGCAGGATACGGTCGAGAACTTCTTGACCTCCGAGTTCCTCCAGCAGGTCATTGAGGGAATGGATTTCCCCCGGAGCCAAAAGACGCTTGGCATCCTCACTCCGCGCATGGTGCGTCGCACGCTTCAAATCAGCCATTTGTTTCTCCGACGGTGATGAACTTCAGTGCCGTTTTGGCATGAAGTTTATTTATCACATATTTAAATATCTGTCAATTGTGGTGTATAGAAATATTATTTAAAGAAGAAATGATGTCAGGAGAAATGGTGTCAGGTACCTTTTTGACAGCCTCCACCTTGTGGTCACGTGTGGTCACGAGTCGATTTTACTCGTCAGTAAAATCGCTCTCGACCCCGCCTCGCGGTTTTTACTGCTGTAAAAACATAGCTCCGCTTTCCACAAAAGCAGAAAGTCCCGCGCAGGCGGGACGTTTCTGTTTTTTGTGGACCCAGGCTTTGAGTTTTGGAACCGCCTTAGTTTAGAGAGCCAAGTACTTGCTGAGATATTACGAGAGTCAGAAAATGGCTATATACCGTCGCCGTTATTGCTCATATAACAACTACCAGTGTGTATTTGAGTTAAGTGGTAGATATAGCTTTAACCCGATATCTCAACTGTAAGCCTAAATATACATGCACTAAGTTCTGAGAGTGCGTCTACAACCTTATCAATATGGTTTGAAGAATAGTAAAGTTTACCGTCAGCTACTCTTATTCCATCTTCAATAGCACCCGCCTTAGGAGTTTCCGTAAGGAGGTCTTGTATTCGTTTAATAATTTTGGGTAAATTTGCTGCATGCTCTGAATCCTCTGCAACCAGCCCTTCTTCTTGAGCAAGCTTTAACAACGCTACAGCTCTCGTTCTATTACGTTTAAGTATTGCCGCAACATTATCCACTTTTACTCCCTGTGGAGTTAAGATACTCCTAACTATCTTAGTGAGGTCAGATTCAAAAGTAGAGAAAGTTTTAATAAGCAAATCTCTACCTGCCCTTTCACCTTCATCTTTCTTATTTAAGACTCGTAAAACCCAGACCGCCAAAAGGACCGATATCACAAACGTAACGATATCTAGCGGGTCAATTTGTAAACTTATAACCTTGGAGATTTGCCAAGAATAAGAATTTACAGTCCATAAATAAAGTAAGAAGCCCACAAGCACTCCCAGGAGAACCGCAACAAAATGTGTAAGTGCGGAAAAAATTCTTGGATGTTTAGTCATTTGCTTTCTCTATGTATTCGGCAACATCATCTTTGAGATAAGACTCCTCATTTGCAACAACTTCTAAGTTATCTTGAACGAGTTTAATGCCGTGTAAACGAGCTAAACCACCAAAAGCTTCTTCTAGAAAGCTAGTGCCGTAACCAAGAGTTCCGTCTAAATCAACAGTTAACTTTTCTTTTTTTTGTATCGCCTCAACAAAGCGTGGTTCAAGGATAGTGTTTCTGAAAAGCTCACCCGAAAAATCACCCTCAACGATATAGCGTGGTCCAGGGCTTACTGAGAAATCACGGGCAATTGAAATTATGTTTTGATTGTCCATGGTCTATTGAAGTTAGATTCGCACAGCTCCCAATAAAAGAATGTCCCCTGAAAATTAACGTCTAGTAGTTTATATTCCCCCGTTACGCCGTTTCCCGCCACATTATTTGTAATGATGTGTAGGTTACTTATACGCTTAAAATCTAACATCCGTTTAATATTTGGCAAACCCTTACCTCGGTAGGTCTTACCTGTAACGGTTTGGTGTATCTTTCCATCAAGGAGTGCCTTTAGAAACTCGTCATTTGTGCTAATACCAATACCTTTTTTAACTTTCTCTACCCAATCACCCCAAATACTTTCTGGAGGTTTTCGGTGAAGACTTGTAAGGATGCCGACGCCATGGTCCAGGAAAGCGAAACTAACCTTTTTATTTTCTAAATCGTGGTTAACTGAAAGCCACCAGTGTTTTTCACCAGGGACATCTGTTGAGGCATGATTGTTAGTATTCTGCATCAACTCCATCATTACGCTGTGTAATCCACTATCAATTCTTTTCTCATTCCAAACAGTAATAGAAGCCGCCTCCATAATAGGTTGGCTTAGAGACGGCTCTACTTTTTTATTAGCGTGTGTGAAAATTTGATTCTTTCTTCCTGCAATATACTCAATATCATCTTTCATTTTCCCATCATTTATATAGTCAAAGAAGCCTGATTCAGCTATAAGCTTCCTTGCTTCTGCATCTTTCGGAAAGTCTCCGTTAAACCCAATACGTTCCAGCTTGAACATGGTCATAATGGACAAGAGTATAGAGACTGCGCCGTAATCTAGCTTCGCTACGCCTCTTAAAACAACAAAAACTCGCCGCTTCTTCATACGGCATTCTTCAAGCTTATTAAAGAAATTAATTACTTCTGTAGTGTTCTCAAGAAAACAGCAATTTACTGGAGCAGATATGTGCTCCTTATAGTGAGCGAAGTCTTTTATTCTTCTTATCTCTCTTCTAGTTTTATGTCGGAACTTGTGCCTAAGAGCCTTAATGACAACAGCACGCCGTTTACGTTTCCTTAAAGCTTTACGCGCAACATATTCTGAATGCCGCTGATATTTGTAGCGTTGGTAGATGCGCTTCATTCCCTGGAAGCATAACCTGATGAGGTCCTCAGAGGAAATGAGGTCAGGTACCTTTTTGGCAGCTTCCACCAAAACGCAAAAATCTCCCGCAGGGGAGATTTGTTGCTTTTGTTTTGTGGTCAGGCGTTCGAACCGCGCCGTCGCGCAGTTCGCCGCACGACCCTAGCTCGCCTGTTTTTACTGCTGTAAAAACATGGCTCCGCTTTCCACAAAAGCAGAAAGTCCCGCGCAGGAATTGGAATTGGGGTCAGGCACCGCAAAAATCTAAAAGGTGTGGTGCGGGTATAGAAGAACGGTCTCACTAGAATAAGAAAAACCCGCGGCACTTGCCGCGGGCGAATTATTTACGCAGAATGGTGCGCAGTTTTTCTGCCTGATCCTGAATTGCTGCTTCAGTCTCATCAGCAGTTAATGGTTCCGAGAGAAACCAAAACTGCACAGCACGAAGCACAAAGAACGGGAGCAGTTCTTTACCCAGCCTCATGACATCGAAATCACGTTGTTCGAGTCCGAACTGGAACCACGCATGAAGAACATCTATCCATACTTGCTGCGACTCACTTAGATTCACTGGC
>JAIEMM010000001.1 GCA_019752125.1 Patescibacteria group bacterium | reverse complement strand
CATTTGGTCGAATTGGGGACGCGGTACACACAAAAGTCCACGGCCAGGAACGACACGAAACACACGCACTTTGAACGCGTAGGGTTGGTAGCTCAACCGAAGTTCAAAAAAATGCTCACACCCTCCGTAGAGTATTGAGCACTCTGTGTCCGTTGGTGGATTAGTTCTCCATGCAACGTCTTTAAGTGTCACGTCTCGATGGGGCACAGCAGCACCTAGTCGGTTTGAGGGGCAATCTAAATATATTATCCTCCATTTATAGGAGTTTGTCAATAATGCCTAAAAATGTTTGTGGATAAAAGAAAAAGGCCGCGGAGTTCGCGGACCTTGATGAATGAGCTACGCTGGCATGTATCTGGCAAACTCTTCGACAACGATGTCGAAAAATGCTCCAAACATCGGATCGATAGCGCGGCCCTCGCTGTTGACCCAGATCATGGAGATGCGGCGGTATAGTGCGAATTGCCCTTTGAAACTGCCGCTGACCTCGAAGTCGTTACCCTTGATCCGCCTGACCCTTGGGTTCACGATGGGGAACTCCTTACCAAACACGTGTAAACATACGCCTTGGCTCATCGTTTCCTCCTTCCACTATCTGCGGAAAGAGTACTATTGGTTCAGGATTCGTCAATAGGAGGATAGCAAGGTTGAACCTTGCTATAAAAAAGAAAACTCCCGGCAAAGGCCGAGAGGTCATTTTTAGGATCAGCTTTCCGTCCCGGGCATGAAGCAACGAGCCCTGAGGGTGCCCGTGTCTTCCCGATAGAGCCATACCTTTGCCTCGCCGTCAGGGTTCTTCATGTTGTCCACTTCGGCATCGGCAGGAACATCGATCCACTTTCCCTGGACGTAGACGCGGAACCCTTTGTCCGTGCGTTCCCATGAGTAGGGATTGACGTAGGTGTAGTCGTTGCCATCGCAACAGAGATGCTTGGATTTGTTTTTGGCTGACGAAAAGCCGTTGGCTTGATGCGTGAGCGGATCATGGGCTTGTGTTTGTTCGGTGATGGCGCACACGAAGGCTGTTACGCAAAGCACTGCCATAAAAAGGTTTCGAATCCACATCGGTTACCCCCGTTCTGAATTTCGGAATGTACGCTGATAGGGACTCCTCCCAGTCTTCTTTGTAGCTGCCGCCCAGCTTAGTTAAGCGTAAAAGGTAAGTCAACCTGCGTGTGGCGGGCGGGTATATAAAAAGAAAAACGGGAGGCCGAAGCATCCCGTTCTAGTCATGTCCTGCCCGCAGTAAGTCGTGGAGCCAGGCTCTCTCCAAGACGGAGGGTTGCGGTACTTTCTGCTCCGCCAGTTCTTCAACGTTCCGCTCTTCCACCTCTGTGTAGACCGTGATGCGAGTGTCGTTGATTTCAGGCGGTTTTATGCGCCACTCTTCAATTCGAGACATGTCGACAATCAGCACCACATCGTAGTCTTGGTTGATGCTCAACAGGCCGGCATACGCGTCCGACTCGTGTTCACCGTTTGGTTGAGAGTTGCCAGGTTCCGCTTGAAGTTTGAAGGCTTCCAAAGGAAACTTTATTCCGAGTTCTTGCTCGACTTCACGTTGTGCGGCAACGGCCAGCTTTGCGAGTTCGGCGTTCTGGATGCAGCCTGAGACAGCGTAGGATTTTCTCCGGAACTTCGGTTTCGCGTTGTAATATTTCCGGCCAACCTCTACAAGCCACCACCTGCCACTTTCGTTGCGGATGAATATTCGTATTCGCCTCGCAAGACGGCGCACTCGGCCGTCTGAAGCTCGTAGGCGAATCTGAGCCTCGCCTTTGCGAACTTCTTCGAAGATTTCGACGAGCCCTTTATTGCCTTTGTCTAAAGCTCGAAGGTTAAGTCGTCGATGTCGCTTGAGTGGCCAGCACCAGAGTTCCGGCCCGCTCCCGTGCACGAGGGCATCGACAGCAAGTTTTTCTTCTTGATTAATAATCCCTTCGCTCAAGAGAAACAATGCCGATTTACAGACACCGAAAAAGTTTTTGAAGGAAGTAGGCTCTCCGTTAGTACTTGTGTGTTGTGAAAGAACGGTAGTTAGGATGAATTGTTCCCGCGTTGGGAATATATGATAGGGAAGCAGAATCACCCTGTCATAGAACGTTCGAAGGAGTCGATTGAACATTATGGCCCTCCGTGGTTAGTAGGACCCCCGCTAATCTCAGCCTACTACAGTTTTCACAAATACTTCAATATAAATGGTACTAGTTTTATGAGTGCTTCATGCAAGTCCGGTGAGTACGCGCTGGAGGTCGGCAAGTCCAACGGGTTTAACAAGATAGTAGTCGAAGCGAACTTCTCGATCCATCATTTTTTTATGCTCAATTCCGTAGCCTGTGAGGGCGATAAGTCGTCCTTGGAAACCTTGAGCGCGGAGAGTTTTTGCCACATGCCAACCATCCTGGTCGGGTAAGCCTATGTCGAGAAATACTGCATCAGGAGAAAGATTGCGTACTTTCGCGATTCCCTGGTTGCCATCGTATGCGTATGCAACCCTATATCCTTGGAACTCCAATAAACGTCCGATGCCACCAGCAGCAGCGTCATTATCATCAACTAGTAATATAAGAGGATTCGTCCTCGCCGTGCCTTTTTGCAATGGATTTCCGGACGTACCTCCGCGCACGATTCTGTTTTCTGCAGTAACAACCAGCGGTAAGCGGACGATAAAACGACTGCCGCGGCTGCGGCCATCGCTAGAGGCTTGGATAGTCCCACTGTGCATTTCAACAAAGTTTCGCACAAGAGTAAGTCCGATACCCAAACCCTTTCTGCTGCGCTCTATATCTTGGATCTGCTTAAAGGGGAGGAAGATGGCCTCGAGTTCTCCTGGATCAATACCGATGCCGCGGTCCACAACTTCAATTTCCGCGATGCCGTCGTGCTCCCGCATGGTGAGTGCAATACTATCGCCTGACGATGAAAACTTCGATGCGTTTGTAAGGAGGTTTGAAAATACCTGTTCAAGACGTACAGCGTCGCCGACAATGGAGAGAGGTTTTTGCGGGAGCTTCGTTACAAGACGTTGGTGCAGTTCTTTGCGATGATGTTCAGTCGACACAATTGCGTTTTTTAGTACGGAGCCTAGATCAACCACATCTTTTCTGAGAGCAATTTTCCCCTCAGAAATGCGCGAAATATCAAGCAAGTCGTCCAGTAGGCGACGGATGGTCCCCATGCGATCTTCCATCATATCGAGAAGCTCCATGTCTTCTGCATCGCGCGAACTTTTTAATTTAAGCAAATCAATAGACGACAATATTGGCGCAAGAGGGTTGCGAAGTTCGTGCGACAAGATGGCGATAAAATCATTTTTTGCCTTTGACTCAGAACTTTCCTTCGCAACCGCATTACGAAGCGCTGCCATTTGCGAATGCATAATGTTTGTGTTTACTCGGCGATCCTCTTCGAGCGAAGTAACGATAAAAAAGATGGCGGCAAGTACGATAAGGAGAATTTCAATTTGATACAGTCCCGAAGCAAGGAGGTCCGACCTTGTATGTAGAAGTGTGCCTGCAACTGCAAAGATTGAGGTGATAACAAGTGCAAGCGTTACGAACCTAGGTCGTAGCCTGAGCGCGATCCAAAATAGAGGAACCAGTATGAAGTAGAGCAGAGGAATGCTCGCAATAAAGCTAGTGCCTTGGATAAACAACGTGTAGCCAATGCTGATCAGAAGCGTAAACACGCTCACTGTTTCAAGAATTTCTCTAGGGGTGCGACTAAAGCGAGGTTTGGTGAACCAGCGTAGTAGAAATGGAGTAAGGATGAGTAGGCAAAACAATGTTGCAACGTATGCGTACCATCCGGGTATAAAAATATCAGTCTCTCCTCGAAGTGCACGGACGATCATTGTCAGTACTGAACTGATAGCTGAGATGCCGACTATGGTGAAGATAAAATAAAACGTGTCGCGATATCTGCGGAATAGTGGGTCGATATGAGCTTTGTGGAGTAACCAAGAGCCCGCTGTTGCCTGGATTGTTTCTATAAAAGGTAGAAGAAGGACGGCAATAAGTGGCGAGCCTGTACATATCTGGCTTATGAGCGCGGCACTATATACGACTGGCCACAAGCGAGTGCCACCGAAGTAGAGTGTTGAAAGTGCGATAGCGGAGGCTGGATTAAACCGTGCCGAAAGGGGAAGTGCGCGTGATGCGAGAAAGAACATCGCTACATACGATACAAGTAGAACTCCTGCGAGTTGCCACTCACGCTCTGTGTAATGACTTCGTACCTTCCAAAACAGTTGCTTCATGCTTGGTACCATACCTTTAAACATACCAATACAAAAGCGCATGGTTCATTAAGAATCCGTGAGTTGTAGTTTTTACCCACCTATTTTTTTATAGGACTGCACTTAAGGCACTTGCAGCCTACAGGTTTTATGAATTCGTCGAAGTATTCAGTGTCGTAGTCGTACGTGAGCTCATCGCCAGCTTTGATATTTTTTGCCGTAAAAATAAACACGCGTTTGTTTTTAATATCAATCTCGCAGTTAGGGCGGCAGGAGTGGTTAACATATTTTGCCTTGTTGTATGGAACATTTCCGTCGATCATGGTGTTTTTACCAGTCTCAAAGAAATATTTCCCACTTTTATTGTGCTGCTCGTCATCGGTTAATGCGCGACCGACATATTCCATAACGCACATACCGCGGGGAATATTCTCTTCTGCAAAAATACCTTTTCCAGTGCGCGACTTTCCAACCCGTAGTTTGAAATCCTGCACTTCAAATCGTCGTCGAATTTTTTTCATCTCGACAGTATACGACATTTTTTGGTATGCTTCAGGTAAATGTCAATTACAACGAGATTCGTTAACGCGGTTACATATATTCGCAAACAGCCTTGGTATTACTCATGGGGTGGCGCTCTTGTTATTGCTATTCTTCTATTTGTAGGAGGAAAGGCTTTGCTTAGATCGGCTCCATCCTCGGCTACATCTGACCAGACCAGCCACGTAAAAATTGCATCAGTTGCAAGTCTTGCTGCGCAGTCGACAGGACCTCTTCCTGTAACAGGTGTCGTAACATCTCTTAATCATGCAAGTATCTCGGCGCAGAGTTCGGGGGAAGTTGTGGCATTACAGCATAAAATTGGCGACTACGTATCAGCAGGCACTATTATTGGTTCCCTTGAAAATAGTAGCCAGCGTGCGGCAGTTCTCCAGGCTCAAGGAGCCTATAATGCAGCGCAGGCAACTTTTACAAATACAAGCGGTACAGGTGCGGCAAATTCTGGCATTAGTGCAGCACAAGCAGGCCAAGCAGTAGTAAACGCTCAGACAAGCGTGAACACTTCTTTGCAAAATTTGTTTGCTGCACTTGATGACGCAGTCCACACGAAGGCAGACCCACTTTTTTCTCAACCGCGCACCAATCCAGTGCTGCAGCTCACGGTTAATGACAACCAACTTGTTATTACACTTCAAAATGAACGCCAACAGCTCGATTTTGCTCTAAATGATGTAAGTGCACTTTCTCGCAAAACTACACGAACTAATACCGGTACCGATATCGCACAGGCAACTACGGACGCGCAGCTTGTTGTTGCGTTCTTAAACAATCTCGTAGACGCACTGAACAAGTCTCTTCCGAGCCAATCTATAACGTCCACAGACATCAGTGCGTATCAGTCAGCAATTGGATCGGCGCGTACATCAGTAAACGCTGCCATTTCAGGACTTGCGGGCGCAAAGAGTTCGTATGATGCTGCGGTATCAGCAGCCGCATCTGCATTAAATACTGCGCAAGGTGGGACGCAGGGCAACATAAGTGTCGCGCAGGCAAATGTTGAGCAGGCGCAAGGGGTACTCGCGGCGGCACGAGCCTCACTTGAAAAGACCATCATCCGCTCACCAATTTCAGGCACCATCGTAAGTTTGCCAATATCGCAAGGAGACTATGTTTCAAATTCACAGTACCTAGCAGAAATATCCAATCCAAGTGCGCTTGAAGTTGATGTATATGTAACACCCGAAGATTCAAAAACACTTGCCGTTGGGAGTGGTGCGCTTATTGCCGGCGCCGTGCAGGGGACCGTCGTTTCGATCGCTCCGGCTCTTGACCCAACCACGGGGAAAATATTGGTAAAGGTAGGCATTATCGGTAGCCCAAGCGCACTCACAGATGGGGAGACTGTAACGGTCTCGCTTTCTCGTGCAACAGCAGCACAAACGAAAAAAGTTAGTACCGTTTCAAACTCCTCTATTATGATACCGATCGTTGCGGCAAAGATAACACCAAGTGGTCCAATTGTATTTAGCGTTAGCGCGTCGTCGACGTTGACTCAAATCCCAATAACTCTTGGTACTATCTTGGGAGACAAAGTAATAGTCCTGTCGGGCCTTACGCCGGATATGGTTATTGTAGAAGATGCGCGCGGCCTTTCAAACGGACAGCAGGTAATCGTAGACTCGCACTAATTATATGTTGTGGCTCTGGAATTTCTTCCTAGACCGAAAACAATTTAGCTATGTGCTCATTGCCACCCTTGTTCTTGCGGGGTTATTTTCCGTGCTTGCTATCCCGAAGGAGAACAGTCCTTCCATTGTTATTCCAAACGGCATTGTAACGACCGCGCTTCCAGGTGCATCGGCACAAGACATAGAAACATTAGTGACAAATAAACTGGAAGACCAGGTGTCTGGCTTGAACAATCTCGATACCGTCACGTCTGTGTCGAGTGAAGGTGTTTCCGTCCTCAACGTGCAATTTGATGCAAACGCTGACGTAGATAAATCTATCCAAGAGCTTCGCGATGCAGTAGCAAAAGCAGTACCAAACCTACCTTCTGATGCGACAACCCCGCAAGTGAGTAAAATCGATTTCAGTAACCAACCAGTGCTCGTAGTTTCTATCGCAGGAGATCTTCCACCGACTGAATTTTCAGCACTCGCAACGGAAGTGTCGGACGACATTAAACATATTTCAGGTGTGTCAGAAGTGCGCATTTCAGGTATGCCTGAGCGCCAGGTCACGGTTGTTGTTAGTAAAGAAAAACTCCAGCAATATGGGCTCCGCCTAACTGACATCATCTCGTCTATATCTTCAGCAAACGCATCAGCTCCGGCTGGAAGTATTTCAATGAGCGGGGTGAACTACAATGTCAGCTTTAAAGGCAACATAACCGACCCGTCTGAGATTCAAAATATTGCAGTCGGTATAAAGAACAAGGCACCCATCTATGTTCGCGACATCGCGGTCGTCTCTGATGGTCTTGCCTCTGCATCGTCATATTCTCGTTTGTCAGTAGATGGGAAGCCAAGCAGTCAGGCTATATCTCTTACTATCTACAAGCAGACAGGAGCCGAAATTAAAGAGGTGGCAAACGCAGCAAAAGCAGAAATGCTGAAGTTGCAGGAGACAAAATTGAAGGGGATGAATGTGTTTATTTCTCCTTCAACCGACCAAGGTGTTCAGATCACTAAGCAGCTTGGGGACCTTACAGAAACTGGTTTGGAGACAGTTGTCCTTGTCATGATTGTGCTGCTACTCACTATTGGGTGGCGCGAATCTGTCGTTGCTGCGCTGGCAATCCCACTTTCATTCCTGATCGCGTTTATTGGCTTGCATCTTACAGGTAACACGCTTAACTTCATCAGCCTCTTCGCGCTTATCTTGGCCGTCGGCATTTTGGTGGACTCTGGCATCGTTGTGACTGAAGCAATCCATGCACGTATGAAGTTGCACTCGAATCCGCTGGATGCTGCAAAGCACGCACTTCGCGACTACGCATGGCCACTTATTGCAGGAACGATGGCGACGGTGGCCGTATTCGCGCCACTATTCTTTATCTCCGGCATTGTCGGCAAGTTTATTGCAGGTATCCCATACACTCTTATATTCGTCCTTATCGCATCCATCTTTGTGGCGCTTGGTATAGTGCCTTTGATTGCGGTCCTCTTTACCAAAAAACATTCAAGCCGTTTTGAAGAAAAACAGGAAGAATATACTGAGCGTGCGACGGAATGGTACAAAGAAAAACTGCGCTTGGTGCTTGAGAATAAAAGATGGCAGCGCCTGTTCTTGCGAGGGCTTGGTGTGTTGTTTGTTCTTGCAATGATACTTCCTTTTACAGGCTTGGTGCAGACTGTCTTTTTTCCGCAAGACGACCAGGACTTCGTGTACGTAAATATCCAGGCGCCAGAAGGAACGACGCTTGGGCAAACAGACCTTATCGTCCGACAGGTTGAGGAGCTTCTGTACCCAATCAAAGATATTTCTTCGCTTGAAATTACAACGGGACAAAGCTCCGGTCTTACAGGAGGAGGTTCTTCAGGCAGCAACCAGGCAAACATTACGGTTAACCTTCCGCTCAACCACAAGAAAACAAGTACTGAGATTGCAACTGAGTTGCAGCAAGTCTTGAGTATTGTGAGCGGTGCAAACATTCAGGTCTTGCAAGCAAATAACGGCCCTTCATCGGGCGCGCCAATTCAAATTCAGTTTGAGGGGAACAATCTAGACGAACTTATCACCGCAGCTGAAGCGGGCAAACAACTTGTCTTGAGTATTCCGCATACTACTAACGTAACCGACAGCACTCAAAACAATGGGACTCAATTTGACCTTACGGTAGACCGCGGCAAGGCAACTGCGCTTGGCTTGAGTACGGTGTCTATTGCCCAAACATTGCGCGCGGCGGTGCAGGGCACCAAAGCGACCAGCATCACACAGCCTAAAGACGATATCGATGTGGTGGTAAAACTTAACTTAAACACAGACTATATCGACCCGTCAGATACAACGCGTACAACCATTGATGCAATTAAGAATCTTTCAGTTCAGGGTACGAATGGTCCGGTGCTGCTAGGCTCGGTGTTGCAAACCAAACTTGGAGTAAGCAACGCAGCTATAAATCATAAAGATAAGAGTCGTCTAGAAACGGTGTCTGCCTACCCGGATGACAAAACTACAAGCACTGCAGTAATCGCAGAGTTCAAAAAACGCATAGAAGAATTACACTTGCCGCCTGGTGTCATAGTCTCGTACGGTGGAGAAACTGAAGATATTAACCAGTCGTTTACAGACATGTTTATCGCACTTATTGCAGGATTGGTGTTGATGTTTATGATTCTTATTATCTGTTTTAACTCAATTCGTTACACCTGGTACTTGCTCGTAATTGTTCCACTTTCACTCATTGGCGTATTGGGCGGCCTTGCTATAACGGGACAGCCAGTGTCACTGACCTCGTTGCTTGGCGTTATTGCTTTGGGTGGCGTTATCATCAACCACGCAATTATTCTTATGGACTCCATGATCCACCATCTCAATGCGGAGAAGGGGAGGCCAATTATAGATATCGTTATTGAATCGTCTGCAACCCGTCTGCGCCCTATCGTCCTTACAACCATAACTACTGTCGTGGGCATGATCCCTCTTGCTATGTCTAACGCCACATGGGGGCCATTGGCATTTGCAGTTATGTTCGGCCTGACCTTCGCTATCTGCCTCACGCTCGTACTTGTTCCAATGCTTTTCTACCGCTACCAAATGCGCATCGCTGCGAAGCACTAACGCACTGTTTACTGACTGAGGGCTTTTCTTGTTGCTGGGCCTACAGACCCCACTTGTTCAAGTCCTCGTGCCGCTTGGAATTTTTTTACTGCCACTTGGGTGAGTGAACCAAAGTATCCTGTTACAGGGCCGGAATAAAATCCAAGAGCGGTTAGCCTCTCCTGCATTTTTTTGACATCAGGATGTGTAAGGCCCAGATAAAGATATTTCGAGAAAACATAATGTGAAGAAGGGGACGTGGTTGGTGTAATGGTGGCAGGCATTGAGCCTTGTAAAGTTGAGGTCGGGGTAGATGTCGCAGCTGGAGCTTGAATGCGAGTTACGTGAACAGAAAATGTTGTGAGGGCGGTGCGCTGGTATATGTCAGTCGCGAATATCGTTAGGTCGTGTGTACCAATATCCGTCTGCGTAGGAGTCCAGCTAAAAGAACCCGATGAACTTAGATTTGAAGCTGAAAGAGTTGAGTTATAGAATGAATCAACAATTCTATATGCCGGGTTGGTCAGCCCAACTTTTGAAATAGTAAAGGTCAGTGTACTACTTGCGGCGACAGTAGCGCCTGGTTGCGGATTTGTAATGCTAATGTTTGTTGGTGACTGAACAGTAATTGTTTGGGAAGCGGTTGCACTAGGGTTACCTGCTGAATCAGAGACAGTTATCGTAAACGTATGCACGCCTCCATCTGTATCCGTTGGAGTCCAGCTAAAGTTGCCGTATGCATCCATGTTTGCGCTTGAG
>JAIEMM010000003.1 GCA_019752125.1 Patescibacteria group bacterium | reverse complement strand
GGTGCGTACCTGCGTTATACTACCTCGTCTGCCGGTTGCCTTGCGGCCCCCTTGACTTGCATGCCTAATCCACGTCGCCAGCGTTCATCCTGAGCTAGGATCAAACTCTGAATATTAGAGACCATGCCACTTAAAGTGTCATGTTCTTATCTTTCTGTGTTGAACGGAACAAAAGAAAAATGTTTTTCCTTGTTCCTGCCTTTTTGCGGAAAACAAAAAGGACTTTCTGCTTGCTCTCATTTCCAGTCGCTCCTAGGTGACTAGATTTGAGAATGATCAATGTATCAATTTCGATTTTGATGCTTGCCCCGAAAAATCGCTTCGCGATCTCGGGGCATGCCCCGCGATTCGCTTTCGCGAATTTTGCGGGGTTTTTATTCGGCCCCGTCTTGAGGGGCGCTTGTTTTCAAATAACAAACCCGCCGAACAGCGGGACTTCAACCAAAAACCGGTTAAATCCACTATCGAAGAGTCATGGCAGCCAGTATAGTCGGTTTTGAAGCAGAGTCAAGTCCAGGTGTATGGCTAAAAACCCTTATATTCCAGCCTCTTTCAATGCCTCCTCGACGTCCAAAAACATCTCCTCCTGGGTGGTTTCATTATGGAAAATATGGTCGGCCATTTTCATCACTCCCTGGACATTCATGTCCCAGGCTTCAGTACCATTAGCCTCCCTATCTTCGTGCATACAAAATGTTTCAAAGTCGATCTTATCAGTCTCTGACCAGCGGTTTAGGATGCGGTTATAGCGGATTTCTCTATCAGCATCTACCGCCCAGATAAGAGCCCCATGCTGTTTTAAAAATTCCCCTTCTCCGATAGCACGGATGGACTCAACAACTGCGTTCTCAGAACTTTCTTTTGCCTGTTTCATAAGCTGCGCAACCACATACGATGGCCCGTGTTCTTTGCGCATCTCGTTTGCTACCTGACGCATAGTAGTTCGGTCTATTTCCAAACCCTGACGTTTGATTTCTTCAATAAGAAAAGCTCGCACAGAAAAATGTGCGAACCCTTTTTGCTTTGTGAGATAGTCGACGATCGTTCCCTTTCCTGCACCATTAGTTCCAGTGATGCCGATGATCATTTTTCTATTGTATTACGCGTTGCGGCGAGACCATTTTTCCCACGCAACAAGGAGTGGAGATGCGAGGAAGATCGATGAGTAAGTACCTGCGACCATACCGACAATAAGTGTGAGTGCGAAGTCTTTTGTTGCAACAGGGCCAACGAAGTAGAGGGCCGCAAGCATGATCACAACAGTGAGCGATGTGTTGATAGAGCGAGCAAGAGTTTGTGAGATACTCTTCCCTACTACATGTTCAAATGTTTCGTGTTTACTGTGCTGTGCATTTAATTTCAAATTTTCACGGATTCGGTCAAACACCACGATGGTGTCGTTGATCGAGATACCCAAGATAGTGAGGAGGCCGACAATAAAGAGTGAGTCAACGCGGGCGCCATCAAAGAATCCGAGGAATGCGAAGAGGCCCGCAGGGACCAAAATGTCATGGAGCAATGTAACGATTGCCACAACACCGTACTTCCACGACGCGACTGGTTTTGAGACCTGGCGGAACGCAAACGCAATAAAGAGAATGATGCACAAAACTACGAGACCAAGCGCTATCAGACCCTTCCTAAGAAGTTCTGCACCAAGGACCGGACCAACCGAGCTGTATTGGTCTTCATGAATTGGGCCGAATCCTGAAAGCACCGCTTCAAGCTGATTTTTTTCTTCATTAGAAAGATCGCGCTGGTTCAGAATGAAACCATTTTCACCCGCTGGCTGGATACGCACCTCACCTAACCCTAGCTGCTCAACTACGGCCTTTACTTGTTCAACTGGTGGGCGAACGGCCTTAGTTACATCTGCGGTAGGTTGGTAGGTTACCTGGAGCATTGAGCCACCTGCCAAATCTATGCCAGGCTGGAGTCCCCACATAGCAATCGCCATGACCGCCAACAGAGAAAGAACCGCTGGGAAGATAAAAAAGTATTTTAGGTTTTTTGCGATGTTCATAAAATTAATTTAGCCCTGAGCGCATAAGGAAGCGTCCGAAACGAGATTTGGCATTTACACCAAGCGCGAGCAAGAATGTGCGAGAGATGACAATTGCTGACACCATCGACACGATGACACCGAGTCCGAACACAAGCGCAAAACCTTTGATAATCGACGTGCCTACCCAGAAAAGAATCACAGCGGCAATGATGTGTGCGATGTTTGAGTCTCGGATAGCACTCCATGCACGCGCAAATCCATGCCCAATGGCTTCTTGTGTGCCTGCACCAGCAGCTAACTCTTCCTTCATGCGTTCTGCAATAAGAACGTTTGCGTCAACTGCAAGGCCGATAGACAGGATGAAACCTGCGAGACCTGCGGCAGTGAGAACGACCGGAATCAGTTTAAAGAGTGCGAGCATTATCACGCAATAAATGACAAGTGAGAGTACTGCCACAATGCCTGGAATGCGATACCAAAGGATCATAAAAATCGAGAGTATAAAGAACCCAAGAAGGCCTGCGAACACACCTGCGTGTACAGCTTGTTCACCAAGCGTCGCGCCAATGGTTTCTGTGCTTGCAAGAGCAATTGGTACTGGCAACGCACCAAGGTTTAAGTTTGTTGCAAGGTCTTTTGCGCTCTGTGCAGTGAAGTTACCTGAAATCAACGCCTGTCCATTGTCGATACGCTCTTGAATGGTTGGGGCTGAAAGCAAGCGACCGTCGAGGAAGATCGCAAGTTTGCGACCAACATTCTGGCTTGTAATCTCTCCGAAAAGTTTAGTGCCTTCTGCATTGAAGCTCACAAGAACAGTCGGCTGTGTCTGGACCGCACTTGAACCGTTGCCAAACTGAAGAGCTGCGCTTGTTAGGTACTTTCCGGTAAGGCCTGTATCTACATACGTCTCGATTGGAACAGTAGCACCGGTGTCAGTTGTTGCATCACCGTTTTGAACCAACTTAAATTCAAGCGTCGGTGTCTGACCGATCATTGCAATTGCTTTGTTTACATCAGTGACACCAGGGAGCTCCACGATGAGGCGGTACGCACCGTTTCCAAGAGCACCCGCCTGTTCAGTCTGCACAACCGGCTCTCCAACACCGAAGGCGTTAACACGGCGTTCAATTACAGTCTGGAGCGCGCTCATCGCGTCTGCGGTCTCACCAGCAGGGATTTTGCTTGTGTCTGCGTTATAGACAAGGTGGGTACCACCAGAAAGATCGAGACCGAGCTTGAACGCAAAACGGCTGTCTGGCTTATTAGTCATCCACACAAAAACTCCGATCGCTGCGGCGACAATCAAAACCAAAACAGCACTATAGCGCAACTTAAACATGATTGTGAGAATAACAGAATCGAACCTTATTTCAAAGGGGTTGACAGATACCTACTTTTAATCTTTAACGAGGTCGGACCTTGCCAGAATTAAGTACGAAAAGGTTCTTGAAAATCATCGCAACGGCTATAGGGCCAATACCGCCTGGCACTGGAGTAAAAATTGAAGCAATTTCTGCGCATTCGGATGTTGCGTCACCCGCAAGCTTGCCGCCCTGCTCAGACGTACCGGCATCAATAAGCACAACTCCTGTTTTGAGCATGTCCGGAGTTACAAGTCCCGGAGTCCCAGTGCCCAGAACAACAATATCAGCGTCTGCTGCATATTGTTTCAAATCTTCAGAATTTGTTACCACAGTTGGAGTAACACCTTGTTTTTTAAACCAGTTCTCCGCAGGTTTTCCTACTAAATTTCCATGTCCAACAATAAGGACTTTTTTATTTTGTACGTCTACGTTGTTTTGTGTAAAAATTTCAGCAATCGCACCCATCACTGGCGGCAATACATGCGATTCGCTCATTGTTCCAATACCATCCACATCTTTCTCTGGAGGAATCACCGCGAGCAATTCTGCTGCATTAGGTATAGGAAGTTGAACAATAACGCCATCACACTCAAGGGCTTCAGAAATTTGTGCTGGCGTATACCGGCGCACCTCAACACCCAGACGCGCAGCAACGCGCGACTTTATCTTTATAAACGATTCTGTTGCAGCGTCTTCTCCTTCTGAAACAACAGCGAGCGATAAGGCACCAAAATCTCCACGCTCTTTTTCAAGTGCAGAGATAATCTCCTCTGCTATTTTTTTACCGTCGATAACCATTACGTATTTATACAATACCCAGCGACGCCTTGAGTTCTGCGATACCGTCTTCAGGTCTGATGGCAGGGCTCCACCCAAGAAGTTCTTTTGCTTTTGTTATATCTGCTCGTGTATGACGAGGCTCAATACGCGGTTCTATATGAACCGTCTCACCTCCCACCATACGGGCAATCTCGTTTATAGAAACTGCTTCTCCTGAACCAATATTAATCACCTCCCCTTTCCCAACATTTGGAGATGTAAGGGCGAGTATGTTTGCGCGCACAACGTCGCTTACATGCACACAATCTCGCGTCTGTTCGCCATCACCTGTGATGGTTATAGGCTTACCTTCTTTGCGTTGATACAAAAATTTGATAATTGCTTGTGCGTATGGGCCATTTGGATCAGAGTTTGGACCGTAGAGGTTGAAGTAACGGAGACTCACTGTAGGCAATCCATACACCTCAGAGAAAACACGACAATAATGCTCGTCCGTATATTTCTGGAGCGCATATGGACTCTTAGGTTGTGGCAGCATTTTTTCATGGAGAGGAAGTGTGTCTTGGTCCCCGTATGCAGAACTTGAAGCAGAGTACACAACCCTGCCCACCTTCGCATCCCGAGCCGCAAGTAAAACATTCATGGCCCCATTGATATTTACGTCGTGTGCCTCTACAGGGTAGTCAATAGAGTACTGAACTCGCGGGAGTGCCGCCAAATGGAAAAGGCCTGTGATTGGGCCTAGGGAGCCAAATAATTGGCGGAGAGCTTCTACATTACGGATATCGATCTCGTGCAACACTGCGCCTTCCGGCACATGTTCGCGCTTACCCGCAACAAGCGTATCGACTACATGTACAGAATATCCCTCTTTGACTAATGCGGGACACAAGTGAGAACCTAAAAACCCCGCCCCACCAGTAACTACGATTGTTCCTTTTTCTGTCATATATTATGCGTTGCCTTTAATAAAGATGCGTCTCACTGTTTTTAAGAAGATGGACAGATCAAGTGTAAGTGAGCGATGTTTGAAGTAGAAAAGGTCGTACGACAATTTCATCTTCGTTGCAGACACATCGGCTGCGTGATGCGGGTCGCCATGGTAATACAACTGCGCTGACCCCGAAAGTCCCGGCTTAATTAAATGCCGCACAGAATAGAACGGAATCTCGCGCTCATAGGTTGCAACTAGCGCAGGTGTTTCAGGACGAGGCCCAATAAAAGATAGTTGGCCCATAAGCACATTCCACAACTGCGGAAATTCATCGAGACGCCATGTGCGTAAATAGGCACCCACCCGCGTGACACGCAACTTACTCATGCCGGACGACCCATAATTACCTTGGTCGTTACCTGACATGGTGCGAAATTTATACATCTTAAAGACATGCCCGCCTTGGCCCACACGGTCGAGTGCCACAAATGGCGCGCCACCATCATCAAGCCAAATAGCCAACGCAATCAATGGATACAGCACCAAGGACAGCGTGCCTATAACGACAGCCCCCACAATATCAATAAAACGTTTGAGCGGATCGTACAACACGTGCGCCGAGCGGGAAATATTCCGTGCGATCCACGTTTCATCCACAAGCGAAAGAGGTGCCCTACCAAACACATCTTCATACAACGTTGCAGAGTCCAAGAAACGTATACCCTGCCTAAGGAAGTTATATAGCTCGGGGAAGGCTGCTGAAACACGGGCATCGTTAAAGTCAGCAATAATGAAACGTGGCTTATACGTTGAAATAGCAATGCTTACAATTGAAGCCACGGATCCCTCCGGTTCAATAACTGCAGCGACCCGGGCAGGCGCGCGGTGTGCCGCGTTCAAGGCAGATGTTATTTCTATAATTTCATCACTGTCTCCCACGACTATTGCATTCTCTGCCTTTTGGAGCCCAAGGACTGGAAAAAGAAATGTCCGCCAAAAAAACACAAATAGGAAAGAAACGGCGAGATAAATTACGAGCAGCGTTTTTGGTGCGATACCAAACAACGGTATAAAAAAGAAAAAGAGTGCGGCAATGACAACGTTGACGCTTTGAGCGACTAAGAGAGAGCCTGACAGCGCCCGACGCTGCAACATAATCGATCGGCTTTCATAGAGCCCAGCGATAAAGAAAATGCCGACCCACACTATAAACAGAAGAGAGAACGGGATGACGTGCGCAATAAAAAGCTCACGTGATGGAAGTTCAAGAACGCGCAGGTACAATGATATGAAGAGGGCAAAAAGGAAGAAAAACAGGTCCCCCAAGAAAAGAATAAGCGTGCGAGGCCGAAAAGCCGGAGTCATATAGTTTATGTATACTACAACAATACTATGAAAAGAAAAGTTCTTTTTGTCATAACCAAGTCCAACTGGGGAGGCGCACAGCGCTATGTATTTGACCTTGCGACGTCACTTCCAAAAGACCAATTTGAAGCAATTGTGGCCTTCGGAGGAACCGGGGTTAGGGGCGCGCAAGGAGGCGTTTTGGCAGAAAAATTGACCGAGGCAGACATTCGCAGCGTGTTTATCTCTTCGTTTGTGCGAGATATTTCGCTCTTCAAAGAACTTACAGGGTTCCAGGAAATTTGGAATCTTATACGGCGCGAGAACCCGGACGTTGTGCACCTAAACTCTTCAAAGGCCGCAGGTATCGGCGCGCTCGCCGCGCGTCTATGTGGAGTAAAGAAGATTATTTTTACAGCCCACGGTTGGCCGTTTCGTGAAGCACGAAACCCTGTAAGCAAGGCAGCGATATGGTTTTTCTCATGGCTCACCGCCCTACTCTCGCACACAGTCATCTGTGTGTCTGACTACGACTTACTTGAAGCACAGAATATGCCAGGCGTAGCACACAAGGCGGTCCGTATATACAACGGCCTTGATCTGAGCATGCAATTTGGTTCAGGCGAGATAATCCGGGGCGCCTTCCCTGCTGGGGTAAAAATTACGGGCACTGTGGGTGAGCTCACTAAAAATAAAAATCAGATAGATCTTATTGAGCATGCAAAGAAAGATCCGGAACTGTATGTGGCTATTGTTGGTGAAGGCGAATTGCGTCCAGTGCTTGAAGCAACAATTAAAAAATACAATTTAGAAGACCGCGTAAAATTGTTTGGTTTCCAACCTGCACATGAAGTAATGAAGGGTTTTGACACGTTTGCTCTCCCCTCTCTCAAAGAAGGGTTGCCGTACGTCATACTTGAAGCCCGCGTCGCTGGCCTCCACATTGTCGCTAACCGCACAGGCGGCGTAGGTGAAGCAACGGATAAACCGCTCACTGAATTTTCAAAAGAGAAAATGGTTAAGGAAACGCTGGCGGTCTACAAATAAACAAACTACCAACACGTTGCTCCGGTGGTATACACAGCAAAATCTGCCTCGTAATTAGTGTTGATATTGCACGGCGTTAATGAGCCATTCTGAAAAGGCCTTTTCATAGGGTTAGTTGCTTGTGTATACGATTCCACAGTGAAATATGCTGTCACCATGTAGTCGGTGCCGTTAGAGACATAGGTATACCCAGCATTACATACGGGGTTGGTTGGGTCCGTTGGCAAGACTGAAATGTACGTGGGAGCGAGATTGGGTATGTACCCACTTGCGCCACTGGTCGTATGCGAACCAAATGCCGGGCAGGTACTAAACCAGTGCGAAACAAGTGAAGGCGCAGCGCCCGAAAAAGTAACGGGGTATAGACCATTATTTGAAGATGCATAGAGTTCGAGGGCGTTTTGCAGTTGGCGCAGAGTGGCCATACGGCCCGCATCTCTTGCTTTAGCTCGAGCGCTCGAAAGCGACGTGAGCACAATAGACGCCAAGAGACCTATAATAGAAATAACAACAAGAAGCTCGATGAGGGTAAACCCCCGAGAGGATTTCATGACACTCTAATTAAAACACAAATTACCGGTCATACCCTCCGCTGAATTCCCTATCGAGCATGTCGCGGTGGGCGGCGCGAGAGTAGCGGTTCATACCAGAGAGCATGCCGAGCGCAAGAAATTCCGCGAGGAGGTGCGTGCCGCCATAACTCATAAATGGAATAGTGGTCCCCGTGACGGGCAATATTCCCATATTGATACCGGAGTGCAGTGCAAAGTGTGCGGATAAGTAACACAAGACTCCAAGCGCAAACAATGTTTCAAAGTTTGATGCACCGCGGGCAGCAGTTTGAATAATCCTCCAAAATATTGTGCCAAAAAGTCCAAAGACTATAAGGATACCGACAAACCCCCACTCCTCTGCAAAGGCAGCAAAGATAAAGTCTGTTTGATATTCTGGCAAAAAGCGCAGTTTGCTTTGCGTGCCGTACCCAATACCTTTGCCAAATAATTCTCCTGAACCAACCGCGATCATAGACTGGTACGCGTTGTAGCCCCCACCCCGTATGTCGCGTGTTGGAGTTATGAAGTTAAGAACACGCTGTTTTTGATAGTCATGAAATCCAAACGTCCAAAGCGCACCAAACAATAGTAGGCCCAGACACACCACAGTCGCCACATGTTTTTTAGAAATCCCAGAAAAAAATACCATGCCAAACCAGATCAAAAATATGATGATAGCGCCGCCCAAGTCAGGCTGCAGTGCCACGAGCGCGAAGACAATAAATGCATAGGCACCAGATACGATAATGTGTCTGATGTTATGAATTTCAATGTGTCGACGAGAGAAATATTTTGCGAGTGCAATAATAAGCGCAAGTTTTATAAATTCAATGGGTTCAATTCCGAGGCCTCCGATTGAGACCCAACTTCGAGCACCCTTGACCGCTTCTCCAAGCAGAAGTAGTCCGACCAGCGGAATAATAAGTACGCCGTATATACTTGCGGCCACTCCATTTCTACGCAGAAACCGCCAGTCAATCAGTGACGCAGTAAAAAACACAACGACACCAACTCCAATCCACACAACCTGACGAACAAAATAAGAGTCCTCCCCACTGAATGAGTCCATCGTGAGAAGCCCAAGCCATGAAAGTGTGAGCGCAGAGGCAAACGCATACCAATCAACTGACCATATCTTTTTTCGCCATCCGCCAGCTGGCGGATGAGACACACTACTAAGGGGAGACATGTCTGAATACTACTAGAAAGACGGCAATACTGTTATCTCTGCACGGACAACGCCAGGAACGCCAAGCGGCCAAGTAAAGGTTACGTTTTGTGAAGATTTGTGTGGCAATGACGTGATGAGGCTTTTTGACGCAGCAACCGCAATACCGTCACCGTCAAACAATACGCCCACTACAGTGACGTTTGAAGCGTCTTTGACCGTATTATTCTCGAGAGTCAGCGTGAGGCGCGAGCCATCCCCTGAAAGTACTTGGTGCGAGACGTCGATAGCTGGGAGCGAATCTGGAGCTACAGAGCTCCATGTAGGCAGTGCTGAGAATGCAAAGAGCGTGCGTGCAATTGTACGAGTACCTGTTGGAATATTAGTTTCGATTATCGGGATAACCGGAAGCGGAGGGAGTTCCGTAACCCCATTGCGTTCGATGATAAGTTGATTTTTTGTGTCAAACAATTGGAAAGAGTACGCGACTTTATGTGCGCCTGCGCTGAGATTGGTGTTTTGGATATACGCTGCAGCAGTATAGATATTGTTTGTTTTCTCTCCCTGAGATGCTGTGGTTGATGCAGCAGGCACAGTGAGGAAAGAACGCGCCCACGCGACAGACGGCTGACGTGTTTGATTTACACACAACAGCGAGCATGAGCCGCCACAGTCCACACCGATCTCCGTACCATTTTTAAAGCCGTCAGAACAGGTTGGGGCGTGATAGAAAAAAGCAATGTAGACCCAAGAAAGTACAGCAATACCAACAACCCCGAACACTGTCAGGTACATATATTTCCTTCGATCGCTCCAGGAGAGGGCCATGGAGCTATTCTATCAACAAAACCGTAAACAATTAAATTCTTTGTCCTGGCGACTAGCTACTCTCCCCACCTGTAACAGTGAGTACCATCGCCGCTAGTGAGCTTAACTTCCGTGTTCGGAATGAGAACGGGTGTGACCCCACCGCCAAATCACCAAGACAAAAAACTCAATTAAATCGTACATATAAATCACAAACGAAACCTCAATCCCTCACATGCGTTCGGGATTTCGCGCCGTTATGGCGCTCAACAACAAATTATTGCGATTCTCAAGTTATCCCTTTCCTCCCCCCATTGGAGAATGACCCTCCTTCGCATAAAGCTACGAAGGGTGCGATGGAACATCGATCGATTAGTACTTCTCAGCTCAACGCGTTGCCGCGCTTACACTTAAAGCCTATCAACGTGATCATCTCTCACGGATCTTAATGATTACTCATCTTAGAGTCGGCTTCGCGCTTAGATGCTTTCAGCGCTTATCCAATCCCGACATAGCTACCCTGCGTTGCTCTTGGCAGAACAGCAGGTAGACCAGTGGTCAGTTCACTCCGGTCCTCTCGTACTAGGAGCAAATCTCTTCAATAATCGACGCCTGCAGTAGATAGGAGACCAACCTGTCTCACGCTTCTTTTCGTTCATTACTGAACGGAATGGACTGTATCTTCATCTTTTCAGATGGTTAACGTTCAGTCTCTACGGGTGCATTACTGCTTCCCTCGGTATCGTCCTACATCTGTGAGTAGGATTTTACCGATATAAGTTAACTTCTTCGCATATATTTCTATATGCGACCGCCGTGATTGGTTGATTCCACACTTTCTTATTTTTTCTTAAACGAAACATTCTCTCGTGGGGTTCAGATCGTCCAATCCCCCATCATTGCTGATGAGATTCTGAACGGTCTGAACCCAGCTCGCGTATCACTTTAATTGGCGAACAGCCAAACCCTTGGGAGCTTCTCCACCCCCGGGATGTGATGAGCCGACATCGAGGTGCCGAACTCCGCCGTCGCTATGGACGCTTAGGCGGAACTAGCCTGTTATCCCCAGAGTAGCTTTTATCAGATAATCTTCCACCGCGTCTAATACGGATGGTCGGTTCACTATGGTCTGCTTTCGCACCTGCTTGGCATTCACGCCTCGCAGTCAAGCACCCTTTTGCCATTGCGCTATCGGCACGGTTTCCATTCGCGCCTAGGGTACCTTAATACACTCCTCCGTTACTTTTTAGGAGGATAGCGCCCCACTAAAACTGCCTACCAGATACTGTCTCGACATGGTTTTGCCATGCCGGTTAGCGCATACAACATTACAGAGTGGTATTTCACTGACGAGTCCAGAAGAGCCAAAACCCTTCCTTCAACCTCTCCCACCTATGCTACGCAGTAACACCGTATACGCAATATCAAGCTACAGTAAAGCTTCTGGGGTCTTTTCGTCTATCTGCAGGTAACCGGCATCTTCACCGGTACTGTATTTTCACCGAGCTGTGCTCCGAGACAGTTCCCCAGTCGTTACACTATTCGTGCGCGTCTGAACTTACCAGACAAGGAATTTCGCTCTTCTGTTCCTTAAAGAAGGACCATATCTTCTTCTCCTCTAATTCCTTAGAGAAGCGCACGGCGTATGGCCTCTTCGTGCCGTGATTTGGACTGTTCTTCCGTTACCGAAAGAATAGGTAGCTTTATTTCAATAGTATATTTTGCTTCTGTTTACTTCACATCCATAACCGTCCCAGTCCTTCCCGACTCGAATTACTTCAAGTCGAGAACCTTAGGACGATTATAGTTATCGCCGACATTCACCAGGGCTTATACAAATCACCACAACATCTTGCGACATTGCAACGTCCGTATTTGACCTTCTGGCATTGGTCAAGTGTCACCCCCTATACATCCTCTTACGAGTTCGCAGGGAGCTGTGTTTTTGGTAAACAGTCGCCAGGGAGACTTTCGCTGCGGCCCCCAGTATTGCTACGGGGGCAGGCCTTATTCCGAAGGTACGGCCGATTTTTTGCCGAGTTCCTTGGAGCACACTCACTCGTTCGTCTTGCTCTACTCGAGCTGTACACCTGTGTCGGTTTGCGGTACGGACGTACATGCATTTAAGTTTAGAAGTTTTTCTTGAAAGGCTCTTCACTGTCATCTCTTTCGGCCGAAGCCTAGGATGTCCTCCATAATTCGATAGTTGCATTAAAGCAGTACCCC
>JAIEMM010000013.1 GCA_019752125.1 Patescibacteria group bacterium | reverse complement strand
TGGTCACACACAACGGTGTAGGTTTTGTCAGCAGTAACAACTACACCTGTTGAACCACTTACTGCGCCACCGGTTGAGAAGTTAACACCTGAGGCCGATGTATTTCCTGAAGAAGGGCATGACCAGGTGATGGTAGCTGTTTGTCCAACGATGACATTGGCAGTAGGGCCAGGAGTGCCGCCAGGGCCTGCAACGGTGACTGTTGGAGGGCAGTCAGAAAGAGGCGGTGGTGTTGAAGTGCAGGTGCCATTGCACTGCATGGTTCCATTAGAACGTGTCTGCCCACAAGAATTTGCAGCAGACACACATGCGTTTCCAGTTCCCGCAACACAATTAGGAACACAGCTCGCGCCATCCCACGTTGTGTTCCCGGGACAAGCATCACAAGTGTCGACGAACACTTGCTGATTTGATCTATCGTACCCCCAAGCAGGGATCCATGGCCCATTGCATGGAGCACATGCGTTTGGTCCATGTGTATGGTCGTACGAAGGACACGATGCGGGGACAACCATACCCCCCGCAAAACCTAGTGGTGAATGTTCGGCAATACCTAACTCCACAGAACGCACAGGCCCTTGGGCTGGAAGAGAACTGAGCAAAAGAGCGGCAAGAACCACTAGCGACAAAATAAGGGGAGCATAGCGCTTCATACCAACATGGTATCAGTAGCGCAGCTACTCCGTAACCTCCTTACTGTGCACAAGTTCAATATTTTTTTCTATAGTTTTCTTAAATTCCGCGAGACCTTCAGAAGCAACAGCTGGATCGTTCCCCGGGTACGCTCGCGACCACTGCGCCCTTGTTAATTTTTCCACTTCTTCTTTTGCATGCAAAAGATCTTGTAGTGCTGTTTTACTGTCCCCCAAGTTGTACACGGACATTGCATGCGAGGTGAGCACCCATGGGTTGTCAGGGCTTGTGAGAAGCGTCTTTGCTGTCCGATCTGCCGCCTCCTTAAATTTCCCTTCTGCAAAATATATCCAGGCAAGATCATTTGCTGCCGCCCAGTTGGTTGGGCTCCACTCCAAAAAATGAGTGAAGTCTTTCTCCGCTGGAAGATATTTTTTGTCATACCCATATATAAGCCCACGTATATAGTACGAAGCCATGAGAGAATCTCCGTGGAGCTCGAGCTGTGTGTTTATTCGCGCAAGAGCAGTTTCAAAGTCGCCTTGCAAAAAAGAGATGCGGGCACGCTGATGCCATGCGTCGGGAACGTTTGGGTCTATAGAAATAGCTGTTTGATAAAAAATGTCCGCGATGCCCAGACTGTATGGCAACCTTCCACCAAAAAACTGATCCCCCACCCGAACCGTACCAAGAGCTATGGGCGCCCTTAGTAAAAAGAGGAGGATAAGAACAAGGGCTATGCACACAACTGCCCGAATATACGTATTTTTAAAATACTTTTTCATTCTCGTACCATTCTAATATATAAATGAACGCCTGCTTGACTTCTGGCTGGAAAAGAGTATATTAAAGGTATCTGGAAACCGCCCCCGAGGGGCGGTTCTCCTTTTAAGAAATAATCAAAATCAGTATATGTTTGACCTTAAAGTAATGAACTCGGTGCTCGGCGAACTCGAAGAGGAACGCGGTATACCACGTGACAAAGTCATCGAGGCTATCGAAGCCGCACTTGCTACCGCATATAAAAAAGAATACGCAAAACGTGGACAAATAATCCGCGCTAAATTGGATTTGAATACCGGCACGACTGAATTCCAGCAAGTAAAAGAAGTTGTTGATGAAAGCACTGTCCGCTTTGTCAACGAAGAAGATGATGAGGAGCGCAAGGAAGAGTTTGAGATGGATGCTGAGGGTAACCCTATCATCCCTCTTCCCCGCTTTAACCCTGAGCAGCACATCACACTCGCAGACGCAAAATTTATAAAACGCGATGCGGCTGTTGGTGACGAACTCGTATTCCCTCTTGAAACAAAGGATGATTATGGCCGCATTGCTGCACAAACAGCAAAGCAGGTCATCATCCAGAAAATCCGCGAAGCAGAGAAGGTCTCTGTCGTTGCTGAGTTCGGCAAACGCCAAGGCGAAATTGTTACCGGCACTGTGCAGCGTATGGAACGCGGCAACATTTTCATCGACCTTGGTCGCGCAACAGGCATTCTCCCATACGATGAACAAATTCCAGGTGAGCGTTACCGCCAAGGTGAACGCATTCGCGCCCTCCTCTACCAAGTAGAAGAAAGCTCTCGCGGTATTTACCTTCGTCTTTCCCGCGCAAACCCACAGTTCCTCGTAAAATTGTTTGAAATGGAAGCACCTGAAGCCGCAAACGGCATCGTGCTCTTTAAAGCTGTCGCTCGCGAAGCAGGTTCTCGTTCAAAAGTTGCGGTTAGCTCAAGCGACCCACACGTTGACCCAGTAGGTTCTCTCGTTGGCCAGCGCGGCGTTCGCGTTTCAACAGTCACCTCAGAACTTGGCGGCGAAAAAATCGACATCATTGAATGGTCAGAGGATCCAAAGACCTTTATAGAGGAAGCCCTCTCTCCTGCACGCATTACAGAAGTTGATCTTGATGACGCAGAACACAAGGCAACTATTAAGGTCGCTGAAGACCAGCAGTCGCTCGCAATCGGTCGCGGCGGTCAGAACGTCCGCCTCGCAGCAAAACTCACAGGTTGGCGCATAGACATCCAATCTAGCCGTGGCGATAAAATTGTCGAAGGCGACCCTGTCGCCGGAGATACCGAGCAAAGCGAGGTACAGCCAGCCGCTGAATAATTAAGCTATACTACTATCATGAACTTGTGGCATGACGTACCGCTAGGCGATAAAGTTCCTGAAGAAATCAATGTAATTATTGAGGTTCCTAAGGGCTCGCACAATAAATACGAAATTGATAAAGAAACAGGCTTGATAAAGCTTGACCGCGCAAATTATTCTGACGCGGCCTTTCCGTATGACTATGGCTTTGTTCCGCAAACTCTTTGGGATGACGGTGACGCGCTCGATGTTATTGTGCTCACCACCTATCCTCTCGACCCAGGCATTCTCGTCACAGTTCGTCCAGTTGGTGTTATGGAAATGGTAGATACTGGCGAGAGCGATTTCAAAATCATTGCAGTACCTGTTGACGATAAACGTTGGGACGATGTTCAAGACATTGGCGACGTTAATAAGCACTCGATCAAGGAGTACCAGCACTTCCTCGAAACATATAAATTATTGAAGGGTAAACCTGCCCCGGTTGAGATAAAAGCAACCAACGGAAAAGCAGAGGCGATGGCAGCAATCACACGCTCTGTCCAGCTCTACAAAGAAAAGTTCGCAAAATAGTTTATCCCCACGTTTACCCCGAACGTGGTCGAAGGGTAGAATAGTGACATGGATGACTCCACTCCTCCCAGCGCCCTCGGACCGATAGTGGCGACGATAATTATCGTAGTTTTATTTATTGCTGGCGGCGTGTACTTCCTCATAAAACAGGAACAGCGCGCAAAAGCTATTGAACTACAAAACGAGCAGGCGCAGTTGCCAGCCAACTCCTAATACGTTAGTATCGTTTGATGAAATTTGAAGAACTAGCTAAGTCGTTTAGTAAAAAATCTCTACCCGATTCAGAGGTTGAGCTGACGGGAGATATTCCAGCAGAAACTGTTGCCCCATACCGCGAAAAGGCCCTTTCCCTACTTTCAGCGCAGCTTGAAATGCCGGGCTTCCGCAAAGGTCATGTGCCAGCAGACATGGCTCTTAAACGCATTGGTGAAACTTCTGTCCTCGAAGAAGCGGTTGAACTTTTTATGCGCGACTTCTACCCAGATCTCGTTGATGTGCATGTGCCCACTGCACTCGGCCGCCCTGACATTCGCATCACGAATCCGCCAGCTGGCGGAGCACCTATTAGCATTACCATCGTCACGAGCGTCTACCCTACTGTTGAACTTCCAAAGGACTGGAAAAAAGTTGGTGAAGGTATTGAGATTGAAACGGTTGCAGACATTTTAGACGCAGAAGTTGATGAAGCCCTCACGTCTATTCGCCGCGCGCATGCGAAAGTGTCTTCAGCAGAAACAGGTTCTTCACCTGCAGGTCAGCAAGGGGACGGTTCAGAACCTGTTTCTGCTTCGACTGAAGCTACGTTGACTGTGCCTGAATCTCTTCCGGAATTGAATGATGAATTTGCAAAATCACTTGGCAAATTTGAAGGCGTTGAAGATTTGAAGCAGAAGATAAAAGAAAATATGAAGATGGAGAAAGAGCAGAAGGCTCGCGACAGCCGCCGCGGCAAAGTAGTCGAGGCTCTTATTGAAAAAGTGAAGATCGACGTCCCTTCCATTTTTGTAGACAGCGAACTCGACAAGATAATCGGCCAGATGCGCGAAGACACTCAGCGTTTTGGACTTTCATTTGAAGATTACTTGCAGCGCGTAGGTAAAACTGAAGAAGAAATCCGCGCCGATTTCCGCGACCAGGCTTCAAAGCGCGCAAAACTCCAGCTCACACTCAACAAAATCGCCGAGGAAGAAAAGATCGAAGCTGATGAAGAAAAGGTGGAGACCGAACTCAAGCACGCACTTGAACACTTCCCTGAGGCTCGACCTGATTTGGTACGTATTCACATACAAACAGTGCTCCGAAACGAGAAGGTGCTGCAGTTGCTTGAAGGCAAGACAGAAAAGGAGTAAAGTTGCTCCATGCAAAAAGAAAACTCTGAGATCAAAAACCAGCTTGTGCCGATGGTTATTGAAAAGACTCCATACGGTGAACGCGCCTTTGATATTTACTCACGCCTTCTCAAAGACCGTATCATTTTCCTCAGTGGCCCTATTGAGGACCATGGCGCAAACCTCGTTATTGCCCAGCTCCTCTTCTTGGCATCTGAAGACCCTAAGCGCGACATTCAGCTTTATATAAACTCTCCAGGCGGCTCAGTGAGCGCTGGTTTGGCAATCCTCGACACGATGAACCACATCAAGCCTGATGTTGCGACAGTATGCGTCGGTATGGCCGCATCTGCAGCGGCGGTCATTCTTGCCGTTGGCGCAAAAGGTAAACGTTTTGTGCTCCCTAACGCAGAAGTGATGATCCACCAGCCATGGGGCGGCGCGCAGGGACAAGCAACGGATATTGAAATCACCGCTAAGCACATTGTTGCAACTCGCGAACGTCTCAATAAAATTTTGTCAAAAGCTACAGGACAACCTCTTTCTAAAATAGAAAAAGATGTCGAACGCGACTACTTTATGACAGCTGAAGACGCCAAGAAGTACGGTCTTGTTGACGAGGTTTTGGCTAACAAAACCGTTCCGGTTGTAAAGAAATAATCCGCCATCCGCCAGCTGGCGGATGGCGGATCCGCAGCATTTGCCGGAGTGATATTTCCCTGGTATTGTTGGGGTGCCTCGCCCGTAGGCTACGGCCGAGGGTTCTCACATATCAAAACTATGAATTTCCCCTATTATGTCAATAAAACTTTTGTTAGCCCTACTGGGCTCCAGCGCATTGCTGGGCGCAGTCATAGGCTATGTATTTCGATGGTTACTTGGTCTTTCGCGTAAAGGTTCAATAGAAGTCGAGGTCAAGCAACTCATGCTTGATGCTCGCGAAAAAGCAGAAAAACTCCTTGCAGAAGCAGAGGCAGCATCGAAAGAAAAAGCTTTAAGTATTGAAGCTGCTGCGCTTGAAAAAGAAGAGAAAGTCACCCGCCAAGAAGAGCGTGTGTTTAAACGTGAGGAAACACTCGACAAAAAACAGCAGGAATTGGATAAAGAAGTTGAGGTAGTTAAAAGCAAAATTGAAGAAATAAAAGGTATAAAGGAGCGCGCAGATGCGCTGCTTTCAGAGCGTACAACTGAGCTTGCTCGTGTTGCCGGCCTCTCAAAAGATCAAGCAAAGGAACAGCTCTATCAAGAGCTTGAAAAGGAGGCTGGCGAGGACCTTATGGCTCGCGTCATGAAGCTTGAACGCGAAGGCATGGAAAAGGTTGAGCGCCGCGCAAAAGAAATTTTGACTACCGCAATACACCGCCTCGGCAACTCTGTCGCCGCAGACACCATGGCAACAGCCGTAACCATTCCTAATGATGAAATCAAAGGAAAAATTATCGGCAAGGAAGGTCGTAACATTAAGGCGTTTGAGCGTGCAGCTGGTGTTGAAGTTATCATCGACGACACTCCTGGCTCTATCGTTCTCTCATCTTTCGACCCTCTCCGCCGCGCCATTGCTCGTATGGCACTTGAAAATTTGATCCTCGACGGCCGCATCCAACCAGCAAAAATCGAAGAAACAGTTGAGAAAGCAAAGGCTGATGTAAATAAAATCATCAAGGAAAAGGCCGAAGCTGCATGTTTTGAAACTGGCGTCATCAACCTCGACCCTCGCCTTATGATGATCCTCGGTCGCCTCCACTTCCGCACCTCGTACGGTCAATCAGTGCTCCAGCACTCAACAGAAATGGCACACATTGCCGGCATGATAGCTGAAGAAATGGGCGCAAATGTCCAAGTCGCTAAGGCTGGCGCACTCCTTCACGACATTGGTAAGGCTCTCGACCATGAAGTACAAGGTACGCATGTTGAAATCGGCCGCCGCGTACTCCAGAAGTTTGGCGTTTCAGAAGAAGTAGTTAAAGCCATGCAGGCACACCACGAGGAATATCCGTATGAAACCGTGGAGTCCATCATCGTGCAGGTAGCGGATGCTATCTCAGGCGGCCGCCCAGGTGCCCGCCGCGACAGCGTCGAGAGTTATCTAAAACGCCTCGGTGATATTGAAGAAATTGCCAACTCCTTCCCTGGCGTTGAGAAATGCTACGCCATTTCTGCTGGCCGCGAAGTTCGCGTCTTCGTAAAACCTGATGAAATGAACGACTTCCAGGCTCGCGAACTCGCTCGCAACATCGCAAACCGCATCGAATCTGAGCTTAAATATCCAGGCGAAGTGAAAGTAAATGTCATTCGTGAATCTCGTGCGATAGAATTCGCGAGATAGCTTGCCTCTTGTTTTGTGTATAAAAAGGTTGTTTACTCTCGTCGGTGCAACCTTAGCGGTTTTAGTCCTTTGACACCACAATAGAGCAACGTTTGAGCTTGCATCATGTCCCACTGTCCCCTGTCTCTAGGAGTATCTAATGAAACAGTTATACGTGCGTGACATCAACAATCGCGCCGCGAATGTTGATGTCTCTCTCCAGGGTTGGCTTCGCGCCCGCCGGAGAAGCGGTGACATCCTTTTCCTCGATGTCGTCGATTCCACAGGCTTGATCCAATGTGTTCTGGAACGTTCCCGGGCCACAAAAGAGCTATTTAGTTTGGCGCGGCACGTCAAACCGGAATCAGCGATCGAAGTGTGCGGCACCGTCGTCTCTCACGCCAACAAGCCCCGGGAGATTTCGGTCAAGTCGCTCACAGTCATTGGAACGTCGGATCTTTCGATTTCCCCGTCGCCACGTAGCGACTTCGATATCTTCGATCCGAAGCTGACGGACCATCTACTGAGCAATCGCCATCTATACCTTCGCAATCCGAAGATCATGGCAATCCTGCAGTTCCGGAGCATGCTCACCACCTGTGTGCGTCGCTGGTTCGAGGATCAGTCGTTCATGGAGTTCGATGCACCAATCCTCACGATGCTTCCACTCTACGACGACGGCTCAGCAATGGGTATCGATGTTCATGGCGATAGCGCGTTCCTGACGCAATGCGTCGGCTTCTATCTCGAAGCCGCCGTCCACGCGTTTGAACGCGTCTACCACATGGGGCCAAGCTTCCGCGGCGAAGAGTCGCGGAGCAAGCGTCACCTCATGGAGTACCATCATATCAAGGCCGAAATCGCGTTTGCGAACCTCGAAGATGTAATCAGGATCGTCGAAAGTCTTATCTCTCACATCAGCAACCACTGCTCGATGCACGGCGACAAGATTTTCACGACCCTCGGTGTGCAGATGTGTTTGGATGGCATCAAGACGCCGTTCAGCCGCATCAGCTACGAAGACGCCGTCGAGCACCTTCGTACTAAGGGTTTCGATATCGTTTTCGGAAAGGGGCTCGGTTCGGCAGAAGAAGCCGAACTTGCGACCCTTTTCAACGGCCCGTTTTGGATCACCGGGATTCCGCGAGCCGTCGAACCGTTTCCGTACTGCATCGATCAGGCTCAGCCCGCGCTCACGCGCGTTGCAGACCTCATCGCTAGCAACGGGTACGGTGAACTTCTTGGCGTTGCCGAGAAAATCCATACGATCGAGATGCTCGATGAGCGTCTCGCTGAGAAGGGAAAAGGCGGAGACAGTCGCTACGACTGGATCCGCGAAGTGCATCAAGCGGGATGCGTACCGCACGCTGCATTCGGCATGGGAGTGGAGCGGCTTATCCGCTGGCTCCTCAACATCCCGCACGTGCGGGATGCCATTCCGTTCCCGCGTATCTTCCGCCGGAGAGTCTATCCTTGAAAACGCGAATTTTCACCAATGTCCAATAGTCCAACATGGAGTAGTCAGATGCAAAGAATCTTCGTAACAGTCCTTCCTGCGTGTGTCGGGCAGAGGCTCCCAATCTGCGGCCTCGTCGAGGTTGTGCGGGATCAGAAGCGCATGCAGTTCGTCATCGTACGCGATGTCACAGGCGCTGTACAGGTGGTGCACGATAAAAAGTCAGGAGATCCAATGGTCACGTCGACCATCTCGAACCTGACTGTCGGTTCCGCCGTTTGCGTTACCGGCACCGTCGTCACAAACGCAGAAGCCAAGCTCGGTGGTATCGAAATGCAGGTCGACAAGTTTGAAGTCGTCGGCCCAGCACATTCACCGCTTCCGATCATGGGCGACTCGTCCGCCGAACTGCAGATGGATTGGCGCCACATCAGTCTCCGGTCGCCGGAGAACTTGCTCATCTTCAAGGTGCAAACCACGATGGAGCAGGCTATGCGGGAGTTCTGGGGACAGCACGGCTTCCTCGAGATCCACTCCCCCAAACTGATGGGGACCGCTAGCGAATCTGGTGCGGAACTCTTCGAGCTTCCGTACTTCGGACGCACGGCCTACCTCGCGCAATCGCCACAGTTCTACAAGCAGATGGCGATGGCAGCAGGGCTCGATCGTGTTTTCGAGATCGGCCCCGTCTTCCGCGCAAACCCGTCGTTCACCTCACGCCATGACACCGAGTTCACCTCGGTCGACATGGAGATATCGTGGATCACGAGCCACGAAGACGTGATGGCTCTCGAGGAGCAGTGGCTCGCCTTTGTGCTTGGACGCGTCGCGCTCATACATGGTGACGAGATCCGTGATCTCTTCGGAGTTGAGGTGATCGTACCGAAAATGCCGTTCCCACGCATCACGTTAGAGGCTGCGCGGGCGATTCTTTCGGCTGGTGGACATGAGATTCCCCACAAGGCAGATCTCGATCCAGAGGGTGAACGGCGACTCGCCGCGCACATCATGGAAAAGTTCGGACACGAGTTCGTGTTCGTGACCGACTACCCTGCCGAAGTGCGCGCGTTCTACCATATGCGCTACGACGACAGGCCGGATGTCACCAAAAGCTTCGATCTCCTGTGGAAGGGCATCGAGGTGACGACCGGAGCACAGCGCGAACATCGGCCGGATCGGTTGAAGCAGCAGGCGATCGCCAAGGGGTACAATCTTGAACCCCTCAGCACTTATTTCGCCTTCTTCGAGTACGGTTGCCCGCCTCACGGCGGCGCCGGGATCGGCCTCACCCGACTCCTGATGATGCTCCTTGGACGCAAGAATGTCCGGGAAGTAACCTTCCTCTATCGTGGTCCGAACCGCCTAAGTCCGTAAGGATTAGACAGCAAAAAGTCCGGCTCGGGAAAAGTTTCCCGAGCCGTTTTTATTTATAAACGTACGGTAGATTGTAACTAGAAACATATCCTGATACTCTGATACACATGCAAGAAACTGCTACCAGACCGTTTCAGATCTCTTGTGGCTTACGCGAAGGATATGAAGAATCCGCAACAACACACACGCCCGCAGAAACTCGCGAGGTTATACAACAATGGATTGCTCAAAGATTACAGGAAATAAAGCCTGTTATTGCGGGCACACTCATAGTAGGAGAATTTATATATCCGTGGACGGAAGGCTCTGCAACGTCAAGTCGTTTTGAACCTGCAATTCATTTCAAAGGCCAGGTCCGCGAAGACGTCTCAGATTCTGAAGCTAAAGAAATGCTAACTGATCTTGCTACAAAATTGGCAAAAACATTTTCTCAGAAACGTGTTCACGTTGAATTCTGTAACACATACTGGATTGTGGAAATTTAGACTGTGTACTACGCTAGCCCGTAGCGCTCTTTGACACTAACGAAGGAGGTCGGAAATGAGTGAGTATCTGTCTCTAGTTGCGAATTCTGGCCAAGTCAACACTCCGCCAGGAAGCTACGACACCGTAAAAGAGTGGATCACGCACTCATTTTTAGGGCCACATTCAAATGTTTTGGAGGTCGGTTGTTCAACTGGTTTCACTTCGATTGAGATCGCACGGTACGTGCAGGCGAAGTGCTGTGGCCTTGATCTACATGCTGACAGCGTTGCTACAGCATATAAAAATACCGACTCATACGTTCGAGAGCTCGTGTCTTTTGTCGAAGGAGACGCGGGCAAACTCCCCTTCCTCAACCACAATTTTTCGCACGTGGTCATAAGTGGACATCTCCCGTTTGTGTCTGCTTCAATGCGGCATCAGCACATCGAAGAATCTGTCCGTGTTTTAAGGCCTTGGGGGTATTTACTGACGGCTTTGTATTTTTATAGAAGGCCGCCACCTCAGACCCTTCTTGATGAATTCAATCGCGAGGTTGGAACTCAGCTTGAAGCTGATGGGGACTACTCCTATTGGAGCAATCTCTTCAATAGCCCTCAACTATTGCTCGAACACGAATCTGTGCACGAAGTCCTCCCCGCAGACTCAAGCAGGATCAAGGAGTACCTCGAACACCTAGAACCTTCATCGAGAAAGAAATGGGCGGAGCGGCTCAAATTGTTCAATGAAAACGGGAGTTACTTGAACTACTTTGTGCGCGTCCATCGAAGACTGCCTCCGGAAAGTAACTTGATGATTCAGATTCCACGAGGCGGGATATACCGCTCCAAAAAAATAACGGTTCAGGGACAAGCGTCCTGAACCGTTTTTTATTTTACTGAATCCCGCGCTAGAAGCCGAAAAAGGCTTCGGCGTTATCGTGGAAAATTTTCTGCTTAGCCGCTTTTTGTGTGTGCTGGGCAAGATACGAAACTGCATCTTTGATAGCTGCAAACGATTGCCAATGCGCATGGACAACCGAACTGGCCAGATGACCAAAACGCTTCTGATCATCCGAATCAACCCAATGATACGGATAATCTGTGACAATACGCTCGCCCTTTTCAGGATGCTGGTAAGCAACGGAGCGTATAAGTTGGAGCGGTTCATCCGAACCGAACATGATCCGACTTACACCAAACAATGACATCGCAAGAGACATCACATCACCTGAAGGGTTAAGTGCCGTGTCAAGGACCACATTATCGTTCTCTCGAACCAAACTAAACGCTTCTGCCAATCCCGGAAGGAGCATCTTCGAAAGGCCCAGATGCGCCAGCACGACACGCAATTTTGGAAAATCGCTGAGCATCTGCAAAAGATCGTCGACTGAACGCACGATCATTTTCGGCAAATGCAGAATTATTGGAACATCAAGCGCTTGAGCCTCCTCCAATATTTCGGGAAGGAAAAAATCATAGATTTTTTGTGCAGGCGGATCAATATAGGACCAATACATTTTCAGCGCCGCACAACGTGGATGCCTCATAAGTTCGTTGGTGTACGAAATATCCTCAGGTAGACCGAAGACGGCAATCTTATCACCGACAGGGCTATGGCGTAAGAGATATTCGTTCGCCACTCGATGTTGGAGACCTCTGAATGTTTTTGGCATTCGAAGTCGCCGCACTTTCTTTTCGCCGTACAGCAGCCAGTGATTCCGCGCTGAATCCTCAATGCTGTAATACGGGAAAGTTGAGAGCATGTGGCCTTGAGCATTTTTATTGATATAAGCCACATGATCGCTCAAGTTGCAATGCATATGACAATCGATAATACGCTCAGGCATCCACGCAAGAAGGTCTTCGCGCAGCTTCTTCTCTTCAGGCTTAAGCAGTAAGGCATATGCCAGATACTCTTCGACTGGTATTTTCATCGGAACCCCCAATGGACGACTAGTATAGGTATACTATTTCTACTTTTTTAAGCAACCATTTGCTGAGTTCTAGTTTTAGGAGTATTTTTAACCTGTGCAAATGAACCCAGACTGTATCTTCTGTAAAATTGTTGCTGGAGAAGAGCTTTCTCATAAGGTTTGGGAGGATGAAAAATTCCTTGCCTTTCTTTCAATCTTCCCAAACACACAAGGTACAACCGTTGTAATTCCAAAAGAACACTTCCCTAGCTATGCTTTTGATCTACCAGACACTGTTCTTACAGAACTTATGCTCGCAACGAAAAAAGTTGCAAAGCTTCTCGATTCAAAACTGGAGGACGTAGGTAGAACCGCTATGGTATTTGAAGGGTTTGGCGTTGATCATACACACGCGAAGCTCTTCCCTATGCATGGCACTGCAAATATGGCTGAGTGGAAGAAGATTGAATCGAGTTTAGATAAATACTTCGACCAATATGAAGGCTATATTTCTTCTCATGACCACAAGCGCGAAACCGACGCTACATTGGACGAACTAGCCCGTCGTCTGCGAGATAATTAGCGCTGCATTTCATAAATTATTCACGAGATCCGTCTGCCGGCGGGCAGATAGTGTATACTGAGTTAGGTTTGTTCGCGCAAGCGCTCACTGCTTCGTATGAAGTGGCGAGCGTTTTGCGTATCTGGGCTGAGTTTGTTACAGTGCCCTCGGCAAGTTCGCCAAGAAATGGGAGCGATTGATGGACAAGTTGGATATTATCTACATCTGCCCGGCTCTGGATGGAAATAACCATCGGGTCGTCGAAGCCCTGATGACACGAGCTTTGGAGCGACACCATTTCCTTCCCCACAAGCTCAACCTCATGTGGAACGGTATCAAACAAAACTCGTTTCCGGGGTACGGCGGCAAGGACCCGCTTGCAAAACTCGAGCATGAAGCACGTAGGAGCAATATTCATGCGCTCGAACACAGCAGCCTCGCTTCTCGGGCATTGTGCGTCAATTCCACCAGCTTTGCGCTCAACGGCGGCTCCAGCCTACACGCCACGTGCGCGGTGATAAGCCAGGTGTGGTTGAACGGCGATAAGCCAAACTACCAGCACTATCCGCACATTCGGATCGGCGGCTACTCGATACACGGAAACATGAATATCGAGCGCCGAAACGAGGCTCTTTGCACGGTCATCACGGGCGCGATCGATGACTGGATGGAGAAATCCTCAACCCGTGCGGGCCTCCAGGCCGCCTGAAGGCCTTCTGTTCCGAGATTTTTACCTCCGCGACCGTTCGCGGAGGATTTTTATTTGAAATATTTTGTATTCTTGTCAAGATTTTTCTATCCTTGTGGCCTGGTTGCGCCATTTTTTGCATCATCTATACTACTGGCACAGGGCAAAACCCCATTAATCGTTAGTTTCATACGTATGAACAAACAAGATATCGCAGAAAAAGTTCACGGAGTTCTCGGCGGCACCAAGGCTGACGCAGAACGCGCCGTTGAAGCTATGATAGATTCTATCGTTTCTAGCCTTAAGAAAGGCGACGATGTCTCTATCGCAGGACTTGGCATCTTCAAGACCAAGATGCGCGCAGCTCGTACTGCTCGTAACCCACGCACAGGCGCAACCGTGCAGGTTCCTGCAATGACAGTGCCTAAGTTCCAAGCTGCAAAAGCTTTGAAAGAAGCTGTTAAATAGAGTTCCCAACACGCCTGCCCGCCTCGGGCGGGTTTAAATCAAAAACCGCCCATTGAGGGCGGTTTTTGATTGTGTGGAGTTTTCATATAATTTCTGTTCTAATAACGTAGTGTTAAAAATTAATACAATATCAAAAAAACTTGAAGAAAAAGACTGCGTCGAGGCAGTTTTTGTTGCTGGTTCCTATGGAAGAGGTGATCAATCTCAAAACAGCGACTACGACTTGGTTATTATCTTACGAGAAAATAAAGAGCAAATTCGTTCTGTTTATACGTGGATTGATAATGTATTTGCGGACATTTTCATTTTTGACCATACAGACCTCGAACGTCTGCAAGGCACACCTGCCATTCTCGCCAATAGTTTAGACGGAATGTTGGCGACGTGGCTTGAAAAAGGCCATATAATTTTTGATAAATCTGGACTTCTTAGCACACTAAAGGAAACAAGGTCTCACTTTAAACTTGCTATACCCGACCAAGAAAAAAGAGATGCGTGGCAAAAAATAAACTATGCTCTTATCGCAAATACCCGATATTTTCATGCTGTAGATGATGAAACCTACCGGGAAGCGCTCGATCTGCGCCTACTCTATAGCGTGGTTGAATTAATTGGCGCTTATTTTACTTTACGGAACATACCGTGGAGAGGAGAAAAATTAGCCATCACACATATTAGGGAGCACGCTAAGGATTTGTTTTTTTCGTATCAGCAGTTTCAACACGCAACAACTGTTTCGGAACGTTTTGGCCACTATGAAGCAATGGTTGGCCACGTACTTACTGAAGAATTTAAGTTGTGGACAAAAGACACAATCGTAATTGTGAAAAAAGAAGGAACGCAAGAATCTACCAGCGTCAATTTTTGGAATTCTCTTATCACTTGAGCAATATAAAAAAGTGTAAAAAGAAAAACCACTTCCTCCGAGAAGAAAGCGGTTGATTCAAAACCCCATGACGGGCACTACGATCGCTTGAAGATCGCGTGGTCCGTCATGCCAGAGGCCGTGTCCATCACATCGCATTGGATGTAGTTGTCCGTGATGAAACGGCACGGCAGGGCTGTTCTCCCCTCCTTGAGCGAGAGCTGGTAGCCCGGGAAGAGATGCGTCTGGGCTTCGAAGGAGCGGCTGCGAAGCCTGACCAGAGCAGTCAGTTCGCCTGCCGGACGGCCCTTGTCGGAGAACGACATCTTGGAGAGGTCCGAGCAGTTCTCGATACAGCTCCACGAGGTCTTCATCAGCAAGAACTTTGCCGTGGACAGGTCGCCGCCGGCGCGCGCGGCCAATTCCGCACGCACATCAGTCTGCGCAATCTGAACATCCTTCGGAGTTGGCGGCGGAAGCTGACACGCACCCAACGCGAACGCAACGAGGCCCGACAGGACCAAACCCAAACGCTTCTTCATAGAACTACCTCCATAGGCCTCCCATGGCCAGGAAGCTCCGCACCGGGTGGTGAGGATACTTCTACATGTGAGACTAGTAACTCTTTGGCTGTATGTCAATCGCAGCGTTTGCTCGCTTCAAACAATACAGTTCATCTGCAACCGTATGCATGAATATCTGCTTTGTTTTTTCATTATAGGCAATACGAGCCACGATTCTTTCCGACGCCTGAAAGAAAGCTTTCAGGGTGCCGTTGTTTGGATTTAGTTCATAGAGTCTTCCATCATTAGAACCAATCCATATAGAACCGTCAGCAATTACAGGACTTGAGAAAATTCTTCCTGCGGTCTCATATACCCACCGCGGTTCAAAGGTGTCCATATCAAGCGCATATAGTTTTTTGTCTAGGGATGATACGTACACTGTGTCTTGGTGTATCAAAGGGATTGAGTACATACCAGCCCCCGCTTCAAACACAGCCGCAGGTTTCCCGTTGACTGCTGAGATTCCATAAAGCATCCCATCCATAGAGGCAACTACTATTGCCCGACGCTTTGGGTCATACGAGGGAGTAGTCAGGATGTCGCTCTTTGTACCGTACGTCCAGAGTAGTGAGCCTGTGTGCGCATTATAGGCATATAGCCTCCCATCGTTTGAACCTATAACCACCATCTCCTCTTTTTCTACATATAGAGGTGAGGCATGAGTAAGCGCTGTATGTGTTGCCTTCCACACTTCCCTTCCCGTTTGCATATCAAGTGCGACAATGCCGCCTCTCTTACGCCACAAAGCAAACTCCAGACCGATAAAAATGAGATTTAAGCTAGGAGCTAATGCCGGGGATGAACCAACCCAATCTGCATCAGTATATTTCCAACGAATAGTTCCTTTGTCAGCATCAAGCGCATACACATTGCCGTCGTAGGCTCCAAAATAAACGGCACCATTATGCAAAGCCGGCGAAGAAAGGATTCCCTTACCTTGCGGCTGGGATTCTGTTTTAAATTGCCAAGCAATTTCGCCAGTATCCTGCTGAAGCGCATAGAACATGCCAGCATCGGTACCAAAAAATACTCGTTTAGCATCAAGCGCCGGAGTCGATTTTTGAACTACGAGATGAAAGCTAGGCGACGGAGCTTGAAACCGCCAAAGAACATCAAAGGAATGTGCTGGTGATTCAGCCGTCGCAACCTGAAGCGGAAGATTAAAATCTTCAACGGTATACAAAGTATTGAGAGCAACCCCCCGTTCGCTGATATGCAAATATGCATTTGGTGCACGGAACTGCAATATACTAAACACATCGTTCACTTTTACACCCGCATCATCCAGCACAGCCAGCTGTTTACGCACCGCGCTTCCCGTATTTATAATTTCATCTACAACAATTACAGGATCCTGTGTCACAGTTCCTTCAATCTGCTTCATAAGATCGTATCGCTTGCGCGATTTTCTTATATAGAAGCCATTGACCGGCGTGCCTCGCTCGACACCCTTCATAACAATTGCTGCAACAAGGGCAATTGCCGCTGTCTCCATACCACATACTTGAAATGGATATTTTTCTCCGTACTCTTCCCAAAAAATTTCTGCATACCGGTTAAGCCAGTGGGGCTGGAGCAGGAGTGCACGGAAATCAAAAACCCAGTCAGCCAACTCTCCAGTGTATTCTGATTTGATAATCTTTATACCCTCGTCTTTCTTGAAGAGAGCCTCGTTTTTTATTGCATCATATAAATCCGGATACTTCATTACTCTGTTTGAGACTTACCAAGCATAATAGTTTGGACCACCTGTTCTTTTTCAGTATCGAGGTCGAGTAGCTCGTTTAGCGCTTTGTCAGCGTATCCCTCTATGGGCCGCATGGGGAAACCGAGAGCTGTTCCTACAAGTAAAATATTTTCGGACATATGGCCTGCTTCAAGTAACCCAAGAACGTATGCAAAGTCGCCGTATTTTGCAGAGGATCGTGGCCACACATTCGTAAAAATAAGGAGTCCAGACATAGTAAATTCTTCTGGGCCATTAACTAACCGCATAACATCAACCTCGTATGGAATGTCCCACAACCTTTCAAGCGCATGGTCAGTTGGGTTGTAATGGTACACACCAGCTTTTAATTCATCAGATTGAGGCAAGAGAAGATATGTTTCTACTGGATACAATGCTCCACCAGACGGATATTTGCGCTTTATCTGTCCGCTATGGCGTCCAAGCGCGGCTCCTAGCAATGTACCTAAGTCTTCCAGAGAAAAAGCTTCGGATGAGATACAGCGAGTTGCGGACATGCGTTTTGTCAGTACTTCATCGAGACTGACCCCAAGTGCAGCAGGTGCGGGTAGAGAAACAGCCTCCATTCGTGGATACGTTTTGTGCACACCCTCCACAATTCCCTCTCCTGTAGGAGAAGCACCTCGGCGCGCAAGACGTGCTTGGCGTAAATCTTTATGTAAATCCGTTATAAAAAATGTCATGTAAATGGGTGGGGTTCTGCAGTAAACATCTCTGGGCGTGGTTGTATCCCAAACAGTTTTGGCACGGTTCGCCAGCGCTCCCCTCCTAAGGCTAAGTCGCGTTCATATAAATGGAGTGCGTGGAGTTTAGGTATCACCACCATTTCAATATGCAAGTTAGATACGTTCAGTTTTGAATGCGTAAGTGGAACAGAGACAGCTTCTATATTATTTTTCTGTAACCACTCAACAATCCGTGCAAGATGAGAAGTTTCAGAATCATTGTCCCAAGGCTGCGGTCCCACATCCTTCATTTCGCCGCTGATTAAAAATTCCAATTTTTTAGCATTTTCTTCGCGTGCCCAATATGGAACTCGGTCGTAATGCCCTATCGCTTGCACATCAGTAATCTCTGTTTCGTTCATACCAAGTCGTACACTATAGCGAGCACGCAGAGCTTCTGTTGCTGATTTTTCAACAGCTACAGCAAGCGAGTGGTGGGCTTTTAGTCCAACAGTAAATCTTGGACCCTTGCCACTCAAATCTTCAATAACAGTACACATTGCATAGACGGGCGCATCAGTCAGCATTGGTATGCAATGCATGCGGAACCCATATCTTTCGAGATCGTGGACCAACTTTGTAAGTGAGGGGTGGTGGGTTAAGAGAGATGCAATATTAATCCGAGGAAGCGTCAGCTGATTGAGCCACATAATCATGTAGGCATCTCGTTCTACAAGTTCAAGCGCGCCTGCCAATTGAGCCCCAACTCGCGTTGGCCAAGTAGCCAACCCATTTGTTGTTCGAACACGGATAATTGGTTCTTGCACAGGACTTTTGCTGAACCCATATATACCGCTCACCATCTGCGCTGGTACATACATAGGTTTTTGAGTAAGCAGAGAAGTACCCTTAACCCATAAAAACTTAGTGGTGTCATCGAATTTCCATTTTTGTTGGGTATCTCGCTGCTGTGCAGAATAAGAAGCAAAGCTCTCTAAAGATGTGTGGGGAATGCGACTCTTCTGCATCTCAATCTCTGACATATATAGAGGCTTTATAAAATAATCGTCCTGCCTCCATATCTGTCGCTCAAGCGCCTCGGCAAGAGCGGACATGATGGCGCCTTTTTCATCGCTATGTGATGCTCCCCCTGTTCGCAAATTGCGCTTGGAGTCTTTGTCGCACATCCAGATTTTTAAACGTGGTTCGTCGTGAAATTGTATGACGGGGTTTACGGAGGTTATAAGCCCCGCATCAATCATTTTTTTAGCAAGTGTGAAGCAAGAAGCGAGTTCCGCCTGTCCGTAAGGAAAATCGAATTTATCGAATACAACCCGCGCTCCTAATTTTTGTTCTAAAAACTCAAGAAATGCCCCAATCGCCTGCTTGGCATTTTTGGCCTTATCATCCCCCACATCTGAAAAGGCAACCGCATCCAAAATCATCGCGCTAATGATACCAAAAATCATTACTTTATCCACAAAAGCTCTGATGCCCTACATCTGTTTTCGATTTTAGGTCTATACTTACCGTATGGTTGCAAAACTCAACACAAAGGTTCGTCGAGGAGGCACAGTTCTTATTGCAATTCTTGGGTTTTTCCTCGTTTTCTTTTCCTCCAACCTTACAAAAGACTCAAAAGGTATATCTGTTGGTGCTGTAGCCCACGCAGACACCCCTTCATGCAGTGGCTGCGTGGGCGGTTGCGCCTGTGCAGGCTGCTGTGGTTCATGCGGAGACGGATCTTCGTCTGATTGTGGAGGAGGAGACGGTGGTGATAACTAAAATGAATAAAAGAGTTATCTATGCACTAATTGGTTTGGCGATACTGTTGGCCGGCACAGGCACAGTAATATGGTTAAAATTTTTTGCCACTCCTACCTCAAGTTCACCATACGAACAGCTCCAAACTACCAACACTGATTTCGTACAGGCTCAAACTGCGTTCAATAGCGGCAAGTGGTCAGAAGCTATTGTTTTGTATAAACAAGCGCTTGCAAAAACTAGCGACCCGGACCAAAAACTGGCCGTCTACTACTATCTCGCCGCAGCAGAAAACATTACCGGTCAGCACACAGAAGCCATATCTCTTCTTAAGCAAGTTGTTGCTGCAGACACAATGCCAAAAGAGACGCGCGCTTATGCTGCCCAATATATGGGCATTATGACAGTTAACCTTAGCAACACTGCAGTTCATAATTCGATAATGGCTGAGATTTTCAAGGACTCTCCATATAAGGAGATGTACGCTCAAAATGACGACGCAATAAGTACACGCCATTTATTTGAATACGCTTCCTCTTTCTATCCTCTAGGAATTTCTGAAGCCAATATAGCTAACTGGTACATTGGCGATATCATAAGCAAAAAAATATCAACAACAACGGAGCCAGGGCTTTCAACTATAAAATTGATTCAACAAAAACTTGCCAATGCGAGCCTGGATATCGAACGCACGAAGCTGAGCACTCAAACTTCAAATCTTATACCACAAATATATGCCCGAAAAGCTGAGGTTACAGAAGGGTTGTCGAGAGTTGGGGTTGCATCTAAAGAGCAAGCTCTTCGCGCATACGCTGATGCTCTGCAATCATATGCACAATTTGATACACTCCCCGCAGATGACTGGTTCCTGCGCTTTAGGTATGCAGGTTTCCTTGCTTCTGCATACGGACAAATCCGTCAAAGTGAGGTACACGATATTGTCGCGCCATTGTATCTCAATTCTGCCTACGCTTCTCTTACAAAATCATTCTTTGCGACCCTGGGGGGAATACATCTGACACAAACCCCAACAACCTCACTTGAAGGCAGCACATTAAGAGCTTGGAAAATTGGGAAAATTGACCCTGATTTTAAAAACTTCCTTGTTTCTCTCGGTTGGTCGAAAAATAATTTTTAATTTAAACAAAATAAAAAGGCGGACCAAAATTGGCCCGCCTTCCTTATTAATCCTCGCTGCCGAAGCCGCCTAACGCACGATGACCTGGTCGAGAGGGCCATTGCACTTGTAGACAATGTCGTACCTCGACTGGGTGGGAGCATTGAAGTTCTCGTAGGATCCCTTCAGAAAGTCCGCTCCGATGGTCAGACGATAGCGTCTGGAGTTGTCTCGATTGTATTCCAGGGTGTTACCCTGGTAGGTCCATCGAGCGTTGGACTCAGGCCCGCCCCACTTATAGGCGATTCCGCCTGCAGGGATGCCGTCGATGTCGACAGTATGCCTCACTGAATCCAGCCTCTTAATGATGAGGTACGCGGATCCTGCCTGCCAGACGCCCTTGGCCTCGCAGGTCACCGGCGAGCCGATAACCGCTGCCGCGGTATTGGTGCCCGGCGCAGCAGCCTGCTGCTGCATATTCTGAGCGTTTGCCGTCGCCATGAAAGCGAGGGCGAACGCGGTAGCGATTATTGAAAAGATCTTACCCTTTGTCATTTCACCCTCCTTTGAGGTCTTGAATTAAGGTAGGCTAACCATACCATTTTGTAAGAGCTTTGTCCACCCCTTGGGGATATCCTAAAATACCCCGTATAAAAATCGCTTAAAAGGGGCGTGATACTATATCGCCATGCGCCATCTCTGGGAACTCAAAACATTAGGAGACGAGGGGGTCCTTCTCCTGCGTTTTCCCGAAACACAATTCGATGTACAGGAACTAATACGCTTTTACGATAAAATCCGCGACACATACCCAAAAACTATTCCGGAGGTTGAGAATGCTGGGTATGGAGGATGGGCACTACTTTCAGACAGCGGCGATTATCGCGACGGGTGGCAACAAGGCAAAGCATATGAAATAGGAGGCCGTCGCTTTGAAAAACTTACCGCCCACGACACTCAAACGACTCTTACAGAGCTATCTCAGTATCCGGAGGCTCAAAATCTGTTTAGGACTTTTCATTCCCTAGGCCTAAAACCTATCCGAACACGTATCGCAGAGATTCAAAGTGAAGGAAAACTTAACTGGCACATCGATCCTCCAGACCCTGCGTTTAACGTACGTTGGCGAGCGCACTTGGTTGTGATCACGAACGACACTGCAAAATTCAAGTGGCGTCTTACGCCCGAAGCGGAAGTGCGTGAATTTTCACTTCCAGCAGACGGGTACTTATACCTTGCCCGTATTGATCTCGAGCACTGTGTTGAGAGCAAGGAAGGAGTACGAGTTCATATAATATCTGACTTTAATATTATCGATGGAGAAACCCCCGTCGAAGTGGTGCTCGCCTCTTAGGTGAACGTACTCTGTGCGGGATGGGAGAATCGAACTCCCGCCATCAGTTTGGAAAACTGATGTTCTACCATTAAACTAATCCCGCTTTGTAAGCACTGAACTTACATAGACTAAATTGTATACTAAGTTGATGCAAGCGGCTCTCGATTTTATACAACACATTGCGGTAGGGCTCATACTTTTTGGCCACGCAATAACGCTTCCTTTTACCGCACAGATTCATTATCAGGCTGCACGAACAAATCTTGGCCCCGTCTCCGCAACATCGTCGGTTAAGGCAAAACTCTTTCCAGTTGCAGGTACGGTAAAAACCTCCGCAACATCTTCGGCAACGATGACGAATAGCACGCCGAAGCAGAACCCGGCTGCGGAGCCGAAGACCGACGCAGAGGGTTCTGCGAAGGCAACACCACCTGTTACTCTCCTCCCTCAAAGTGTCGTAAACGACGCTGCACGTGCGGCGCTCGTAAATATTTTTTGTACTACAAAAAGTGGAGGCTCTCTCTACCCTATCTCTGGCAGCGGCGTACTTATTACAAAAAATGGCGTGATCTTAACTAACGCACATGTGGGGCAATATTTTCTTTTAAAAGACTACGTGGTTCCAAATAATATTGATTGTCGCATCCGCACTGGCAGCCCTGCACAAAATACGTACCGAGCAGAATTACTTTACGTGCCGCCCGCATGGATAAATGCAAATGCTAGCCAGATTATTGCACAGACAGGTATGGGGACTGGCCAGAATGATTTTGCATTCCTGCGAATTACCTCTTCCACAGACCCATCTAAGGCTCTACCAGCTGGCGGATTCCCCGCCCTTGCTATGACGACAGATGACGCCGCGCGAGACGAGCCAGTACTTTTAGCCGGCTATCCTGCTGGTTTCTTGAGCGGAATAACTATAGAAACGAGTTTGTATATTTCCACCGCGCTCACACAGATAAATGAGATCTTTGCATTTGATGACCGGGGCAACGCCGATGTTGTGTCCCTCGGTGGGAGCGTGGTTGCCCAAGCTGGCTCGTCTGGCGGCGCAGTGGTGCGTAGACAAGATGGAGCACTCCAAGGCATTATTACAACTGAGACTGAAACTCCGGATCCTACAAACAGCAGCGGGGCAAATCTTAAATCTACAGACACACACGACCTGCATGCCATCACGCTGGGGCACATAGACAGAAGCTTGCGAGACGCTGGGGTGGGTGGTATTGCAAAACTACTTACGGGCGATTTGGAAGCAAAGGCTGCTGACTTTGCAAAAAATATCGCTCCTGGTGAGCGAAAAACATTACTTGATGTTTTGAATAAACGATAAAGAAAAAACCGAGCACTCGCTCGGTTTTAATTTACTCCGCCGCAATTGCGACAGGAGTCTCTTGTTGAACTTCGACTAAGCGCTGTGTGAGCAATTCGAGTAAGTACTCGACATGTCGCTTATCGCTCTCCCCCACGGCAGTAGCGGTCCTGCGGATGTTCTGAATTGCATCCTGCAGGTACTCTTCTGGTACTTCTCCCTCAAACCAGCGGAGGTAGTAGCCATATCTCATGCCCTCGGCGAAGTCTTTCCACGGCCCCGTGCTGTAAGGATCGTTCTGATAAAACGTGCCTTTCATTACTCGTACTCCCTAAAAAGATCGTCACCCGAAACGAAACAAGACCCCGGTTGGGGTCTTGGATTGCGTTCGGTTTTGGTTTGGAACTAACGCAGCAAAAGACCCCTCGATGAGGAGTTAAACCAGCTAAAGAAATAGCTTACTGCGCGTTCCATAAAGTTATCTTACCCACCGCGCAAAGATTCCGCAAGGGAGCGTACGCCCACTTCCCTGCCCTGAACCTGTCGAATGGGCCTTCTCTTCAATACTTAAATCTCCATATTCAATGCTGCCGCCAAACTGTTTTTCAAATTGCTCTAGGTTGTATGCGAACGCGAGCGGCGAATATCCTGCAGCGTAACCGTTTATAAGCACAAACAACGGCTTGTCGCTCAAAAGCTGCGGCAATAGTTTTAGCAATTCCAAAAAATCTTCTTCGATTTTCCACAGTTCCCCATCCGGGCCATGGCCGAATGCAGGCGGGTCCATTATTACTCCATCGTATTTCGGACGATCAACGTTTTCCGCCAGCCGGCGGATCTCGCGTTTTACAAACGTAAGCGCGTCTTCAATGATCCAGCGAATAGGCGCGTCTTTCAGACCAGAAAGCTCTGCATTCTGTCTCCCCCACGCAACCGCAGTTTTACTTGCATCAACGTGAGTAACATTCGCACCAGCTTTTGCTGCTGCAAGCGTTGCGCCTCCAGTATAACCAAACAAATTTAGTACTGACGGTGCGGATACAAGTTCGGACGAAGCAGAAACTTCTTGAGAAAAAGTCTGGCGCAAGGTTTCCGAAGGAAACCGAGGACCCCCGAGGACTTTTTCGAGAGAAGGTTTCTGCGAAGTAATTATTTCCGCTACCCACTCCCAATTAGGAAGCTGTTCTGGAAAAAGTCCCGTGTGTTTAAAAGAAGTCGGCTTAATTAAAAAATTCAAACCTCCAAATTCTATACTCCACTCCTTCGGCAAATTATTTTCATGCCACACGCCTTCTTTTCCTTTACGCTCAAACCGACCTTGGGCTTTCTCCCACTCCCCTGTCTCTAAATGTTTTTCCCATAACGCCTGCGGATCTGGGCGCGCCAAAAGCACATCACCAAAACGTTCGAGCTTTTCTTCCCTGCCCGTATCGAGCAGTTCATAATCTCTCGACGCCTTAGTTGTGAGTGTTAGTCTCTCCATACCCTATTCTTTTCTACGTTGGTCGGGGTGCCCAGAATCGAACTGGGCCATCTTGCTCCCAAAGCAAGCGTACTACCGATATACGACACCCCGTCTTCGCTAAAGTTACGACGGGCGCAGCCCGCTTTCCTTTAGACTATTACATTCTCTAACAACTCTACTCTAGCGCGATGTGCCGAAAAATCCAAGTAAACACAAGCCAAGTCTATCTGCCACTCTGTTGCATGTGAAACCTTATGATCCAGCAAATACGTCTGAATAGCCCTATTCATGCGACGAATCTTCTTTTTGTGCATATTTTCCTCAGGCCTTATGCCCTTGAAAGGTTCACGTGAAACCTGCCCGTCCGGCAGGCGGGCGCTCTTTACCTCCACAAAATGGATTCGACTCCCCCATTTCATCACCAAATCCAATTCACCCCAAGGTTTAAGATAGTTTCTCGTTAACAACGAATAACCTTGGTTTAATAGATATTCCAGGGCTATATCCTCACCAATGTCCCCTATTTTGCGCTTTTGAGTCCTTTTCATGTGAAACCACGCTCAGGAATATGAAACTTGTCACATTAGAAACGTTTAAAGGACCTGCCTACAGACAGACAAGTCTGTCTTTTATGCACTTCTCCCCACCTTTATCCACAGATATGTGGATTTTATCTTTATTTGCAAGGGATTTTATTCCCCAACCCTAGCCGTCTTTAATTTTCCGTTATCTAAAGATAACTTGAAGTTTGAAACTCTCTGTGCGGATAGGGAGAATCGAACTCCCGTCTCATCCTTGGCAAGGACGTGTTCTACCACTAAACCATATCCGCGAACACTGAAGACTATATCATGACTGCTTGCACTGAGCGAGCAAAGCGAGTCGAACGTGTGCTCTCGCCAGGACTCGAACCTGGAATAGCTGGTTCGAAGCCAGCCGTGATATCCATTTCACCACGAGAGCCTCGCCCATAGGGCTACGGCCGAGGGCATTTTCTACCCGTGATAGAATTGTGCCATGCAGCTCCTCCAAAACCAAATCCCAAAGGAGGTTTCACGAATAACAGAGACTTTGGCTAAGGCCGGTTTTGAGGCCTGGATAGTGGGCGGATGCGTCAGAGACGTGCTTTTAGGCCGTAAACCCAAGGATTGGGACATAACTACCAACGCTAACCCACAGCAAATACAGGATTTGTTTGAAAATACGTTTTATACCAACGAATTTGGCACTGTCGGGATCGTAAATGAAGGGGTAGAAGATGAAACACTTAAAATTGTTGAGGCGACACCGTACAGACTGGAAGGGAAGTATAGCGACGCACGACGTCCTGACAGTGTTGAGTTTGGGCAAAATATTGAGGAGGATCTGAAGCGCCGGGATTTTAGCGTGAATGCCTTAGCCTATAACCCTGTTTCTGAGCAGCTTCTTGACCTTTATGGAGGCATAAAAGACACCTCTGCCGGGATTATACGGGCAGTGGGGGAGCCGGAAGCGCGTTTTGGGGAAGATGCCCTTCGTATCATGCGCGCTATACGTATTTCTGCGGAACTTGGCTTTTCAATCGAGGAAAATACGAAGCAGGCTATGAAACAGTGCGCTGGGCAGCTTTCCAAGATCTCAAAAGAGCGTATTCGTGACGAATTTGTTCGTATAATAAACTCTTCGCAGCCCAAAAATGCCATTTTTTTGGCTCACAATATAGGGATTTTAAAATATATAGCTCCTGAGCTGGAGGCTGGTATAGGAGTTGAGCAAAATCAGGCTCACAGTTTTGATGTATTTGAGCATAACGTAAGAGCTTTGCAGCACGCTGCAGATAAGAATTGGAGCTTTATCGTACGTTTAGCAGCCTTGTTTCACGATATAGGGAAGCCGGCTAGCCGTCGCTGGTCTAACGAGAAGCACGATTGGACGTTTCATGGCCACGAGGTTATAGGCGCCAAGATGACTAAAAAGGCTCTTGAGGGCCTAAAGTTTACACGTGAAACAATCGAGATCGTACAAAACCTGGTCCGTTGGCACATGTTCTTCTCAGACCCCGATAAAATCACTTTATCGGCCGTCAGACGCATCATAACCAACGTGGGTAAGGATCATATCGAAGAACTAGTGGAACTACGCATATGTGACCGTATAGGGACCGGTAGGCCTAAAGAACAACCCTTTCGTCTGCGCAAATATCAAGCAATGATAGAAGAAGCCTTGCATGACCCTATTTCAGTAGGGATGTTAGCTGTGGATGGCAAGGAAATAATGAAAATAACAGGCGAAAAGCCAGGCCCTCGCATTGGTTGGATACTACACGCACTACTTGAAGAGGTTTTGGATAACCCGAAGCTCAACACTAAAGAGGTGCTTGCTGAGAAAAGCCTTATGTATGCTGGTTTTTCTGACAGAGACCTTAAAAAGGCAGGGGAGGCAGGTGTAGAAAAGCGGGATGAGCTTGAAGGCGAGAACCTAAAGGAAATTCAAAGAAAATACTTTGTCTCATAGTCCGCCGACTGGCGGATATCCCCAGTTTGTCTTTTATATGTCCTTTACGTTGTCCTTTAGAAAGCGTACAGTAACTGGTAGTGGAATTAAGAAAAACACTAACGCGCAAAAGCATTAGTTAATATCTATCAAGACTTTGCCCTGGGTCTGGATAAACTTAATCCAAAAAAGTTCTTTCTGAAGCGTGTTGCAACGCACAATAGTTCAGTAACCATTGCCAAGACCAACTTCAAAAATTGGTCGAGTATGTATATCTACACCATTAGATTATATTTTTGGAAAAGAGATATCTACGTACCGCCTTTGTGCACTTGTTCTTTTAGGTAGTTTTGGAAATGTGTTACAAAGCCTCAAGATATACATATTTCTCCTAAATATCTTGGGGCTTTTGTGTACCCGATAGATTCCACAAAACCTCGAAAAACCTTTTATATCCTTCAGCAACCCTTTTGTTCGTAAATGTGAAGGCGACTACCGGGTCGCCGTATAGCAAAAAGTTGATCTTATCCTTATATATATCAGTATCTACCCCTGAAGCCACCTGCGGCAACACCCTATACTCGAAAAAAGGCCTAGTTTGAGCCATTATTTTAAGATAGTTGTGGTTACCGTCGGTACTCAAAAAGCGCAAAGAGACCTTCTTTTCAATACGACGCCTCTCATATTCGTTCAAATCGGACCCCATCAGGTCTATATATTGGTTACCACCGCCGCTTGCGAGCATATCTATGCTTTCTCCATCAGAAAGACCTTCAAGTATTGCAAACTCGTGGGCCACGAAAGCTGTGTCTCCTTGGAACACCTCGAAGCTCTGCTGATGCTTGCCGGCGAACTGCTCCCGGAGCTGTTTCACAACAGTCTGGGCGGCCAGCTTTTTTTCATCAACCAAGGCCAAGATCCTGTCCGGGGAGCCGGCGCTAAATTTCTTCCGGCCGCTTTGAACCACATGCTTGGCCAGCCCAAGCTCCTCGAGCCGGTCCAAGGCCTGGTAGACAAACTGGCCATGGAGCCCGGTTGCCCTAATAAGGTTAGAAGTGCCCGTATCTTGGCGAGGCAAAAGTGCCAAATATACCCGAGCCTCCTTATCTGAGAGCCCCAGCTGTTCTAGGTTCTTGAGTAAATCCTTATGTGCAATATCATCAAGATTTTTTGACATCTTCCTCTAAACTCTAGCATTTACAACACTTTATTGTCAATTTTTTATCATCAGTATTTATTGACATTACGTTTTTACCGTGCTATTATTAATACAGTTCAGTAGTTCGTCGAAACACCGCTTATGCGGCCTGCTCTCCGGGGTTCAGGAGATGGAGACGGTCATGCGTACAAGCAATATTCTGCAGGCAACTATCTACACAACCATCGTTGCAAGCGTTATTGGGATGTTCTGGTTGGTGGGGTCTGCTACTGCACCTCAACCGCACCCCATCTCTGTCGAAACCGAAACCGCTGTCTTCCAGGGAACTGTGAAGCAGGCTGGGGCCTTCGAGGCCATCGTCGAGTTCGACGGAAATGCGCATCGTTTCTGGCTAAAAACGATGGATGAGGAGGTTACCATCTTTTTTATCCCTCAGATTGAAGCCGGTTCTTGCTTCAAAACGCTACGGGGCACCAAGACCATTGTTCAAGTGCCTAAGGAGACCAAAGGGTGCAGCTGATACCGTTCGAAGCCGCTTCGGAGCAATCTGAAGCGGCTTTTTCTTTATATATCAAGCTCTTATTGAGCAAGGGCTATCCTTGCTCATCTACAGAAACAAAATTACCCGAGGGCTGGCAACATCAAGGACTTTTCCCCGACGGTAATTGTGCCAAGGTTCTTTTTTCCTATTTTTTCACTCGCACCAAGTATCTCAATATTAAGAGTGCGGCCGCTCTTATCCACGTCTATCATTATTTCTGGAGCAACTTCGAGCGTTTTAGAAACTATACCGGAACGCAAGGAGAGATTTAGAGCGTCCACTTTTTTATCGTAGCTGATTTTCATGATTGAAGTGTATTAGTTTTTAGTCATTCTCGCAATCCAATGTGCCGTTACCACAACGATACAAACAGATTCACGTTTTATGACTACCTGTAAATGATTCTTCCCAAACTTCTTGAACAACTTTTCCCGTCTATTGTAGCTATGCTTGATGAAATCTGGCTGTAGTATGGTTAAAAGTATTTGCTCGCACGAAAGTTTTCGCTGCTCGATTTTGAGCTCTGCGTGGTCGCTAAATTCAACTCTCACTACCTCTTAATTTTATAATTTAAGGGTATGGGGCAAATGTACAGAAAAAATAAAATTTGACTAAATCCTCCGACTTTGTGATTTCAGGAAATTTATAAATTGACCCTTTATAAATC
>JAIEMM010000008.1 GCA_019752125.1 Patescibacteria group bacterium | reverse complement strand
AATCATATTCCGACATATGAAGACCTTTATACCCAGTGCCCTCATGGGCATGTGGAGCTTGTTTCTAAAGCAGGAACTCGCTGTCCGCATCGCTTCTGTGATATTTGTAGTGCTACTCGGGGCTCTTGGTACAATAGCACTACTACCAAAGCAACAAGCTGAAACGACCTCACAAGTTCAACCTACAATCAGCCTCGCCACCCAAACAGTGGGCGCAGAAAGCGAGGCGTTTTCGACTGCAGCATCGTGGCCTGGCGAAATCATTTCACCAAATGACGCAGATGTTCAACCTCCGCGAGAAGGGGCAATTATTTCTTGGGAAGTATCGATTGGCGATTACGTGAACGCCGGGCAAGTCCTTGGTCGTTTGTCTGCTACTTCTCTTACTCCTGAATTAGCAACCACACTTGCTGAACAGGCAGCAGCCCTCGCTCAAGCAAAGGCGCGCGCCGCCTCAACTGATGCCTATGTTGGGCAAACAAAAACTCAATTGAGTACGTTCACGACTAGCGACACTGCGCTCAGAGCAATTGAGGAAGCGAAGCAATCCGTTATTGCGACAAAGGAGAGTATTCGATCCACATTGCGACAATCTATTGTTTCAGAATACTCCACGTTTTCAGGGAACAATCGGGATATTTTGTCGTCCGCAAACAACCTCTTTAGCTCAAGTATTCCCTGGTGGTTCGGTGCTACAAATTCTAGCCTCAGAGACAAATATCTTACCGCTACAATGGCCGCGCTCGATGCGCTCGAAAAAGACGCGGTCCCTCAACAAGTTGGCGTTAACTACTTTTTGGCAGCGACTCAACTTGCTTCCGCTAGTATTGCGAGCGGAGAATCATTCACCCAAACAAACCTAAACGATTTACGCAAGGATATTGCGGATGACCAAGCTTCCTTCAATGAGGCTATAGAAAAATATCGCGATGCAGTTCTCAATGTATCTGAAAAAGAGAAGGAATACGCTGAACGCTCTCGCGATACCTCTCAAAAATCGACCGAACTTGATCGTGAAAAAATAATTGCACAAGGAGAACTTGAAGCAGCTGAGACGTCATATCGAGCAGTCTCAGGCGCTATCACTGGCGGCAGTGCAATCGTCGCACCAAAAAGTGGATACGTTTCAGCAATCACAAGCCAGATTGGTGAGTTCGTGGCCCCTGGTAGAGCCGTCGCATCTATCAGTTCGGGAGTAAAGACTAATAAAATCGTTCGCTTCCGCATTCCAAGCAATGTTGAAGTACCAAAGAAAGGTGACGTTGTTAAAATTGTCCGTCCGGGCTTTGCCAAGGACGTGAGGACGGCAACAATCTCTGGTGTAGGAACAGCACTTGATGGAAATGGCGCATTTATGGCTGATGCGCGAATCGACGCAAGCATTGATTGGCCAGCACACCTTTCTGTTCGAGTTATTCCTAATGCAAAGACATCTCAAACAATCGCAGTCCCATTTGACGCCGTCTTTTGGGATGAAGAAAACCATCCGCACGTGTGGACTGTTACTACAGAGGGCGTTGTGCAGTCGCGTGAAGTTACTACGGGACGCACGTTTGGAGATGCAGTAGAAATTTTGAAAGGACTTGCGATTGGAGATATCTATCTACTGCAAGCAACTGAATCTATTACTGAAGGTATGCGAGTCGAGCAACCTAACACAACAGTGAGCGAACCTGCACCCGAAGGAGATGGGCATGGACACGCTCACGACGAATAATATATGTTGAACAAAATCATATCTTTTTCGCTGAAACATCAGTGGAGAGTGGTTGCAGTATTCATCGCTATCAGTGGGCTCGGCGTGTGGAGCTTCCTCACAATGAAGGTGGACGTATTGCCCGACATCAACAAGCCAACGGTTGCTGTGTTTACCGAAGCTGAGGGTCTGGCTCCTGAAGAAGTCGAACGACTCGTGCTTGCTCCAGTTGAGAATGCAGTTGCGGGCGCACCTGGTGTTACGCGTGTGCGAGGTACAGCATCATTCGGACTTGCAATCGTGCAGGCGGAATTTGACTGGGGTTCGGATATTTATCGCAACCGACAAATAATTCAAGAGCGAATTTCTCGTCTCGATCTTCCAGAGAACGTTCGACCTGTACTCGGTCCTGTAAGTTCCATCATGGGAGAAATTATGTGGGTCGGACTCACCTCTGAAGAATCCACACTAGATGGTAAAGAGTTACGCACGCTTGCAGACTGGACTGTACGCCCCGCTCTTCTACGTGTTCCAGGCGTCAGCGATATCATCGTGCTTGGCGGTGATGTCAAAGAATGGCAGGTCAATCTAAATCCGGAAGCAATGCGGCGCTATGACCTTACTATTGCCGATGTAGAAGAAAAACTATCATCAGTACTTACGAATAAAAGTGGTGGGCTCTTGGTGCAGGGTGGAAAAGAATACCCATTGCGTATATTGGTAGCACCACAAGATATTACTGAAATAGAAGAAGTCGGAATTACTATTTGGAATGGTCGTGGCATACGATTGGCCGATATAGGCACTGTGGTGGCGGGTGTGAGTCCCGTTCGCGGAGGTGCCACGATAGATGGAAAACCGGGAGTCATTCTACGCATAGCCAAGCAGCCGGAAGCAGAAACTTTGGCGGTTACCGCTGCCGTTGATGAGGCACTTGAAAGTATTCGTCAATCTCTTCCAACTGGTGTCACTCTCAAGAACGATCTCTTCCGGCAAGAGTGGTTCATCGATGCAGGTCTCAACAACGTGTATCGGGCACTGCTTGAGGGTATCGTAGTTGTCGCAATCATTCTCGCGCTATTCCTCATGCATCGGAGGGTTACGTTCATTACACTGATATCTATTCCACTCAGTATCGTGGTAACCGCAATTGTATTCAAACTCCTCGGATTTTCCGTAAACGTGATGACCTTGGGTGGCATTGCGGTTGCGGTGGGCGAGCTGGTGGACAACGCTATAGTGGGTGTCGAAAACGTGTTCAGGAGGTTACGGGAGTGGAAAGCTTCCGGCTCAATAGAGCCAGTACACACAGTGGTGTTTGAAGGCACGCGAGAGGTATTGAACTCCATCGTCATTGCGACCGTTCTCGTCATGATTGTCTTCTTGCCCGTGTTCTTTATCCCCGGAGTAGAAGGACGACTCCTCGCGTCGCTTGGAAGCGCCTACCTCATAGCACTTTTGTCATCGCTCGTAGTATCAGTCACCATAATTCCAGTTTTGTGCGCACTGCTTCTCTCGCCAAAACACCTTACTGGACATGAGAGCGATACAAAATTCGTGCGCTTCGTGAAAACTAAAATGACCCCTGCAATTATGTGGGGCATTGAACATGTGAAGCCCTTGATGATCGCCACAGTTGTTGGCATTGTCATCACTGTGGGCATGTACGTCTTTGCAGGAAAAGAAGGCATCCCACCCTTCAACGAAGGGTCGGCCACCATTTCTGTGATTCTCCCAGTGGGGACAGATCTCGGTACTTCAAATGCCTTTGCCTCCCGAGTGGAAAAAGAGATAGGAAAAATTGAAGGGGTTGTACGTGTGGGACATATTACTGGCCGAGCCGGAGCCGATCCACACGACAGCGGGGCAAACACGAGCGAGATTCAAGTTACATTTGAACAGGGACTTGAGGGTGAACGCGAACGACTGTTTGCAGAAATACAGAAGGTGGTTGAACGTTTCCCAGCAGCAGACTTTTCGATCGGACAGCCAATAACTCACCGCGTTGAAGAATTGCTGTCAGGCATACGAGCACCCATCGTGATTAAAATATATGGCGATGATCTTTCTGGTCTTAAACAGACGGCAGAAAGAATTCGCACGGAACTGGCAAAGCAAGAGGGTGTCAAAAATCCTCAAGTTCAAAAAGAAGTATTGCTTCCCGAGTTACGTATCTACCCTGACCGCAACCGACTTGCTGATTACGGCCTCTCAAGCGGACAAGTTGCTGAAGAGCTCGAAGAGGGCTTGTTGGGTGTACGCATAGGCCAGGTACAGGAAGGATCAGCGCGAACTGCTGTAGTGCTGCGATACGACCCTTCGTGGCGTGGTAATAGCGACGGCATACGAGACCTGTCTCTTCCGTTTGAGAACGTGGAGGCTCTCGGCAATGCGGCAGAGTTGCGCCTCGATGCTGGGCGCAATAAGTTCAGTCACGAAGGAGGTAAGCGCGTCTTGGTTGTGAGCGCAAACTACGATCGTGGAAATATCGTAGGCGCGGTGGAAGCGGTCAAACAAACGATGGACAGGGAAAAGTTACCATCGGGGCAATCTATCTCGTACGAAGGCACCTATAAAAGTCAGAAAGAAAACAGTCAACGCCTCGGCATATTATTTGCCGTGGGACTTATTCTGATCTTGTGGGTGTTGTACCAGACATTCAAATCAATCCCGATTGCATTGCAAATAATGCTCAACATCCCGTCGGCCATATTCGGCGGCATGGTCGCCGTGTGGCTTACTGGCGGAGAGATAAACCTCGCTCACTTGGTTGGCTTTATCTCGCTTGCGGGAATTGTTTCAAGAAATGGCATCATTCTTATCAGCCATACACTGGACTTGGTTGGAAAAGAAAATGGTAACGGCATCTCGAAGGAAGTAGTCCTCCGAGCCACGCTCGATCGTGTAGTACCAGTTCTAATGACGTCTTTGGTGACCGCTCTAGCCCTTGTACCACTTCTTATTGGTGCGGAAGAGCCGGGGAAAGAGTTGCTACATCCCCTCGCGGTTGTCATCTTCGGCGGCCTGATCAGTTCGACCATTGTTTCGCTTATCTTCACTCCGTCAGTGTTCTACCACTTCCGACATCACGATATGCCGAAATTGGAAAAATGGTTAAAGTCAGCGCAGAAGATAGCAGATCAGTAACGAACTTCAGGATGTAGTAATTATCCTGCGCCTCAAAATAACAAAAGCTGCGAGAATATCGCAGCTTTTGTTATTAGAGGAAGTGGTTAACTTTCTTTCCGTAGAGTTTGGCGATGCGGTTCAACTCAACGACGTCAACCCGGCGTTCTCCGCTCTCAATCTTGGATATATAGGACTGATGATGGCCGAGCTTATCGGCTACTTGTACCTGGGTGAGCCCAGCTTCCATACGCGCCTTCTTCAAGCGAAGTAAAACCACTTTGTATTCATTGGAGTGGATGGATTTGTCCATCCCTTAAGCCTCTATCCTAAATCAGGATATCCCAAAATAGGATATTTATGTTATCCTTGAATTGCCCCACAAAAGGGGCCTGTTGGTAACCACCCTTCGCAAGACCCGATAACTAAGTTAGGAACACAAGGGTCCCATTATTAGGCCCTAAAAACCCTTTAAAGTATGGATACAACACGGTGGATAGCAGTAGGGATTGCAGTAGTTGTTCTCGTTGGTGGAGGTGCATATTGGTGGTCCAGTAGCTCTCAAACTGATCAAATTACCAACGCTAATGGACCCGGAATCGCTACAAGCGAAGCAGGAAGTGGCGATAACGTATCTCGAGAAAGCGCACAGACGGGTGAATTAACCACCACCGCGCAGTTATCTGCTTCTGCATTTGCCACAAAGGTAGAGCGATATACCCAGCAGCGCGATCTCGCAAAACTGTACGATCTCGTTTGTCCACAAGATAGAGTTGGCGCAACGAAGGCTGAATATGTGAAAGCACTCACCAATGTATGGGGTTCAAATCGCATTACCAGCTTTGAAATTAAAAGCGTCCTGGAAGAAGATAACGGCACGACTGTACAACTCGTCGAAAACACCTCCGACGGCAAAAGTGAGGTCCAACTCATGGTGCTCGAAAAGTCGGGGTCCGGCTGGTGCTTCCGCTCGAACATCACCAACGTCATTTCGCAGATAAAGAACTTTCAGAACATTTCTCTCACCGTCACTAACTTCAAACGGCCATACATAGAGCAATATCAAACATCGGTAGAGGAAGGTCACGAGAGGGTTCGCATCAATGTCTCGATTACGAATAGCGGCGACAAACCGCTTATCTGTCACGCACTTGATGGTGGAGAAACGCAGTGCAGTGAATTCTTCTTTTATCTTAAGGACGCCGCAGGAGCCATATACACAATGGTGCTTACCGATGCAAAAATGCCCACGTTCACCCTCGCGCCTCACGCGACTGTCACCGGTAGTCTTGGCTTTGAGATTCCTGTAAATTCAAGCGGATACACGCTCGTATTCAAAGATCTTGGGTATGGTACGGATATCGCAACAGCCCCTACCGGCTTCTAAGTTTTCGATTCCTACTCTTCCGAAACGGTAGTGCTGGTTGATTTTTCTGCCTTGTTGATCCCTTCTCGATCTTTCGCAGCAGCTGTATACAAACACCTAAGAGTTTCTGCACGTACCTAAGATTCTCTATATCGTCCGATTTCATTACCTCACTGATGACACAAAATCGCGGTACTGCCGAGTTGGTAACTCAAAAGCGTGTGTCCATCCGCAGCGGATACCAACCTTCTCCATCGTCCCACCGGTCCGGTCCAAGATTGATGACTAAAAATTGCGGACCTGCGTGGTCAAACTGAATCGCATGATGTGCAACAAGCGTAAACGCGTCAACAAGATCATCGTGTCTCTCGACGCCGAATCCGACAATTTGCCGAATGAGTGCTTCGGCACCGTGCCGAGGGAACTTAATCTTTCCGCTCTGGATCATCGCCGAAATTGATATGAGACGCGATCGTTTGTCGGAGGAAATCTTCACACCCTCTACGTTCAGCTCGTCGTGCGTGAGTTGATCAACTACCGCCTTTTGGTAGCCGACTTCTTCGACAAGGATGTGAGATGAATACAATTTCTTGTTTGCATCGCTCACTGCCTTTATCTGCTTAATTGTGTCGGGAAAGTTCATCCGCTTGTTGATAATGTTAGGAAGAATGTACACGCAGAAGTTCTCATCATGGCTAATGAGCGCACTCACCATTGCGGTATAGTCTGCCGTCTCTTTTTGAGAAATCGCAAGATCGACGCCCATAAATATCCCGTGGTACGTGTCTCGCCGCGTGGGGAGCTTGTCATAGTATTGAATCCACTCCCGTTGAATTACTTGATCTTCGTCAGGAACGATGTTGAGTAGGTACTCTCGTTGCCAGGCATATTCGTTGCCGCTTTTCATTTTCTCCTCTGAGAGAGTAGCTTGATTCGGATACTTGCCGGGCCATGCAACGGCTCCGTCGGCGGTCAGCAGTGGAAACATTTTGAACACACCTATCCGTTGTCCTTCCTCGATGTCTCGCCTCAAGCGCATGACCAGCGAGTCCTCATGGAGTAAATTACCCACAATCACAAATCGCGTGTTGCGATCGCCGAGCGGCATCACCTCACCACAGAGCCAGTTGTATATCTTTTGCCGATTCTCATATGTTTTGACGGATGCCATGTCCTCGAGGTCGTCGCAGATAATGAGGTCCGGTCGGTGTTGGTTATGCCGTAGACCTCGGATGCTCTGCTCGGTTGAGACTGCCATGATCTTTGCTTTTAGCTGGGGGAATACTAAAGCGGACGCGCCCCATTCGCCGTTCTCCTCTTGAAAGGGTCCGAGATCATTTCTGAGGAGTACGTTGCTTTCCAACTCTCGTTTCAGGTTAATGAGGTGCTGTTTTGCCTGTGTTTGTGTCTGACAGATAATCAGGACGAACTTCTTCTGCTGTACGCCGAGCATTGCCCACAGCGAATATGAAAAAGTCACCAGCGTTGATTTGCCGGAGCCGCGAAACGCAACGATGACCGCGAGCTTGTTGCTGCTATCCTCGGTGATCCGAAAGATATCTTTCTGGAATTCGGCTATCGGGTACGTGACATAGTGCGAGAAATACACATAGAAAAACATGAGGTGACTCTCGCGCGTGACCGTACGCCGGACCAAGCGATCCCTGGTGATTGCCTCAAAGGTGACTGTGTCGCTATTCGTTTCCATTATCTTCCAGGGTTAGGCTCGCAAGCTCAAGGGCCTTCCGTACCAACTCTTTCTGCTCGGGTGAAAGTTCTTGAATCGTATTAACCGTGCCTTCAATTTCTACCCGGGTCTTGTACGAAGGATGGTGGTGTTTGAGCCAGTACATAATGGCGGCAAAATTTCTGTCCTTGACCGCCCCTATGAGCTGACTTTCCGCCAAATCATTCACTAGCAACCGACCGTCAAAGATTGCCTCGTCTACCTTTTTTGCAAACTCCACATCTTCTTTTTTCCATCGGTAGAATGTCCACCGACTGATGCCAAGTTTTTCACAAGCAATTTGAACAATAGGAGTCTTACGGATTTGTTCGAGCAACGCCTCTTTTGTTTGGTCGGTCTTTTTCATATCCGTTTCGCTTTGCGTCCACTCATCTTTTCCCAGCGCTTGATGCTGGTCTGGCAGTACTCGGGGTCGAGTTCGATACCGAAGCATCGGCGCTTGGTTTGCTCGCACGCAAGCAGGGTCGTGCCGCTTCCGAGGAAGCCGTCGAATACCACGTCACCCATATTCGTGCTGTTAAAGACGAGTCGGCGCACCAACCCAAGAGGTTTAGTCGTCGGATGGAGCTTGCTTTTGTTGGGGCGAGGATAGAACAAGACTGACTTGTCTTTGGAGCGTCTGAAGTGATGCGTACCGTGCCAGCCATACACGATGAGTTCGTGCTGCGGCGCGTAGTCCAACCTCCCGATGACCGATTGTTGTTTTACCCACACGAGGAGCTGCGCGATCTTGAATCCACTGTCTGTCATGCCATCGCGCAGAGACCACACCATCTTGTCGGCGTTAAAGATATACGCGCTGTTTTTCTTCGCGAGGTACGGCACGAGGGCCCCCAGCCACTCCTTGCTGAATTGACGATACTCGCCGTCTGACTGTAACTGGTCACCGACAATATCTTTGTCTTTGGTGAGCGTGCGGAAGTTGCGCTTGGATTCTGCGACCGCTACGCCATATGGCGGGTCCGTGCAGAACACATTGATGTGCTCATCGCCAAGCAGTTTCTTGAGGAGCTTCTCGTCACGACAATCGCCCTGCGCGAGGCGGTGGTCGCCGAGCTGCCAAATCTTAACGGAGCTTTTTTGCCTTGTGTCCGGTGAGTTTTTCATAGCGGCGTATTACCAAGTCAACGAATATCGGCTCGCGTTCGACCAAATACGCAGAGCGCTTTAACTGTTCGCACGCGACCAAGAGAGACCCTGAGCCGCCGAAGCAATCCAGCACAATGTCGCCCGACTTCGTGCAGCGGCGCAGGGCCTTTTCATGGAGCATGGGCGGCTTCTCGGTAGGGTGCTGGTAGTCAGTGCCGTTCAATCTTTTGACCATCCAAATGTCGATCATGTCATAGATGTCTTCGAGCGTGCGGTTGCCGGTGCCGATCTCTTTGTTGAGTACCTCCGAGAGATTGAGGACTTTCTCGCTCAAGTACGGCTTGCCGACCGTGCCGTACACGCACGGCTCATATTGTTTGTTGAACGCGATTTGCGGCGTCGGCGATGAATTATTCTTTATCCACAAGCACACGCGCTTGTTGGCGATGCCGAGTTCTGCGTACAGTGTCTGCAAGAGCCAAATGTACTTCTGATCACAGTACGTGAATACATGTGCGTCCTTGTCGAGAACGGCCAAGGCATTTTCAAGCGCAGTTTTGAGAAACTTTTTGTACTCCTTGTCCGGCTTTGCATCATCCACCGTGCCGCCGTAGTTGCGCTTGCCGCCGATGCCTTTGTTGTAGTCGAGCGAAATATTGTACGGCGGATCTTGCAGAATGGAGTTTGCTTTCTTGCCGCCCATGAGTTTGGTTATGACGTTCGGGTCCGTGCTGTCGCCGCAGATGAGGCGGTGCGTGCCGAGCTGAAACATCTCGCCCGGCTTGGTAACCGGCTTTTTGATTTTCTCCAGCTCTTTTTCAACATCGAACTCATCGTCCTCAACTTCAAGATCGTCGAAGATATGTGTCATGTCGGTGTCGTCGAAGCCCGAAGAGAGAAGCGTCTCGATGTTGAAGTTGTCTGCCAATGCCTGCCAGTCCCAATCGCCGTGGATGCGATTGCTGCCGAGTAGGTACTGGTCATATTCCTTTTGGGTGAGCTTGCGGTTTGGCAGTCGCACAGGGATCATCTCATTCTCGCGACCGAGAAGTTTCAAAACCATGAGGCGCTGGTGACCGGCAATGACGGTGTTGTCCGTGTCGACCACCGGCAACTCGACAAGATCGAACTTTTCTAGCGAGCGCTTGAGGTCGTCGACCTGCTTTGGCGACATGGTCCTCGGATTTTTGATGTTGGGCACGAGGTCGGACACTTTTCTCTCGACCGTACACCATGAAAGTTTTGTTGCCATGTATTAACAATGGCGCGAATGCGCCAACATTTACATGGAATGCATCTAGAATGTCCTATGCAAAAGACCCCGTGTTTACGAGGTCGGTGACAAGGTTTTCCACTCCGGACGTGGGAAGTATCAATTTGTGATGACTACGTTGTACAAAGGGTTGAGGCGATAACCGGATCCACGTTTGCTTTCAATCACATCTTGCTTCTTGGGAAGTTGAAGTTTTGTATGAAGCACAGTGTTAATGGCGGCAATGGTTTTTGAAACTACCTCGGTGCTTTTTGCGCCAATTCGTTTTTGAATATCTCGGGTTGGTATATATCCGTCGTGCTCGTGGAGCATGAATAAAATATCTTTCTTAAATCCGTCGCTATCAAACTCGTGCTCCAAGGCAGTGCCATCAATGGTGCGAGTGATGCGGCCGCTGCGAGATATCGATAGGACAATGACGGGGGCGTCGTTTTGATGCTCAATGATTTTGGCATTGAGGATGGCTATCATGTCTGCCCATTTGGCGGACTTGTCTTTTTTCTGGAGGTAAACGTGGTGAGTGGTGAATGCCGAGCCGCTCAGCCATTCATGGACAAGCATCATGGCGTAGACGACTTTTGAGCGGCCGTATTGCTCGATAGCGGGGAGGGGTTGCAGTTCAGTCAACCTATCTAAATCATGCTTTGACAGCTCAACTTCGATGGAAGCACAAATACCTTTAATTTCAGGCAGGTATTCGGCTATTGCGTGTCGGGAAAACTGGCTCATATGGAGTATATTAGCACTGGTTGACAGATGTGGACAGAGGTGTATCATGGGCTGTATGAACAGAACAGAAAAAAGGGATTTGGAGGGGTATTCATTTCTGCGCAATCAAATCATCCATACTGGTGTTACACCCTCTTTGCGTGAAATTGGGAAGACTATCGGGTATGTCTCACCTCGCTCGGTACAACTCATGCTAAAGCGACTCGAGAGTCGAGGGCTCCTTCAGTATGAAGACGGGGTTATTAAGCTCTCTCCACGGAAGACTCCAACTATGTCAGAGCAGACGGTGAGTGTACCGCTCGTTGGTTCTGTTGCGTGTGGGCTACCATCACTGGCTGAACAAGACGTTGAGGCGCTAATTCCGATTTCTACGCGCATCGCGCGGCCTGGGCATACGTACTTCCTTCTCCGTGCTGTTGGAACATCCATGAACAAGTCCGGTATCAATGATGGTGATTTAGTGTTAGTACGACAACAGTCGAGTGCGAACGATGGTGAGAAAGTAGTTGCTCTCATTAACGACGAAGCTACGATCAAGCATCTCCATCACGAAGAGGGGGTGATCGTACTCAAGCCAAATTCAACTGATTCGTCACATAAACCGATCGTTCTTTCGGACGAATTTATTATTCAGGGAGTCGTTGCTGCAACGCTTCCCGCTAACCTTTATTAAGTATGGCAAAAAATATACACACCGTTTACAACTCTGATCGCGAACGTTGGGAGAACAAGCGCGAGGGCAGCGGGACACCGCTCTCATCGCATCGTACGAAAGACAATGCGCTCGACGCAGGAGAGCGTGTTGCGAAGGACAGAAGCGTCGAACACTTTATTCATGGTAAAGACGGCAAGATCCAGGAGCGTAACAGCTACGGTTACGATCCGTTTCCGCCACGCGGTTAATTACTACTAATTTCTTACTCATTATGGACACTGTTTTTGTGAGCTTTGATTATACGAACGATAAGCACTATAAATATCTGCTGGAAGCGTGGCATGCTAATCCGCGTTTCCAGTTTACGTTTGACGACGGCACACCCATGGAAATCGATAGTTCCAATGTGGGGCGTATTAAGGCAGCGCTCACATCAAAAATAAAAGGTGCAACTCATACGTTGGTCATCGTGGGTAAGCAAGCTAATGACCGACACTGGAAGAGCGGTCTGATCGGCTACAAAAATTGGATCAACTTTGAAATTCACCAGAGCATACAGGAAAGCAAGCGCATCGCAGTGGTGCGACTTGACCGCTCTTACGAGTTGCCCGAGGAGTTGCAGAACAGTAAGTACTCATTGGTGGAAGGTTTCAGTGAAGCCAATGTGATGCAAGCCCTCAATACCGCGCCATACCAAGTGTATCGTTATGCCCACTGATACAATTTCGTTAATCTACGATCACTACAAGGATACTTGCTCGATAATTGGTGGGGCGGTAAAGCGGCGTGATCGTGCCATGTTGCTTGTTATTATCGCGGCCGCGTTCTTCGCGTTCCAAACTATTTTCCCGAGCGCGGCTGACCTTGCTGTCACCGATTACCTCAGTTTCAAGTTTGGGCTGACGCTTCAAGTGGACCTCGCGATTATTGGCAACGTTGTCTGGGTTCTCATTCTCATGTTTACGCTGCGGTATTTTCAGACGGCTGTTTTTGTTGAACGTCAGTATGAATATCTTCATCAGCTCGAGAGTAAATTAAATAGCGCTATCGGGCAGGAGCTGATCACTCGAGAGGGTAAAGCATATCTCGCTGCCTATCCATGGTTCTCAGACTGGATGTGGATGCTCTATACGATTATTCTCCCGGCACTTTTACTATTGCTAACGGGCGTCAAAATAGCCCAAGAATGGCTTAGGGCTTCCGGCGAAGGATATACCTTTGGGCTGTTCGTAAATACAGGAGTCTTCCTACTGATCGCGGTTTCAGTCGCTCTATATCTTGGCCTGTTACATCAAAAGAAAAAGTGACACGGTAAAACGCGAGAATAGTGTCACTTTTGTCACTTTTCAAAATCGCACCCCGACCCACATGCCTCAAAATCACGAGTGGAGAAATCGCTCAAAAACCCTTACACTGGTTGATGTCGGTGGGCACTTAACCCACCTGCACCGCCAAAAGCCGCCTATGTTAAGGCGGCTTTTCTAGTACCTGTTTCTATTTTATTAGTGAAAGAAGCGGCCAAAGAAATTTTGGAGGAATTGGATAGCTGCTTGAGGTGGTTTTTGAGGAGTGGTAGATGATGATTCAGTATCTTCACGTGGGGGAGTTGAGGTACTGCTTCTTTTCTCATCTTTATTGAAGAAACTTAACATATGCTTAATTTTTTCGCGTATTACAACTTTTGGTGGAGTTGATGTACCAAATCTTTCACTGCTAGAAGCCATCATCTCTCGACGCTCGTCTCGTCTATCATCGCCCCAACCTATCCCCGGGTTTGTTGTCGAACCTATATTCGCTCTCATCATTGGACGATGTTCGATAGTGGTTGAACCTTCTTCTCGGCGCATGTTGTCTGAGCCTTCATGTCGGATAAAGAGCTGAATGTTTTTAGGTTGTGGGCGAGGGGGTGGCGTATTACCGCGATCTTCCTGTGCAAACGCAGTCGGGGCGATAAGAAGAGTTGCGGTAATTAAAACTGCGGAATAATGAAATTTCATAGATATATGTACAACGTACTGATAATGGTAAAAGTATACTGTCTAAGAATACGCTAGCGCAATACAAATTATTTCGCGCGCACCTGCTTCGCGGAGGGCGCGCGTTGCTTCTGCAAACGTGGCGCCAGTAGTTGAAACGTCATCTACGACCACACACATACGACCTTCTATATCTTTTTTTGAGATAATTTTCATCGCGTTTGTAAGATTCTTCTCGCGCTCACTTTTATGTAGCCCTTGTTGTTGGGGAGTGGCTTTTACTCGAGCAAGTACACGCGGCTTGTATTCAAAAAATTCTTTTGCGTGCACCAATGCCGCTTCACACAACACTTCTGTCTGGTTATGTCCGCGTTCGCGACGGCGCGCAGCGTGCATCGGTATAGGTATAAGTAGGGGAGTCCCCAAACTTTCTGATGCAATTCCTATTAAAATGTCTGAAAGTAGTGCGCCCGCAAGCATTGCCGCACGTGTATTGGCGAAATATTTTAATTCCCACACAAGCGCTCTGACTCGCTCGTCATGATAGGGAAGTGAGCCACTTTTATCTCCTCTCAATGTCAGTGTGTGTAGTTCTTCAATCGTAAGTGTCCGTACTATTCTATCCGTCGTGCGCGGGGGAGCGATACTGTCGAGTATGTGTGTCAGGATATTAGAGATGTCCATACTAGAAATGATATACTTGAGTTGTTCAACTACTGCACATTATGGCTTTTTCTATTTCATCTTCGTTTTCCTCGCTCTTCTCGCAGGAACAAAAAAGTGCGTTGGGTGTCGATATAGGCACGTCATCGATAAAAGTCGTCCAGCTGCGTCTTGAAAAAGGACGGGTTGTATTGGAAACCTATGGCGCAATAGCGCTCGGGCCGTACGCTGGCGTAGAGATAGGTCGCGCAACCAGTCTGCCATACGACAAAATCGCCGAAGCGCTTAAAGATGTAATCCGCGAAGCGAATGTTACCGTCAAAAACGCCGCTATCGCTATTCCGTATGCATCTAGTCTTGTTTCAGTAGTTACGCTCCCCGCTGGAGTGGAAAAACAGCTTGCTCAGGTAATGCCGCTTGAGGCGCGAAAATATATTCCCGTACCTATAAATGAAGTATTGCTCGACTGGTTTATTATCTCGGGAGGAGGTAAGAACGCTGGCCCAAACGACAAACTTCAAGTCCTACTTGTTGCTATACACAACGACACAATATCGAAATTTCGCTCCATTGCGAGCGACGCGGGTATAGACGTCGCATTTTTTGAGATCGAAGTATTTAGTGCAGTGAGGGCTGCTCTCGACCACGGTATCGCACCTATTGCTGTTGTTGATATGGGGGCGGGAACAACAAAGTTTTATGTTGTTGAGCGGGGCATCATTCGTGAAAGCCACATCATAAGCCATGGAAGCCAAGATCTGACACTTGCTGCCGCACAAGCGCTCAGCACTACTGTTGCTGATGCTGAACAACGTAAACGCAAATTCGGAATGCAAGGTGAAGCGCTCATTGAGGGGAACGGAGCACTCAAACAATCTCTCGAATTATCCCTTTCAACGCTATTTTCAGAAATTGCACGCACGGTGAGTTCGTACGAAGCACAAAAGAATCAGCCACTCAGTGCACTTGTGTTAACAGGTGGGGGAGCGACCCTCAAAGGGTTGCAAGCATACGCTCAGCAAAAGATCCAAACGGAGGTCCGTCTTGCAAATCCGTTCTCAAAAACGCAGGCGCCTGCGTTTTTGGAAGAAATATTAAAAGAAGCAGGGCCGGAATTTTCTGTCGCGGTTGGTTTGGCGCTTCGTCAGCTGCAGGGGAACGGGTAAAGTTCGCTGTTGGTGTTGACATCCTCATCAAAAATACAAATCGCACTATATACTAGAGAGAGAACTTGGACACCATGCCCCCATCACCTACACCTACATCATTTATTCCTAAGAAGCCTCTGGATTCAACTACGACCTACCGTGAGAGTGGGAGTTTTGGCTTCCTCTTTTTCATAGCACTCTTTATCTTTATTGCATCAATTGTAGCCGCTGCGGGCGTGTTTGGATACGAGACATTCCTTAATACTTCAATTTCAAGCAAACAGGCATCTCTCCAAAAAGAAGAGGCGGCCTTTGATCCAGAACAGATAAACCAACTTATACGTCTGGACTCACGCATCAACAACGTCAAGACGCTGCTTGGAAACCACATTGCGCCTTCTGCAATTTTTGCATTTTTGAGCCAGCAAACCTTACAAAATGTTCAGCTCACTGGTTTCCAATACTCGCTAAATAAAGACGGTACCGCGTCTATAGTCCTTTCTGGAATTGCAGACACGTTCGCAAGTGTTGCTCTGCAGAGTGACCAGTTTAATGCGGCAAACCAGGTTCTCAAGGACGTCGTTTTTTCAGGCGTGGATAATAGTGGTGCAAAGAGCGTTAAGTTTAGTGTTACGGCAAACGTGGCGTCTTCGCTCATCAATTACACTAAAAATCTTGGCAACAGCCCGGCGGTGGTTCCGGTGGCTCCTCCTGCCCCTGCCGCAGCAACTTCAACAACTTCGACAAGCACAAAACCAACACCGCCATCGCGTTAGGCACACAATAATTTATGACACGTATAATTCTCCCAATCATTTTGCTCTCCGCAGCCCTAGGTTTGTTTGTGATGTACACAAATCCAAATTTTCAGGGTATTAAGCAGCTGTCGACGCAGCAAGCGGCCTACGACCAAGCGCTTAATAAGGCACAGGAACTCCGCGCGGTGCGCGACCAACTCCTTGCGCGCAGAGCCTCCTTTTCGGACGAAGATGTAAATAAGCTATCCCACACATTACCTGACAACCTCGACAATATCCGCCTTATTATCGATATCAACAATATTGCGTCCAGACACAGAGCTTCGATTTCCCAAGTGCAGCTTGGGACCACGCAGGGCGGTGGGGCAGGGAGCTCGCTTGCAACTGGACCATCTGGTTCAGCCATCGGTACTGTTGAGATAGGTTTTTCGATAAATGCCACATACGATGACTTCCTCGCGTTTGAAGAAGATCTTGAACACAGCTTACGCATTCTTGATGTAACGCGCATATCCTTCTCGACTGGCGGCGATCTCAACACATATTCGTACACGATTAAAACCTACTGGCTCCACTAACACACGACTATGAAGTCTCTTACGCAAAATAAAACATTACTGGGGGTGATAATACTCGCGGCCTTTCTCATACTAGGGTTTTTGTTCTACTCGTGGTCTAGCCCTTCGTTAGGAACAGCGAATACAAATTCAGATAGTGGGCAGATGGGTCAAGCGCTTCTCATTACACTTGCAGGGCTTAATACCATACGTCTCAACGGGGAGATTTTTACTGACCCTGTTTTTATCTCGCTTACTGACTTCGGCGTTGTTATTCCATCGCAGCCGACAGGTCGCCGCAATCCATTCTTACCAATCGGGGCTGCTAATTAAATAAGAGCTATGGATCTGCTCGAACTTCTCCAGCAAAATGGGTCGATTGATTCGGCTCTCGTCCCGCAGTTGAAGCTTGAGCTTGGAAAAGCTGGAAGTGATGAAGAGGCGGTGCTTACCGCTGCAGGTATTAATCCCGCCGAGATTCTTAAAGTAAAAGGGAACTACTACGGTGTCCCAGTGAGAAAGATGGAAGAAAAAACAGTACCTTTTAAGGTGCTGAGTTATATCCCGGAAGAATCAGCCCGACATTATCGCATTGTGCCGCTTGCGGTTACAGATGGTGCGCTTGAGATAGGCGTAACAGATCCAGATAATCTAGAGGCTCGAGACGCGCTGACATTTATCTCAGCAAAACTTGGAATGCCGTACAAAGTGTTCCTTATAAGCAACGCAGACTTCGAGACTGTTTTTGGACAATACAAAGGATTGTCGGGGGAAGTGGGTAAGGCTCTTTCCGACATCGATGTTGAGTCGGAGAAAGAAACACAAGTTTCAAATAAAAACACCCGCACTATTTCTATAGACGAGAATGAAATTACTGACACTGCAGAGTCTATAAGCGAAGGGGCCCCAGTTACTAAAATCGTAGCGACTATTTTGGAACACGCTGTGGAACAGCGTGCATCCGACATCCACGTCGAGGCGCTTGCAGAGCAAACACGCGTTCGTTTCCGTATCGACGGCATTCTTCAGACAAATCTTACGCTCCCATCTAAAGTGCACACCGCTGTTGTTGCGCGCATCAAAGTGCTTTCAAATATGCGCCTGGACGAGAAGCGTAAACCACAAGACGGTCGTTTTTCCGCACGCATTGGTAATCAGAAGACAGACTTCCGTGTTTCGACATTTCCGACATACTATGGCGAAAAGGTAGTGATGCGTATTTTGGGTTCAGCAGCACAAGAACTGCGCTTGGATAGTCTTAAACTATCAGACAGAAATCTCGAGCTTATTCGTGCCGCGATTAAAAAACCCTACGGCATGATACTTATTTCAGGCCCTACCGGTTCAGGTAAATCAACAACGCTCTATTCCATATTGAATGAAGTAGACCGTGACCACCAAAACGTACTGTCTCTTGAAGATCCGGTGGAATACACAATCCCCGGCGTGTCACAAAGCCAGGTGCGCCCAGAAATTGGCTATACATTTGCTAACGGGCTACGTACCACCCTTCGTCAAGACCCCAATATCATCATGGTGGGAGAAATTCGAGATGCGGAAACTGCAAACTTGGCCGTGCAAGCGGCGCTTACAGGCCACTTAGTGCTGTCTACCATCCACACCAACAACTCAATTGGCATTATCCCGCGCTTACTCGACATGGGTGTTGAGCCGTACCTTATTCCACCTGTGCTTATTTTGGGTATGGCACAGCGTTTGGCAAAAACACTTTGCAAGGACACTGGGAAAAAAGTAAAAGCCGATGTAAGCATGCAGCAGATGCTCAAAGACGAATTTAATGACCTTGCGCCGGAATATAAGAAAAATTTACCGGACCTTTCAGAGTTTTATCGCATTGACCCAACTCCTGAGTGCCCAACCGGTACGAAAGGGCGTGTTGCTGTGATGGAAATGTTTGACATGAACCCGGAACTTGAAAAAGCTATCCTCGAAAATAAATCTGAAGACGAAATGCTCAAAATCGTTCGCAAGCACGGCATGATGACGATAAAAGAAGATGCTATTATTAAATCAGCAAACGGCATCATTCCGTTTGAGGAGGTGAATATGCTCGGCGGCACCTTTGACCTTGACGATGAGGCGCAGCCGGTAGCGCCGGAGAAAACGCCAGAACCAGCAGAAGGCGTTGATGACGGGCCGGGGAAGCAAGTGGAAATTTAATTTTTGACCGCGATGGATTACACCAAGAAACTAGTACAGCTTATTGAAATGCTTGTGGCACAAGGTGCCTCGGATCTCCACTTGGGAGTAGGCGTTCAGCCTGTTATCCGCGTTGCACGCGTACTCACCCCGCTGCTCTCGGAGCAAAAACTGACCAATGACGATGTTATGGGATTCTTGTCCGTAATGTTGCCTCCTGCGTTTAAAGAAAAATTTCTACAGGATCAGGAAATCGATTTTTCCTATGCGTATGGAGACAAAGTGCGTTTTCGCGGCAACGCCTATTTTGAGCGCGGCCACGTCGGTGTTGCGCTCAGACTTATTCCAAAGACAATCCGAAGTGTTGCAGAACTTGGTCTTCCTCCCGTACTTGAAACATTTACCGCGCGTACACAGGGGTTCTTCCTGGTTGTGGGGCCAATTGGTCAAGGGAAAACGACAACCCTTGCAGCCTTGATTGAAAAAATTAACCAGGAACGCACTGAACATATCATCACCATTGAAGATCCTATTGAATACTTGTTTGAAAATAAGAAATCTCTTATAGAACAGCGAGAGGTGCGCATCGATACGAAAGATTTTGATACAGCACTTCGTAGCGCATTTCGCCAAGATGCCAACGTCATCATGATAGGGGAAATGCGAACGCCGGAAACTATGGCTGCGGCAGTTTCCGCTGCTGAGACTGGCCACTTGGTTTTTTCAACCTTGCACACAAACGATGCGGCGCAGAGCATTGACCGTATCATCGACTCGTTCCCTCCAGCGCAGCAAGACCAGATCCGCGTCCAGCTCTCATCATCACTCGCAGGCATCTTCTCGCAGCGCCTTGTGCCACGTATTTCAGGTGGTCTGATCCCAGTATGTGAGCTGCTTATAAACACTCCAGCTGTCGCGAACCTTATCCGTGAAAAGCGCACACACGAAATCCAGACAGTGATCGAAACAAGCTCAAGTGAGGGCATGATCGACATGAGTCGCTCTCTTGCTGAAATGGTGCGCATGGGGGAGATTACAATTGAAAGTGCGTATTCCCGTGCTACGAACCCTAAGAATCTTGAACGCCTTCTCTAGTTCGATTACGCTCACCATACATAATCATGACTGAATTTAAGTACGAAGCTCTCGACAACTTGGGCAAGACACAAAGCGGTGTTGCAAATGCGCCAACGCAGGATGCGGCAGTAGAGGCCCTACAGCGAAGAGGGTTTACTCTTACCGCTATTGCTCCAGTCAACGGACAGGCAGGATTTAACCTCAACAACATTACTTTCTTTGGCGGAGTGTCTAGTCGCGACATCGTGCTCTTGTCTCGCCAATTAGCAACCCTCTTTGAGGCGCAAGTTTCAGCGCTCCGTATTTTCCGTTTGTTGGCAGAGCAGTCCACTAAGCCAATGTTGCGAAACGCACTTACGGTAGTGGGGGATGACTTGCAAAGCGGTACTTCAATTTCAAAAGCACTCGCAAAACATCCAAAAGTTTTTTCTGACTTCTACGTCAACATGGTTCGCTCCGGAGAAGAGTCCGGTAAGCTCGACCAAACCTTCCTCTTCTTGGCAGACTACATAGATCGTTCATACGAGCTGGCAGGTAAAGCAAAAAACGCTCTTATCTACCCAGGGTTCATTGTCTTTACCTTCGTCTCGGTGATGACCTTGATGCTCACGGTTGTTATTCCAAAATTGGGCTCTATCTTGGAAGGCAGCGGTCAGGAATTGCCGTTTCTGACTCAAGTGATTCTTAATTTCAGCCACTTTTTGACTGACTACGGCATTTTCCTTCTTATTGCGATAATCATCGGCGGGTTTTTCTTTTTCCGATACCTTCAAACTGACCGTGGCCAATATCTTGGCAGTCAACTCAAACTCTCTATTCCATATATAGGAGACCTCTTCCGCAAACTCTACCTCTCACGTTTTGCAGACAATATGCACGTGATGCTTACCTCTGGTATCAGCGCCGTTCGTTCACTCGAGATTACTGCAAGTGTGGTGGAAAATAAGGTATACGAGCACATATTGCTCGAGGCTCTGGAAAATGTGAAGGCGGGCCACTCTATGTCAGAAACATTGAGCCACTACCCCAATGAAATTCCAGCAATTCTCGTACAGATGCTCCGTATCGGTGAAGAGACAGGGGAGTTGGGCAGCATTCTTGAACGTATGGCCAAGTTCTACAACCGAGAAGTAAACGCATCGGTGGATGCCCTCGTGTCTCTTATCGAACCTGCCCTTATTGTGGCCCTCGCCTTGGGCGTCGGCTTCCTTTTGGCTGCTGTCTTGCTTCCGATCTACAACAGCACCACAAGCATCTAGGGTAAGTTATCCCCACACAAACCTATAGTCTCAATATAGACCAAGCTATACTTGTGGATAGAACGCCAAGCTATTGAAGCGTTTAATTATTAAAAACTCACCCGTATTCATGAAGACATTTTTTACTAAAAAAGCAGCTAAGGGCTTCACCCTTATTGAACTCTTGGTTGTTATCGCAATTATCGGTATTTTAGCGTCTATCGTTCTCGTGTCTCTTAACAGTGCTCGTGCAAAAGGTCGCGACGCACAGCGCGTAGCGTCTCTCCAGGAAATGGCAAAGGCGATGTCTCTTGCCGATAGAGATCCAGCTCCATCTATAACAGGATGTACGGGCGGCGGTACTTCAGCTGCACCAAACGCAACTACAAACGATGCAAAGAGCTGCACAGGCCCATCTCCAATCTCGTTTGCTGGGTACCTAGACCCTTCAACCTCAGGCACAGTCTGCACAAAGACCAATGCAGCAACCTGCCAGTACATGATTGCAAAGTCTGACGGTACAACAGGCAACCCTACAACTCAGAACTACGAAATCTGCACATATCTTGAATCTGGTTCAGGTGCACTCTCTGTGGGTATGGCACGCGTAACTTCGACAACATCAACTGGTGTAATTGCGGGCTGTCAGTAATCTCACTCTCTGTTCTCTAGAGAATCCCCAGCTGCAAGGTTGGGGGTTTTCTTTTTGTTGTATACTATAGGGTATATGAAAAACAGAGGCTTCACCCTTATTGAACTCTTGGTTGTTATCGCAATTATCGGTATTTTAGCGTCTATTGTTATGGTGAACCTTACTGTTGCACGCCAAAAGGCGCGCGACGCACGACGTATCGCTGACGTTAAAAATATTCAACTCGCGCTCGAACAGTTTTATAGCGCCAACCTGTACTATCCGCTCAATATTTATAGCGACACAACCTTCCATAGTGCGTCATACATGCAGACAATTCCGTACGACCCGAACTCCTCTACAGTCTGTACAGATGGAAGCCAGGCAAGTTGTTACCCTTACGCAGCGCTTAACTACAATGGGGGAGGCACCAGTTGCGCCTCAAGCCAAGCATCCCGTTACCACTTAGGCGGAGTAATGGAAGCCAACAGTGCGGTAGCGCAAGATGCAGACTCAAGCGCTGACACAAGCGACACATGCACAGGTAGTCAAAAAGCTGACTTCGACGGCGCAGCCGCAAGCTGCAGTGGTACGTCTGCTGCGGGAGGTGGCGCTGACAATTGCTTTGATGTTACTAATTAGTTCAATTGGCTTAGGGCTTATAGTGGGAAGCTTTTTGAACGCGCTATCGTTCCGTTTCCACACAGGCACAAGCGTTATGCACGGACGCTCACGTTGCATGCGTTGTGGACACACACTTTCAGTGTTTGACCTTGTGCCAGTCATTTCATATCTGGCACTGCGCGGACGATGCCGTTATTGCGGGGTACATATTTCAATACAATATCCACTTGTTGAAATAGTTGCCGCCGCGCTCTCTTTGGGCGTGTACCTTACCACTCCTGCTCCGCTTGCGTATGCGTATTGGTTTTTTGTGTGGCTACTTATACTTTTTATCGTTGTATACGACATACGACACACCGTCATTCCTTGGTCCTGTTCGCTTCTTCTGATGGCGCTCGCACTCATGTATGTGTTTGTGTTTCATGAAAGTCTGGTGGAAAGTCTCTTTGCAGGACCCGCACTTGCAGCGCCACTTCTGTTTGTGTCGCTTATCTCGCAAGGTATGTGGATGGGATGGGGAGATGGGGTGTTTGAACTCTCGCTTGGCTGGTTACTTGGTTTAACAGCAGGCCTAAGTGCTTTGATGATAGCTATCTGGAGCGGCGCTTTCGTTGGTGTGTTATTAGTTCTTACCCACACCATGGGACCAACCAGAAGGCAGGCAGGGTTTACAATGAGGAGTGAGCTCCCCTTTGCGCCATTCTTGGCGCTTGGTGCCGCTATCTGCTATTTTTTCCATGTCGATCTTTTCACACAAATTACGACTCTCTGATAATCCGCCATCCGCCAGCTGGCGGAGTGGGCCTAGAGGATTCACTCTCATTGAGCTTCTTGCTGTTACCGTTATCATCACCATCATTACGCTCACAATGCTGTTGCGACAGTCTAGCTTCGACAGCACAACAGTGCTTCGCAGTGTGACGTACGGCGTCGCTCTTTCAGTTCGTCAGGCACAGGTCTACGGTGTGAGCGTTCTTGGTGCAAACAATGCAGGGGCTGTCACGTATGCTCAGGCGTACGGGCTCTATTTTGGGAGAACTATGCCAAACACGTATCTCTTGTATGCGGATTTTAATAGAAACGGTGGATATGATAACGGTGAGACGGTCAAAGTATTTACTCTGAGCCCTGGCTATACCATAGCCGAGGCGTGTGTAGTGCAAACTAGTGGAGTTAAAAACTGCACCGGCTCGGACGATTCAGCTGGCACATATACAGTAGACTCGGTAGACATACAATTTAGACGACCAAATCCAGACGCTGTGTTTAACAATAATGCCGGCTATGTGAGCGCCTGGGTTAAGGTTCAAGCTAAAAGCGGCACCTTTCGCAGCGTACTCATCACTGGTCCCGGACAGATAACGGTGCAGGCACCAGGAACATTGCCATGAGAAACCGCGCCTTACCCATAAGAGGTTTTACACTTATTGAAATGCTCGTCTCGGTCGCCATTTTCAGTGTGGTGATGGTGGTTGCGCTTGGCGCACTATTGTCACTGTCAGAAGCAAATCGAAGAGCAGAACTCCTTTCTCAAGCAACAAATAACTTTAATTCCTCTATAGACAGCATGACGCGTGCTATCCGTACAGGCTCGCAATATCATTCCGGTACAGGAACATTGACTACGCTCCGCGACACTCCAGACGCAAACGGTGATACTCAATTTGCATTTCTTCCAAGCGGGGGCTCACAGGTCACTGTCTATAAGTACAACAGTGGGGTGGGATGCCCAAACAGCGTGGCGGGATGCATCCTGCGTTCGCAGGACGGAGGCTCGACATATGCTGCTATTACATCTCCCGACATAATTATTACGTCACTGAAATTTTATGTAATAGGCGCACCGCAGGGTGTGCAGACAGTGGGAGCTCAGTCACTAAGTGTGCAGCCTAAAGTAGAGATACTCATCAGTGGATATGTAACCGTTAAAGGCGGAGTAACATCATCGTTTAATGTGCAAACCTCTGTCACACAACGCCTATATGATCTCTAAAAAAAGACTACACACGAGGGGATTTACACTGGTTGAAACACTTTTGGCTGTTTTGATATTGGCTATAGCTATCACGGGGCCGCTTACTATAGCAGCAAAAGGGTTGCAGCTGACGCTTATTGCTCGCGACCAAGTGATAGCAGGTTTACTTGCACAAGACGCGCTTGAATATGTGCATTTTGTTCGCGACACAAACAGACTTAACAATCAGGACTGGCTCGCCGGGTTTGACGGCATATCAAACAACCATACAACAAACATGTCGGGTGGACAGGCTACGTGTACGGGAGGAAACTACTGCACGATAGATTCATTTGCAGACCAAGTAACATTGTGTGGAACATCAGTTGCTGCGTGCGGCTCTACATATCTTTACTACAATGCTTCGGGTGGCAACTACACATACCAAACTGCGGGCAATACGCGAACTATTTTCTCAAGATCAATTTCAGTTACAACTCCGTCTCCTGGGGGTAATGCAGCGGAGGCGGATATTAGGGTAGTGGTGCAATGGAAAGACATCGGAGGGGTCACGCGTTCGCTTGAGCTGCGAGATGCGTTGCTCGATTGGCAATAAAATTATATGAACAATAGAGGCTTTACAATATTTTTTGCAACTCTTGTGGCGAGCTTGGCGCTTGCTATCGGGCTTGGTATCTATGATGTCGTGGTGAGACAGCTTGGTCTTTCAACAACGGTGTCCCAGTCCCAGTACGCAATCTATGCCGCCGACTCAGGTGCCGAATGCGCACTGTATTGGGATTCAAAATATGGCGGGTCGGGAAGTGCGTTTGCAACCAGTTCGGCTTCTAACCCACCCACTTCAGGTATTGTGTGTGGCTCGTATGACATGGCCGCTGCGGGAACGCCGCCCGTGCCGTTCGCTACACAACCAACCGGCTGGACTCCATGGAGTGTCGTTTCTACTGCCAATGCGGCGACGACAACCTTTACCTTGACGTTCCCTGGATATTCCTATTGTGCGGTGGTGGAGGTGGGGAAGACGACCGATGTCTCGGGGACGGTCCAGACAATAGCCTACTCCCACGGTTTCAATACCTGTGTTCCTGGAGCTACACAACTTGAACGCGAATTAAAAATCACGTATTAAAATTGTCTTCAAGATACTGACTTTGCTAAGCAAACGTTGGGAAGGTACTCTGTATTTGTATGGTGCCTAAAGATACCCGCGAACGATACGAAAAACTCAAAAAGACTCTCAACCACCACCGTCATTTATACTACGCGCTTGAAGCGCCAGAGATTCCTGACAGCGCGTATGATGAGCTAGAGCGAGAACTTGCTTCTATTGAAGAGCAATATCCTGAACTTGTAACCCCTGACTCTCCAACACAGCGGGTAGGTGGTGTGTTGGGAAAATTTAAAAAAGTTCGCCATGCAATATCGCAGTGGTCGTTTAACGATGTATTTACTGAAGAAGAGCTTCGCAATTTTGATAGCAGAGTGCACAGGATGTTGAAAGAGCCTATGCAAAATCTCACCTACACCTGCGAACTTAAGATAGATGGCTTGAAAGTTGTTTTGACGTACAAGCAAGGCAAACTTGTGACGGCTGCCACTCGTGGCGACGGACTAACAGGAGAAGATGTGACGCATAACGTACGTACAATTCAATCTGTACCGCTTGTACTTGAGCGACCAATTGATTGTGTTGTTGAAGGCGAAATCTGGATGAGTGAAGAGGCGCTGGAGAGAACAAATAAAGAACGTGAAAAAAACGGAGAGCCTTTGTTTGCAAACCCACGCAATGCGGCAGCCGGCTCCATCCGCCAGCTCGATCCGCGTATCGCTGCTACGCGCGGCCTTGATACGTTTATATACGATGTTGCGTCAACAAGTGAGACCTTGCCTGATACGCAAGAAGAAGAACTTCAGTATCTCCAAGGACTCGGGTTTAAAGTAAACAAGCATTGGAAACTCGTAAAGAATATCGATGAGGCTATTTCCTATTGGAAAACCTGGGGGAAGAAAAACAAAAGCCAGGGATATTGGATCGACGGTGTCGTCGTCAAAGTAAACGACCGTGCTTCTCAAGAAGAACTAGGATACACCGGCAAAGCACCGCGCTTCGCTGTGGCATTTAAATTTGAAGCAGAGCAGGTTACCACTGTAGTGGAAGATATAGTGCTCCAGGTTGGCCGTACAGGCGTCCTTACGCCAGTGGCGCACCTCCGTCCAGTACTTGTGGCAGGTTCTACAGTAAGCCGCGCAACCCTTCATAACGAAGATGAAATTAACCGTCTTGATGTCCGCGTAGGAGACACAGTTATTTTGCAAAAGGCAGGTGATGTTATTCCTGACATCGTAAAGGTGCTCCCAGAACTTCGAAGTGGAAAAGAAAAACCGTACACATGGCCAACACATGTCCCAGAATGTGGCGGTGACGGGCGCATTGAACGTGTGCCGGGACAGGCTGCGTGGCGCTGCGTATATAAAGATTCTTTTGCGCAGATCCGTCGCCGCTATCGATATTTTGCAAGTAAGGGCGCTCTTAATATAGAAGGTCTTGGTCCAAGCACGGTTGATGCGCTGCTTGAGAAAAATTTAGTACAGCATCTTGATGACTTCTTTACGCTCACCGAGGGTGACCTACTGACACTAGAAGGCTTTGCGGAAATCTCTGCAAAGAAACTTATTGAATCAATACAACGAACTGCAAAAAATGTAACGCTTGCACGGCTTCTCACTGGTCTTTCTCTCCCACATGTTGGAGAGGAGACCGCTATTTTGCTTGCTCGGAATTTTAAAACTCTCGACGCTCTCGCTAAGGCTACAGAAGACACACTTAATGCTATAGACGGCATTGGCCCCATTGTTTCAAGCGCAATTGTCGAATGGTTTGGAGAAAGAGAGAATCAAAAACTTCTTGAGCGTTTGGAAAATGTATTGAAAATTACAAATCCGGATCATGTCTCCCTTCGACAAGTTCAGGGCGAAAAACTTCCTTTCTCTGGCCAGACATTCGTTTTAACCGGGACATTGGAAACTTTATCGCGCGATGAAGCAAAAGAAAAAATCCGCACACTTGGCGGAGATGTATCGTCTTCTGTTTCAAAAAACACCACCTATGTTGTGGCGGGCGAGGAAGCTGGCTCTAAGCTCTATAAAGCAGAAGAGCTTGGCGTGAAAATTTTAAGCGAACAAGAATTTTTAAAACTAGTTGCTTCAAATTAGCAGTCCCATATATGGGACTGCTGACTTGATATATCAAGTCGCCTACAGTATTGTCTGTGCGGAATCGTGAAAGGAGCAAAATATGCATTCCGGAAAAGACCGGGGCGTGCTCCCGGACATCAGCTCTATTGTCGAGTTCAGCAAGCGTCTGCGCGATGGCGTGTCACAAACACAAGCCCAGCATTTTATCCGTAGGGAATTGAAGGGGGAGGTGAAGCCTGCTGGCCGTCGGCAGATATATAAAAAACTGCCAGAGCGTACAATGACTCGGTGTGTGCGGGTAACCCGCCTATGTACTGCGCAGGCAATGATTGACGCCACTGACCGCAGGCGGTGTGTCGACCCTGAAATCCTGATCTCAATACCCAAATGCGAAGAGAGTGAGGGTGAGGTTACTCTCTATTTTCTCGAGATCACTCAGCCCCTCCTCGATTTTGAGGTGGAGCGGCTGTATAAGGAGTATGGCTTACAGGCTGCTGACCCATATAGTCTCGCTGCGGCAAACGAGCTTGATCCGTGTTTCGCCGACGAATATCCCAATGCCACACACTGGAAGTTGCCTGGTGAAGGTATGTATGGCGAGGCCATATGGGGGACTTTAGGGTTTTCCTCGGCACCCAATGGAGATCGCTGGGTAGTTGTGCAACGATACGACAACACTCCCTTTTCAGGTATGTGGTTCGCTTGTATGAAAATATAGTCTACGTCTTTTGCCCCGGCCATATGGTCCGGGGTTTTCTTTTGTTAGAGCAGTCCATATATGGGACTGCCGTGACTGCAAGAAATGTCATTCTTTGTTACTATTGCCTCATGATTTCCAAGGAGGATATTCAGAAGCTCGCAGAGCTTTCCCGAATCAAGCTTACAGACCCTGAAATGGAGTCTCTGCAGAAGGATATTTCCAATATCTTGGACTATGTGGGGCAAGTTTCTGCTGTAGAGGGAAGCGCGGAAAAGGACGTGCCCCTTAACCACAATGTTATGCGTGAGGATGTTCCATACGCAGAAGACTCGCAGCTTAATGCATCTCGCGAGGATGTCATTGCTGCGTTCCCACGTAAAGAAAACGATTTCAACGTAGTGCGTAAAATAATTCAAAAAGATGAGTAGTGAACTGGCAAAACTTTCAATAACACAGGCAGCAGCAAAGTTGCAGGCGGGGGAAATAACCTCTGTTGATCTTGTGCGTGCCTGTGTAGAAGAGGCAAAGGCAAAAAATCCTGAACTCAATGCGTATCTAGAAATTTTTGAAGATGTAGAAGCGCAAGCTAAAGAAGCAGATACTCGTAGAGCAAAGGGAGAGACAGGAGCGCTTCTCGGCATCCCACTTGCCATCAAAGACAATATTTTGATTAAAGGTAAGCACGCATCTGCGGCAAGCAAGATGCTTGAACCGTATGTTGCAATATACGACTCAACTGCAATTGCAAAGCTTAAAAAAGAAGGAGCGGTGTTTGTGGGTCGCACCAACATGGACGAGTTTGCGCTCGGTGGCTCTACAGAAAATTCTGCCTTTGGTGTTACTAAAAACCCACATGACGCGTCGCGTGTGGCTGGAGGAACATCGGGCGGTTCAGCTGCCGCTGTTGCTGCAGATATGGCGCTTGGTGCACTTGGTTCCGACACAGGAGGCTCTGTGCGCAACCCGGCAAGTTTCTGCGGAGTGGTCGGCTTTAAACCAACCTACGGTGCGGTGTCGCGCTTCGGGCTTATTGCGGCAGTGTCTTCGTTTGACCAGATCGGGCCAATAACTAAAACAGTTGCTGATGCAGAACTTCTTTTCAATGTCATTAAGGGTAAAGATCCTCTTGATTCAACATCGACAGAATTCCCGAGGTCCGACCTTAGCTCAGGCTCTTCAAGGTCGGACCTCGGGAATTCTTCTAGATCCGCCAGCCGGCGGATAGGCGTTCCGCGTTCTCTCCTTGTGCAAGGCGTCGAAGCGGATGTGTTAGAAAAATTTGAAGCCTCGCTTGAAAAACTTAAAGCAGAAGGATATGAAGTAGTGGATATAGAAATTCCATCTATCTCGCTCGCGCTTGCGACATACTACATAACCAACTTTGCAGAAGTTTCATCAAACCTCTCGCGTTTTGATGGCGTGAGATATGGCCTTTCATTGAAAGGAGAGACACTCGCCGATGATTATGCAAAAAGCCGTGCAGAAGGCTTTGGCCCTGAGACCCGCCGCCGCATTTTGCTTGGCACCTACGTTCTTTCTGCCGGCTACTACGATGCGTACTACGGAAAGGCAGGCCTCGCACGCAAAAAACTCACCGATGAATTTGTAAAAGCGTTCACCGATATTGAACTTATCGCAACGCCAACAATGCCAACGCCTGCATTTAAGGTGGGGGAGAAAGAAGACCCTCTTTCCATGTACGCAGCAGATCTTTTTACTGTAACGGCAAACCTCACAGGCAACCCAGCCATCTCACTTCCTATGGGGAATGTGTCCCGCCCCTCGACTTCGCTCGGGACAACTGGCAACTCTGAGTTACCAGTTGGTATCCAATTCACCGCAGCGCATGGTGATGAAGCTGCACTCTTCCGTGTGGGGAAGACGCTTCTTGGCGAAGCTAATTAAGGCGTACAATAGAAGGGCATGTACGCTCCCGATTTTTACGGATTCTTCCAGAGTGTGTTTACGTTTACCCAGACTGTCCCTGGGGCGGCGAGTGATGCGTATCTAAAACTTATATTTGTTGCCGACATTGTCGTGGTGGTTGGTCTTAGTGCCGCGTTTATTATGCTCATACTTATTGTGTATGTGAGCATTCGATTGGAACAGTTTGAACACCACGGCTTCCACCATTTGGAGCTGGCCCAGCGCGCGCATCACGAGCCGGAACATATCCAGGAAAAACAAAAAAACCCGAGATGGGATGGAATTATGCAGATGATCCATTCCGACAACGAAAGCGATTGGCGCCGTGCGATTTTAGATGCTGACATTATGCTTTCGCAGATGTTGAGCGAAAAAGGGTATCCTGGAAACACGCTAGGGGACCAGCTTAAGATGGCGAACCCGCTCCAGTTCACAACTATAGACATCGCATGGGAGGCACATCGTATGAGAAACGCACTGGCCCATTTAGGCGAAGCCTTTCCGCTTTCAGAGCGCGATGCGCACGCAACCATAGAACAATACCGAAGGGTATTTGAAGAATTCGACTATATTTAGCTTTTGCGTAGAGACTCTTGAACTAGTGTCGAGGGTGGGAGTCGAACCCACGACCTCAGCGTTATGAATGCTGTGCTCTAACCATCTGAGCTACCCCGACAATACTCAATAAACTAGCATTTCTGGGCATTTTTTGCTACATTGGAGGTACGTTTGGATATAGCGGGGAAGAGCAGAAGTCGCTCGCCAGGCTCATAACCTGGAGGTCGTGGGTGCAAATCCCACCCCCGCAACAAAGATTTGTGTTGAAAATGGGGCGTAAATAAGCTACTGTAACCTCTGTTCCCGCAATGCGGGAGTAGCTCAACTGGTTAGAGCGCTGCCCTGTCACGGCAGAGGTTGCGGGTTCGAGTCCCGTCTCTCGCGCAGAATTATAAGCTATATTTTATATGAAAGTTAAAATTCTTTTAGGTGTGGCCGCTCTCGTTATTGTTACTTTTTGCATCGGAGTCTATCGTTATTCGCAGTCAGATGAGTACATCGCTAAGTATGGGAAAACAGTATATGTGGATACTCCAACTGGAAAAGTAAAAGTAGAGCATGCCGGACAACTGACACAGTTCGATAGAAAAACAGAAGGGAAAATAGTTGCACTCAGCGATGGGTGGTCCCGATATACAGTTGATGATTGGGTAGGGTTTGGATTTTCGTACCCTTCACACTGGGTGGTTTCAGAAAAAGAATTTAATACAGAAGTTGTTCCTCTGGGGGGTTTATCAACCCTCAAGCTTGTAGGAGATGGGTACACTGTTTCTTTCACCAAGATTGGAAGAGATCTTGATACAGGTGTGAACACCTACAGCGTTGAGGAGATTATTTCGGGTCATAACGTTGTGTTTTATCGGGAAAAAGGATACTCCGCTTTCCGGGCCGTCATTAAGGGCTGCTCTGGCATAGGCGGCGTTCTTTCAAGTCCAACTGGCACACGGGAAGTAGTGGATAAAATTATTACTTCGCTTGATTGTCCAGGTCAGTGAGAGTAAGAACTGAAACTTCGTGATTGAATAAAGCGCCCATGTCTGATATCTTTTGC
>JAIEMM010000011.1 GCA_019752125.1 Patescibacteria group bacterium | reverse complement strand
ATTGCGAGATTAGGAAAATTTTATTTAGATTTTAGACGAGGACTGTCCTCGGTAGAGGGTAAAAAGAAATAGCCCCGAGGGGCTATTGGGATAAGAAGGGCATGAGGACGACTGGCCTTGGTGGTCAGGCGGCGACGGCCTCCGGGATCTTCAGCGGACGATAGAACACCAGTTCGCCGCCATGTTTCCCTAGGCGGTGGTAGTGTTCGAAGAACGTGGAGGCCTTCTTCTCGTCGATGGTGAATTCCAGGACGTGTATAACGTCCTCATTACCGTCAGGCGCCAGGCGCTCGTACTTGTTGTAGTCCGGGAAGTACTCCCGAAGTTTATCGATGATACCGCCGGCGAAGCAGCGATCGACCGCGATCCGCGCGATGATGTGGGTGTTTGCAAGCATCAAGACCTCCTGTGTTTTCCGAAGACGAATATACACTATTTCTCCTGTAGACAAAATGTTAGAAGGTAGTAGGTTTGAGGTAGTTAGTGGGGAGGGTGGTCCATGAGCGACTTTTTTATCGACTTTCCTACCGCGGCAAAGTACAACGAGTTTTGCGCCGACTGGACAAAAATCGGCGTAACCGTTAAGAAGTATGACCCAAAGAGCTTGGTCATCGTGGTTGGCTCTCAGGAAGAGAGCGAGCCGGCGGTCGACTGCCTCGTACGCTTTCTATCAGAGTACGGACTTGTTCTACGCTGCCAGTAATGGCAGCTTTTCTTTTTCGGTTCATGTAATAATCACGCCTCTCGTGCGTTATATATAGTATGAGAAGGAAAGTGGAGGAAAATTTTGGGGCGTTGGGGGCGACGATGGTCGCACTCGTTTGTATACTGGCGTACTCGTTTTGGGGCATGACAGTTTTGAATAGCGAACGTGCAAGTCACGCAGTCGCAGGCCAAGAGCAGAGCCTCGCTGTTAAATGACAGGGTATAATTAACTGGTGGAAACTAGTTTTTTGAATCCGACAGAAGCTTTAGGGCACACACATTTGCACGAAGGCATGAAAGTTGCCGACTTGGGCGCTGGTTCGGGCTTTTTTACCCGCGCTGCAGCACGAATAGTTGGTGAGACCGGCGTCGTATGGGCCGTTGATGTGCATCGAGACCTTCTTCCGCGCCTCAAAAATTTGGCACATGCCGAAGGCCTCAATAATGTTGAGGTGATTCATGGCGATATAGAACACACTGGAGGCAGCCATTTACCTGCTGAACAATTTGACCTTTGTATTCTCGCCAATGTTTTATTTGCGTCAGAAAACAGGCAGGCCGCAGTTGCCGAGGTGCGGCGCTTGCTTAAAAACGGTGGTAGGGCACTTGTTATAGACTGGTCCGCATCTTTTGGTGGCATGGGTCCACACAAAGACCATGTTATAACCGCACGCGCGGCGCGACAGATGTTTGAAGAAGGCGGCCTTACGTGGGTGGATGATATTAATGCTGGTGCATACCACTGGGGATTTATTGTTCGCAAAAAAGCTGCGCAGGCCGCAGAATAAATGTATGAAGATGACAACCTTTCAAATTGTGTTTACGGCAATGTTTGTCATTTTTATTGGCCTTGGAGTTTTGTCCTTCTCGCTCTACAGCTCAAACAACAGCAGTATAGGAAATGTTGTGGTGTGGGGTACGGTAGACCAAGACAAGATGCTCAGTTTTATCAACTCGTTAAACCAACAAGACCGTTCTTCCCAAGGCGTGTCGTACGTCCAAAAAAATGAGAGCACGTATCCAAGCGAAGTTATCAACGCGATGGCAAGCGGTGCCGGCCCCGATATCATTCTTATCTCTCAAGACCAGATAGGCCTGTTCGCTGACAAGGTAACCACCATTCCATACAACATAGTGCCGCAATCTTCCTTCGTAAATTCGTATGTAGATGAAGCACGACTTTTCTTAACTTCACAAGGCACGTTAGCGTTTCCTTTCCTTATTGACCCAATGGTAATGTATTGGAACCGCGACATATTCCAAACCGCTGGTCTCGCGCAACCTCCACAGTATTGGAACGATCTTGTCACACAGGCACAAAAACTTAGCCTGCTGGACCCTGCAAGAAACATTAAACGAAGCGCTATAGCCCTTGGTGGTTGGGACAACATTGACCATGCAAAAGAGATCCTCTCCATGTTGTTTATGCAGGCAGGGGATATGCTTGTTGTGCGCGACAACAGCACTGACCTCATAAAAAGTGTCTTCGGTGCAAATACCCAAGGAGCGACTGAAAACCCTGCCGCATCGGCGCTACAATTTTATACAGAATTTGGTAACCCATCGAAGACTGATTATTCTTGGAACCGCAGCCTCCCTCGTTCGCAAGAAGCGTTTACCTCAGGAACACTTGCTGTCTATCTTGGGTTTGCGAGCGAGTATGCAGATATAAGCAAAAGAAATCCAAACCTACGTTTTGGGGTGGCTACAGTTCCGCAAATCCAGGGCAACAGCTCTCATGTAACCTACGGCACTCTTACGGGCCTTGCCGTTCCACGTACATCAAAAAACCAACAAGGTGCGCTTGTTATCGCGCAGAAAATGACAAACCAAGCAGGGATAGGCGCTGCGTTCTCGGTGTTTGGCGGCGCACCTGTACGCTCAGATCTTTCTGTAGACACGACAGGTAATGCTGCGTACGCGACCTTCTACCAGTCGGTACTTATCGCGCGTGGTTGGCTCGACCCAAATCCCTCAAAAACCGATGATATATTTAGTACCATGGTCAGTGATGTCGTAAGCAACAAGTCGCAAGCAGGTTCTGCGGTTCAAGATGCAGCACGCGCACTGCAAACACTCGCTCCAGGTACTCTGCAATGAAATACGTAAAGAAAATATATATAGCAGCGTTTTTGTTTGCACTCCCAATGGTCGCGGGGGCGCAGGGACAGGGATATGGCATTGGTAACACGCAGGGCTATGGTATGGGGAACTCAGTTGGGTTCAATAACCCACTTAAGGCTGACACGATTTGCAAGGCATTAACCCTCTTTTTAGATGCTATTTCTGCAATAGGCGGACCAGTTGCAGTGTTGTTCTTGGTATATGCCGGTTTCCGTATGGTGTGGGCGCGCGGTAATACCAAGGCATTGGAGGGTGCAAAAACAAACCTATGGTACACAGTCATTGGTATAGGTATTTTTATTGGCGCATGGGTGCTTGGACAGATAATCGCAAATACGCTTGGCGCACTTGGTGCTGGCGCAGGAAGTTCTAACCCAACTATCGGACAATGTCGTTAAAGAAACAGTACATACGTGTTGCAGGATTGGTCATGGGTATGCTTGCTCCGCTTCTTACGTATGCACAAACTGGTGCTGCGCCGAAGATCCGTCTTACAAGCCCAAGTAGCAGCCTTACGCTAGATGGGCTGGTAAAGATATTTATAGGACTCCTAGATGGAGTCACGGGCCTTTTTCTTACCGTTGCAGTGATTGCATTCTTTTGGGGCCTTGTACGTTACATCTACTATGCGGGTGATGTGAAGGGCCGTAAAAAGGGGAGAGATACTATTATGTGGGGTTTAATCGGGCTTTTTGTGGTTGTTGCACTTGCGGGCATACTCCAAGTGCTCAAAGAAATCCTTCCACTGTAGCCCGTATACTATCCACACAGCTTCCTTGTATAGCAGGGGGTGCTTGATACACTTAGTAACGTAATACTATTAATACATTATGAAGAAACTATACGTCGCAACTTCAGCTTTATTGCTTTTGACACCGTTCATCGCTTCGGCGCAACAGCTGAATAACATTGTTCAGTTGATAAGTTCAGTAGGATACGCACTGCGTCTTGTTATCCCGATCCTTATCGTCCTCGCTATCATCGCCTTTTTCTGGGGCTTGGTTAAATACATTTGGGGTCAAGGAAAGGACACTGCTGTTGGTAAAAACACTATGATCGCAGGCCTCGCTTCTTTGTTTGTCATGGTCACTCTCTATGGCATTCTCCAGTTTGGTGCAGATGCCCTCGGTATCAAGTACTTCAACAACACTGGCGACGCTCTCCGCGCTCCTCGTGTAACTCAGTAATCTCGATTCTCTCGGGTCTATGACTCAATTCGTAAACGCGTTAAATAGCGTCATCATCAACCCGCTGCTTATACTTTTGTTTGCGGCGGGTTTGACGGTGTTTGTGTATGGCGTCGCTGAATTTTTTTTCAAGTTCAATATACAAGGCGACGAGCATTCAAAAGAATATGGTAAACAGCATATGCTGTGGGGGATTGTCGGTATGTTTGTGATGGCCTCTGCGCTTGGCATCATTGCGGTTATACAAAATACAGTAAATTCGCTCTAAATTTAAAAAAAGAAAACGGCGGGGTCCCGAAGGATCCCGCCGTTTGGCGTTAGTTGACCGTACCGTGTGTACCGGTTCGCGGTCGAAGAACATAGTCTGCTGTGAAAGGTGTGGGGCCTGCGCTCCACACTCGCACCGGGTCGCGTGGGGCGTTTGTTGCGTTGAAAGGGATTGCTGTCGGGCATGTGCCGAAAGGTCCCTTACGCTCATCGCTCCAGCGCCCTTGTGCATAGAAGCATGTGCCGGGAGGTGGTTCGAAGTAGAAGAAACACCTCCCCTCGTTATTGACTAGAGAAGTCTCGTCCGGCTGAAGGCCGAACACGTGGTCCTTATGGACGACGTTGAGGCATTGAGCGCCTCCCGCCGCCTCCGCCGCCTTTTGTTGGGTGGCGATCTGCATCTGCGCGATGTACTGCGCAGCATCAGCTTGCTTGACCGCTCTCGCAGCTTCTCCTCGGGTGAGGTCTGTGCCGTGGATCAATGCGATAACAAAAAACCACAACATCCAGATTACAACGACAGCACCGATTATGGTCATGAGCCAGCCTTGGATTCTGCCATTGGTGGCTAAATACGATGCCCCTAATGGCACGAACGCAGCCGCCGCAATCCATACCGGCCCTCCTTGGACGACATACGCATGCGTCGTCTCGGGAAAGAGCTTTGAGAAGCCGGTGAAGATGAACCCTACGGCGATGGCAGCGATTATCACCTCCTTGATCTGCCCTGAGTTTTTAATTCCAGGGAGATCGTAGAGTTTGGCGCCGCCTAATGTCTTTAGAACTCGACCCCTGTTTCGAAATATAAAGAAAAACAGAAGGCCAAGGCCGATATATTCCATTATTCCGTCTCCTTCGTTTTGGGACGAATTGAGCCGCTGAGCGCCCTGCTGAGGCCGAGAGCCTCAGCAATGCCGCCCACACCGAGCACGAATTTGTCCGATTGGCTTTGCCCAATTTCTCGGGCGACTTCTGCGCCAAGGACGTCAGAGCCTTCAAGCTCCAGCTCCTTAGCGCGACGTGTTAGTGCGTCGGTTGTGGCATCCTGCAGCGATTTAACTGCACTAGCCCTACCGCGCCCTTCGTTGGTGAGTTTGATCTCCTCACCCTCAGACAGAGTTTTCATCGAGCTCTTCATGCCGTAGGCTTTTTCGGCTTCGGCACGACCTTGGGCTTCGCCTTCTGGAATCCCCTCGATAGCCTTGTTCATGCTGTACGAGAGGAGGATTCTGATTTTGGCATTGTTGATGCCAACGCCCCAGCTTCGAACCTCTCTTGCAAGATGTTGTTGAAGCCGAAGATTGTACTCTTGGTTCTGAAAGGAGGCTCTCCTGACGGAGATGCTCGTGAACTCTTCGTTGATCTTTGCGACACCAAAACCTCGGATTTGCACCCGAGCGTTTGGATAGTCCTTGACCTTCACGATGAAGTCGAAGTAGTGTCCAGGCAATATCGCCATGCGCACAATGTACTCCACTTCCTGGGTCTGGCTGCGTAAAAGCGGATCGTCCGCTCGCGCAGCCTTCTTCAAGAGGTCTTTATCGTCCAGTTTTGAGTGTTCTTCGTCGGCGAAGATAATCCGAATCGGCTCTTCGTAGTCGCTGTCTTTGGGTATTGGTAGCGGCTTGTTGTCTGGGCCTCTCCCACGCCACACCTTTTCAGGTGAGCTGGGAACACTGATGTCGACTGGAGCAAGTTCGATCTGGCTGAACTTCATCAGCCAATCGGGCCCAAGTACGAAGAGAAATAAGCCGCTGATCTCGATGGTTGGAATACCGAGAACAAACACTCCTCCGATGTGGGTTTTGTCCACCACCTTCCAGCCGCTTGCGAAGTGTGCAAGACCGGCGGTGTAGATGAGAAGGCCGACGTTAAATTTCCAATCGGTCTGTGGAATCGCCACTTGTTTCCACAAGCAAGCAGAACCAACAATCAGATAGAGAGCGGCAACCACCGCAAGGGTAAGGAAATACACCTCAGGATACGTTTTGATGTACCCGTAGCGTCTTTGTCTGTACCTACGCAGTTTAGCAAGTTTGAGCCAGCGCTTGATTTTTGTCTTGGGTGTGCCGACCTGCTTGTGTCGTTGTAGCCACACCCACATGTCCACGCCGAGCGGGCTGATCCAGTTGAGGATCCGCCTGCTGCTGCGGGTGATGTAGTTCCGGCTGAAGAACAACACGGACAGGACGATCAGTGCGGTCACCACAGTCATTCCGACAAAGCTGGTAACCCAGCTCAGAAGGTCCGTCACAGTGAAGGAGGCGAACCAGTCGAGGATGTTTTGAACAGTCATAACACAATTCCTTTCTTTCAAGGTTCAGGCGGCGAGATGCCGCGAATGTCATCCATTCCAAGCAGAATGCCTGAATATGGTATTCTCATATATTATATAACAATAAACACGTGCTTGTCAAGTCAAAAAACCTTATAAAATAAGGCAGAAATGTGGCTTGCACTGAGCGAGCAGAGCGAGTCGAACGTGTGCTGGGAAGAGGACTTGAACCTCCATCCCTTGCGGGACCAGTTCCTAAGACTGGCGCGTATACCAATTCCGCCATCCCAGCATTGTGTGATTGTATGATAATTATAAACGTTTGTCGCGCTGTAGATATTTTTGTGTTTTTTCTGTACAATCCACACTATCGCGCCTATATCGAGGATATAGACGTTTCGTTCGGGGAAATCAAAAACAAGTTTTCGGTTCCTTCCTCACTCGCGCCTATAGCTCAGTTGGTAGAGCAACTCCCTCTTAAGGAGATGGTCCCAGGTTCGAATCCTGGTGGGCGCACCAAGTTAGATTTTTCAGCAGAACTTTCCTCTTTCAGCCTATAAACTAAGGCTAATTTCTTGTTTCCAAATTTTTTACCATCAAAGGTCACATTTTGAGGAAAGACCGATTTTTGGAACCTTAACCGCAGGTTTGGAAAATCTTCGAGCCCGTTCCATGTTTCACCCCCATTTCGTATGAGGTTGAAGCAGAAATTCAATGCTTCTTCCATATTAAATTCTTCGACACGCTTATCATCCAAGTGGTTTTTCTTCTCTATAATCCGCAGTCCGATGCGTTCTTTCTGTTCAGAAAACTCTGAATCGCTGTAGGTGCCCGCCCTATGCAAGTCGAACACTCTCTGACGCTCTATCTCAAGGTTTTCAATTTCTTTGCGTATACGCGCATTTTCACCATCGAGAGCCTTGTAATTGCTCTGCCATACATCCAGCACGACAGCCCGAAATATCTTTTCATATTTTGAATTCGGACCGACCTCCATTAAATATTCTACGAAATTTTGCTCAAGCGTTTCTTTAGGGGTTGAGATAGCCGCAGGACATCCTTGCTTGTGATGATGATAGTAAGGATATTTTTTATTTTTTCTGCCAGTGGATGAACTCCCTGTAAGTCCTTTGTTGCATATCTCACATATTGTAAAGCGACGGAGAGGAAAAACAGGATGAGCTATTTCTCTTTTATTTCCACCTCCGAACTTACGCAAAGAAGGCTGGCATCTTAGGTACAGCTCCTCGCTAACAATCTCTTCAAAAGTCCCTTTTGCCTCCATGTCCCAAATTTTCATCTGAGCACAATAGATGGGGTTTCTAATTATTCTTTGGATCAGTTGAGGGCAGGGCTTTTTACCAATCCTTGTGCGGAAACCGCGCTCTTTCAGATAATCGGAAAGTGACTGGAAGCTATGCGTACCTTTTGCATATTCTTCAAAGGCCAGTTTTATGTAGGGAGCGATGTTTTCGTCTGGGACAAGGTTCCCGCCCTGCACAAGGCGTTTATAGCCAATGGGTGCCTGCCATACCCATACACCTTGTTTTATACGCTCCATCATTCCATTCTTGCTTCTATCTGCGCGCACGTTGTTATCAAACTCTGCAAATACTGAGAGAATGCCCTCTTGTAAACGTCCGACCGAAGTTTCATTTATAGGTTCAGTAACAGATCTCAGCTCAGTTTTATATCTTTTTAAAAATGCCCGTGTTGCCACATGATCATTTTGATTACGTGCAAAACGATCTAATTTGTAGACAATAAAGAAATTCACTGAGTTTTTCTTGTCAGCACAAAAACTCAATGCCTTTTGAAATTCAGTTCGATTTGCTGTTTTTGCGGATTCGCCTTCTTCGATAAAACAAGCTAACACCTTCACCTTCTCTCGCTCTGCGTATTCTCGACAGTAGCGTTCTTGCATGACGAGACTCGTGCCAGCAACTTGCTCAGCTGAGGAAACCCTGCAATAAATCACCCCTGTACTTTCTGTTGTAGTTCCCATACCTAATCAATGGGAGCGTCTTCTGCCTCCGATGTCAACGACCTAATAGGATTTTTGGAACCACCTTTCTTTTCCCGCCAATAGTCAAAGCCGATTTGAGCAGTTTCATATAGGGAAGCACGAAGTTCCTCTAGCTCCGCTTCACTTAGTTCGGATAGAGATGGGTCTATTTTCAGCATTTGTTCTATGCTCAACATTATTTCTCCGCTAACTTGGTACTGACCATGCATAAAGCCGTTATTCATCTGGCAGGTTATGAACGCTCGAAAGCACCCGCCAGATGAGCAACGGCCTTGGGAGCGTTCAATTCCCCAAACAAAAAACTGGCTAGTTGCCAGTCTCTCTTAAAGGGTGGTGAGTCACTGACGGCTCACCGCTAAAAGTTACGGGTTATCGTTAATTCTTTCCAAGTAAATAAGTCCTCCGAACTATTAATATCCTCATGAACACGATGATTGACCGCATACACCGCGTCTTTGACCGTCCTCTGAAGCTTTTTGGTTGCCATTCTAGAGACGAGTGGGTCGGTACCAGTAATTCCACGACTCACTTCGGACCAGTCAATAGGTTGAGCTGCTGGTTGCGAAAACATAAATTTGCATAAATAATGCTCATTTTTAAATGGGGGTAATTTACAGACCTTATCTCCGAAATAAATAGCCGCTTCGGAATCATTGAACTTTATGCTCATAGCTGAGAGTGAAATTTGTGTTGCTGGAGAGTTACGCATTGAACGTACAAGATCAGCGTGTGCTTTCTCGAACACCGGGAAGAGTTTCTGTAGATCCTGTTTTACTTCATCTTTCCTAGTTTGATGAATCACAAAATGTTCGCGGCGAGCCTCATACCCAAAGTCATCAGTCAGTACGTCATCTAGCCTTATAAATGATTCTTTAAAAGCCTGCAGCTCTGGAGAAGTAAATCGATACTCAGAATTGCCGAGACGTTCTCTAAGCACAGTAAAATCATCAGCAGTCTTACGGTCATATACACCATCTTGCGTAAATCTATATTTTAAAAATTCCATCATACCGCGCGGCAAGACACGCAATATCTCTGTGGATATTTCAGCCTCATCAAAATATGCCGAGGGGTTCGGCACACGAGCGTTCATAATTGAGATATTACCGACTTTGACCTATGATTGAAAGTGCGGTCGCAAGACTGCATACAACTGAATACAAAGGACCTAACCCGCACAGCATCGCTGTACGGCAAGGTCGTCAAGACCCATCGCTGACACTGAACCCCACGTTCAGCGACTCAGCGATGGGCCATATCTGGAAACGGGTGTGGGGCTGCAAAGCCTAGCTGGCGTGGGGCTCAGTGTTTCTGAGTCCAAACGCCGGATTTATCCGGTAATTTTTATTACTATGGTCACCACAACCGCAGCGAAAGGCATTTGCCCTCACTGCAAAGCGGAGGTCGACAAGGCAGCTACACGCTGTCCTCATTGTCAGGGGAAAATTTATAAATGGACTGTGTGGCGCAAGTTCGTGGCCGGGTTTCTAGGAGCCCTAATTCTATTTGTGATTTTCAGTATCGGCCTTGGTGGGTCTAAACCATCAAACTCAACTGTTAACGCCGAAGACGCTGCAAAACAAGCGGCCGAACTCGCAGCATGGCAGGAAACTCCAGCAGGCAAGCTCTGTGCCAAACACACTGACTGGAAACGAAAGGCCTGCGATTTAATACTCGAAAAGAAAGTCGCTATAGGCATGAGCCCAGAGCAGGCACGTGCGGCATGGGGTGAGCCGGATCACGTTAACCGCACTATAACGGCGGACGGCACAAACGAGCAGTGGGTATATGGCTCTAACTACATCTACTTCGACGACGGCATTCTAAGCAGTATACAGAACTAGGTCACCTTTAGAGTTTTCCGGCGTGAACGTAAACGAATGAGCGCGTCGGCATACTTCGGACAGCCTGCCTGTTCACAAAGTTTCCTGAACTGCTTCATCTGTCGTGTGTCCTTGCCGCGCCATGTACAGCGTTTAAGATTTTCTGACATATCCTGCATCTTCAGTATTGAAATATAGCGATGGGAGGTGGAGCTGTAATTGATGCTTTTCGAGTCGTATTCGTAGCCAATGCACTGGCGACAGCCAAAATATCTTCCACTGAAATACAGAACCGCAACACGTCGATTACATCGATATTTCCCGTCTTTCGAGAGTGGGCAGAAAAACCAATACCTGAACCCTCCGTAGTTGGCCGGGGTTTCATCCAAATACACTGAGTAGTGTATGTCCTGCGACACTCCGTCCCGATCGTCTACGCTATACGAAAGCTTAAATTCAGGCCTGAACTCACTATCAGGCCGCATGTCGAGTTCGTACTGAACCTTCAGGTCACCATCTTCGCCCCATGACACTGAGGATGAGAGCCAAGTCCGACCTTTTAACTTACGTGTTAGCCACCATATTTCCATCTTCGCTCCGTACATGTCGAAATCATTAGGGATCTGCGATAAAACTCCTGTGGCCTCTGCGGGTTTCCCAAGCAAACTATGGCTTTATTGAAGGTTATTTTCTGGAATTTCGCGGAGTCGACTTTTGCGGGTTTTGGCATGCCCATTATCCCATGTTTGGAGGGTGAATAAATCCACATCCAAAAACTGTGTTTTACAGCAGAAAACTTTTAGAAAATGCCTTCAAATATGGGTTCTTCGAGGGAGTTTTCTGCTACGCCTTATTTACTGCACTAGGTGCAGTAGTAGAGACCCCTCTGAAATGTTAGATTCAATCTACTGTGAATGCATGCATATATTGCAAAAAAGAAGGAGTTGAAAACTTTAAAGGGGTAGAGCATGTCATTCCTCAAAGCTTTGGTAAGTTCAGCTCTGACACTCCGACTCTTAGGAATGTTTGCGATGAATGCAACACTTATTTCGGTAAGGAACTTGATCTGTTGCTTGCGCGAGACACTATTGAAGGGGTCACTCGATCCAAAAAAGGTATTACTTCGGATGCAAAGGGTGCGCCCAAGAGTCTAATTTTCTCTCTTGAAGAGACCGAGGAAAATGGAGAGTATGGTGGGGCTTTACTTGGCCCCCCAGATCCAAAAACTGGTAAGGGTGGCCTACTTCTTCCTCAATTTTGGATCTGGAATATAAAAAAAGATAAATGGGAGAGATACAGACTGGATCAAATAAAAGACGTAAAAATCATCGAAGATGAGCATGGCGGCACAACTCCAGGGAGTCGACAGATGCGAATATATGGCCCTTCTAAAGAGAGGTATGACGAGGTGGTCGCTGAGTTAAAGAAATACAACATTCCTTACAGGGAAAAGGAAATGATGGATGAGATCCCTTTTCTTAAAAACGTAGATCCGGATGGAAAAGTTATTGTGCGGGGCACGATTGAAGGCACGATCGACAAACGTCATAGACGTGCAATTGCAAAAGTTTTATTCAACTTTGCAACCTATTACATTGGCGAGGCAGAGACAGTTAAGCCTGAATGGGACAAAGCAAGAAATTTTATTAGATACGACGGCGATACCCTGTTGGGAAGAATCACACAAAAACCTTTTTGGACAGGAGAGGAAAAAGATAATCTAAGGTTTGCAAGCGATAGCTATAACGTTCGGATCGAGAACCAAGGCGGACATGTTGTAGGCGTGATACAGATCTACAATATTTTCACTTATGAGTTTATTCTTGTGGAAAATCACTCGGTCCCAGAAGAAGCAGAGGTGGCCTATCGCTTTACGCCAGGACAAAAGCCGTATCTAGGATACAAAATGGATCATCCCGTAGACCTGTCATAACTTTATGTCTTTGTTTTCAGACAATTTCCCGGAAATAAAAACTGATCAAGAATTGGCTGCTTTGCTGAAGCAGCATCCGGACTATGATGCGGGGTATATCTGCCAAGGTGCGTATGGTCTGCGCAGAAAGGTAAGACAATGGATGGAAAGCCTTTGGCTACAGTATCAACCATACGCTGATACTGACTTTCTAGGTAGCTTTAAGAGAAACTTTAATGCACGTTCTTGGGAGCTTTACTTAGGAGTCACTCTGATCAATAGAGGATTCATGCTTGGGGCACACAACGATGCAGGGCCTGATTTTGACGTTAGAGATCAGAATGGTAATCGCATAACATGGATAGAAGCTATTTCAGCCCGTAAGGGAGATGGGCCAGATAGAGTTCCTGAGATGAATTATCGAGTCGCTGTTAATGTACCCGAAGAGAATATGTCGTTACGAGTAGCTGCGGCTTTAGATGCAAAATACAGGAAGTATCAATCCGATCTCACAAATGGCTTTATCGCTGCGGGAGATCCGTATGTTATAGCAATAAATCGCTCTGAACTCGAACATATTGAGATGCCGCCATCTCTCATACTAAAAGTCTTGTTTGGTATTGGTCATCAGGCGATTCGTTTTCCTGTACCAGGTACCGAAGTAACTCCGCCTGCAGGGCCCGAAGCATTTTGGCAGTTAAGGCCGAATATCAGAAAGAAAAGCGGGAATGAAGTATCGATGACTTTCTTTGCGAATCCAGCTCATGCTGGAATAAGTGCCGTGATTTATTGCATTGATAATGTAATAAATAGCCCCCGCCTTTCTAACGAGATGGGAGAAAATTTTATAGTTGTACATAATCCTCTCGCTACAAATCCTTTATCTTCAGAAGCACTACCGTTTGGTGAAGAATATCGTGCAACTGACGAATACGTACACCAAACTAGAGAAGCAAAACAGCACGAGGGCCCAGGCGCCCACACTTTTGACTATTTAGACGAAGAATAAAAGGATGTTTTCTCTAAAGGATAAAATTGCTAAACAGTTCCCAGGGAAGAAAATAAAATATGCTGAATCTCTTTCTTTTACCGCTGAGTTTAAATACGACCATGGAATAGACGGAGTGAACACTTCTCTAGATAGCGCGATTGCGAGACCCTACCGAGTTTTAATGGATTCAAAAAGACCTGTTGGTCGCATTAATCACATTTTTTATTTAGACAAAAGTACGCAGAAGTATCATGTCATCGGATGAGAGGGTTTTTGCTTACTTCCGCGGCAAAAGCCCACCTAAGCAGACCGAGGACCTTAATTAATTATGCCTGTTAAAAGGTCCGTTTTGGCGGCAGGCAGTGTTTACTGCACCTAGTGCAGTAAAATCTTTATAAAATATAGCTAAAATCCCTATACCCTCACATTAATATCATGATGAACTTGTCACACTGAATGTGGATTGGTAGGGTATGCAAGCGCCAACGTGCGCTAAAATAGAAAAGAGCCGAGGGAGTTTCCCTCGACCCATTTCTTAAGATTCCAAACGGCTGCTGCTTCTATGAGGTGGTGGCCGTTTGGCGTTCACCGTCCTCACCATCTTCAATGTCATAGGCCTGAAATGGTGGCGCCCAACTACCGTTATGGTGCTGGCACCAGACCAAACCAGTCTCTGGATCGAGATGGCAATGCGCAAATTTTGTGTTCATTGCGGCTACATTTTTCGTCTGCCGACTAGGGCTGGGGACGCCCTTACTGTTAAGTCACCCCTGCCAATTGCCAAACAGTTTGCAACTGGGTGGGATGACCTAACTCCCCATGTTTCTACCTATCTACGTCGCCGTAGCCCGGAAGTGGAAGGTGCTCAACAGTCGAGCTCTTCTTTTCCCGTGCCTTGTCGAGTTCCTCAAACTGACCGTACTTGTCACGGCCAGCGAGACGAGATTGTCGTGCCATATGGCATCTTCTCTGCGTTTCTTGCAGCTTCTGCCAACCGCATCGGTTGATGCGGTTGCGGCTATTATCCTGCCTGACCTGCACACGAGTTGCCCTGTGCAGGAGTAGCGTGACAAAGAAAAAACCCTTACACCTAATGCGGAGCACCGAAGAAATGCTTTTTCAAACATTGCCCCAGTCTGTGGAACATGAGGTTTTAGCTCGATGCTCCGCACATGGTATAAGGGTCCTTTGTGGCTAGAACACTAATTTAGGCAAGTTTTTGATACAAAGCAAATCATCATCGTCATGTTCCACAGTACAAAGTATATACCCTCATGGTTGAGCGACAAGGTTTTATATCCACACCATGATCTGCGTGCAGAAATTATTGTTCTCGTAACCCCAAGGGTGTAGTCTGTTTCAATGGCCAGAACAGTTTTTATAGACGACAGCGGCAGTAAGGAGTATGTCACGCCTCACGCTAAAGAATTCGTTGATAATCCTCCTCCATACAAAGGCAATGAGGCGTTTTGGCGTGGGAACTATTTTGTTCTTTGTGGTGTGAGTATCGACAATGCGGATCTTAAGGATTTGAATGATCAGTTCAATGCACTAAAGAAGAAGTATTTTGGCACCTATGACGTGGAGGTTAAATCGGTCTGGATGAGAATCCCAGATAAGCGAAAAAAGTACTACCTCGATCCATATGGCATTACTCCAGAGCAGCTTAACCAATTTGGCGAAGAGTATTTTGACCTCATCGCTAAAAACGCAGATCGCATGAAACTTTTTGCGACCGTATTTGATAAGCGTTACTATGGCCCGTCTCGCAATAAACCAGAAGGGACACCTCTCTTGAAAGCCGCTCAGGTTTTACTTGAGCGTATCCACTCTTATTGCGGCGGAGGTTGTTCAGTCGTATTCGATCAGATGGAATCATCACTCTCCATCACCAGAGGAGCGCACAATAAACTGCAGGGCGTGTACCTAAAAAATGAAGGCATGGCAAATATCTATGTGCCTTCTTATGGAAACATAGACGACGTGACCTTTAAAAAATCTTCGTCTGAAAATTTCTTACAAGTTGCAGATGTCTGTGCTTATACAATAGCCCGACAGTTTATTGAGCATGGAGGAGAGTGGAACGGCTCAAATAAAAACCCTGCAGGGGATGTGGTGCTCCGCACATATGACTATTTCAAACGCATCCGATGCAATTTTTACGTAGGGGGCATCTTTAGGAGCAAAGTACGAGGGTATGGTTTGGTTTGTATTCCCGATATAGCGAAAATCAATTGGGATTTTCAAAAAGGCTGCACGGTATAAAACAAAAAACCCCCTCGAAATGAGGGGGGCTTTTGAAGCCAGTCTCCTTGCGGATATCTACATCGTCGAGAGGTAGCCTAGTTCCCTACGGAACAACCGGCCAACTTAATAGTAACATATCGCTAATTTTGGACTCGAACTACTCTCTCTAAAAGAAGGTTCCCCCAGACCCCCTCCAAGAAGCACACTGTCGGCTCTGCCTCCAGTGTGTATGTTCTAATCCCATAAGGCAGTCCTTAAACCTCCTCTATTATTGCCTCGGCTTTAGAAGCCAACACATCTTGTAAGTCTCGGCCGAGCTGATACCACCCGCCTAGCTCGTAAACTAATTGATTCCAATTTTGTCCGACAAGGCGCACTAAAAAAGTCTTCCTCCCTTGAATCTCCACAAGGCAGGTGGGTAGGCTACATACTTCAATCCAAATTTTGATTTGAACCCAGAAAATCCTTTCCAGTCATCCGGGTCGCCTTTTTGCCAAAAACGTCCGAAGTGCAGAAACTTCATACCGCGCTGCATGCCGCGCGCGTGCCATTCGTCCATAACTCCCACCATCGCAGGAACCTTTTCGTATTCTGGTTTTATAAAACCGCACAGGTAGTGCGACGCGTTATGTGTTGGGGAATCAACCACAGCCATGGCCGCAGCAATGTCGCCTGTGGGGAGGTGGCGTGCTGCAATAAAATCTATATGCGCGCTGTTTTTTTGTTTGCGCTGCATAATGTCCATATATAATTTTTTTATATACGACTTAATGGTGCTCTTTTCATACTGTTTTAAAAACTCTTCGGCGCTAATTTTTTCTATCGCATATTCTTTCCCCAAGAATTCATCGTGCCATTTGCGACGATATCTGCGTGCCGACTCTGACCACTGCTTCCAATAGTCAGATGTAAGTTCTGCAAACCCTTCAAGTTGTGGAGGCTTTTGTTTTAGTGTGCGCCATCCTTTTGGCTGATCTTTGTGGAATACACGCTGCCAAATAATGATGCGGTTGAGAGAAATGCCTTGAGGGTCCGAGTCTGCAAGCACGGGTTCTTTGTCAGAAATATATTCTTCAACAACAATGGGCCAAAAGCGGCGGTACATCCCAACGGGGTCTTTGCCGACGAGCCGTGGTCCTAAAAAGGGAGGGACATCTGTATCAAGCCCATACTCAGGCCATTGATAGTGGGGGACATAGCCTTCTGGTGCTTCTTGTAATATCTCGCCGTACATATGTTCTGGTGCCGGGGGTGGGACTCGAACCCACACGACTTTTACGTCCGGGGATTTTAAGTCCCCTATGTCTACCATTTCATCACCCCGGCAGTGCTACGGAGCTATTTTACTCCGTAATCTCTTCGTATGCTATTTCGCCAAACCTGCCTTTGTGTCCGGGAAGGTTGGTGGTTTTTTGCCACAATACAAGTTCTCCTTCGTTTGGAGTTTCTTCAAATGTTTTCATGTCGCGTGTTTTTGTAAAAATACGAGGAGGTTGTGTTGGAGAGTTGTCGGGTATCATCCCGAGCACCTGCAACGCATGTTCTATATATGCAGCATGTTGCTCTTCCTCTTCTGATTCTGCAATCACGTATGTGCAGCCGTGTTTCGCGAGAGTGCAAGTTGCCCGCCCGCCTTGTTCGCGCACTGCAGCTATCACGCCTGATACTCGCGTAAACGCTTCACCGAGAGCATCTACACTGGCAACACCGCTGATATTGTTCCATAGACACGGGATTACTGTTTCACCTTGTGCCGCGCTGTGGAGGTCTAGCCATAGGGCTGAGTGTTGTGCATACGTTTTAACAACACTGCGCATAAGACGGTCCGACGATGTTCCAAAGAGGCGGCCGGGTATGCAGTACTTAGGATATTTCCCATCTATAGGATTTTTTGACGTGCCCGCATCAAACCCGGCGATGTTGACGATAGGTAAGATAATAAGGCGGCCCGCAAAGTCTCCATCTTTGTAGCGCTGCGCCGCTTCAAACGCGGCGGCAATAGGAGGATACTCATCTCCGTCGAGCCCTGCAGTAACAAGTAATGTGGGGCCAGGCTTTAAACCAAGGATGTCTGCAATGGGCATGATAGAGAAACTTTAGCATAAGGCCACCATGCTAAAATGGCCGCACATGGAAGAAACCTTGGCAGACTTGAAAGAGGATTTTGGGCGTTTGCACAGCCTGTATGGTTTTGCGTACAAGACCGTCGAAGCTTTTTGCATGCATCTTGCTGGAACAAAAGATTCCTACATACTGCCGACAAAAACCTATTTAAAAAGCCAGGCCGATGGTCTGCGTGGCGTACTCCAAGGAGTGTCTGGAGAACTTGAACACGTGCTCGGTAATAAAGCCCTGTGGAGTGTTTCTCACGTGCCGCAGCTTATACAAAAGAAAAAAGAATATAGTGATTTGCTGAGAACTTTCCATGCGACGCTCGGAGGACTTCTCTCTGCGGGTAACTGGCAGTCTCCATCGTTTTGGCATACAGCTACGCCGCAGGCGGGCAACGAAACAGGGAAGATCTCTGTGTCGGCTAATGACTACAAACGTGACATGCATGCCGATGAAAAGCGTTACGGACAAGCATTTGTAAAAGCATACGTTGACCATCCTCTTCGTCTTGCTCCGTTTGCATTTCCAACTAGTAGCGGTATGAGCGCTGTCGCGACGGTGCTTACATCATTGCGGTCTCGTGTCGCACCTGGCTCTGTCGTGATGGTAGGGCAGGCAAGCTATTTCCAAAACAAGTGGCAATTGGAAAAATTGTTTCCGGGGCAGGTTCATTATGTTGATGAGTTTGATACTGAAAATATGCTTCTTATTGCAGAGAAGCTACAGCCTTCGATTGTGTTTTTAGATTCCATCTGCGGTGCTGAATCGCTCGCGATGCCAAATCTCCATGTGCTTATTCCAAAACTTTCCAATATATTACCTTCAACATCTACTCTTGTGCTCGACAATACAGGGCTCGCCACTTCATACCAGCCGCTTCATGAGCTACCGCTCAAACCTTTGGGTGGCATGCATCTGGTGGTGGTGGAAAGTTTGCTCAAGTTCCATCAATTTGGATTCGATCGAGTGAGTGGAGGAATTATCTGGGCACCGGTTGGTTCAGAACAAGGTTTGTTTGAAGCGCGCATGCACCTTGGAACGATTATGCCGGATGCGTCAGTGCTCGCCATGCCACTTCCCAATAGAGAATTATTTGATGCCCGTCTTGCGCGTATTGGTAGAAATGCACGGTTGCTTGCAGAGAAGCTCGACACTGCTCTTAGACATGGAGGTGGCGTCGTGTCCCACGTGGTACATCCCAGCCTCCCTACATACGCTGGATACGAATGGAGTAAAAATCTTTCTTTCCAAGGACCCTTTGTGACACTTAGTTTTAAAGAAGGGAAGCAGAGCGTTTCTCACTACGATGCCTTTGTGTCGCGTGTTACTGGGGCTGCAAAAAAAGCCGGCATTGATATTGTTGGTGGGACGAGTTTTGGGTTTGATACGACGAGGCTGTATGTAACAGCACGTTACGCAACTGGTATTACCAGCCCGTTTGTCCGTATTTCTGTTGGCACAGAAACAAAAAATGAAATAGAGGCACTTGCACGAGTGTTCGAGGAAGCGCTCGCATAATTTCAGCACACTTTGGAGGCCACGGCGGGAATCGCACCCGCGTATTCAGGATTTGCAGTCCCGTGCCTTACTACTTGGCGACGTGGCCGTTTCAATACTTTAACGTTAACTCGTCAGTTCGTCGAGGCGCTGGCGATTCTTTTCGCCGCGGTCGATCATAAATTCGAAATGGGGAGGGAATGCGCCACGTACGCGAGTGCGGAAGAACTCCGCGAGTTCGCGGCGGTTACGCTGTGCAAACGCAAGGGCGGCGTCTTCTGCGCTTTCAGGGAGTACGCTGATGAATACTCGTGCACTACGAGCGTCATTTGAAAGGGCGACTTGAGTAACTGTTATAAGCGACTGCGGCCCAGCCTCTTTCGCGAGAAATTCTGCCGCCGTCGCGCGCACTGCTTCCTGTATTCTTTCTCCTCGGTTTCCGTTCATAGTTATTTATGGTGAGCGTAGTCGAACTACTTTGTGACTACGGCAAATACTTCGAGAGTATCGCCAGCGGCTGGTTCAAAATCAATCTTAAGCATGGCGCCAAATTCGTTACCTTTTTCAACTTTCTTTGCTGCTGATTTCTGGCTCTGGAGGCTGGAGATAGTACCGCGACCAACTTCCACGTCGCGGCGTATGATTTTTATATCCGCGCCTTCGACAATTTCCCCCTCATCAACACGGCCTCCAACAACAACTTTGTTCTTAACCGTACTAAATACTTTAAGCAATTTTGCTGAGCCGGTCTTTTCTTCCATTTGTGCGCGAGGGCGGCGTTTTTCTATTTCTTCTCCAAGCCACTTTGTAAGTTCGTAGATTATAGAGAACGTTGATGCTGAAACTCCAAGGCGCTCTGCAAGCTGTACGGCGTCGCGGTCGGCCTTCACATTGAAGCCGAGGATAATGCCAGGCACCGCGCCACTGCCGACAAGTTCAACATCGCTCTTAGAGATAGGGCCTGTGCCGCGGCCAACAACGTGGACATTCAAGCGTGCGTGCTTGGGAAGTTTTTCAATTTCGTGAACAACAGCATCTCCTGTTCCTGCGAAGTCGGTTTTGATAACGATAGGAAGATTCATGACTTCTGCTGGCTCAGCGCTTTCAGTAGCGGTCGAAGCAGAAACAAGTTCGTCCGAAATGTACGCAGGCGCGACGGCGCCGGAGGTAGGAGAATTTTTAGCAGAAAATTCTCCGCGTTGAGGCGAGCTTGGTTTCTGCGCAGGATTTCTCTTAGCTTCTGAAACTTCTTGCTCAGCTTCTTTTTTAGTTTCAACGCAGCGCCACTTTGCACCAATCTGTGGGAGGGAAGAGAATCCAACAATAAGAATAGGGCTGCCGGGGCCTGCAACTTTAATTGCCTTGCCGACATAGTTTTCCATAATGCGCACAGGCGCCATTGATTCTCCTGAGATGATAAACTCGCCGCTTTCAACAGAGCCGTCCTGCACAATGAGTGTTGCGGCATTGCCGCGCTTAGGGTCTAGATGTGCTTCGATAACCAAGCCTTCGCCAGCCTTATCTGGATCAGCAGAAAGGCCTTCAAGTTCTCCTGCAAGCAAGATCAGATCGAGAAGTTCAGGAATGCCTTCGCCGCTCTTGCTTGAGATTGCGGTAAAAGGAATCTCGCCACCCAAACCTTCTAGGTAAATACCGTTTTCAAGAAGAGACATTTTTGCCTTCTCAACATCTGCGCCCGGCTTGTCTATCTTTGTGATTGCGACAATGTAGGGGATTTTTGTTTCCTCAATAAGTTTTACCGCTTCGAGGGTCTGAGGTTTTGCGCCGTCTTCTGCGGACACAACAAGTACGGCAACATCGGCAACTTCAAGGCCGCGTAGGCGCATTGCGCGAAATGCTTCATGCCCTGGAGTATCTAAAAAGGTGATATGGTGCGTGCCGGTGGCGTTAGTGTGCTGCGCTTCGTATGCAGAAAGATGTTGGGTGATTCCACCCGCTTCTTTTTCAGTAATATTTGTTTTACGAATATAGTCGAGCAATGTCGATTTTCCGTGGTCGATATGACCAACAATTGCAACTATAGGCGGGCGTTCGCCCGATGTAAGATTTTCTTGTGACATAGTGTTTATGCGCTTACCTTGCCGTCAGCGGGGCTGGCATGCTTCTTGTGTACGGCTATGGAAAGCTTTGCTTTTGCGATAGCGTCGCGCTCCTCGGTAGTTAGTTCAAATGACGAGCTGCCTTTTTCTACCGGCTTCGCGTATACGCCGACGTGGTTTCGCGAATAGAGAGTTGACAATACCACACCAGAGAGCTCTTCGTCAAGAAAAGCGGCCGAGAAACTTTGGTTACCACCGGCACCTCCGCCAGTGGCGGATCCTGCAAATGCATTGAAGCGAACAACGCCCACACCTTGCACGCTTCCGCGCAGACGAAGCTCTGCGTTTTTCAAATATTTTTCAAGTTCAATGCGGAAATGTTGAAGTTCTTTAGTGTCGCGTAGGAGTATTGCGATACTTTCTTCTATAGAGCCACTGCGGCCAAACGCGAGACGCATAAATCTACGACGAATGGCAAGAAGTAGTGCCACGGCAATGAGCGAGACGACAAGTGCGCCAAGGGCCATATAGGGAGAGGCGAGTGTAAGCCAAGAAATCATAGATGCAAGCGACATGAAAATTAGTATACTGAACTTAATGTGGTTTAGAAAGAAGCGTATTTATGCAGATGCAGCAGCGGCTACGCCGCTCTCTGCTCGTGCGAAAGGGGAACTTCTTCGCCTTTTGGATGTGTACGGAAATGCAGGGGCTCTCCATAAAGAAGGAGTGGAGGCAAAACGAGAACTTGAAGATGCTCGGGAGGTTGTGGCAAAAGCTATAGGTGCACACCCAGATGAAATGGTTTTCACAGGAAGTGGGACCGAAGGAAACAATCTTACATTGCAGGGAATTCTCAGACCTTATATACGTGAAGGAAAACCGGCGCATGCGATTACGAGTGTAATCGAACACTCATCGGTTCTTGAGCCGCTTCGCGCCCTTACAAAAGAAGGTCTGCAGTTAACAGAACTTGCAGTTGATAGTGAAGGACTTATTTCCCCAAAAGAACTTGCAGAAGCAATTACCGAGCACACTGTACTTATTTCTATCCAATACATAAATAGTGAAATTGGTACGATCGAGCCAATCCGGGAAATCGCAAAAGAGATTCGCCGAATAAAAAAAACAAAACAAACACCAATCTATTTTCACACCGATGCATCACAGGCACCGTTATGGTTGGATTTGAAAGTAGAATCGCTTGGCGTTGATTTGCTTACGCTTGATGCACAAAAAATAATGGGTCCTAAAGGAGTCGGTGCACTCTACATAAAGAGAGGGGTTCAGATTGAACCGCTGCTGTTGGGGAGCAAGCAAGAGCGTGGGCTTCGCGGAGGAACTGAAAATGTCCCGCTCGTTGGTGCGTTTGCTGTCGCACTTAAGGATGCAAGTAAGAATGTCGTTGATAGGGCAGAAAAAACTGCAGAGATTCGAAATTATCTTTGGAACGAGATCAAGAAACGAATTCCGGAAGCAGAATTAAACGGCCCGGAGTTTTCTCACCGCGCACCAAACAATCTCAACATCTCTATTCTAGGTCTTGATAGAGAAATGGCCGTGCTTGGACTTGATGCAGAAGGGGTCGCGATTACCACACGCTCTGCGTGCAATGTTGCCGACAGTGAACTTTCATACGTTGTAGTGGCGCTGGGCGACACGAATCGAGCGCGGGGCGCCATCAGAATCACCCTTTTGCCCGACGCAACAAAGCGCGACGCTGACACTATTTCCGCCGCACTTGAAAAAATTGCAAAACGCTATACAACCGCTATATAATAGTAGTAATGGACCTCGAGAGACTGACCAAACATCAAGTAATACTCCTCACTCTTTTGGTCGCACTCGTGACATCCATTGCCACGGGCATCGTAACTGTTTCGTTGTTGAACCAGCAGCCACAAGGCATCACTCGTACCATAAACCAGATTGTTGAGCGCACGGTACAGACCGTCGTGCCTGCAACCCAAGACGCGGCAGCTGCTGTGGCAACCGTAACCACCAAAACAGTTGTGGTACGAAGCGATGACCTTACCGCACAATCCATTGCAGCGATGCAAAAAAGTATTGTTCGCATCACCATTAAGGGAAAGGAAGAGTTAGTCGCACGTGGCGTCATCGTAGACAGTAAGGGCACTACGCTCACAGACAGCGACTCGCTTGCGGCAACGGGCGCAACGAGCTTCGATGCAATTCTTTCCGATGGTACGCGTGTTCCTATCTCAAATGTGAACGATGCAACAAGTTCCGCAATAGCCGTCGTAACAGTACTTTCCGGAACGTCGACAGCAGCTGCTCCAGCAACGCTTGCCGATTCAAGCAAACTTCAGCTTGGTCAGAGCATCATTCGTATCGGTGGTAAAGGTATAGATACCGTGGGGCAAGGCGTTATTGCGACACTTCCTTCCAAAAATAACCCAGGCCTCATCGAAGCAAGTGTAACTTCAGTAACGCCAGGCTCTCTTATAATGGATATCTTCGGCAGTGTCATCGGTATAGCAACCACCGATTCTCTCGGCCAAGGTAGTGACTACTACACAATCGCAACATTGCCTGCGGCTCCACCACCCAAACCAGGGGCGAAAACTCAATAACGTATAAGTTAGTTATATAAAACGCTATGCCTCCATTCAATCATTTCACAACGAAAGCAAAAGAGGCCGTCCGCCGAGCTCACGAGCTTGCGGTTGAGCGCGGCCAGAACCAAGTAAGCCCACTTCACCTGTTGGCGGCTTTGTTGCTACAGGAGGAGTCGCTGGTGGTTTCAATTATAGAAAAACTAGAAGTCGACCTCGTTCTTTTGACGGACACGATACTAGAAGGGCTTGAAGGGGGTCCTGCGAGCTCGGTGCTCTCACCATCGTACCAACTGTACCTAACACCTGAGCTTGTGCAGGCACTAGAGCGTTCAGCAAAAGTTGCGACAGAACTCCACGATGAGTTTGTTTCAACAGAACATCTTTTGGTAGCCATCGTCGATGTGCCAGGTGTGGCCCGCGATACGCTTGGCCGCTTCCGCATTACTCGTGAAGGCATTATCCGCGCGCTTGGAGACCTCCGCTCTTCAAAGCACACTGCGCCTGCAGAAGGGAAGAAGAACCGTGCACTCACAAAGTACACACGCTCTCTTACACGCATGGCGGCAGAAAATAAACTCGACCCAGTCATTGGTCGTGATGAAGAAATTCAGCGCGTTATCCAAATTCTTTCACGTCGCACAAAAAACAACCCAATACTTATCGGTGAAGCGGGTGTAGGAAAAACCGCAATCGCTGAAGGTCTTGCTTCACGCATTGCTTCAGGCGATGTTCCAGAATCTCTGCGCGACAAAGAGCTTGTCTCTCTCGACCTCGGCGCACTCATTGCGGGTACGAAATACCGCGGCGAGTTTGAAGAACGTTTGAAGGCAATTATGAAAGAGATAGAACGCTCAGAAGGCAAAGTTCTGCTCTTTATTGACGAGATCCACACCATGATAGGCGCAGGCGCCGCAGAAGGCGCTATGGATGCTTCAAATATGCTTAAGCCAGCCCTTGCGCGCGGCGACATCCACGTCATTGGCGCAACGACACTTAAAGAATATCAAAAACACATTGAGCGTGACCCTGCCTTCCAGCGTCGCTTCCAGCCAGTGTATGTGCTCGAGCCAACAACAGACGACGCTATCGCCATTTTGCGCGGTCTTAAAGAAAAATACGAACTCTTCCACGGGGTACACATCACAGACGACTCGCTTGTTAGTGCGGTGGAACTTTCTGCTCGCTATATTCCGGATCGTTTCTTGCCCGACAAGGCAATAGACTTGATCGACGAAGCTTCGTCGGCGCTCCGTATTTCGCTTGAAAATAAACCGCCAGCACTTGAAGATGCGCATCGCAAGATAATGCGTTTGGAGGTAGAAAAAGAGGCGCTCCGCAAAGAGGCTTCAGAGGATGAAAATAGCTCTGCTAAAACACGTACCAAGGCGATAGAGAAAGATATTGCAGACTTGAAAGAAAAAACGAGTGAGCTTGAAAGCCGCTGGAAGAATGAGAAGCAGGTTTTGAGCGACATTAAGAGCATCAAGAAAGAGCTTGAAAGTCTGCGCATGGAGGCAGACTCTGCAGAAATGGCAGTAGACCTTTCTCGTGCGGCAGAAATCCGCTACGGCGAAATCCCAAGTCTTGAGCGCGAGCTTGAACAGAAGACAAAACGCTTGAAGAAACTCCAAAGCACACGCCGTATCTTGAAAGAAGAAATTACTGAAACTGACATCGCCTCTGTGGTTTCAAAATGGACGAGCATTCCTGTGTCTCGCATGCTTGAAGAAGAGGCGGAAAAACTTTCGCGTATTGAACAGGTATTGCAGTCGCGCGTGGTTGGCCAGAACGAAGCTGTTGAAAAAGTTGCAGACTCTGTAAAGCGTAGCCGTGCAGGCATCGCAGACCCGAACCGTCCTATCGCGTCGTTTATGTTCCTGGGCCCAACAGGTGTTGGTAAAACAGAACTCACAAAGGCACTCGCCGAGTTTATGTTCGATGACGACAAGTCGCTCATTCGCGTGGACATGTCGGAGTACATGGAGAAGCACTCGGTCTCGAAGATTATCGGTGCACCTCCAGGCTATGTGGGACATGAAGAGGGAGGTTCTCTTACAGAGCTTGTTCGCCACCGCCCATACTCCGTACTTCTCTTCGACGAGATTGAAAAAGCACACCCAGAAGTCTTCAACATTCTTCTGCAGGTGCTCGACAACGGTACGCTCACAGACGCAAAAGGCCGCCGCGTAAACTTCCGTAACACCATCATCATTATGACGAGCAACATTGGTGCTCAGCATATCGACAAGATGGAGCAGCTTGGCTTCGCAAACAACCCAACCGATGCGGCAAACTACGAGATGGCGAAGGATCGTGTGCAGCAGGCTCTTAAGGACTACTTCCGTCCAGAATTCCTTAACCGTATTGATGAAATAATTATCTTCAACATCCTTTCGAAGGAGGCGGTTAAAGAAATCGTGGGCATTCAGGTGGAGCAAGTGGTCAAACGCTTGGCGCAAAAAGAAATTTCACTCACGCTTACTCCTGCAGTGTACGACTATCTGTCGAAAGAAGGATACAACCCACACTACGGTGCGCGCCCACTCCGCCGACTCATTCAAGATAAAATTCTTACCAAGGCCGCGTCTCTTATGGTCAGCCGTGGCGTTCTCTCCGGCGGCAGCATCACTGTCGACATGAAGGGAAGTGAGTTTGTCTTCGACGTTAAAAAAGGTCCTAAAAGCCGCGTTAAATCTACCGTCGCTTCTGACCTCCAGGCGGTATAAAAAAGTTTTGTTGTATTTGACGAAACATAGAATTATGTTATATAATATAAGCTGAAAGAACATCACAAGGGGGTATGAATGACTCGTTTGGAAAAAGTCCGCGCTGAAGTTCAAAAAATCAGCGATGACTACAGCGTCGGCGGACATCCTGGTGTTGAACCTGGAATTTTTGATCTCGTGGTGGCGCTTCGTTACCGTGGGTTCAGGACTGTGGCCTCATGCCAGGGGCACTGCGGCCCAAATGACCGCATGTATCCGTGGGTAAATGTCACGGCAACCAACACGAAGTTTCCCATCGTGCTTAGGAGCCTCGACCAGATAGCGGCGTTTCAGCCCGTAAAGAAGCAGTGGAAAAAAGAATCCAAGCTCTTGAAGGATTTGATCGCTCGCTTCAACTACGGCCCCGACCAGAACAAGCACCCGCGTGACGAAAAGCTTTGTCTCATCGATGAAGATAAGCGGGGCGCAACACTTGTTCCAGTTGGAGCAAAGCTGCTCGACAAGTTTCCTCGGGAACTTATCTCGTCGACGAATGCGGAATTGATCCTTCTGCGATATAACCGCCTCATGAAGCGGTTCGCCGAGTTCCTCATCGAAGACGAGGACACGAAACAACACAGAGGCCATCCTTAGGGATGGCCTTCACGTTTGTAAAAAATAAAAAAGCCCCGGACTTTCGTCACGGGGCTTTTGCAGTGAGGCTTCAGTAGCCCCATACTGCCACAACCATGTCATCGATCCAGTCGAGCCAGTAGTCAAGCGGGCGCTCCGCGTAATGGTCGAGCCGGATCATCTCATCGATCCAAGCGTTCCAATCGAACATGTGGTTCCTCCAAAGGGCTTCGCCTGTAATCATATAACAAAACCCCTGGCGATTTGCCAGGGGTTTTGTTTCTTGTGCGCCGGGTAGGATTCGAACCTACGTAGCCCGAAGGCGCTTGGTTTACAGCCAAGTGTAATTGACCACTCTACCACCGACGCATTATTTCAATACCGACATCGAACGAGAACGACCTTCAAAATACACTTTTTTGGACAGCTTGTCGATCCACCAGCTGGCGGATGGTGTTACAATTAGTGCAACATGAAGGCGATTGCCCGGTTCTTTTTTCGACATAAATACAGTTTTCTTCTCCTCCTTTTTCTTGCTACGCCACTATATATATACGCCCAATCAGTTGGCGCAAATGGTCTTGTGCCATGCGGCGCAGTTTCATCGAGTAACTATTCATTGTTAAATCCCAGCTACTACCTGCAAGCCACCTCCTGCAACTTCTGTTACTTTGCAAAGCTCATCCAAAACATTGTGAACTTCTTGGTGATGGTAACCATCCCAATTAGCGTCGGCATGTTTGCCTGGGCTGGCATTCTCTTCTTCACCAACGCAGGTAACCCAAAGCGCATCGCTCGTGCACGAAGTATCTTCCGCTCAGTCCTTATCGGATTCATCATCACCATCACAGGTTGGCTTGTGGTGCAGGTGGTGTTGCAGAGTATTACCAATCCAAATTTCTACAGTGCTAACAACTGGGTGAACTTGGATTGTAGTGAGTACAATCAATTCCGCTCTCGTAATGTTGATATCAGTTCGGTGCTTACGCCTACTGTTGCTCCTACTGCTCCCTCGACGGAGTATCCATATCCGCCAGGTACCGGAACACCGGCTACTTCTGGCCCAACCCCATCAGGAGGACAACTCCAAGATCAAATAAATCGTGGAATATTGGAATCCTCTGGCGTTCCAGTTACGTCTTCTGGAAACTGCAACGATGCTGGTAGTAGTAGTTGTACCGCGCTCGATAAGGTCAATTCAAACGTCATCAGCGCTGTGGTCGATTTAAAAAATAATTCAGGCCAGCAGATTACTGTTTCAGGAGGAAATGAAGTGGGGCACCAAAACAGCGAACAGCAAAATGGAAACTCGGTCGATATTTCGTTTAAAGATTCGTCGTTGAACACAAATGCCGCTGCGATAAATTCAGTCATCCAAGCCGCACGCGCACAAGGGCAGTGTGCGGTGTGGGAGCCGGGAATAGGCAACTCGTGTCCAGCCGGAGTTACTTCAAGGTGCTTAACCGGGTACGGCACAGGCGGGCACTTTTCTCTGTATATGAGCCCAAGCGCTAGCCCTTCATGCGGTAATTAAAGATGAAACGCTTTCTTCAATTTCTACCTTTTGTGGTTTTGTTTGGTCTCCCGGCCTTGGCTTTGGCACAAGCGTCAGAGCTCGTGCCTTGCGGTGTACCTAGGTTTACGAGTTACTTCGACCCCAACTATTACGTCCAAGCCACCTCCTGCAACTTCTGTTACTTCGCAAAACTCATCCAAAACATTGTGAACTTCTTGGTGATGGTAACCATCCCAATTAGCGTCGGCATGTTTGCCTGGGCTGGCATTCTCTTCTTCACCAACGCAGGTAACCCAAAGCGCATCGCTCGTGCACGAAGTATCTTCCGCTCAGTCCTTATCGGATTCATCATCACCATCACAGGTTGGCTTGTGGTGCAGGTGATACTTCAGTCGGTCACTAACCAAGATTATTCCAAGATGGGCAGTTATTTCAGTATAGATTGCCATATATATAACGGGCCGAATGATGGCAAATCTGTTCGACCACGAAACCTCGACATTAGCCAAGTACTTACTCCTGTCAGTGCACCGCCATCTGGATATCAGTATCCAACAAATCCGAATAATCCAAGTGGTCCAATAACACCCGCGGGCCCTGCAGTGACACCTATCGACGTGCAAACTGTTGGCCCAAACGGTATGGCGGCACCTATCGCTCTGTCGACAACTCAGAGCGACCTGAATTTAATCATCACCTATGATGAGGTCCAGGCTAAGTATGGTGACCAAATCCAAGCCGCATGCAACGGCTCTTCTGTTCCTAACTGCACGCAGGTTGTTACGGCAACTATCGCGGCCGAGTCTGGCGGCAACCCCAACGCAATTTCTTCAACAGGTGCTAAGGGTCTAATGCAAGCGATGCCAGGCAGCCCAGGTTCTGACTGTGCTTCTACTGACACGCAGTGTCAGATAAATGGGGGAGCAGGATATTTAAATACGATATACAAGCAGTTTCCAGATATCCCAAATTCTCTTGCTGGGTACAACAGTGGTATTTCAACAAGTCCGTATCCAAATGGGACAAAGCCTGGTCTCGCCCCAAGCTCTGACTGTGTTGGTCTGTATGCCTGGCAATGCGTTACAAACCCAGGGGGCTTACAAGAAACACGGGGCTATGTAGCCAATATTTGCCGTACGCTAACCCTGCGGGGGACAGGGTGCTAATTTTGACCAAATAGCTCAGCTCTGCTATAGTGTTCGGCATGTCGCAAGATAGACTCATAAAACTGGCCTGCAACAAATGCAAGCGCATCAACTATTGGTCGTCCAAGAACAAGAAGTTGGTGGAGCGCAAAATTGAGCTTAAAAAGTACTGCAAGTGGTGCCGTGCTCAGACAGTTCACAAAGAGGTTAAGAAATAACAAAACGCTCCCACTCGGGAGCGTTTTACGGTACACTGTTTTTACCGAGGGCTTGCCTTGAGCGAGTCTTCGAGTCGAAGGGCGATTAGTTTAGTGGTAGAACAGCGGTCTCCAAAACCGCTGGCGGGGGTTCGATTCCCTCATCGCCCGCCACAGAGTTTTTAAAGATTGTCATGGACGACTGCATTTTCTGTAAGATAATTAAAAAAGAAGCGCCTGCCTCTGTCGTATTTGAAGACGATATATCGTTGGCGATTGAGCCAATCGAGCCTGTCTCTGAGGGGCATACATTGGTTATATCGAAACAACATTTTGTAAATATGCTAGATACTGATGATGCAGTGCTGGCTCATCTTGCCATTGTTTCGAAACAGATTGGAAAGAACTTGCTCGAAAAGCATGGCGCTCAAGCGATAAATTTCCTCCACGCTGCTGGCAAGGAGGCACAACAGTCTGTATTTCATACGCATTTCCATATTGTTCCTCGTTATGAAAACGACGGTTTAGATTTATGGCTTCGGAATAAGCTATAGCGCCCAATATTATCATTTTCTTATCTCTATGCGGTACACTAGTCCAATGACTCAGGACGAGGCCTTCCAAATACTTAAAACAGGCGCGAATGTATTTCTCACCGGGGAGCCAGGGAGCGGCAAAACGCACACTATAAACCGCTACGTAGCGTACTTACGAGAGCAGGGTATAGAGCCAGCCGTGTGTGCATCTACGGGTATTGCAGCGACACACATTGGTGGCTACACCATACACTCGTGGTGCGGTATTGGAGTTAAGTCCACGCTTACAGAATATGATCTCGACCTTATCAGCCAGAAAGAAAAAGTAGTAAAACGCGTGCGCAATGCGAAAGTTCTTATCATCGACGAGATATCTATGCTGTCTGCGCAGACGCTCGACTCTGTTGATGTGGTTTTGCGTATGCTCCGAAATTCAAACGAAGCTTTTGGCGGTCTACAGATGATTTTTGTTGGCGACTTTTTCCAGCTGCCGCCTGTGGTAAAAATGCAAGAGATCAAAAGCGACATGATGGAAATAAACTATGACGAATCTCCGAATGGACAACGTAGCTCAATGTCACCCTTTGCGTTTTATGCGCAGTCGTGGAAACGAGCAAAGCCGCTTGTATGTTACTTGGAAGAACAGCATCGTCAGGAGGACCCTGTGTTTCTTCAAATTCTCTCAGCTCTCAGGCGAGGGTATGTGCCGAGTGATTTAAAGCAAAAACTTTCATCAAGAATCACTGAGCCGCCAAAGAAAAATACGCATACAAAGCTTTTTCCTCATAACGTAAACGTAGACAGACTTAACGACGCAGAGCTTGAGAAATTACCTTCACTGCCGCGCCGCTACGACATGCGAAGCAAAGGCGCACTTCCTCTTACCGAGGCGCTTAAACGCAGCTGTCTTTCACCGGAAGCTCTGATGCTCAAGGTTGGAGCAAAAGTTATGTTTACTAAAAACGATCCAGAGGGCGAATATTACAACGGGACGATAGGGACAGTGCTTGAATTTTCTAAACTCACTGGCCACCCAATAGTTAAATTAAATTCTGGCGGCGTTATAGAGGTAGATACGGTTGAGTGGGCGGTGCAGGACGGCAATAAAAAACTAGCCAGCATAGAACAGTTGCCACTCCGCTTGGCGTGGGCCATAACAGTACACAAGAGCCAGGGAATGTCTCTAGATGCGGCCATAATTGATCTTTCACAGGCATTTGAATACGGACAGGGCTATGTGGCGCTTTCGCGCGTGCGAACGCTTGATGGGCTGTATTTGCTTGGTTTAAACGACAGAGCACTTGAAGTACATCCAGAGGTAATGGAGCAAGATTCAATATTTCGCGAACTTTCAGATACAACAGCTGAGGCTTTTGGTGCAATGCCAGAAAAAGAATTGTCACAGATGCACGAGAGGTTTATTCGTGCGGCTTTACTATAAACCCCAGCGATTTGGTTGAGGTTCCGACGGAACGTTGTAAAGGGAAAGGCGCTGGGATTTCTCCTAGCGCCTCTTCGTTCTATTTCTCCCCGCTTTCGGCGAGAAAGTTTATCAGCCACGAACCCCACTTCTCTTGTTCGGGGGTCGTAGCCTGATTCATGGGATACGGTGCTACCAGCTGCGAGAAGTCAAACTCCAGCGGCGGCGCTGGTTGCTCGGGTGGTTTTTCCTTGGCCACACCTTTTCTGGGGAAAAGGTAATGGACGTTACTTTGCGGTTTTTCGTCGCACATTGGGACCTCCTTGTATCATAAAACCATGAACTCTACTTAAAGTCAATGCCTCTGTTTTGTTTTTTACCCAGTGGATTTCTTTGTGTCGTTTAAACCAGCGCATCTGGCGCTTTACGTATCCAAGCTCGCTACGCACAAGCTGTTCTATAAGTTCTGCTTTAGTAAGTTTTTTATCCAAATATGCAAGCAGGGGAATAAGTTCAAAGCCCAGCGCCGATAGCTGTTTTTTAGAGAGCGAGGTGCGAAGTTTCTTTGCTTCACGAAGCATGAGATTGAGCCGTTTTTCTACACCGGCTCGAATTGCTTTTGCATGTTTTGTTTCGGCGGGGCGAAGCCCAAGCCACAGTACTTCGTAGGGAGAATCTGAAATAAGTTCTGGAACGCTTCCAATAGCTTTTGCTATTTCTATTGCCCGTACAAGCCGTGCGGGATTTTTTGCATCAATACGTGCAGCGGTTTTCGTGTCTAATTTTTTAAGCATGGAAAAAAGTTGGGCAGGTGTTTTCTTTGCAAGCTGCGCACGAAGTTTTTTGTTTGGCGCGACTTCAGGAAGAGAAAAGCCGCGCAGCAGCGAGTCTGCATAGAACCCTGTGCCACCAACAACAAGTGGAACTTTGTTCCTGTTGTTTATATCAGTAATGATTTTTTGGGCATGCTTCTTAAACTCTCCTGCGCTGTAGAGGCGTTTAGGAGATGCAAATTCTAGTAAGTGGTGGGGGATGCCGGCGCGCTCTTTTGTATCCGGCACGCGGGCTATAGCAGCCAACCCTTTATATATTTGACGTGAGTCTGCAGAAATAACCTCGCCGCCAAGCTTTTGTGCAAGAAAAATACCCAACGCCGTTTTCCCCGACGCGGTTGGCCCTACTACTGCAATGACTTTGGGCTTATTCACACGCCCACTGTAGAGGAATTTTATAAAAAAGAAAACAGCGGCTGTTATGCCGCTGTCTGGTTACTATTGGATGCCAGTCTCTCTCAAGACCTGCGTATACTTCTCTTCCGGATCGTGCACTGGGATTTCCTGCTGCACGACGCGATGCTGCCCATTAATTTTCTCGATCACGGCATCGCTTCCGAGAATGCTTCTTCCGACGATGAGGTAGTTCGAGCCGAAATCCACAGCTTGCTTGGGAGTCGCGGCCCACCGTTGGTCGGAAGGCTGCCCCTGGCTCGGCAGATATATGCCTGGCGTCATAAACGGAACACCTTTCACATACTCCTTCAGTGCGGGAACACCTGGAGCGCTGCATACGATGCCCGCACGGATACCGCAGTCAAACGCGATGCGCCCAAGATGCAACTCCATTTCAGCGTGTGTCTTCTTGTTGTCGTGAATTTCCTGCAGGTCTTTCTCCTGCATGCTAGTTAGGGTAGTGACAGCAACAACGACATCGCCGAATTCCTTGGCCAATTCGGTTAAAACCTCACGTCCACACATGGTGTGTACCGTGGTGAGACGGAAGCCCATCCGCACATGGTTTTCAACCGCCTTCATGACGCGGCTAAGGATGTCATGCTCTTTGTTGTCGAGCATGACTGTGGCCGATTTACCGGGCAGCAGCGATGTGCTGAGGTATTTGGCGGTCGCAGCAAGATCCATTGTTGGAAAAGGATCATGTACCTTGAAGTGCGTGCAACCAGCTTGCTTGAGGCGGGAGCCAAGATCATAAGGTGCTTGCCGCCAACGACGAGGCAGGTCGAGGGAAACCATCACGTGAGACTGTTTCATTATGTGTCCCCTTTGAGAACGTTGAAGAGCGATTCTGGCTAAGAATCGCAAAAAAATCTATATTGTCAACTTTGTGCCGGAGGGGAGACTCGAACTCCCATCCCTTGCGAGACGCGATTTTGAGTCGCGCGCGTATACCATTCCGCCACTCCGGCCTTGCTATGGTAGAATATCGCCAATGTCGGAGTTTTACAACAACGCTATTTTTTGGGTCGAGGTTGAGAAAATCAAACCAAACCCGTACCAGCCTCGCCGAGAGTTCGACCAGGCTAAGCTTGAAGACCTCGCAAAATCCATCCGCCAGTATGGGGTTATCCAACCCCTCACGGTTACACGCCGCGAATTTGAGAAACAAGATGGCGGTATAGCAACAGAATATGAACTCATCGCTGGTGAGCGCCGTTTGCGTGCATCGCGCCTTGCGGGCATACAACAGGTGCCGGTTATTATCCGTGCCGACTACGATGACGACAAGACAAAGCTCGAAGTAGCTATCATCGAGAACCTTCAGCGCGAAGATTTGAATCCAATGGACCGTGCAAACGCATTCGCGCGCCTTGTAAATGAGTTTGGGTTTAAGCACGCACAGGTCGCAGAAAAGGTAGGGAAGAGTCGCGAGTATGTGTCCAACACACTTCGCCTACTTACGCTGCCGCTGGACATGCAGCAGGCCCTCACTGCAGGAAAAATTGCAGAAGGCCACACGCGCCCTTTGTTGATGCTTATAGACCGCCCGCAAGAACAGAGCGTGCTCTTCCGCGAGATTATGCTGAAACGCCTTACGGTGCGCGATTCTGAATCTATAGCCCGCCGCATTGCGTACGACAAGGTACGTAAGAAAGAATATCTCTACGCGCCAGAAATTTTGCAGATGGAGCGTGAGCTTTCAGAAGCTTTGGGCACGCGCGTTGCTATTGAACCAAAAGAAAATGGCGGCAAGCTCTCTATCGACTTTATGAGCCAGGATGACCTTCAAGTTCTTTTTGCTTCGCTTGCAAAGAAAATTGCTGAGAATTCTGCTCCAGTACTGGTAGAACCTGCGCAAGCTCGTCCGATCGGTTCTGTCGAACCGCGGCCCGATCTTGCTCCGGCATCCGCAACATCTGGAGTCGTGCAAACCGAAAGCAATAGTGCCGATGGAGGGGCTCCGCAGCACGACGGTGCGAGGACTGAGCAGATTCCTAGCAAGGAATCTGAGTACCCGGAATCGGTAGCTATTGCTGA
>JAIEMM010000014.1 GCA_019752125.1 Patescibacteria group bacterium | reverse complement strand
CGATGTTTGCGCTTGAGGCTGACGATCCGCTGAACGAATCAGTAAGCGAATATGTGGGGTTCGTAAACCCTGAAGGCAGAACGCTAAAATACACAGTCTGGCCGTTCAATATGGTTGTGGCTGGAGTGACTGATGGCACTGAAGCTGAAGTTGCAGAGGCGAAGGCTGAAGGCACAAAGAACAAAGATGAGGCCATAAGGAGCATAAAAATACGCCCTCGTATTTGAATTTTCATACAAAAATAATAGCACCTCTTTCGAAGCGAAGAATTATCGAATACACTGTGTATATATGAACAACCATCCAGCCTGTGAGCCGTGCCGTGTCCCTGATGTTGAATTTAAAGTCCATACACATAGCCCTGCAAGCGAAAACACCTGTATGGATATGGCGTTTGCGTGGAGCACACGAACCTCAGAAGAAATTTTTAGTGGTAGAAAGGTAATACTTTTTGCACTTCCTGGCGCGTTTACCCCTACATGCTCAAGTACGCATGCGCCTGGTTACGACAGGGCACATGAGGAGTTTAAGAATCTTGGCATCGACGAAGTGATATGTCTGAGCGTCAATGACCCGTTCGTCATGTCTCATTGGGGTAAGCAGCTTGGCATCAAACATGTCACCATGCTTCCAGACGGCAACGCTGATTTTACTCGCGCTATGGGCATGCTGGTAAAGAAAGAAAATTTGGGTTTTGGTATGCGAAGTTGGCGCTACAGCATGCTCGTCGTTGACGGCATTATTGAAAAAATGTTTATCGAGGAGGGGTATATGGATAACAACCCAGAAGACCCTTTTGAAGTGTCTGACGCAGCAACTATGTTGAAGTATATAAAGAGCAGAGTATAAGAAAAACCGCTACCTCGGGGGAGGAGCGGCTGTGTTCACTGCTTGGCAAAAGCCTCGAGAACTCGGGTTACAAAAGGCCTCAGGCGACTTGCTTCAGAGCAGTCTGTGTCTTTGCGGTCTTCATGACACCGCCCAGCGGCGAGGAGGTACGCCTCCAGGCTACCGAACACTACTCCTTCACAGCGCCCTATGTCTAACTGAGACCTGCCTTTTTTGTTGCAGGCCGACAAGGCATCGATATGGGCTTGCATGAGGCGCGATGCCGCTGGGTCTTCAGGGGTAGGTGTCTGAGCGCTAGCGCTGCTGCCTGCAAGATATACAGCAAGCACAGCCAGCGCCACAAAGTACTTTTTCAATTCAACCTCTTGGGCTAGAGAACTACAGATAGAAAAGTACAATACACAATGCGCATTGTCAAATTAATATACCTTACCGCCGTGCTGGATCTCGTGGATCGAGGTGTTTCGATGAATTATTTCATCATTACGGACTGAAAGGAAAAAGTTATATTGGGTGTGTGGGTGACGACCATACCATGTGAGGAAGTCACTGTGTAGTAGTTTTTTCTTAAGCTCTTCACCGCGCGTCTCCAAAAACCTGCTGTATTGCTCAAATGCGTGATTCTCGAACATATAGTTGAGCTCGTAGGAGTATCGAGGGTTGATAAGGTATAGGAAGTACGACCACCAAAAATAAAAGAAGGCGAATATCATTGGAATAAGTGTGTGTCGGATAACTCCAGTTCGTTCCTCGACTTTAGCGAGTTGAGAAATAACAACGACGTGCATAGTCTCGTTGTCTTGAGCTAGTCGTGCATACTTTGTGATAGTGGAAAGGCGCATTGCTTTTTGCTCATTTGAATAAAACAGTGTCAGGAGAGTAAAAGCAGCAGATGACCATGAATGGTACGGAACACGAGCAATGACCTCTACGGCGCGGAATTTTAGATACGTTGGCTCTTTTCCATACACTGTATTTCCGCACCAGACGAGTATGCATCCAAGAATGTGGGGTAGAAACGATACCTTGTAATGATCACAAGATCCTTTATAGGCCTTTAGTACATGAGGGTCGTTGAGGCTTTGGTTGAGCCTCTCTAAGTCCTCATTGCCGCGTCGTAGTTCCATATAAAGAAGTATATCGTGCAGAGGCCATTATGGTACACTTAATAAATGAACAATCTCCTTATTGTTACTGTGCTTGCTGTAATGTTTGTTCTTTGGACTCTCTGGGGATATCTTTCGTCGCGGGTAGAGCAAATGTCGTATGTTGTTGAAAAGAAAGCTGATGGATATGAGATCCGGAATTACCCGGCCCATATTGTTGCGCAAACAACCGTGCAAGGTCCGTATGATGAAGCCCTCAGTGAAGGATTTCGTATTGTTGCTGGGTATATATTTGGAGGTAATGCAAAAAAAGAACGTGTGGCAATGACAGCTCCTGTAACAGAACGAAGTACGTCGTCACAAAAAATTGCTATGACCGCGCCTGTACTTGCCACCACCAAAGGAGAGTCTCACGTAATCTCGTTTGGCATGCCACGTTCCTACACGCTCGACACGCTTCCTGTGCCGACTGACTCTCGGGTGCAGATTGTGGAGGTTCCAGCTCAAAAAATGGCAGCGCTCCGCTTCTCTTGGTTTAGGAGCGACACGCGTATACAACAAATGCAAAAAAATCTACTCTCGTCACTCTCTCGCGATGGTGTGGAGGTTGTGGGCGCGCCCCAGTATGCTGGCTACAACGCGCCCTGGACACCGCCATGGATGAGTAGAAACGAAGTAATGGTAGAAATTAAATAATTGTATGTTTATAAAACTTTTCGCAATCGCGCTCCCTGTGTTTTTTGCAATCGACATGCTATGGCTTGGGTTGGTTGCAAAAAGTTTTTATCTCAAGCAGATAGGGGCGCTTATGAAAACTGACATCAACTGGACGGCAGCGATTATTTTCTACTGCATTTTTGTTGCAGGCCTCGTTATCTTTGTTATCCAGCCCGCAGTTGAAAAGGGTTCATGGGTGCACGCACTTTTGTTTGGAGCCTTGTTGGGGTTTATTAGTTACGCAACATACGACCTTACAAACCTCTCGACACTCAAGGATTGGCCGTTCTTGGTCAGCATGGTTGACCTTATGTGGGGCGCCACAGTAGCAGCCACTGTCTCTGTCGCTACATTCTGGGTAGCCTCAATGTTTGGGATACACTAAGTAAACAAAAAGCTCACGAGACTAGTTTGGAAATAAAAGATTGATACGAGTAGGATAAGAGCGCCCAGTATAGAGGGTGCTGTCCAATACTGTTTGTCACGTCCACCACCACGTAGCATAAACACTAGTTCGTCTGCGGCGAGGCCAAGCCCTACGCCCAGCGCCACAACTCCAAGCGTATGGTTAATGGCAGAGAGGGGAAACGAGAGAACCATAAAAAATATTCCAAACCAAAAATGGTGAATTACGGTGCGGAACATCTTTACATCCACTTCAGGAATACACCACACACCAAGACGAATTCCGACGACGGCCACGCCTGCAATAAGGGCTAGTAATACGTTGTCAGGCATACGCTAAGTATATTCCTTGATTTACAACACGACGAAGAAGAAAAGAAGGGCTATGGCTATACGATATATACCAAACGGGATAAATGTCCGCGTACGTATGTAGGATAAAAAGAAACGCATAACCAGTAATGCGACGACGAAAGCGGTCACAAAGCCGACACATAGCAGCCCCGCGTCGCTTACAGAAAAGGTTTTATAGTTCTTGAGTAAGTCGAGCCCTGTGGCTGCAGCCATAGTTGGTACAGCAACGAGAAAAGAAAATTGAACTATCGTGGTGCGGTTAAGGCCAAGCAAAAGGCCTCCCAATATGGATGCGGCAGAACGAGAGACTCCTGGGATAATCGCAATAGCTTGGAAGAAGCCTACGCCAAATGCTTGTTTGTAAGAAATGGACTCAATATCCGCGACAGCCTCTCGAGATTCCTTGTGTATATATTCGAAACATATAAGAACAATGCCGCCAAGTAGAAGGGCTGCAAGAACAACTGATTCATTGCCGAGCAAATATGTCTTCACAAATGAATACAGAGCAAGACCTATGATGGCTGTTGGTAAGAACGCAACAAATGTTTTTTTAAGCACCTCTATGTTTAAAAACAATCTCCAGAAAAGTACAACAACTGCAAAAGTTGCACCAAGTTGAATTGCTATTTCAAAACTTTTTACAAAATCCGTTTCTGCCAACCTGAGCACATGACTGGTCAGTATTAAATGTCCTGTCGAAGAGATAGGCAAAAACTCTGTCAGCCCTTCAACAACCCCTAGTATTGTTGCGTCCAGATAATTCATGTACTACCCACTATAGCAGGAAATGGTTCTTTTTTGAGGTACATGGGAGTATAGTTTCTATATGGAAAAAAATAATGTACTCGTGATTGCGCTCCTCGTTCTCATTATTGGGTTTGGTGCGGGGTATGTCGCTCATGGAAACCAGGCCGCTGAAACGGGTAGCCACGTGATGTCTAACGGCATGATGATGGACGATAACGGAATGGGGATGGGTAACGCCATGGACGACATGATGGTCGGTCTTTCAGGTAAGACGGGTGACGATTTTGACAAAGCGTTTCTCTCTGAAATGATTGTTCATCATGAGGGGGCTGTTTCTATGGCCAAAGCAGCGCTGACAGACGCTAAACATCCTGAGCTCAAACAGATGGCGCAGAACATCATCTCTGCTCAAACAACTGAGATACAGCAAATGCAGGCGTGGCAAAAAAGTTGGTACAACGTACAACAATAAAAAGAAACCGCCCTCACGGGAATGGGAATGTGTCAGGTACCATAAAAATCGAAAAAGTGTGTTGAGATATTTTGCTCCGCTGGATGGATGATGTAAGAACCCATGTTAGGTAAAGAAAAAGACCGTCCACTCCGAAGTGGGAGGGGACGGCCTTCAAAAGTGGCGGACTCAGAACTTGTAGAGAACAACGTCGTTGAGGAAAGTCGCATGACCTTCCGTTCCACTGTCTCCAACCTGCACTGGCGTGAGTGAAACTATGAAGCGTGCCCGACGGGCCGCCCCTTCGCCGATTCGAGCGAGAGCCTGCTCGCAAGTCTCAGATTTGTTGAAACGGATGATGGCCTTTCTCCACCAACGCAACAACAAAGGCATTGGGTGGGGAATCATTCCGACCTGCACGAGGGGCCTTCCATCGGCATCGAGCACAAACAGTCGCTCGGAGTGTTTGCCCAGATAAGCCGTAGCGTCGTTGCTGTACATGTGTGCTTTAGGGCTACGTGCAAGCAATGCAGTATCGACACGCTGCACTCGGAATGCGGTTATCAACCGTTCAAACCCTTGATACTTGAAGCCGCGCTTGTTGAGCAATGCTTCAAGCCAAGGGAACTCCTGATAGACACGTCGGAGTTTTTGGGGATCAATAAGGGGTAAGGTACTCATCACAAAACCTCCTGCAACATCCCGTTGCGTTGGCTCGGTAGAATCCCTCTTTCCAAGCTGGTGGGTTACGCACGAAAATCGTGCACATACACAATATAATATTTTATTAAAAAGTCAACCTATGCTCCGCCTGATAGAGGACGTTAGAACTACTGGTCTTCCAGCTTGCATTTGCTAGTATCAAACTAGCTGCTCTAGGGAAGAGAGGGGTCATGTCAAGATACCATTCGAAGCGCTCGCATAAATCCAACAAACGTTGGAAGCCAATATCTTCCGTCTGCGTTCAGGGCGGTGGTTGAAGGGTGCCTGAGGTGCGCGTGCCGCATCCAGACCAGGAACTCCTGCAAAAAGTGAACGAGATTGTTTCAAGCTATGGTTGTGTAGCTACCGATCTCGGACCAGATTCAGTTGGTGTGCAAGGGGATGCCCGTGTAGTTGGGCCATGTGTTTTCGTTCGATTTCCCCCAGAGATGTCACATGAACAAATTGGTCTCATATCCACCAAGATTACCAATCAAGTGAAGGGAATCACGCGAGTCTTGATGGACATCACTCCCTCCGAAAATCAAACTTCTTAATCCAACCCCAGGAGGACTCCATGGCTAAGAAGAAGCCAAGCAGAAAAGGACTTCGTGCGGTTCGTCGACGTCGTACAAAGTCTCCAGACAACTACGACGGGGAGATGGTGTCGCGGACTTTCAGGCAGAATCTTTCTGGAGGTATTGCGCGATCAAAACGCATCATTTCCGAGGGGCCTCGATAGGCCAGACTCTCACCTCATCGGTCCCACTTCGGTGGGACTTTTCTTTTGCCCCGGCTGATAGAGGATGTTCGAACGTATTAGATTAGGGTGTCACTTCAAACATGAGCCCTTTTCCTCGTCCGTTTGAAAAATCAGAATTGCCCGGCACTTTTTCAAATACCGTACACGAGAGATCATAAAATGTTTTGCCAGGCGTTGTCGTTGCTGGTGTATATGTGAACGTTACGCTAGTACCTGGTGCTGCGTTTTGAGTTGGTAAATTAACGGAACTCACAGTCGCAATGTATGGGAATCCATCTCTGTCGGCAGGAAATTCTTTGGCAAGAGAAACATTACACTCATACCTAAGAGATTTTGCCGTATCATCTTTGGCAACCAGATGCCAGACACCTTCTTCACCAAGCTGGAGAGTTGTGGGGCCGGTTACTTCGGTTATGACGGGAGGATAATTATCCTTCAGCGTATCGCTTGCTTCTATTATAAACGGACCAGTTTCACTTTTCATTTTTAAATATTTGGACATGATTGCGATATCAGCCTCACTCGACATACAACCACCGGCACCATCTGAACGGACACAGCTACGGGAGTTATCCTTTGGTTCTAGTTGTAGGTGGGCTCTGATTATAAATGTGCCAGAAGTAAGCGAGCCGTTGGTGATTTGTGCAGGAATATTCCATGCGATTGACTGCGATGAACTAGTTACGATATTTCCATCACCTAACCCGCCAACAGTTTCCACAGCTTTTCCATCGGCATCTAATCTCATTACGTACAAGAAAACATACATTTTAAAATCGTCTGGCACGCTATCTACAATAACTTGTGGCACTACCCAACAAACCTTTGTCGGTTTATCTGCGTGCAATACCGTCCCTGCGGTAGGTGCAGTTATGGTTACGTTCGTGGTTGACGTTGCCGTGTTCAGCAAGCTATCACATGAGATTTCTAATTCTGAATTTTGATACAAGGGACGTGGAGAAATATACGTACTTACTCCAAGCAAAATAAGAATTATTAGCGCCGCTGCCAAAGTAATAATTCCCGCCTTTTTATGCATAGCGGAACAATACCACACCATTTAAAAATGTCTGCTCCACTCGCTGGACGCGTTCAGAACTATGGAGTGGATGCAGGTGAGTAAAGAAATCCAAAGGTTGGGGTTTGTGTAAAAGGAAAAGTCGCACTTGCTGAGCAGAGGTGCGACCGCTTCGCGTTTCAGTAGACCGTGATGGTATCGCCCTTGCGGATGACACCGCCGACGATGACGCGGCAAGTGACGCCAGCGCGCCAATTGGGCGTCAGGGCCTGCTTCAGACCCATGTGGGCTTCGTCCATGCGCTTGCAGGGTTCGGTCTCGCCCGTGACTTTGAGCTGAACGCCCTCTCCGAGGACGAGCGTCTTGTCGACGTACTGCGGACCGAAGACGATGCCGGCGACGTACAGGTTGGCTCGACGCTCGGTCCAGCGCAACCGGGTGCCCAGTTCACTGTAGGCTTCCTCCCACTGTGTCTGGGACAGAATGGTCACCTGGCGTTTGTGGGTGAGGCCGCCAACGCCACGGCAGTCGCCGACGATGCCACTGGCAACTTCAACTGTTGCCCAATCGACGAGTTCCATAGGACCCCGCTTCTCGGGCTTTGCTGCGATTGCAAGAATGTTCACGACCGTCCTCCAAAGTTGGGGTCAACGCCACTATACAAGTTTATTTAAAAATGTCATCCAAACACTACAAAAAGTTCTGATGTCCAATTATGGTACCTAAATTAGCTTTGGAAAATATGGTCAGAAAAAGTGCTCCGCGACCAGGACTCGAACCTGGAACCAACTCCTTACACGTGATCCCTAAATTACTTAAGGGCGTGGACTATATCATCACCGGTTCTCGGTGCGAGGCGCTTCGTCCCGACATTCGGGACTACTTCCATTTGGAATAGTCTCTGAACCTTCCCCAGAGTGGGGCTTGGCTGCTGATTACCCGTCTCAAAACGAGACTAGGGTTTCCAGACAATTCACCTCGTTTGCAACCTGGATTCCTCCAGGAGGCTGCCTATCGACAGGGAGCTGCTCTACCATTGAGCTATCGCGGAATATATATACTCTAGCATCTACGCCAAAGAATACTGCTCTAATATAGCAAAAAAACGCTAGTTTGAAAGGGTGCGGATAAAGTCCGCATAGGACATTTCCTTCTTACCCTCCGGAATAACTTTGAGGATTTTTAACTCTCCATCTACAACCTCAGCTTCTGTAATAAGCACTCGTTTGCCATTCTGTATGTAGTGAGCTCGTGGGTTTTTGTCGAACGCTCGGATTTTCAAAAGCTGTTCGCGAGGATCACCATTCAGATCAATAAGAGAATCTGCATCAGTAAACTTTCGTGTAAATGTTGCCTGAGATTCATCTTGCTCTTCTGCATCGATCTGTCCCGAGATCCAATGAGGGATTGTTTCAGCAAGTAAATTTCCACCTTCAGTTGCAAGTAAGGTTTCAAATTCGCTTCCTTTTGGTGGCCACGGATCAACTTCACCTTCCTGGGCAGGCAGGAGTTCGATTCGTGCTTGGGCAACAATAGGCCCTGCATCCATCTTTTCTGCCATCTGTATTATGGTGACACCTGTTGCACGCTCATCTGCAAGTATTGCTGAGGCCGCAGGGGAAGGGCCACGGAATTTTGGAAGGAGTGATGGGTGGACGTTCAAACAGCCATGCTTTGGCATGTCCAACAAATTTTTTGGAATAAGTTTTGCGTATGCTGCAACAACAAACACATCCCATTCAGTATTTTGAAGTTCTGCAAGCAATCCGTCAGCTGACGGACCGTCTTTTAATTTTTCAGGAGTGAGTACGTCGATACCTCGTTCTATCGCCCATTGCTTTGCAGGAGATGGGGTGAGCACGAGGCCGCGTCCTTGTGGTCTATCAGGTGCGGTAATGACGACAGCGGGGAGCATGCCGTGACGTTCAAGAGCATCAAGTACATGGACAGAAAATTTTGGCGTTCCAAAAAACGCGAATAGGGGTTTTGTGTTACTCATCGTCAGTTTCAGTTTCTTCCTGCAATGATATAGCCTTGTCTATAAATAGAATACCGTTTAGATGGTCGACTTCGTGCTGGAAAATATGTGCGATCAAGCCAGAGCCATGATAGGTAAAAGGTTTACCGTTCTCATCGAAGGCTTTGATGCTCGCTTTTTCGTGGCGCGGCACACTGCCGTATACGTCTCGCACTGAAAGGCAGCCTTCTGACATATTATGTTTTTTTCTTGAGAGGCGTGTGAGTTCTGGGTTTATGTAAACCAGATGGTGAGATTTCGCAAAAGATTTCTTCAAAAAGTCCTCGGGCCGCTTCGCTTCCAGACTTTTTTCAGAAACTTTTTGCTCCGTCTCTTCCTCGTCCTTAAATGCTTTTTCTGCCACGACAAAAAGACGAAGACTTTCACCAACCTGGGGTGCGGCAATAGCAACGCCAAATTCTTCTTTGGCGAGCACATCTTTCATCTTTTGTATAAGAGTATTGAGCTTCTTTGAGCCAATGTCTTTCTGGGCGATGGGAGCGGCTTTTTCTCGAAGCACGCGAGCACCTTCTTGAACTACAGGATCCTTCATGTATTCAGCATAATGCAACATTTTTTAGGAAAAGAAAACCCCGCAGCATGCTGCGGGGTAGGGTCTAGTTGAGATGATAGAGCCCAGACGCATATCCAAACTCAGCGGGTTTTATAAGCTGGGCACTCGCAACTCGTACTCTGTGCACCCTTCCATCAAGATTATTCGCCCAAAAATCGAGGAATTTTGAAAGTTGAGGGAACTTGGGCGCCAAGTCTAGATCCTGCCAGAGAAAGCTTTGGAGAATGTGCTTGTGGTCAGGCATCCAGTAAAGGATTTCAGCAGTCGTGATTCGGTAATCGTTAAGCTGTGCGATGAACTGTCGGTCCATACTCGCCCCCTGCGTTAACCGTATAGTAGTAGAACCTAAGTCGTTTTTGTGGTCAAGGAGAGTTTCTGCTAGTGAAAGGATTGTTGCTATACTTAGCGCATGGAACACATCGGTTCACATATCCGACAGCCTGTAAAAAAGTTAAAGATAACTGAGCGCGGTGAGCTGATGGAATATTTCCTGCAGAAGTTAAATGCGGGCCGAGTGCAGGATGGGCTTGCGCCTATGACCATGGGCCGTATGGGCCGCGTACTAGTCGCTATACCCACGAAGGACCTGTATTTTTTGAAAAGTGTCTGTGACGATGCTCAAAAAAGAAATGGTCCAAGCGCGTTCTCTAAGAAATTTTGGTGGGAAGTAAAACCTAAAGCTCAAACCAATGACTGAGCGATTTGTTGTTGAGGGGTTGGGTGGCAGAAAAACACTTTCCGGCGAAATACGCGTCGGTGGCGCTAAGAACGCAATCCTCAAAGGACTTGCTTCAACTATTTTATTTGAAGGAGATGCCATTCTTACCAATGTCCCGCAGATAGAAGACGTGGCTTCAGAATGTGCCATCTTGGAAGAGTTGGGTGCACGTGTCGAACAGAAAGATGCTCACACATATCTTATAAACACAGACAGCATTACAAAATCTGAGTTGCCTGATGAATTAGCCCGCAAAATACGCGCCTCTATAGTGTTTGCTGGTCCGCTGCTGGCGCGCTTTGGAAAAGTAACCTTCCCACACCCTGGTGGCGACGTCATTGGCCCTCGACCCATCAACTTATTTTTAGATGGATTTACTAAACTTGGTGCGACCGTTGTGCTTGAGAATGATTCATACACTGTTGTTGCGGAAAAACTAAGGGGCGCAGATATACATTTCGAACCTATTAGTGTCACAGCGACTGAAACGCTCATGATGGCTGCTATTTTGGCAGAGGGAACGACGGTGCTGCACAATGCTGCGCGTGAGCCTGAAATTTCTGACCTTGCGCTGTTCCTCAACGCATGTGGTGCACATATTACAGGGGCAGGCACTGACACTATGACGATCGTTGGTGGCGATATGCTTCATGCAAACGGAATTTCATACAACACTCCACCGGACCGCATTGAGGCCGGAACATTTGTGCTCCTTGGTGCGCTAGCTGGCGAGAAGGTCCGCGTCACACATTGCATACCGGAACATATCAGCGCACTTACCGAAATGCTCCAAAGCTCGGGCGTACAGTTAGAGGTCGGAAAAGATTTTATTGAAGTCGCTGGATGTAGCGAGCCCAAGGCGATGGATGTCCGCACTACTGAGTACCCTGGTTTTGCAACAGACCTGCAACCGCCGCTTGTTGTCTACTTAACTCAAGCTGCTGGTATGAGTTTGCTCACTGAAACAATTTGGAAGGGAAGGCTTGCCTATACTGTCGACCTGGTGCGCATGGGTGCACATATAGAATTGCTTGATGCGCAGCATGCTCATATAGAGGGCCCTACTCCACTCCACGCTGCAGAACTTAAGAGTCCCGACATTCGGGCAGGGCTCGCATTTCTTATGGCGGCCACTATAGCTGAGGGCACTTCAACTATAGACAACGTGTACCACATAGACCGTGGGTACGAGCATATAGAGGAACGGCTTTCCAAGCTCGGCCTTAACATTCGCCGAGAAACGAATTAGAATGCCTAAGCAATGGCATTCTTTACGCCGAAACTAGGAATCGATTTAGGCACCGCAAACACACTCGTGTATGTGCCAGGGAAGGGAGTTGTTTTGAATGAACCGTCGGTGGTGGCGATTTCTGAAATTGATAAGCGTATTTTGGCAGTGGGCGCCGAGGCAAAAGAAATGATCGGCCGCACGCCGGGCGAGATTATTGCGTACCGCCCAATGAAAGACGGAGTTATTTCCGACTACCGCGTTACACAGGCAATGCTTCGTTATTTTATTTCAAAAGCACTTGGCAAGATGCAACTCTTCCGCCCGGAAGTGATGGTCTCCGTGCCTACTGGCGTTACTTCAACAGAGCGTCGTGCGGTTGTTGAGGCGGCAATAAAAGCAGGAGCAAAGAATGCGTATGTGGTGAAGGAGTCCGTACTTGCGGCCATTGGTGCAGGAATTCCAATCCACGAAGCGCGCGGCAATATGGTAGTTGATATTGGTGGTGGTACATGCGACGTTGCGGTGATTTCGCTTGGAGGCATTGTTGCTTCTACTTCTGTTAAGTGTGGTGGCGATAGACTCGACCATGCAATCGCAGACTATATAAAGAGAACATACAACTTAGGTATTGGTGAAAAGACAGCTGAAGATGTGAAGATCGGCGTAGGTTCAGCTGTGCCTATGGAAGAAGAGCTTGTTATGACAGTGCGTGGCCGTGACTTTATTACAGGTTTGCCACGCAGTGCAGAGCTCAAGACCAATGACTTGGTGAAAGCGATGGGGAAGGAACTACGAGAAATCATTAAAGCGATTCGCGATGTGCTCCAGGAGACTCCACCAGAACTTGCGAGCGATATTATTGATCGTGGGATTATTATGACAGGAGGAACTTCCATGCTCCGCCATTTTCCAGAACTTGTACTTCGTCGCACGGGTGTAAAGGCACGTGTTGCTGATGAGCCGCTACTGTGCGTTGCTCGAGGCACCGGCATCGCACTCGACCACTTGGAGACATACAAAAAAGCCATCATCGCAAAGCGATAAACCATGCAGCATCATGCATATGTATATGAAGGGCCTGTATCGCTTCTGCCAAAGCTGGCGGATGATGCAGCTTTGCGTTTTGATTTTAAACGTGAGCAAAACCCAGATGTTTTAGTACAACAATGGGAAAAATTTAGTATTGATGAGGCGAGAGAGCTCGCTCAGCAGGCGAGCTTGAAGAGCGTCAGCGGCCGTTCATTGTTTATATTAGGAATTTCTTCTATCGCAAGTGACGCTCAGCAGGCGTTATTAAAACTGTTTGAAGAACCTCGAGAGGGAGCTATTTTTGTCGTCCTTGTGCCGCATGGAATAGTGATTCCGACCCTTCGTTCACGATTTTTAGATTATCCGGATAAGGCATTTGCAAAGAAAACTTTCGCAGAAAGAAGCCCTGCCTCCCTGCAGGGCAATAGGGGACGCTCGGCAGAGCTTCTTTCTGCTACAGAGACCACCGCTGCTTCGGAGTTCTTAGGTTCTACATATGCAAAACGAAGTGCTTGGGTAACAGCATTTTTGAAGAATGACGATGAAGATACGCGGGAACAGGCTCGAGTATTTTTAAATAATACAGAGGCGGTCCTATATATGGGACTGTCAAAAGCATCTGATAAATCAAAACAGGACATCTTGGATGGTCTTACTGATATTGCACATTTCCGCCAGTATCTCGCCGACCGTGCGCCATCGCTCAAGATGATTCTCGAGCACTTTGCAGCAACGTTGCCAAAAATATGACCCCAAAGAAATTAGCGGAACGAAAGGCTCGAATGCAAAAGCTCGACCGAGCGCTTAAGAAATTGTTTCCAGAAGTTGATATTGAATTGAATTTTAAAAATCCGCTCGAATTGCTCGTCGCCGTACAGCTTTCGGCGCAGTCTACTGACAAGAACGTTAACAACATTACAGAGAAGCTGTTCAAAAAATACAGAACTCTGGAGGATTATGTTCATGCAGGTAAAACACAGAAGGGGAGAAATGAATTTGAGCGAGATATTTTTGCCTCTGGTTTTTACCGAAATAAAGCAAAAAATATTCTTGGGGCAGTAAAGATGATCAAAGAAGAATATAAGGGCAAAATCCCTAGCACGATGGGGGAGCTCCTAAAACTTCCTGGCGTTGCGCGCAAAACAGCAACGATTGTGCTTTCAACTGTCTACGGCGTGGTTGATGGAATTACAGTAGACACGCACGTTATCCGTTTTGTGCAGCGCTACGACTTGTCGGACTATAAAGATGCGGTTCGTATTGAAAAAGATCTGATGCAGATTGTTCCAAAGAAAGAATGGGCGCATATTACGCACCGCATTATCCATTACGGACGCTACGTGGCACCTGCCCGCCCATACGACACAACCAAGGATCCACTTGTTAAGATCTACCCTCCAGCTGGAAAAAAATTTAGAGTTTGACCGACACGGAATTCCACTCTGGTATACTTACGCAATGGCATACGATTTTAAACCCTTCGATACACGAATTCAGGAAATAGAAGCACATTCAGCGAGCGAGCTTGGTGGCATACGTACAGGCCGTGCAACTGTCGCAATTTTGGATGGTATCCAAGTAGAGAGCTACGGCATGCGTGTGCCAATAAATAATGTTGCAACAATAGGCGCAGAAGATGCGCGTACGTTGCGCATTAAGCCGTTTGACCCAGCTATGGCAAAAGAGATAGAAAAAGAAATTGGCCACGCAAACCTTGGTCTCTCTGTTACTGTCGATGATGCTGGTCTCCGCGTTATATTCCCAGAGCTTACTGGCGAGAGACGTGTGCAGTTAGTTAAACTCGCAAAAGAAAAAATAGAGGACGCCCGTGTCCAGTTACGCCAGGCGCGCGATGAGGTATGGTCTGACATTCAGAAGAAAGAGCGCGATGGAGAAATTCCAGAAGATGACAAATTCCGCTTCAAAGACGAAATGCAAAAGAAAGTAGATGCAGCTAATGCGCGCTTTGACGAAGCTTTTGCTCGCAAGGAAAAAGAAATAATTGGCTAATATGACAATACTTATTTTTATCTTAATACTCGTGTGCCTCATCTTGGCACATGAGTTTGGCCACTTTATTGTCGCAAAAGCATTTGGTATCCGTGTTGATGAATTCGGCATCTTTTTCCCACCTCGTATTTTTGCAATCAAATGGAGAGGAACAGAATATTCCCTTAACTGGCTGCCTTTCGGCGGCTTTGTAAGAATCTTTGGAGAGGATGGTGATACTGAGCCTGCGCAGAAACCAAGCTCGCCTCAACGCGGAGAATTTTCTGCTAAAAATTCTCCTACCTCCGGCGCCGACGCGCCTGCGTACATTTCGGACGAACTTGTTTCTGCTTCAGCCTCTGGAACATCCTTTGCAAAAAAGAATAGATGGATTCAAGCCGCAGTAATTGTCGCAGGCATTGTGTTCAACCTCGTGCTCGCGTGGCTGCTCCTTACTGCCGGGTACGTGTACGGCATTCAAACGCCTGTTCAACATGAAGGAGTTGGAGTGGTTCAAAATGCGCAGACAACTATTGTTGCCGTGTTGCCTGGCTCCCCAGTAGATAAAGCAGGGCTGATGTCGGGAGACATTGTCGAGTCTGTCATTACAGGTACTTCCCAACTAGAACCTAAGGCAACTGCAGAGCAGATTCGTGCTTTTATTGGGGTGCATCAAGATGAAACCATTGGCTTTACTGTTACTCGCGCTGGGAAAACAATACAAGCACTCGCGCGTCCTGCCGAGGGATTTGTAGAAGGGAAGAAGGTTGTTGGTGTTGAACTTGATGACGTTGGAGTTCTTAAACTCCCAATCCATCTCGCGCTTGTACAAGGCGCGGTGCTTGGGAAAAACATCACCATGCAAACCGCACAGGGTTTGGTAGGATTCTTCTCAACTATTGTTCGTGGGCAGGCAAACTTTTCGCAGGTCAGTGGGCCCATTGGTATCACAAGCATTGGCTCCAATGCGGTTAAGGCAGGGTTTATTGAAACTATTGTTCTCACGGCACTTATCTCCATCAACCTCGCGATCTTGAACGTACTCCCAATCCCAGGCCTCGACGGTGGCCGCTTACTCTTCATCATTATTGAAGGCATTACAAAACGCCCAATATCAAAAAAGATTGCCTACGGCTTCACGCTCGTCAGCTTCGGACTCCTAATCCTTTTGATGGTTGTCGCGTCATACCACGACGTCGTGCGTCTGGTGCACCCAACAATCTAAGAAGTCTTTTCCTTCACTGCGTCCAAGAGAACTTGAGAGAAGCGGCGTAGCAAAAATGCCGTCCGGTCATCAACTGAATATGACGAGCGGGCAATGCTGCGTGGAAAAATAAATTTAAAGAGTCGAGGCACTGCCTGCTCTATTGATGCTCCAAGCGAAGGAACCGTGTCGGCCAAAAGAAATTGATTGTCGTTTGTGAGGTCTGCAAGTGAAATGCCTTTTCCCACATACCAAAGCTGCTCTGGCTTTGATGGGTCATATTCGTACACGCCCGCAAGCAGGGGAAGCTCCATAGACGTAATGCCTCGAGGCGAGAAGGCGATATGTGAACAAGGGTTTCTGACTTTAAGAGCGCGGTTCACCGTATCGAAATCGAACGAGCTGGTGATGTTAAGAAGCGAGAGCAGGTGGAAAAATTCCAGTGGCGGCACTCCTGCTTCAAGAAGCATCAAAGAGTAGAGGGCAAGCGAACCAGTAAAGCGAGGGTTGCATTCAATAGGGAAGATCTCTCCAGTCTTCTTATCGTAGAGGAAGTCGATGCCAAAGATACCCTTATATCCTTCTGACTGCATGTGCGCACCGATGCCCTCGATTACTTTTTGTGCAGTTGCTTCAGCCTCTGCGTTCCAATCAGAAAAGCCAATGTCATTTCCAAAGAAAATGCCGTGAGGCGCAACGCCGTGCAAACTTTCAGGCACGTCTATAAGTTGAAGCTGCAATGGCCCTGAAAGAACTCCTTGCGGAACTATGCAGCCCAACATTGAAACCGAATATCCCTCGACAAAGCGTGTAACAAGCAGGCGAGAGAAATTTGTATCAGGAGTGAGCGATGCAAGGCATCGGCGGAAATCTGCATCGTCGTGAATAAAGAAGGTGCCTTCGTTGCCTCCAACTTCTTTGTCTGCACGCTGAACTACGAATGAGCCGCCAACTGCGTCGTAAATACTTTGAAAGGGAGCTGATAGAAATTCTTCACGTCTATAGAAATGTGATGGCAGGGAAGGAAGACCGAGCTTCTGTACTAAATCTCTGAAATCGCCCTTGAGCTTAACACTTTCCATAACCGAGGCAGGGTTGCCAATCCATCGAATGCCTAGATCTTCAAGCGTCTTAGTGCTTTTAATATCGGTTGTTGTGAGCATCACTATAGGCGGGTCGCGTCTAGATTTCAGATATGCCTGGAACGCATGGTTTCCAATAAGATAATTTGTCCCATGCACTTTTTGTGCGATGGCCTTATGGCGGTCTTCGAGCACTGTGATGGGTGCGTACTGTTCAATAATGTCTACGTCGCTTGAACGCTTGATGCCGTAGATGGTGTAGTTATTTAAAAAGAAAGAGGGAATGATGCGGGTGTAGGGCGTAATGCCTACAGAGAGTATTGGAGCCGCATCCATTTTTTTGAGCACGTCTTCAATGTCAGGTATAAGCTGCTTCCATTGCCCGGATGGGGAGTAGCGGGAATTCTTCATTTGAAATAATGATACCAGGAAAATAAAACAAAAAGACGCAGCATCCGAAGATACCGCGCCTAACTGCCGAACAAAGTACACTGTTCGAAATCTAGTCCGCTTCCTGCTAGAGGATGCAGGTCATGGTCGCCTGGAGACCTTGGTCGCCCTTCTTGGTCTTGAAAGCGACCGGGCTCATGGGCTGCAGAATGCCGGGGTGTTCACCCAGGACGATCGGCCGCTTGTCCTCGTCGACGACGCTCTGGAAGTGGACGAACACCGTGTTGCCATCCTGGTCGAGGGCGAACCCCCAACCGAGAACAACATTGAACCAGGTGATCATGCCGATCTTCCAGCCGTTCTCGGCCTTGCAGCCTTCGGGAAGAGCGGCGCCTTCCGAAGCCATCGTCCACTGCTCGGGCTCGTACTCGGTCTCGACGACCTTGCCAAAGTTGACGACGTGCTCGACCGCCGCGCCACCGACGTCCTTGAAGTTCTTCAGGTAGTCGGCGCCGGGGTAGGCGTTCTCGGAGAACAGGGGAGCGACGATGTAGAAGTCGTCGCCAACCTGGTGCGGCGTGAGGCCGAGCTCGGCGGCGCGTTCGACCGTCGTCTTGATGACCTGTCCGCCGTGCGTCTCCTGCGCGCAGAGCCAGAACTTCTCCTTGCGGGTGATGACCGACACCTGGAGCTGGAAGATCTTGTCGTCCAGAATCAGGATGAGGTCGATGTTGTCCATGTCCTTCACTCGCGTGTGGGGAACATCATCGCCGTCGGTGCGGGCCTTCCAGGCGACCGGAACATTGAAGGCGGGGAACTTGTCCTCGCCCATCATGTTGGTCACGTTGGTGCCCTGCGCGTAGAGCAGGGCGACGCCGTCGTTGAGCTGGCCCGTGAAGCGGACCTGCACCACCTTGGGTTGGCGAACGCCGTCCATGGGATAGATGCGGGTCCAATTGTTGGGACCCACCTGGGCGGTGATGGGGCTCATCTTGAAGTTGGCGACGCCGATCTCGATCGAGCCGAGGAGGTCATGCCCCCATTGCATCATCTGCAGCGGCTGGGTGCGACCCCAACGCTGCTTCTTGAACTTCTTGCCGCCGTTGCCGTTGCAGGTCGGACGGGCGAGAGTGGTCGTGCTCATTGTCATTCCCCTTTCAAGAGAATTTGTCCTTACGGCTTGGCCGTTTGGACGGGTTTAAACTAGATTTCGACTGTCGAAGATCGATAGATTGATCTGGTACAATTGTATCACAACAAAGTATTAAAGTCAAGTAAGGCTGGGCCGAAAAAAGCCTTTTGCCACAAGAGTACTTTCCCCGTAGAATGAATGAACTATGCGCCAAACACATCTATTTACGAAGACTCGCCGCGAAGCTCCAAAGGATGAGGTTTCAAAGAATGCACAGCTCCTCATTCGTGCAGGTTTTGTTCATAAAGAAATGGCAGGCGTGTACTCATATCTGCAGCTCGGAAAACGCGTGCTTGAAAAAATTGAAGCAATTGTGCGCGACGAGATGGATAAGATTGGCGGCCAAGAAATCCGCATGGCGACGCTTCATCCAAGCGAGCCGTGGAAGCAGACAGGCGCATGGGATAACGTTGATGTTGTTTTTAAAATCCAAAGCCGCACTGAAAAAGAATACACCGTAGGGCAGAGCGAAGAGGAGATTGTTACACCAATCGCTAAAGAATATATTTCTTCATACAAAGATCTTCCGCTTGTTGTATATCAGATCGGACAGAAGTATCGTGACGAACTTCGCGCAAAAAGCGGCATTATGCGCGGACGAGAATTCACAATGAAGGATATGTATTCCTTCCACGATACGCAGGAAGACTTCGATCGCTTTTATGCACTCGCAAAAGACGCATACCTGCGCGTCTATGACCGTATCGGGTTGGTAGCAAAAGCAACGGAAGCCTCTGGCGGCAGCTTTACGAAGAAACTCTCATACGAGTTTATGGTTCTTACTGACGCTGGTGAAGATGACATCTTGTATTGCGACACATGTTCGTACTGCGTGAACGTTGAAGTGGCAGAATCAAAAGAAAACGAAACCTGCACCCGTTGCAATAGCGGAACACTAAGTCGCGCAAAAGCCTCAGAAGTTGGCAATATTTTTGATCTCGGCCAAAAGTATACGAAAGATTTCGATCTTACCTATCAGGATGCAAACGGTGAAAAGAAATATCCAATTATGGGCTGCTTCGGTATTGGTATTACGCGTTTGATGGGTGTTGCTGTGGAAAAATTTGCTGACGACAAAGGTCTTGTGTGGCCTGAAAGCATCGCGCCGTTCCGTGTGCATTTGGTTGAACTTTCAAGCGACAACGAAGAGGTGAAAAAAGAAGCAGCGGAGTTGTACCGTGAGCTTACAGAAGCTGGTATCGAAGTGCTCTGGGACGACCGTGACGCGCGCGCGGGAGAAAAGTTTGCCGACAGCGACCTCTTTGGCATTCCGCTTCGCATCGTCGTGTCAGAAAAGACATTGGCCGCAGGTAAGTTTGAATGTGTAGAAAGAGCCTCAGGGCATACGTCGCATAAGAGCATTTCAGAATTGATAGGACACCTGACCACGTAAAGGCTGCGCCCACGTGGCAAGCCGCGTAAAGGCTGCGTCCACGCGGCAAGCCGCATGACAGAACATGATAGAACGACTAAAAAATAAAATATTCCCACTATTATCGAATGATGTTGGCATAGACTTAGGAACTGCCAATACGCTCGTATATATGCGCGGAAAGGGGATAGTTGTAAACGAACCTTCCGTTGTTGCCGTAAACCAAAAAACAAACCAGGTGGTAGCGGTAGGAAAAGCTGCGCGCGATATGCTTGGCCGCACGCCTGGCCACTTAACGGCAGTGCGCCCGCTTGTCGATGGTGTTGTGTCTGATTTCGAAGCAACAGAGGAGATGATCGCGTACCTTATCAACCAGGCACAAGGTGTATCTCGCAAAATGCTAGGGCCCCGTGCTGTCATTGGTGTGCCTGCTGGCATCACCAACGTAGAGATGCGTGCAGTAAAAGATGCGGCGCAAAACGCGGGTGCGCGCGAAGTGCATATTGTTGAAGAACCTGTTGCCGCGGCGCTTGGTGTGCGCCTGCCTATTCGAGAAGCCGTGGGCAGCATGATTGTTGATATTGGTGGGGGAACTGTCGACATCGCCGTGCTCTCGCTTGGTGGTATTGTGCGCGCAAAAAACTTGCGTAGCGCAGGCGACAAACTCAATCAGGACATCATTGCATACGTCCGCTCGGAATTTAAGATATTGATCGGCGAGAAAACTGCGGAAGAGGTAAAGATGGCGATAGGTTCTGTCATTGAGGGCGGACAGGAGTCGCAAGCAGTCGTTCGTGGACGCGACCTTATTTCTGGGTTGCCACGCGAAATTATTCTTACTGACCAGGATATCCGCGAAGCAATTTCACAGTCTATAGATACGCTTGTTGAGAGCGTCCGCGAAGTGCTCGAAACAACACCGCCAGAAATTCTTTCCGACGTGATGCGTTCCGGGATTACGCTTGTTGGCGGAGGAGCGCTTTTGAAAGGCTTAGACCAACTTCTCTCACAATGGCTCAAAGTTCCCGTTACAGTTGCAGACGACCCTCTTACGGCTGTTGCGCGTGGCACGGGCGTTATTTTGGAAAATCTCCCTTTATACCAAGATCTCTTGCTTGAATATGGCGAGGACTTCTAATCCTTTTAGTTCGCGTTCAGTATATTCCACAGGACGGAAACCTGGCGGCTGGTTTTCATTCCGCTCGTTTGTATTTGCAATTGTGTGCCTGGTCCTGTTAGGCGCGGGAGTTTTTTGGCATCGTGAAATTGAGTCTGCCGCATGGGCACTCATGTCGCCGCTTCAGCGCGCGCGTGTTGGGCTCGATTCCTCCGACAACCAACGTCTTCGCGCTGAACTTGCTTCTACAACCGCCCTCCTTGCTGACAGAAACGCCCTATATCAAGAAACTATTGAACTTAAAAATCGCTTGGGGCGCCTGCCTGCGCAGACAAGTGGTGAAAGAATATTGGCTGGTGTTCTCATGCGTCCACCTGCAATCCCGTACGACACACTTCTCATAGATGCGGGAGAAACTGAAGGTGTGCACTCAGGTGACTTTGTTTCAGCCGGTGGCACGACGCGCATTGGTACGGTTGGGGAAGTCTATGGACACACATCGCGTGTAATTCTATTTTCAGCGCCTGGACAAACGTACGATGCGCTTCTTCATCTTTCAAGTACGACACAGATAGTTCCTGTCAGCATGCAAGGGCAAGGCTCCGGCTCATTCGTTGGACAAGTGCCAGCTGGCACTCCGGTCAAAGTGGGGAACTCAATCGTGTTTCCTGGAGTTGCAAGCGCGCTTGCGGGCACTGTTTCATCGGTACTTTTTGATCCGAAACAATCCTTTGTGACACTATATGCGCGTTTGCCTGTCGACCTTGTGTCCCTACGCTTTGTTGAGATAGAAAAAAATTCGTATGCACACTAATACGTGGGCTGTGCGCATAGGTGTATGCACGCTCTTTATGTTCGGTTTTTTTCTGCCATGGTGGCCTTTTATGTTTCTCGCGCCGTGTATCGCACTGTTGTACGGATACTGGGTACTCGCGCTCTTTCTTGCATTGTGTGCTGACCTTGTATTTGGCGCACCCGTCGGTCTACTGCACTCACTTATATTTCCATGCACGGTAGCAATACTGTTTAGCAGCGTCGTTCGAAGTGTCATTATTCGCCATTTACGCTAGTCCTGTTAAAATGGCCGTATGCGTTTTTTTGGTATACGGAGAAAATCAAAACGGACTACCGAAATAAATCCTGATGAAATTCTTATTGATGCATCAAACGTTGCCGACTTCGACCGCGACCAATTTGAAGGAAGAATAGAACGCCCGCTCGGGCATCGTACGATCGTTGTAGCGACAACGCTTATAGCGCTTCTTTTTATTGCATACGTTGTGCGGGCCAGCGACCTCCAACTCATACACGGCGGTACCTACGCGCAACGTGCAAAAAATAACCAACTTGCACAGAGGACTATTTTTGCTGATCGCGGGATTATTGAAGATCGAAACGGTGTCCCTCTTGCATACAATCAGCGCGATTCAGTCGCCGATGATTTTGCACGGCGTGTGTATGCTGACATGACAGGCTTGGCGCACGTGATTGGTTTTGTGCAACCTCCCGCAAAAGATGCGGGAGGCACATATTACCGCACAGAATTTGTTGGTATGGATGGTGCGGAGAAAGCATTTAATGACGCACTCGGAGGAAAGAATGGTTTGAAACTTACAGAAACTGATGCGCGCGACACGGTAGTGTCTGAAAGCACAATAAAGCCACCACAGTCTGGCGACAAACTCACTCTTTCTATTGATGCAAAAGTCACAAGTGGGTTATATGAAGTATTGGCAAAGCGTGCCCAGGAAGCACATGCCATCGGTGGTGCAGGTATCGTTATGGATGTCAGGACAGGGGAATTACTTGCACTTACAAGCTACCCGGAATATTCGCCGAATGCGATGGAGCAAGGCGATACAGTAGCAATCCGTTCCTACAACAACAATAAGAATCAGCCGTTTCTCGACAGAGCTGTAGATGGTCTCTATTCACCAGGCTCGATTATCAAACCTATCATGGCCGCTGCAGCGCTTCAGGAGGGTGTCATAACAGAACACACAACTATTGTGTCTACAGGACAGATCAGCATTCCAAACCCCTACAACCCAAGCAAGCCGACTGTGTTTAGAGACTGGCGTGTAAACGGCGTACTTACGGTACGCGATGCTATCGCGGTGTCCTCAGATGTATTCTTTTATGAAGTAGGTGGTGGTTTTAAAAATCAGCCAGGCATTGGTATTTCGAACATAGAAAAATATTTCCGCATGTTTGGGTATGGGTCAGATGCGGGACTGAAAGGTTTCAGCTATAAGACGGGGACTATTCCAAGTCCTGCGTGGAAGGCAGAAAATTTCCCAGATGACCCAACGTGGCGCGTCGGTAACACATACCACACAGCCATTGGTCAGTATGGCATGCAGGTGACGCCACTTCAGGCAGTACGTGAAGCCGCGACTATTGCAAACGGCGGATACTTGCTCACCCCAACGTTGTTGGCTCATGCGCCAAAGCAAAATGTTGAAAGACTTCCAATTGATCCATACAACTTGCAGGTGTCGCGCGAAGGCATGCGACAGGGTGTTAAGACTGGTATCGCTACCGCCATTAACTTCCCCTTCGTCCAAGCTGCTGCAAAGACAGGAACTGCCGAAGTAGGAGTCCGTAATGAATATCAGAACGCCTGGATGATAGGTTTTTGGCCATACGATAACCCAAAATATGCGTTTGCTGTGGTGCTTGAGCGCATGCCCTCGGGGACGCCTGTTGGTGGCGCTTCAGTCATGTACGATTTCTTTAGGTGGATGGATTCTAACGCACCACAGTATCTCAAGTAGGGTTACCCGCCCAAGGCGGGCAGGCTTTGACTAAAGCCATTATCCGGTTATACTTTGGTACCAAATATATGGCTGAAGAACTTATCTCACAAGAAAAATTTGAAGAATTAAAGAAAGAGCTCGAGTACTTGCATACAACACGCCGCAAAGAAGTTGCGGAACAGCTTGAGTACGCCCGCTCACTCGGTGACTTGTCTGAAAATGCTGAATACCAAGAAGCGCGCGAAATGCAGGCTGCGGTAGAGGAGCGTGTTCAGAAACTCGAAGCAATAATGAAGAACGCGAAGATCGTTCGCGGTAGCAAGAGCGATATCGTTGGTATGGGCGCAACTGTCTCGGTCCAAAAAGTTGGCGCAGACGACAAGCATACATACATCATCGTCGGCGCAGAAGAGGCTGACATGCTTGCAGGAAAAATTTCCTACCATTCACCACTTGGCAACGCACTGCTTGGCAAAAAGAAAGGAGACGAATTTTCCTTCCACACTCCAAAAGGAACTCAGAAATACAAAATCCTCAAAGTTGAATAAAAAGAAACCCCCGGCCAATAGGTCGGGGGTTTTGTTTAGCGGATCCATGTGGCCAGAGTGATCGCAGCCATCAGGATCACCCAGATGATCATCGACAGGCGAGTCTGCCAGTCTCCTTTGCGTGCCAGCGAAAGCCAGAATGCAAAGTTGACCACCGTATTCGTGAGCCACGTCGGCGTCCTCAGTACCTCGATGTTTTCAGCGGTCCATGCCAAGTAGATGGTTGGCAGGAACATGATTGGTCCGAGGAAGATCAGGCTGGAGAGAATGAGCTTCCCAGTCTTTGTTTCAAGATAGGAGCCTGTCTTACGAGCTACCCATTCATGGAAGCTGTCGAAGGCTGCACTTACTTTCTGCAAGTTCACGGCGCATCTCCTTTGTTGATGAGCTTTGAATCTATAGTACATCAAATAATAGATAAAGTCAAGACTGAAAGATATATAAAAATAAGGCTACAATAGTCTTCATGTACGATGAAATGCGCTCAGAGCGATTGCGAAAGCTGCAGCTATTACAAGATGCGGGTATGGAAGCGTATCCTGTGGCTTCCGATCGCTCCTCTTCCAATGCAGATTTTTTGAAAGAGTTCGAAGCTCTCGTAGGTTCGTCCGCCCAGAAGACACTCGCTGGCCGTGTGATGTCTGTGCGTGGCCAAGGGGGCATCATCTTTGCTGATGTGTTCGACGGCACCGCTCGTGTCCAATTTGTTTTTGAGAAGACTGAGGTTGGGGATGCGGCTTTTGATTTGTTTGAAAAAGCGGTCGACCAAGGTGATTTTGTCGAAGCAGAGGGCGGTGCGTATCTGACGAAGCGAGGCCAGCAATCACTCAAAGTTATTTCGTGGAAGATGCTTGCGAAATCACTGTCTCCGCTACCGACAGAATGGTACGGTATTCAGGATCCGGAACTGAAATTGCGCGAACGATATTTGGATATTTTGCTTAACGAGGATTTGCGCGATATGTTCATTCGTCGTGGTAAATTCTGGCAGACGATCCGAACGTTTTTACTTGATCGAGGATTTTTGGAAGTAGAAACTCCCGTACTTGAAAATTCTCCAGGTGGTGCTGATGCGCGACCGTTTATTACGCATCACAATGCGTTGGATATGGATGTGTACCTACGTATTTCAGCAGGTGAATTGTGGCAGAAGCGTTTACTTGTTGCTGGTTTTCCGAAGGTGTTTGAAATAGGTAGGATTTTCCGTAACGAAGGTCAGTCGAGAGAACATCTTCAAGACTATACCCAGCTTGAAACATATGAAGCGTATAGTGATATGGAAAAGGGTAAAAAATTTGTACGAGATTTGTATCACACCTTGGCTAAAGAAGTATACGGGAAGACGCAATTCACAGTAGGTGAGCACACATTCGATTTGTCGGATGAGTGGAAAGAAATTAATTTTTCAGAAGAGATTAAAAAACGCTTTGGTCTCGATCCAATTACTCTCGTATATGAGAAAACCGGCACAGAAGTGCAAGAAGAAGATCTTATAGAGCTGTGCCAGCAACACAACATTCAATACGAACCTGGTGGCCAAAACATACCTCGTACAGTCGATGGATTGTGGAAAACAGTACGGAAAACTATTTCTGGACCAGCCTTTTTGACCGGTATACCTGTGTATCTTGAGCCTCTCGCTAAACGATCGTCTCCTGATTCAGATGTTGTTGAGCGATTCCAAGTTATTTTGGCTGGCAGTGAAATAGGGAAAGGTTTTAGCGAACTAAATAATCCACAAGATCAGCTTGAACGTTTCCAATATCAGCAACAGCTACGAGACCAAGGCGACGATGAGGCTCAACGCCTCGACGAAGATTATATCCATGCAATGGAATACGGTATGCCGCCAGCCTTCGGCTTTGGCGTGTCAGAGCGTTTCTTTGCCTTTCTGGAAAACAAACCTGTACATGAGGCGCAGATATTTCCATTGCTTCGACCTAAAAAATAGGTTCTAGTAAAAACTTTAGAAAAATTTCATCATCCAAAATGCTAAACTGTGCGCATGGAAGATACAGAACTCCGCCGTCACTTCGCAAGCATACATAATCGCTTTGAATCAATTGATAAGCGGTTTGATGCGTTGGAATTGTTTATAAAAGGCCAGATTGAAGGCCTGGCCATTATAACCGGCAGGAGTTTTGCCCTTATGCATGGCCGATTTGATGAAATTGAGGAAAGAATGGATATTCTAGAAGACAAAATGGGTTCTCGTTTCTAAACGTTTTAAAAACACACAAGATACATAAGACTCCCTTCGGGGGAGTTTTTGTTTTTGTGGATAAGAGTGGAGCACTGTGGGTTGAAGTGGGGTATAATCCCATATAGTGGTATGTTAATCGGCGAATATCTACACACTCTGGATGCAAAGAAACGGCTATCGATGCCGGCGAAATTCCGTAAGGAAGTTGGTAAGAAAGTAGTTATTACGCGAGGGCTTGATGCGTGTCTCTTTCTTTTTCCGCAGAAGTCGTGGGAGAAGATCGCTGAAAAACTTTCAAGTTTGCCGTTTGGCCAGGCTGACACACGCGGCATGAGCCGTTTTATTTTGGCGGGAGCTGTTGAAACAGAAGTAGACAATGCGGGTCGCATCCTTGTCCCGGACTATTTGAAAGATTTTGCTGATTTAAAATCTCGCGTTGTGCTTGCTGGTGTTTCTGACCGTATTGAAATCTGGAACGAGAAGACATGGGAAGAATACAAACACCGCATTGAAAAGGGAGCAGACCAAATGGCAGAAAAACTTGGTGATTTAGGTATTTTGTAATTGTATGACCGCACCTTCTTTAACTTCTGCTGGTATCCGTAGCCGCCTCCCGCGAGAGGAGGGTAGCTTTGCACGCCAGCAGAATTTAGGGAATGTGACTCACATCTCTGTGATGCCAAAAGAGTCACTTGAGCTTTTGGATATCAAGGCTGGCGAACTTGTAGTAGATGGAACAGCCGGTGAAGGGGGACATAGCTTTGAGATTTTAAAACACTCGCCAAAAGCGCGTGTACTTGCGCTTGATGCAGACCCAGCTGCTGTTGTTCGTGCGCGCGAACGTCTCGCACAGTTTGGCCAGCGCGCAGAAGTTGTTGAAGCAAATTTTAGTGAACTTGAAAAAGTACTTGCAAAGAAGGGAATCAAAGAAATCAATAAAGCGTTGTTTGATCTTGGATGGAATTCTGGGCAGCTTGGCGATGGCCGTGGTTTCTCATTTTTAACAGACGAACCTCTTAACATGAGCTACGGCAAAAAGCCTGCGTCAGGTTTTACTGCGGCCGAAGCGTTGAATGAATGGGATGAAGAAACTCTCGCAAACGTGTTCTATGGATATGGAGAGGAACGTTTTGCTCGCCGTATCGCAAAAGCAGTTATTGAGCGTCGAGAAATACAGCCCATCAAGACAACATTCGAACTCGTTGAAATTGTTCGCGACAGTACGCCTCGCCCATATCACAAAGGGCGCATCCATTTTGCAACACGCACGTTCCAGGCAATGCGCATGGCTGTTAATGATGAACTGGGTGTCATCAACACAGGGCTCACGGCTGCATGGAGCCATCTTAGTGTTGGTGGACGTATTGCAGTCATTACGTTCCACAGCATTGAAGACCGTGCAGTAAAACGACTGTTCGCTGAGTTTGCAAAGAAAGAAGGGAAGCTAATCGTAAAAAAACCACTGATTCCTGACCGAGCAGAAATTATCAATAATCCACGAGCCCGCAGTGCAAAACTCCGCGTGATCGAAAAAACCTCTTAAACTTTATGACTACTCTCACTCGACGCCTCGACCTCTACCAGCTCTATCTCACGCGAGCTATTGCAGCGCTTATTGGCATATGTGCGCTTTCCGTCTTCCTCTATATAGTCTTTTTGATGCTGGCGGTCGGCCACACTGCAAGCCGTACTGCCGCACGAGATAGCGTCGATAGCCTTACTGTAGAGGTAAGTGCCCTCGAGACGAGTTATTTGCACGATATGGAGCAGCTCACCCCTTCCCTTGCAACTGAACGCGGGTTCGTACATCCAGCCGAGGTAACGCCTGTCTATGCACAGGACGCACGCGCTCCTCTTTCGTTACAATAAGGTCATGCACAAACGCTTCCTTGGACGCTCACGCATACTCACGGTTTTGTGTATTGGTGTAGCGCTCGTGGTTATCGGGCGTCTCTATTATCTGCAGATTATGCGTGGTGGAGAGTATCGTACTCGTGCAGATGCACAGTTTATCCAACCTGCGGCACCTTTGCTTAACCGCGGTACGATTTATTTTACTGATAAGAAGAATGCCAATATCGCTGCCGCAGTAATCAAGGATGGATTTTCTATTGCTGTAAACCCAACGAAGGTCACAGACGCTAATGAGTTATGTGCGGTGCTCCAAGAGGTTATCCAACTTGATCGTGATATGTGCATGGTAAAGGCAACAAAGCCTAAGACTCAGTATCAGTTGCTTGCGCAACATCTATCTGATGACAGCGGTACGGCACTTCAAGCAAAACAACTTCCGGGTCTCGTTATCCAGAGTGACCGTTGGCGCGAATACCCGGGTGGCTCATTGGCGGCCCAGGAGATTGGATTTGTTGCATACAATAATTCCGATACACAAGCGGGACGTTATGGTCTTGAGCGATACTACAACACGACACTTGAGCGTACGAGCGACGACCTCTACACGAACTTCTTCGTGGAACTGTTTGGCAGTGTAAAGTCGCTTATCCAAGGGGAGCAGCAGGAGGGAGACATTATCACGACCATAGACCCTAATGTTCAAAGCCAGCTTGAGCAGGAACTAAAACAATACCAGGAGGCGTGGCATCCACAGCTTGCCGGCGGCATTATTATGAATCCGCAAAACGGTGAGATTTATGCTATGGCACTCTCGCCCACGTTTGACCTGAACAGTTTTGGCAAACAAGAAAACCCTCTTATATATGCAAACCCTATGGTCCAGAACGTGTATGAAATGGGATCTATCATAAAACCTCTCACAGTGGCTGCAGGTTTGGACTCTGGTGCAATCACAGAAAATACAACCTATAACGATACAGGGTGCATCACTGTAGATAAAAAGAAAATCTGTAACTTTGACTTAAAAGCGCGCGGCGTCATACCGATGCAGCAAATCCTTTCGCAATCGCTCAACGTAGGTGCATCCTTTGTTGCAACAAAGATGGGTACCACCACCATGCGCAATTATTTTCTAGATCATTACGGTATGGGAACTACGACAGGCATCGATTTGCCGGCAGAGATCTCAGGTATTTTTACTAACTTCAAAAGCCCACGCCAAGTTGAATACGATACGGCATCCTTTGGGCAGGGAATTGCGATGACTCCTATAGAGACGGTCCGAGCCCTTGCGGTGCTTGCAAACGGGGGATACTTGGTGACCCCGCACCTTACCCGCTCTATACGCTACACAACTGGCATCACGAAACAGCTGGAGTGGCCAAAGGTAGGCCCTCAGTTAAAGCCTGAAACCGCTACGGCAATCCAGCGTATGCTTACAGGTGTGGTAGATCAGGCTTTTACCAAAAACCTACAATTTGAGCATTACAGCGTAGGCGCTAAGACGGGGACTGCTCAGATTGCGAACCCCTCTGGTGGAGGCTACTATGGAGACAGATACCTGCACAGTTATTTCGGATTTTTCCCTTCTTACAATGCAAAATACATTATCTTCTTGTTTGGGTATCAACCCGTCGGTGCGCAATATTCTTCAGAAACATGGGGCACAACATTCCATCGTATTGTGCAATTCCTTATTAACTACTACGACGTTCCGCCAGATAGATAACGTCTCATTCTTATAGATTTTTATGCGCAGCATACTTAAACGATGCATTGTTTCTTTGCTCACGCTCGAGGCCAGGCTTATTGTTCGTAAATACAAACCACATATCGTTGCGATAACGGGCAGTGTGGGTAAGACATCAACAAAAGATGCAATCTACGCAGTCCTTGCGCAGTCGTATCATGTGCGTAAAAGCGATAAGAGTTTCAATAGCGAAATAGGACTTCCGCTCACTATTTTAGGTGTACCAAACGCATGGAATAATCCGCTGCACTGGATCCAGAATCTCATTGATGGCCTGTTCCTTATTTTGTCTAACGCAACATATCCAAAATGGCTTGTGCTTGAGGTGGGTGCAGACAGACCGGGCGACATTAGCTCGCTCGCTGCGTGGTTACCGGTCGACATTGCAGTCATAACACGTTTGCCGGAAGTTCCAGTGCACGTAGAATTTTTTGATTCGCCCGAAGCCGTGGTTCAAGAGAAAGCATCACTCATCAACGCACTTTCATCTGCGGGCACGGTGATTATCTATGCAGACGACGCTCGCAAAGATGTTCTTGTAAAAAAAGCAGAGAAACACGGCGCGAAGATAGTAACCTTCGGTCTTTCACATAGTGCTGATGTTCATGCGAGCGAGTTCTCGCTGTTACGCGAAAGTGGAGATGGTCCGCCAGCTGGCGGATGGCCTGTAGGTGTTGCAGGAAAGATTACTATTGAGCACACCAACATTCCTGTCTCTATTGTCGGGACTGTCGGCAGTCATATGATGTTGCCTGCAGTTGCTGCGGCTGCTGTGGGACATGTCGTGGGCGTAGACTCGCACGCTATCGCGCACGGAATTTCAACATACGAACCTCCGCGAGGACGCATGCATTTGATAGAGGGTATCAAAGACACGCTTGTTATTGATGACACATATAACTCTTCGCCTGCGGCAGCACAGGCGGCAATCGATGCGCTTAACTTGGTTGCGCCAAAGGGTAGGAGAATTGCCATGCTTGGTGACATGCTCGAGCTTGGTCGCCACTCCGTAGAAGAGCACCGCAAACTTGGAGCCTATGCTGCGGGCAAGGTAGATATTCTTTGCACAGTGGGGTTCCGCGCGCGTGGTATTGCTGATGGCGCGCTTGATAACGGTTTTGCTGATGGAAATATTTTCCAGTACGAAGATGCCGATAAGGCGGGGGACGAAATTGCAGAAATGCTCCAGCCCGGAGATTGCGTTCTTGTAAAAGGTTCTCAGAGTATCCGCATGGAAAAAACAGTTGAACATCTTATGAAAGACCCAGAGCTTGCTCCAAGACTGTTGGTCCGTCAGGAAGGGGATTGGAAGAAACGTTGATTTTCAGGCCTTCTTTATACCAACTACCTTTTCAACGCGTAGAAGGCGTTTGTCGTGATCAAGTATTTTTTCCGAATCCGTATCCACGGCTTTAGATAGGGGGTTAAGTACAGTCTCTACTCCGTCAATCCTTGCGTGGAGTTCTTTGAAACCTCCCCGCATTTCAGTCTTTAAGGCAGAAAATTCTTCCCATAGACGGGTGAATTGTTCCAATACCAGCCCTTGGAATTTTTCCATTTCTGCAAGGCGTTTGACTGCGAAAGTCTGGAACTTTTCCATCTCTGTAAAGCGTTTTACTGCGAAGGTTTGGAATTCTTGAGTTTTTGCAAAGCCTTCGGCCACAGAGGCTTGGAACTTTTTCTGGCTCATCGGTTTTTCCATGTTCGTCAGTATAACATTTAGGTAGATGAAATAATTCTAAAACGTGTTATTTTAACCATGAATTGAACATCACAGGAGACTCTCATGGGTCGCAATAATGATTTCGGCTATTTCCTCGTCATAATGCTGAGCGCCTTCTGGCTTATGTCTATCGGCTTCGATGCTGAAGATAAGGTTCAGCAAGAAACTCAGCTCAAGATAGCCGCTCCAAAGAGTATGACGATTGAGGAAGAGATGGTGGCGGTGGGCATAACTTGCCCGGACTGCCCCAACATTCCCGACGGCATGATTCGCGTCTACAAGGATATACTTCCTGGTGGGGGAGTTGTCGAGACACCGAACCTGAGTTACCTCGAATTTCTCGAGCAGAAGTGTGCAACTCTACGCCGACGACATTTCTCACAGATGTGCCAGGGGCATATCGATACGGTGCGTCGGATTCATCCACATCTTTCGACTGTGTTGAATCCAACCTATGGCGGAACGCCGAATTTCACTCCCGAGATGATCGGTTGGTTGCTCTGGTACAGCAACGGCGCAAAAAGGCATCTCAGGGACGCTGAGGGCATGGCCGTTGGCTTCCATCGGGACCTATTCATCCAGAAGAAGTACCACAGGCAAGAGCCTGGGTAAGGTTAAGTCGGGACGATGCTACGGCATCGTCTTTATTTTTATACGTGAGCCACATGTCGAGTTTGCTCGTCAGCAAACTCGCACGCAGCCCCCGCCTCGCGGTTTTGCAAGTGCAAAACATCGCTCCGGCCTCACAAAAAGCACGAAACCTCCCGCAGGGGAGGTGTTCGTCGCTTTTTGTGACCCTACGGGGAATCGAACCCCGATTTAAAGCTTGAGAAGCTTCCGTCCTAACCGTTAGACGATAGGGCCGACTGCGTCGGCCATGTAATCGTCGCTCGCTCGGAATCAAAAGTAAGCTTTTGTTCTCTCGCTTCGCTAGATTATAGGGCCGACTGCGGACAATGCGATGATAGCAAAATTCGAGAGATTTTGTAAGTTCAAAAGAAAAAGGCCGGAAGCAATGACGTTCCGGCTTTTATCGTGTGAGCTCCCACCGTTCGCAGAGTTTTATCATCACGCCGCTTCGAGACATGAAGGGTCTGGGGTCGCACGACTCTCCATCTCCTGGGATATGAGAGATGGGCCTCCAGTACGGCCGTGACTCTTGTGGGGGAGGAGCTCTCAGTAGGAAATAGAGACTTTCAGTGCTGCGTAGTTCGAGCATGTCGGGCTGGAACGAGCGCATAGACTGCGTGTCTCCGCGGCTCTCCACCCTGGAGGGCGTGAACAGCAGTGTGAGAAGTGCTGTTGCAAGGATTAGACGCACTGGCATAGCGGTCTCCTTAGGGTTGGAAAACAAAACAACCTCTTACGTTACCGTAGAGGTTGTTCCCTGCATTGTCAACGAATCTAGCGAGGATTACGCAAACATTGAGTCGACAACTTCCTTTACAAGAGTGCCGTCTGCTTTGCCTTTGAGGTCCTTCATCAAGGCTCCCATAAACTGGTTTGCTCCAGATTTATCAGTTACGCCCATTTCTGCTGCCTTTGCAGTAGCTGCTGCAACAATCTCTTCGCGAGACATCTGTGCAGGAAGCATGGTCTGGATAAACGCGAGCTCAACCTTTTCGCCTTCTGCGAGTTCAGGGCGGCCGCCTTTTTCAAACTGCTCGATAGAGTCCTTGCGCTGCTTTGCTGCGCGCATAACAACCGTAAGAGCCTCTTCCTCGGTAAGTATGCCGTCCGGACCCTTACCCTTGGCAACTGCCTCGTTGGTCATAGCCGACATAAGCCCACGAATAACCGATAATTTAACAGCGTCTTTGGCGCGCATTGCGTCCTTGAGCTGCTCCTTTAATTCACTTTGTGTCATGGAATTAGTCTACATGCTAAAATGCCTTTATGGAATGGCTTATGATTGTTTTGCTTGTGGCGGTGCTGGGGTTCCAGCTTTTTATCTATTTCCGCAGCCAGCAAAAACAGGAGCCTGAAAATACTCAAGGTTTGATGCTTATGCAGAACCAATTGGCTGAACTAACTCGCTCCATGGACCTCAAGCTCGGGGAGGGGACGCGCAGTATGTCAGAACTGGCCAGCTCTCAATCTGAACAGGCTCAGCGCCTTATGAGCACCATCACTAAACAGGTACAAGACCAGCTTCTTGAGGTGGTTAAGGGAGTGACCCAAACGCAAGAATCTACAAAACAAGTCTTCGTTATTGCAGAGCAGCTCAGCAATTTGGAAAAAGTTCTCAAGAATCAAAAACAGCGCGGCAACTTGGGCGAGGCAAGCCTCGAACTCGTCATGAGTAACATCTTGCCGCCAGGCGCGTACGCTATGCAGTACGAATTTCCAGGTGGAGAAACAGTTGATGCAATAATTCGTACCAAAGAGGGCTTTATACCAGTTGATGCAAAATTCCCCCTGGAAAACTACACCCGCATACACGACGAAAAAGATGATATCCGCCGGGCCGAATTTGAAGAAGCCTTTAAGCGCGATCTTAAAAAACGCATTGATGAGACTAGCAAATATGTGCGCCCTAAAGATGGCACACTACCATTCGCGTTTATGTATATTCCAGCTGAGAGCATCTACTACGACCTGTTGAATGATGGAATTGGCGCCGTAAATACTCGCAGTCTGTTGGATTACGCGCAGAACGAGAAGAAAGTGATCATCGTATCGCCCACAACCTTTGCCGCATATCTGCAGTCAGTGTTGTACGGCTTCAAGGCATTCAAGATTGAGGCGCAGGCAAAGGATATTGCTAAAAATGTTGAAGCGCTTGGCCGCCACATCAATGCGTACCAAGACTATTACAAAAAGTTGGGAGCTTCTCTTTCTACAACCGTTAACCACTTCAATGCTGGTACCAAGGAATTGGGCAAGATAGAAAAGGACGTGCTTAAAATAGATGCGTCGGTAGAAATTGCTATAGATGTGCCGGTGTTGGATAAACCATTACTAGAAGGGAAAGAATAATATATCGAATATATGGAACAAAGCATGGTTACAACGGGACTTGAACTGCCAGGATACAAGATTGTGAAAAACGTAGGAGTGGCGCGCGGTATTATCGTTCGCTCACGTTCTATTATTGGCTCAATAGGAGCTGGCCTACAGACCATTGTCGGTGGCAATATTTCGCTTTTTACGGAACTTTGCGAGAAGAGCCGTGAAGATGCCTTCGAGCTCCTCTGTGAGCACGCAGAGGCCATGGGCGCTAATGCCATTATCGGTATGCGCTATGACGCCAACGAAATTTCAGCCGGTGTGGCTGAGGTTTTGGCCTACGGTACAGCGGTAGTTGTCGAAAAAGCCTAAGTAGGGTATAGTAGTTCGCGTTATGGCAACCAAAGAAAAAGCTGAAAAAACAGCAAAAACAAGCGAATTTGCGATATTCCAGACTGGCGGGAAACAGTATATGGTTTCTGCAGGCGATAGCGTGAAGATCGAAAAGCTCGCAGGTGAACACAAGGTTGGAGACAAGGTCTCTTTCAGTGATGTCCTCTTGGTTGAATCTGGCTCAGATACCACTATCGGCACCCCTTTCATTAAGGGTGCAACTATCTCTGCTGAAATCTCTAAAATCTCTCGCGCACCAAAAGTTACTGTCATCAAGTACAAGGCGAAGAGCAACTACTACAAGAAGCGTGGCCACAAGCAGCCATTCTTTGAGGTAAAAATCTCAAGCATCAAATAAGACAAAAAAAGAAGACCGTCCGAAAGGGCGGTCTTTTGTATTCGACCAGCACCGAGGCTACTCGATGCCGTGTTTGTTTGGGGGGTTGTGAACTTCAGGGTCGGGGTTGCTTGGCTCCAATGGCCAATACCTCCCGCCATGTGGATCCACGTCGTCGACCTGTCGAACACGGGCTCCGATCCCATGACGAAGCAGTTGGGGCTGGGCGACTTTGCCCGTGTCTTTTTTCTCTTCCGACATTTTCTGTCTCTCCCTATTTGTACGTTGCCGATATTTTTATACCCCGTAAAAACAAATTTGTCAAAAATTCCACATGTGGATTACTGGCGAGAAGAAAGGGCGCTGGCGATGGTGTCTGGGTCGGCATATTCCAGCTCAGAACCGGTGGAGAGGCCGCGGCCAAGAGATGAGATTTTAAAATTAAGACCCTCAGAAACTGGTAGAAGTTTCTCTTGGATGATAAGGCGGGTGTGGTCTCCCTCAGTTGTCGCAGAAAGACCTAAAATGACCTCGGTGAGCTGAAGATTAGACGCATCTGCTTCTACGCGTTTAATCATTTCGCGCAGACGCACGTGCTTTTCAGGCGATTCAGAGGCAAGTGGAATAGTGCCACCTAATACAAAGTAAAGCCCACGGAAGCCGCTGTGTTCAATATTTTCTATATCAGCGTCTTTTTCCACAACAAACAATATGGATTTGTCGCGTGACGCGCTTCCGCAGATGGAACATAGTCCATTATGTTCAGAACCTTTTGCATACCAACGTAGGCAAGACTTGCACTGCGCAGTTTCAGTACCCAAATGTTTTATTGCTTCGGAGAGATCGCCGCGGAATCCTGGCTGCTGGCTAAGCAGAAATTGCACGAACCGTCGTGCCTGCCTTGGACCAATGCCAGGAAATTCTTTGAAGAGGTCAGTTAGTCGCTCAATTGGGTTCACGAGCTAATTATAGTCTAGCGAGGAAGATACTAGAAATCCGCGTTGTTTGAAGAAAAGGCACCAAAATCAGTTTTTTCAAGTGTGAGGAAGGTTGTGCGCTTATCGTCGAAGTAGAGTTCGATTGCGCCCACTGGGCCGTTACGGTGCTTTTCAATCAATATTTCAGCAATGTTAGGGCGCTCGCTTTCTTTGTTCATTTTGTCGTCGCGGTGGATAAACATAACCACGTCGGCATCTTGTTCGATAGAACCTGAGTCGCGAAGGTCGGAGAGACGAGGTTTGCCGCCGCGCTGTTCCACGGCACGAGAGAGCTGCGAGAGTGCGAGTACAGGGACATCCATTTCACGGGCCAGTATTTTGAGAGAGCGAGAGATTTCTGTTACCTGCTGCACCATATTGTCGCTAGAACGTGTATTGGTGGGCACCATAAGCTGAAGGTAGTCCACAATGAGGAGCCCAAGCCCGTGTTCGCGTTTAAGGCGGCGTGCAGTTGCGCGCATTTTCAAAATGTTCATGCCTGGCTGGTCGTCAATAAAAATTGGCGCACGTGAAAGGCGGTCATACGCTTCACGGATACGATCGAAGTCTTCTGAGTCAGTGATGCGGCCTGTACGCAAATTCCATGAATTTACTTTTGCTTCAGCGGAAACCATACGGTCTACAAGCTGCTGAGCGCTCATTTCCAAAGAGAAGATGCCAACGGTAGTACCGTGTTTTACAGCGCTTTGACGAGCAATGTCGAGGGCAAATGCGGTCTTACCCATGGAAGGGCGTGCCGCCAAAATAATAAGATCAGATTTTTGCAGACCTGCGAGCATATTGTCCAAGTCGCGGAACCCAGTACGCACACCCCGCATTTCATCTTTGTGCTCCTGTAAGTGTTCTAAGCGCTCCCACGCATCTTTAAGTGTTTCGCCAAGCGAGGTGAATTTAGATAGGGTAGGGCTAGCTGTAACTTCATATACACGCTTTTCTGCCTGGTCGAGAGTCTCGTCGATATCTTCTGATTCGTTATATCCTAATTCGGCGATCTCTTCGCCAGCGTCTATCAACGAGCGGAGCAAGTATTTTTTCTGAATCTCGTTAGCGTAGTGGCGTGCGTTGGAAGCTGCTGGCACATCGCTCACCAGTTCTGCTAAATATTGCACGCCACCTATAGTCTCAAGTTCGCCTTGGTCAGATAGTTTTGAGCGAACAGTTTCAACGTCGATAGGTTCGCTCTTGGAATATAAGGCAAGTATCGCACGATACAGGATGCGATGTTTTTCGCTATAGAAAACATCTGCATCTGAAATTACCTCAGTAGATTCTTGCATAGCTTCAGCGCGGATCATGAGCGCCCCTAAGAGTGCTTTTTCAGAATCTAAGTTTTGGGGAGGAAGGCGTAGCCCGTCCCGCTTTGCTTTAAAAGAAGATTGGTTTGAAAAATTGGAACCGCCTTTTTTATAATTCTTTGACTCGCTCATAATCTAAGCTTAATCGAGTCTTGAGAAAGTCCCTAGGTATATAACCCTGTACACAACGTGTGCATAATTATAGGCTCTGAAATAGCCTTATTTTTTAGTGATTTTCTGGCCCTCGGAACTATCAATCACTGTAAAACCGAGCTCGTCAAGGCGGGCACGGAGGTGGTCGGACTTGGAGAAGTCCTTGCTAGTACGAGCCTCTTCGCGCTGCACCACTATGTCTTTTACTTCTTCCGGCAGGTCTTCCTGCTTTAATACTTTGAGTTTTTGTGGAGGGCGCGCATCAGCAAGCCCGAGTCCGAGAATACGGTCAGCAGCGCGAAGCGTGGCTTTATTCAAAGTCGAAAGATTTTCCCAGATAAGTGCGAGTGCTTGCGCGGTACCTAAGTCGTTTGCAATGCATGCGTAGAATTTTTGTAGAAACTCTTCGTCAGCTTTACCTCCTGCCTGCGCAGGCAGGTCTTTCATCTCTAAATATGCGCGTGTAAGGCGGGAGAGCGCAGCGTCTGCGCCCTCGAGCGCATCCCAGGTAAAGTTCATCGGCGTTCGGTAGTGGCCAGTCATAAACCAGTAACGAAGCGCGAGAGGGTTGAGGCCTTTATCAACAATATTGTGCAGATACACAGTGTTGCCGAGGGATTTAGATATCTTTTTACCTTCAATAGTGATATGCGCGTTATGGAGCCAGTAGCGTACATATTGTTTGCCTGTGATGGCCTCTGCCTGTGCAATCTCGTTGTTGTGATGTACGGGAATATGTTCGATACCGCCGGTATGGATGTCGGTCTGTTTTCCAAGCAAGGCAAAGATCATCGCCGTGCATTCTATGTGCCAGCCAGGGAACCCTTTGCCCCAAGGACTGTCCCATCCGAGCTTGTCTTCTCCTCCGGTGGAGAATTTCCATACAGCAAAGTCGCGGGGGTTCTTTTTTTCACTGTTTTCTTCAATACGTGACTCTGTTGTATCGTTTGTTAGGCCTCCAAGTTTTCCATATCCAACAAATTTTTTTGTATCAAAATACACACCATCTGAAGTAACATACGCGTATCCTTTTTCTTCAAGTGCACGCACAAGCGCAATTTCCTCTTTTATATATTGGCTTGCACGAGGGAAGGTGATTTTTTTCAAATCCACACCTAATTGTGCGTTATCACGGAAGTAGATGTCAGCATATTTCTCTGCGAGAGCCAACATATTTTCTATAGTGAACGCTTTTCCTTCACGTTTGAGACCGAGCGTCATTTTATCGTCGCCATTGTCTGCATCCGATGAGAGATGACCGAAATCAGTAATATTGGTGACTTGATTTACCTTATACCCCCATGTCTCGAGTGTTCGTCTGAGTACGTTAAAGAGCACAGGTCCAAACAAATTGCCGATATGCTGTTCATCATAGGGGGTAGGGCCGCAGTTATACATACGCACAATATGATTGAGCGGCTGGAATTCTTCCTTGGTTCCTGAGAGGGTGTTGTGAAGGGTGAGCGGCGGCAGTCCGCCAGTTGGCGGATTCTGCATCCACACCCGTTTAAATAGTGAAAACATTTTTATTGTTGTTTAGAGCCAATCTTTGCGTCTGAAATAAATGACGAAACAACACGCAAGGACCACCATAATACCAACGATAATCCAAAAGTCACCGATGTTCCCAACGATGGGGTTGTGCTGGGTGTTCATACCAAAAAGGCCGGCAATAAACGAAAGAGGGAGAAAAATAAACGCCATAACGGTAAACGTTTTCATAATTTCATTTTGTTTGGTCGAAAGCAGGGAGTTGTTGGTCTCGCGGAGCTCTGTGAGCGAACCACGAAGGTTATCAAGTGTACGTCCAATGCGCTCGTACGCGCCTTCAAGGTCGCGGAGATAGTATGCAAATTCTGATCCGAATGTTCGTGTCCCGACAGGCTCAAAAGACTTAAGCATTTCCTCGTGTGGCGCC
>JAIEMM010000004.1 GCA_019752125.1 Patescibacteria group bacterium | reverse complement strand
GACAGCTTTAGAAAATGCTTCTGATTTTGATAAAGCATTTATTGAGGAAATGATACCGCATCATCAGTTAGCAATTATGATGGCACAGATGCTTCGGGCTGGAACAAATCGTCCAGAGATGCAACAACTCGCAGAAAACATTATCACTTCACAGTCGCAAGAAATACAAGAAATGCAGTCTTGGTATAAACAGTGGTATCAGTAAAATTGTAATTATCTAAATGCAAAAATCCTCATTCATTCACGGAATATCAGAAAAATAGGTTCAAAAAATATGAAAACACACACATTTCATATACAGGGTATGCACTGCAACGCCTGTATACTTTTAACAGAAAGCGAACTTGAAGAGGTCTCATACATAACAAAAGCAAAATCTAGTCTAAACAATCATACCGTTGAAATCGCAGGAGAGTTTAATGATAAGTCTACTGAAACAATCGCCAAGGAACTAACACATATACTTGCAAAGCATGGGTATACTCTCTCTACAGAAAAAAGAACTCAACCTAAACGCTGGTCTGATTTCAAAATAGCACTACCAGCTGCAATAGCGTTTGCAGTCGGCTTCGTGTTTCTGCAAAAAGCAGGGCTCGTAAATCTGGTTGGTGGGGGAAATGTGAACTACGGTACAGCATTCGTAATAGGCATTATCGCTTCGCTCTCAACCTGCATGGCTGTTGTGGGCGGGCTGGTGCTCTCGATGTCGGCAACATTCGCTAAAGAAGGAGACAGAGTAAAACCACAACTGTTATTTCACGCAGGACGACTTATATCCTTCTTTGTGCTCGGTGGCGTTATTGGTGCAGTCGGCTCGGCATTCACACTGAATGTAAGTGCAACATTCTCTCTAAGCGTGCTCGTAGCAATTGTGATGCTCATCCTCGGCATCAACTTGCTCGATGTGTTTCACTGGTCAAAGAGATTACAGCCCTCAATGCCAAAGTTCTTTGCGCGGCACGCGTACGGCGCATCCAAACTTAACCATCGTCTTACGCCGTTTCTTGTCGGTATAGCAACATTCTTTCTGCCGTGTGGGTTTACGCAGTCCATGCAAATATATACGCTCTCCACAGGTAGCTTCCTTACAGGGGCTCTCACGATGGGCACGTTTGCGTTGGGCACTCTTCCTGTTCTGGGGTTGGTCAGTTTTAGCTCATTCAGCATCCAAAACAGTTCTTACGCTGGCATCTTCTTCAAAACAGCAGGACTCATCGTCATTCTGTTCGCACTCTATAACCTGATGAATGCACTGGTCGTAATTGAGCTCATTCAACCACTATTTAGTCTCTAACATATAATCACTGTATGAAAACTTCTTGGGCAATTCTTGGGGTCGCACTACTTATCGGCGGTGCCATCTATTTCACTTCCAAAAACCCGCCGCAACTCGCTAATGATGCACCTGCAAATAATGTGAGTATTGTGGATGGCAAACAGATTGTCGAAGTAGATGTGAAGGGTGGCTACCACCCTAAAGTAAGCGCAGCGAAAGCGGGTATGCCAACCATTCTGCGTTTCAACACCAACGGTTCATATGACTGTTCAACCTCGGTTCGCATCCCGAGTATGGGTATAAGTAAGACTTTGCCGTCTTCTGGTGCAACAGACATAGACATTGGTAGCCCGCAGGTGGCGAAGCTACAGGGCGTATGTGTGATGGGTATGTACTCCTTCGAGGTGGACTTTCAAGGATAGAACTGTCGTACAATACTGAACTGATATGGCTGAAAAAGAAAATCACGGGCATTCCCACTCACACGTTCCCGACAATCTGAACGTTGCCTTTGCAGTTGGTATTGCTCTAAACATTGCACTGGTAATAGCAGAAGTTGGTTTTGGCATATTTGCACACTCTGTCGCGCTACTTGCTGATGCGGGGCACAACTTTGGGGATGTATTGGGTCTACTGCTCGCGTGGGGCGCTCTGATGCTCTCAAGGAAAAATCCAACGGCGCAGTACACGTACGGCTTTCGCTCCACGACTATCCTCGCAGCACTTATTAACGGTGGTTTCCTGCTTATCGCCACGGGAGCTATCGTGTTGGAAGCGGTCAGACGTATTGCCGAACCAAGTCCTGTGGCGGGCGGTACAGTAATTTTGGTTGCAGCTATTGCAATCCTTATTAACTCTTTCTCTGCTTGGCTGTTGAGGAACAAGAGAAATGACCTTAATACCCGCGGTGCGTTCCTACATCTTGTTTCTGATGCTGCCGTATCACTCGGCGTTCTTATTGGAGGCCTAATTCTTCTCAAGACTGGTTGGTACTGGGTTGACCCAGTAGTAAGTATTGGCATATCTCTCGTCATTGTTTGGAGCACATGGGGCTTGTTGCGCGAAGCGGTCAACATGTCGCTTGATGCTGTGCCAACTTCAATCAACCCAGCTGAAGTAAAAAAATACCTCGCAAGTTTGGCGGGAGTAGTACGTATTCACGACTTACATATTTGGCCGATTGGAACAACTGAAATTGCTTTAACGTGCCACTTGGTTATGCCGAAAGGACATCCCGACGACGCTTTTATGGCAAGAGTATCTGATGAACTGCGACACAAGTTTGGCATTGGCCATACAACCCTGCAAAGCGAACTGGGAAATGAGGAAGATTGTGCTCTTGAGCCAACCGAGGTCGTATAGCTTATGCAGTAGCCAAGAGGTCTGGTATAAAGATAGGTGTCAGGTCGGGAATGTAGACTGTCGCGTCGTTTAGATGCTCAAAAACAGTTCTAACATCCTCTACGACGGCACCCCAAGAATTATGAAGAAGAAACAGCAAACAACCTCGTGGGGAGGGGTGGCCGATTGGTATAGCTCATACCTGGAGACCACAGAAGACTCCTATCAAAAGCAGGTTATCCTGCCCAATCTTCTTCGCATTCTCGACAGTAAGTCCGGAATGAAGGTTATCGATATTGCGTGTGGGCAAGGGTTTTTCTCTCGCGAATTTGCAGCCGCAGGTGCAGAGGTAGTTGGTGCTGATATTGCACAGGCGCTTATCACCCAGGCTAAAAAGCTTTCAGGAAAAACAGTGCAGTACTATGTCGCGCCTGCAGACAATTTAAATTTCACAAAAAGCGGAGTATTCGATGCTGCGACTATCGTTCTCGCGATTCAAAATATTAAAAACATCGATGGCACGTTCGCAGAAGCTAAGCGCGTACTCAAGCCAGGAGGGAAGTTGGTCATGGTGTTAATGCATCCAGCGTTCCGTATTCCGGGGCACTCGAGCTGGGGTTTTGATGAGGAAACGAAAGAACAATATCGCCGCGTAGATTCTTACTTATCGGCACAGAAAGCCGAGCTGTTCGTACATCCAGGTAAAGAGGGAAGCGCGAAGACGATTTCGTATCATCGCTCGCTGCAAGATTTTTCAAAATCTTTGTGTAAGGCAGGTTTTGCAATAACGCGCCTTGAAGAATGGATTTCACATAAACAAAGCCAGAAGGGCCCTCGCCAAGAAACCGAAGACCGTACTCGCAAAGAAATCCCAATGTTCCTAATGTTAGAATGCAAGAGTACGTAGTATGGCAAAGAAACCTAAAGAAAAACTAGAACAATTTGCGTTCATGGTGACGCGCTCGGTAGGCTCTATCGGGTCTGTTATCGTGCATAGTATCCTTTTCTTGGGGGCATTTGTTTCTGTGTGGTCAGGATTTGTTGCGTTTGAAAGCATGCTGCTTTTCCTCACAACCATTGTCTCGCTTGAGGCCATCTACCTTTCCATCTTTATCCAGATGACCATCAACTACCAAGCGGAAGACATCGATGAAATCCAGGAAGACATCGACGAGATCCAAGAGGACGTGGATGAAATTCAAGAAGATGTCGATGAGATCCAGGAAGACGTCGACGAAATCCAAGAAGATGTCGAAGAAATGACGGAAGAAGAAAAAGAAGAAGAGGCGCTCCACGCGGGGCAGGCAAAGACACTAGAAGAAATCCAAACTGGTTTGAAGAAATTAATAACTGATATTGAACGACTACAAAACAAATGAAAGGCTTTAGAAATTTTATTTTACGAGGCAATGTAGTTGATCTAGCGGTGGGCGTTATGGTGGGTGCTGCGTTTAGTGCAGTTGTTAACTCGCTTGTGAAGGATCTCTTCACGCCGCTTATATCTGCTCTTGTGCATCAGCCGGATTTCTCTAAATTTGCATTTACCTTCCGCGGAGTTGAGTTTCCCTACGGCGACTTTCTTAATTCGCTGGTCTCATTCCTTATCATTGCGGTAACAATCTACTTCTTTGTCGTATTGCCAGTAAACAAACTCACGACACGCTTCAAAGGCTCTCCTGAAGCCCCAAAGAAATCAAACGAAGAAAAACTCCTCGAGGAAATCCGCGACCTGCTCGCAAAGAAGTAGTATAATTCCCGCATGTCTGAAGAAAAAAGTTTTAAGTTGTCTCCATCGGCAGCGATACTCATTGCCGGTATTATCATCGCAGGGGCTATCGTGGTTACCAGAAATTCTCCGCAGCCTACGGCTGCGGCGGTAGGGAACGTTGCCGCACCAAGCGCGCTCCCTTCAACTGTACGCAAGCCATCAGCAAGCGATCATATCGTTGGTTCGCCTACGGCGCCCATCGTACTTATCGAATACTCTGACTTTCAGTGTCCGTACTGCGAAGTAATTTACCCAACACTCAAAAAAATTGTTGATGAGTCTAACGGACAAATTTCGTTGGTGTACCGTCAATTTCCGCTTACCTCAATTCACCCTCAGGCAAACCCAGCAGCAAATGCAGCAGAATGTATCGCTGCACAGTTGGGCAATGATGGTTTCTGGAAATACGCTGACGCAGTATTTAAGAACCAATCTCAACTCTCAGCTTCGTACTCGGCACAGCTTGCGAAAGAGTTTGGTGCAAATATGACTACATACAACCAGTGTGTAGCCAACTCTACCTACCAGAAGAATATCGACGCAGATTCACAGGAAGTACAAGGGATAGGAGGTTCAGGTACGCCGTATGTGGTCGTGCTCAACACAAAATCTGGTAAGGCGGCCGTTATTCCAGGTGCTCTCCCATACACACAAGCAATGCAGGTAATAAAGAGCGTTCAGTAGCGTCATCGTCTGGGAAGTTTGTATTAATCATTAGTAGTTTTACGTAAATATATGGAAGGTATGCCATTTGAAGGTCCCACAGGTGAACTTCTGCGCAAGGCGCTTCTCGCGACAGTTGTTGTGCTCGGGGTATTTTTAGCAGTTCAAGCTATTGGAGGTCTTATGCAGTGGCGCTATATAGGCGCAGGTCTACCAGCAGCTAACACCATCACGGTGTCGGGCCACGGTGAGGCTATGGGTGTTCCAGACATCGCAACGTTCTCGTTCTCAGTGGTTTCTGAAAAATCGACTGTTGATGCTGCGCAAGCCGATGCAACCGCAAAGGCAAACGCAGTAACTGCATATCTCAAGAGTGCAGGTGTCGATGAAAAAGATATTCAAACCAGCAACTACTCGGTAAATCCACAGTACGATTACACGCAAGCTGCATGTACTGGAGGTTATTGCCCAGGCGGCAAGCAAACCTTGCGTGGATACGAAGTGCGCCAAACTACGACTATCAAGGTTCGTACTACGGCTAAAGCAGGCGACCTTTTGGCAGGCGTAGGCAGCAAGGGCGCTACTGAGGTAAGCGGCCTTAGCTTTACCTTTGATGACCCTCAAGCAATCCAGGATGAGGCTCGCGACAAAGCTATCGCTGATGCAAAAGAAAAGGCAGAAACACTTGCAAAACAACTCGGCGTTTCTATTGTTCGTGTAACAGCGTTCAATGAAAACGGTAGTGGGTATCCTCGTGCTGTGATGTATAGCGCTATGGATGCGTATGGAAAGGGTGGGGTGACGGCTCCAGCTGCTCCTGAGATCTCTGTTGGTCAGAACAAAGTCACCAACGATGTCTCCATCACGTACGAAATTCGTTAAATAGGTTACATAACAAAAATCTCCCCATCGGGGAGATTTTTGTTTAACGACTTCTCTAAGGATCAAAGAATTTTCAAATTTGAATAGCAAAAAACTCGCCAAGGTCGGACCTTGCCAGGGCATTAAGAAAAAACCGCCGAGGACTGTCCTCGGCGAGATCAAACGAAGAATGGTTTTGCGTTATCGGCGACCGGCGCGTACGTCGAGCCAGTAGAGCCGATACTGGACACGGATCATCAGGACCAGTGAGACAAGTGCCCACAGGTACCAGATGATTGAGACGTAGAGAGCCATGTCGGCGTCCGTGAATTGGCCGACACTGTCCTTGGTCTGAAGCCCGAGAGCCCAGCCCAAGCATACGCTTATGGCATAGAGCCTAGGGAGCTGGTCGAGACGCCCCTTCTTTTCCTCGTTCCAGACCGTGCTCATCACCAAACCGGCGGCAATCATGCAAAGTAGACAGATCATTTGTCACCTCCGCCGTTAATGTACCCAAATCCTCATATTGACAAGGCTCATTTAGAGGAGTATTCTGAGTGTGTAAACAAGCCCCGGGAGGGGTTTTAAAATTGGCAAAAATTACAGAAAACCTATGTTTAACTACTTCAAAGACGTTCGTGCGGAAATGAAACATGTGTCGTGGCCAACGCGCCGCCAGGCTGTTGTATACACCGGCGTGGTTATTGCTGTGTCGCTTGGAACGGCTATCTATCTAGGACTTCTCGATTACGTTTTTTCATTGGTCATTAAGCAAATTATATAGAAATGCTTCGCATTTATATAAGCGTCCTTCGTTCGGAATTAAAAATAAATTTTTATTCTCTCACTCACTAGCTTATGGCAAAACAAGACGAAAGCATCGGACGCGCATGGTACGCGATCCATACCTACGCAGGGTACGAGAACGCAGTTGCGCGTAACTTGAAGCAGCGTATTGAGTCACTCGGGCTCACTGACAAAATCTTTAGCGTTGTTGTTCCTACAGAGCGCACCGTTAAGATCAAGGGCGGACGCCGCGTTGAGGAAGAAGAAAAGGTATATCCGGGCTATGTGCTCGTAGATATGATCGTGGACGACCAGTCATGGTATGTCGTACGCAACACTCCTCGCGTGACTGGCTTCGTCGGCTCAGGTGTTAACCCAGTGCCTCTGAAGCAGTCAGAAGTAGACACGCTCCTTGGCCGCATGCAGGAGAAAGAGGGTTCAGTTAAACACTCTATCGATGTGTCAGTTGGCGACTCAGTTGTTATCGTTGACGGTCCGTTCAAGGAATTGGACGGCAAAGTTGGCGAGGTAGACGAGAGCCGCGGAAAGGTCAAAGTGCTTGTTTCGATGTTCGGCCGCGAAACACCGGTGGAGCTCGATTTCTTGCAGATTAAGCGTATTTAAAGTACTATCGGCAAACCTATATGGCAAAGAAAGTAACGAAAAAAATTAAGATTATCGCACCAGCAGGGAAGGCAACCCCGGCGCCTCCTTTGGGTACCACGCTTGGTCCTGCAGGTATCAACATTGGCGAGTTCGTAAAGAAGTTCAACGACGCGACTCGTGAAATGGTTGGCGACACAATCCCTTGTATCATCACTATCTACGAAGATCGCTCATACGACTTCGAACTTAAAACCCCTCTCGCATCCGGCCTTATCTTGAAGATGCTTAAGGCAGAGAAAGGTTCTGGTAAGCCAAACACAAGCAAGATCGGCACGCTCACGAAAGACCAGCTCCGCCAGATTGCTGAGCAGAAGCTCCCAGACTTGAATGCAACTGATGTAGAAGCAGCAATGAAGATTATCGCTGGTACTGCACGTTCAATGGGCGTGGACGTGAAATAAGAAACGTCCACGAGCCGGAGGCTGACGAGCCGAGGCGGGCCCGGCGCAACTTTTCAGCAGAAAAGTATGTGTGGGTTGATGTGAAAAATTCATGGACTACATCCACCTAAATAATTTAAAGATTCGCGGCAAGCATGGAGTATACGAAGAAGAGCGTAAAGTAGAGCAAGAGTTTGAGCTGCATCTAAAGCTTGGGGTAGGAGACACATCCAAAGCCGCAGAAAGCTGTGACCTTGCCGACGCTGTCGATTACGGTCCTATAAAGCAGGAAATAGAAAAGATTATTACAGGCAAGAGCTATTTCTTGATTGAAACGTTGGCAGAGCTTATCTCTAAGAAAGTTATGGAAGACCCACGTATCCAAACTCTTGAACTCACAATCAACAAACCAGAAGTCTGGACCAACTGCGTGCCAGGGCTAACAATCTTTAGGCAGCGAAGCTAACGCTCAAGCGTAAGCCAAGTGTACTTCAACCCCTCGTGTTCGTGGGATTCTTCTGAAATCTTTTTTGTAAATCCTTTTTCGTATTCAGGAAAGAATGTGTCCGCTTCTTTCTCATCGTCTATGAGTGTGAGATAGAGACGGTCAACGAAGGGGAGCGCTTGCGCGTAGAGGTCTGCGCCACCTCCAATATGGATTTCTTCTTGGTCGAGCTCGCGCGCTTTTACTATCGCGTCTTCAAGTGAATGAGTAATGATGACATTTGGGTCGCCTGCTCCGAGCGTGGTCGAGGAGCGAGTGACAACAATGTTAGTGCGGCCAGGGAGCGGCTTGCCCAAGATGGCGAGAATAGACTCAAACGTCTTGCGGCCCATGATGACAGGGTGGCCTAAGGTAAGGGCTTTAAAGCGCTTCATATCCTCCGGGATGTGCCACAAAAGCTTGCCCGCCATACCCAATTCACGGTTCTTGCCAATCGCCACAACTATAGAAATATGGGGTTTTTGCATGAATGGCTTTAGTGTACACTAATCACATCTATGGCTATTAAGGCTGGTATTTTCGGAGACGGGACTAATCTAAAGGATCGTTATATTAAAGATCATAAAAAACTTAGTGAGTCAGTTAAAAACTGGAAGAGGCTTGGTTTAAAAATCGTTTTGGTTTCGGGTACCTGGGATCTTTTTCATGTTGGACATGCAGAGTACTTGGAACGTGCAAAAGAGCAGGGCGACTTGCTGATCGTGGGAGTAGATAGTGACGAGAAGGTTCGTGTCCGTAAGGGCCCAATGAGGCCTGTAGTGCCTGAAGACGAGCGCGTACGGATTCTTTCACACTTACGCCATGTAGACGCGATTACGCTCAAGCCTGCAGGGGAGAAACCAAACGGCCTAATAAAAACAATTAAGCCCGATGTGTTAGTCATGTCGAAAACAACCAAACATAAACCTGAAGATATTAGGGAAAAACAAAAATATGTTGGCAAGGTTGTATTACTTGAACCTCAAGCTCAAACATCGACGAGTGCAAAGGTAAGGCTTTTACACACAAGTGGTGCAGATCTTTTTGCTAAAGAGGTTGCCGCTCGTATTCCTGCACTTATGGAAGAGGTGATGCAGACGCTTAATAAAAAATAATATGCGAACGCTTGTTGCGTACGTACCAGTTCTTCATGAAGGGTACCGAAAGTTTTTTGAAAAATATACTGGATCCCAGCTATATATTTTTGGTGAAGAGATGACAGATGAATTTCCTCAATTAAAAAAAGAAATTCGACAATTAGAGCCAGGTTTAATGAAAAGATTAATTGAGTCTCTGGGTATTTTTAGCGAGGTGCATATTTTAGGTAAGCAGGGTTTAAATATGCTCAATAGCTTTACAGGTGAATTAGTAATGCCTGATGAAGACGTCTCGCATGAGTTATATACAAAATATTTTCCTAAAGCTAATGTCTATTTCGATTCCATTTTTTTGCGTTGGGATAAGAAAAATGCACAAAGAGAGAAAGAAATTCAACCCGAAGAACGTATTACACGTGATGAGTTCCATCGCCATGTCATGAGGCTGTCTGAAGAGCAGTCAAGAAAGAGTTCGGATATTTGGCGACATGTAGGCGGGGCAATAGTCAAAGAGGATAGAGTGGTATTGTTGGCTCATAATCATCATCTGCCGTCTCAACATTCTCCGTATGTAAATGGCGATCCTCGAGGTAATTGGAGCCAAGGGGTAGAGATGGAACTAGCAACAGGCTTTCATTGCGAAGTGTCGCTTATTGCTGAAGCTGCTAAGCGGGGAATTGCCCTGCTAGGGGCTGACATGTATGTAACAGTCTTCCCTTGCCCGCCATGCTCAAAAGCAGTTGCCTCTTCAGGCATAAAAAATCTATACGTTGGAGGAGGTAAGGGAATTCTAGACTCAGAAGAAGTCCTTAAGAGCAGGGGCGTAAAGATTATTTTCGTGGAGTAGCTGGTTTGCTGACAGTAAATTTTACGCCTCCGTGTTCTGAGTTATTTACATCAGGGTCAATCAGATGGGCATGTAAGTGTCTGACGGTGCTTGCGTATTTAGAGTGATTGCCAAAACGTAGTGCCAGAGTTCCTCCTTCAATTGAGAATTCTTTTATCGCGTCTTGAAATAACTTAAATAATTCAGCCCCAGCTTCTGGGTCCAAATCCCCCAAAGATTCTACATGTTCCTTACTTATTGCTAAGAGATGATTTTTTGCGCCTTCGTAAGGCCACTGGTTTTCAGTTAAAAGCCAATATTTACCTTCAGAAATGATATCTTTTTTATGATATTCAGCTAAATTTGCACTGCAAAATGGGCAGACATTGTCTTTAGCTATTTGTTGCATTATTTCTCGTTGCTCATCTGTCCGAGCGTTTTCGAGACGTATATAGTCCATATAATCCTTTTATACCAGTATAACTGAACTTAGAGTGTGACAAGGAGGGTTGTTAGACCGCCACAGGGATATCCTTTATTGATGGATGAGCGTCATAATCCGACAACTCAAAGTCTTCTGAGCGAAAAGCAAAAATATCGTCCTTCTTGTTGATCATTGTTACTGTCGGGAATGGTTTAGGTTCACGTTTGAGAAGTTCTTCAACCATTGGGATCTGATCTACATAGATGTGCGCGTCTGAGACAGAGTGAACAAACTCATACGGCTCTGTTCCAGTGATATGCGCGAACATCATCAAAAGCGCCGTGTATTGAATAAGGTTTGATGGTACGCCGACAGGGTAGTCACCCGAGCGCTGGAACATATGGAGCGTGAGCTTGTTGTCGATAATGCGCAGGTGTATCCATCCGTGACATGGGCATACGACAACTTTCTGCTGCTTGCCTTCGCCGCGGATGATGTATTGCGGAATCCATGGGCTAATGAAGTGTGTGCGCAGATGAGGGAACTCTTTCATCTGCTCAACAATGTTTTTAACCTGATTGTAGGTGCTGCCTTCAGCGGTAGGAAAGTCATGGAATGCTGCGCCGTATGAACCTGGGCCTAGATCTCCAACTTTCAACCCACGCTTTGCAGCTTTTTCTGGTGTACCCCATGCGGTCCAGAATTTACATCCGAATGATTCGAGTTCTTGAAGTGTTCGTGCGCCATTGATGAATGCACAAATTTCTCCGACTGATCCTTTCCAGAAGCCTTTTACGCTTCGCTCAGTAATCATAGGGAAGCCATTTTCAAGTTTGAAATGCAGTGGTGGAGGAGCGATCACGGTAAGGGCATCTACCCCTTGTTGGCTTTTAACCCGTACACCATGGTCGAGAATGTATTTGAGATTATCCCTATATTGAGTATCCGGTGTTCGTTCGTTGAAGGGTTTCATACACAGAATAGTACCAAGCGGGGGGTCGGTGTACAATCTGGGGTATGGATTTTGCGGAGTACGAAGCAGCGGCTGCACGAACCGCCCACTATAAACAAGACACTATGGAATATAAGCTTATGCTTTTAAGCATGGGGCTTGCCGGTGAGTCTGGAGAGGCAATAGACAAGATCAAGAAGCTGGTTGATTACGCTGACGGAGGAACTGTCACGGATGAAAAGCGGAAAATGCTCGTCTCTGAGTTGGGGGATGTATTATGGTACTTGTCACAGCTTGCAGTACAGCTTGGCTCGTCACTTACAGAAGTCGCACAGGCCAATATCACAAAACTTGCTGACAGAGCTGAACGAGGAGTTGTTACAAAAGGCGAAGGAGATAAAAGATAAACTTGTATGATCTAACGACCTAAAATATTTCTGATTATCTATTAACGCTAGTATTTTCTATTTTATGGATTCCTACGATTACATTAAAAAACAAGACGCAGAAGTATTCGCGACATTGGAAGGGGAGGAGACACGCGAACGCGAGGGGTTGGAATTGATCCCATCTGAAAACTACGTTTCAAAAGCAGTTCGCGAGGCTCAAGGATCAATCTTCACCAACAAATATTCGGAAGGGTATCCAGGTAAGCGCTACTACGGCGGGCAGCCATTTACCGACCAGGTTGAAAGAATTGCTATCGAACGTGCAAAGCAATTGTTCGGCGCAAAGTATGCAAACGTGCAGCCGCACTCGGGTGCGTCTGCAAACATCGGCATGTACTTTGCCTTGCTCCAACCAGGAGACACAGTGCTTGGCATGGATCTTTCGCACGGAGGACATCTTACGCACGGACACCCTGTTACCTACATCACAAAGTTCTTCAACTTCGTTCGTTACAAAATGAAGAACACAGAGACAGGTGAAATTGATTACGAAGATATGCGCCGCGTTGCGCTTGAGACAAAGCCAAAGATCGTTCTCGGCGGCTACTCTGCGTACTCTCGCGAGCTCGACTATCAAAAGATGGCAGACATTGCTAAAGAAGTTGGTGCTTATGCCGTAATGGACGCAGCGCACATTGCAGGCCTTATTGCGGGCGGGGTAGTGAAGAACCCGTTCGACTACGGCTTTGATGTTATTACTTCAACAACACACAAAACACTTCGCGGCCCACGCGGCGGTTTGATCCTTATCCGCGACAGCGAAGAGATCGCAAAGAAAGTAGATAAGGCAGTATTCCCAGGTTTGCAGGGCGGCCCACTGATGCACGTTATTGCTGCGAAAGCGGTTGCCTTTGGTGAAGCGCTCGACCCATCATTTAAAACCTACGCAGCGCAGATTCTTAAGAACGCGAAAGCAATGGAAGAAGTGTTCCGCGCAAAAAATGTGCGCATGCTCGGTGGCGGCACAGACAACCACCTGATTCTTGCAGATGTATTTGGTTCGATGGGCATTCCAGGTAAAGAAGCAGAAGAAGTTCTCGACCGTGTTGGCATTACGCTTAACAAAAACGTTATTGCAGATGATCCTCGCGGCCCAATGGACCCATCTGGTATCCGTTTTGGTACTCCAGCTATCACTACTCGTGGGCTTGGCGAGAAAGAATGTGCCCGCGTTGCAGAACTTATGATCGAAGCGCTTCAAAACCGCACTGACGAAGCAAAACTGAACGCTGTTCACGCTGAAATCAAGACTATCTGCGCAGCGTTCCCGATTCCTGACTCGTTCGTATAAAGAAAAAACCGCACGTGTGGTGCGGCCGGCCAACTATTGGCGTGTGGTGAGCAGAGCTTGAACCGCGGCGACAATCTCGTCGTCTAGTTCGATGGAGATGTTCGGGTCTCCTTGCATCCCTGTGCCGGGGTGGGGGATGTTGAGCCATTGGCCCCAGCGCACAAAGCAACCTTGCAGTGCGGCGTCGAAGGGGATGCCGGTGCGTTCTACGACTGCACGCGTGGAGCCGTCCGAATCATCTTTCAGGCCGAAGGCTAGCTCCAACTGCGTGTTGGTTAGGTTTACGAAACCCCCAACCATCCCGTAGCCATGGTTGATCTTCCATGAGACATGCCACAATGGCGACATGTTTTGGGGGCTGATTGAAAGTTCAGCCACGGTGCTCTGCAAGCACACACGCCCGGGTTCTCCCGGCAGGAGCCTCATGTGAGAGCCCTTGCTCACCTGCCAAGACGGGCAAGGTCCCGTCTCTGAGTATCGATACTGCATTCTGACCTCCTTTGTCCGCGGCTATCCTAGCACTGCCGAATATTTAGTACAATGGGGGAGTGAAGCAGCGAGTACTCCAATTTTGGAACAAATACGAGCGACATCTGTCGGCACTTACGTTGGTGTTAGGTTTTACCTTCGACCTTCTGCTCGCGAAACGCCCTGACAGCATCGCGGACAATATATTGCTGTTATTCTACCTAACGCTCTCAGCGACACTCATCATTCTGCTTAACCGTCGTTCAAAGCCACAGAGATTGGAAACTGACCCCGCGTTTGAACATGAGAAAACAGCTGAGCCGCTCTTTCTTTTGCTTGTGATGCAGTTTTGTTTCGGAGGTCTGGCAAGCAACCTTCTTATCCTGTACGGAAAGAGTGGATCGTTTGGTAGTAGCTTGTTGTTTATTATTTTCCTCGGCGTACTTCTTGTGGGTAATGAATTTTTGAAGAGTAAGTACGACCAACTAAGGTTTAATGTTGCTGTATTTTATTTCCTTCTGCTGACATATCTTGTTATCGCAGTGCCAACCTTCGTGCTCCACACCATCGGCACAAAAACGTTCTTGATTAGTGGTGTGGCGAGTTTGGTATGTATGGGGGTGTTTATTTCACTACTCCGAATCTTCGCGTTGCGTGAGAATAGGCGCACACAGCTGTGGCAGATGCGTGGCATGATTCTCGTCATTTTTCTTATCTTCAACGGGCTCTATTTCGCAAACATTATTCCGCCTGTGCCACTCTCTCTTAAAAGTGCGGGGATCTATCATTCAATAACTCCACTTGATGCCCCAAGTGACAGTGCTATCTACACAGCAACTTATGAACCAAAAAAATGGTACGAATTTTGGCGCGATACTGCAGATAATTTCAATATCGCAGAAGGGGACCCAGCGTATTGCTACAGCGCTGTATTTGCCCCAGGCGAACTTAAAACCCCTATCAGTCATCGTTGGGAATATTTTTATCCACAAACAGAGAAATGGATTACAACAGGCCTTGTGCAGTTCCCAATAAATGGTGGCCGCGCAGAGGGGTATCGAGGGTATTCTAAAAAACAGGTCCTCATTGATGGCCAGTGGCGCTGCACTGTTGAAACCTCTTCAGGCAAAGTCATCGGCCGCATTACCTTTACTGTAAAAACTGGGGGCACACCAGCGCTTTCAAATGCTAAACTCTAACTTTATGGTTCGCACGTCTATTGAAAAGGCAATACAGGAAGCTCTTAAAGAGCTTGGGGCAGGCAATGTCTCTTTTGTTGTTGAACGCCCTTCTGATATGGCGCATGGCGACTATTCCACCAACGCTGCGCTTGTTGCTGCAAAAATACTCAAGGCAAATCCACGAGATATAGCAAATAAGTTAGTCGACATCCTCAGATCCTCGACTGCGCTCGGATCGGATTCAATTCAAAAAATTGAATCCGCAGGCGCTGGATTTATAAACTTCCATCTCTCAAACGAAGCGTTGGCGGACGTTGTAAGAGAGGCGGTAAAAGAAGGGTGGGGGAACAACAATATATATCTTGGGCAAAAAGTATTGGTTGAATATACCGACCCTAACCCATTTAAAGAATTTCACATTGGCCACTTAATGAGTAACGCCATAGGCGAAAGCATTGCGCGGCTTTTTGAAGCTGGAGGCGCTGAGGTTGCGCGTGCTAACTACCAAGGCGACGTTGGGGTGCATGTGGCAAAGGCTATATGGGCCAAACGACAGAAGCCAGAAATGTCGTGGGGCGAGGCCTATGTGTACGGCTCTGCAGAATACGAAAATAACAAAGAAGAAATAGATCAACTCAATAAAGTCATTTACGAAAAAACTGACCCAGAAGTAAACGCACTCTACGATCAAGGAAGAAAACAATCCCTTGAACACTTTGAGGATATTTATAAAACCCTTGGAACAAAATTTGACTACTACTTTTTCGAAAGCGAGACTGGTCCGTTGGGGTTGGATTTAGTGCATAAACATTCTGAAGTATTTGAAACAAGTGACGGCGCAACTATTTTCCGTGGTGAGAATGTTGGCCTCCATACTCGCGTATTTATAAACAGTAAGGGAATTCCTACCTATGAGGCCAAAGAACTTGGTCTTGTTGTGGCAAAGAAGAAGAGGGGGCAGTTTGACCTGTCTCTTACAGTCACCGCTAATGAAACAAGAGATTTTTTCCGAGTTGTCCGTGCGGCTGCTGAGAGAATTTTCCCAGACCTTGAAGATAAAATGCTCACTCGTTTCCACGGTTTTTTGAAACTTACGACAGGCAAAATGTCTTCACGTTTGGGAAATGTCATCACTGGAGAATCACTCATCAAAGACCTAACTGAAGAAGCGCGAGATAGGGAAGATGTGGCAGTGGGAGCTATTAAGTTTATGGTTCTCCGTCAGAACACAGGCAAAGATATTATTTTTGATCCAGAAAAATCTCTTTCACTTGAAGGTGACTCCGGTCCGTATGTTCAGTACGCACTTGTGCGCACCCGCTCTCTCTTGCGCGCTGCAAAGGACGCAAAAACAACTGACAAGGAATTTTCAAACCTAGAGATTCCTCGCGTACTCCTGCATTTCCCAGAGGCTGTAGCAAGAGCCTCTCTTGAACTTGAGCCTCACCATGTTGCTACATACCTCACGGAGCTCGCGTCTACATTCAACAGTTGGTATGCAAGCGAGCGTTTGATTGTTGATGGAGAAGTTTCTGACGCCGCACTTTTCTTTGTTCAAGCTATAGAGCGCACCCTTGCGAAAGGGCTTGAAGTGCTTGGTATCCCGGCGCCTCAGGAAATGTAAGCAAAATAAGGCCCAAAGTGGTATATTTTTTGATATGGCAGAAAAGAGCGAGACAGTACTGCGGGAAGAGAAGATCCTTGAGTTTTGGAGGGAGGACAAGACGTTTGAAAAGTCGGTTGAAAAGCCTGCTTCAAAGGGCGACTATGTATTTTATGATGGTCCGCCATTTGCAACAGGTTTGCCACACTCAGGCTCCCTCCTCTCCTCGATAATCAAAGACGTTGTCCCGCGCTACAAAACTATGCGTGGGTATCGCGTGCCTCGCGTGTGGGGTTGGGACACACACGGTCTGCCAATTGAAAATTTGGTAGAAAAAACACTCGGCCTCAAAACTAAAAAAGAAATTCTAGCCATCGGTATTGAAACATTTAATGAAACTGCACGTTCATTGGTACTCCAGTATGTGCACGACTGGAAACGATATATCGAGCGCGTAGGCCGATGGGTTGATTTTGATAACTCCTACAAGACGATGGACAACTCGTATATTGAGTCCGTCTGGTGGGCGCTCAAGCGCATGCACGGCAAGAACCTTATGTATGAGGGAAAGAAGGTGCTGATGTACTGCATGCACTGCGAGACACCTATGGCAAAAGCAGAGATTGCTGCCGACAATACCTATAAGGACGTTACCAGCACGGCAGTCACGGTGCGTTTTAAAATAAAAAACCCACAGAAATTTAAATTGCCCGAACATACCTACCTTCTTGCATGGACGACCACACCATGGACTCTTCCTGGGAACGTCGGCCTCGCTGTTGGTCCAGAGATGCGCTACGCGGTAGTGCAGGAGGGAAACGTGCACTATATAGAACAAGAAGATGGTGGGGATATAAAGGGCAGCGACCTAGTGGGTATTGAATATGAACCGCTCTTTGATGTGCCGGCGCTTAAAAGCTCGCGTTCGTACAAAGTGTGGGCGGCAGATTTTGTCGTGGCAGGTGAGGGTACGGGTGTCGTACATACCGCCGTGATGTACGGTGAAGACGATTTTGCGCTTGGCATGAAGGAGAGGTTGCCAATGGTGCAGATGCTCGAAGCAAACGGTCATTACAACAACATCGTCCCAGAATTTATACGCGGAAAATACATCAAGCAGGCAGAGAAAGAAATTATTGCAGACCTTGAAACTCGGGGACTCCTTCACGGTAAAGAGGCGCACATGCACTCATACCCACACTGTTGGCGTTGCGGTACACCTCTTATATACAACGCGGTTGTATCCTGGTTCCTCAACATCCAGAAGGTGAAGAATAAGTTGCTTTCGGAGAACGAGAAGATTAACTGGTTCCCTCAGCATTTAAAACACGGACGCTTCCGCAACATTGTTGAGAGCGCGCCTGACTGGACCATCTCCCGCAATCGTTTCTGGGCATCCCCACTTCCTATTTGGAAGGAAAAACAGTCTGCCACAGGCCAGCAGCTAGAAGGAAAAAAACTGATGGTGGTCGGTTCGCTCGATGAGTTGCTCGCTAAAACCAAGAAGTCTGGCAATAAATATTTTGTCATGCGCCACGGCCAGGCACAGAGCAACGTCGCAGGAATCTTTGATAGCACCGGCGATGTAAACAACCATCTCACCGAAACAGGGAAAGAGTCAGTCCGAGCTGCTGTAGCGAGTTTGAGAAAAAAACATATAGATCTCATCATCGCGTCTCCTATTCTCCGCACACAGGAAACTGCACACATCGTGCGTAAAGAACTTGGGTTGCCTGAATCGGCTCTTATGACAGATGAGCGGCTGATCGAACTTCAGGTTGGAAATTACGAAGGCAAGACAATTGAAGAGTGGAAGAAGGCGTTTCCTGGTTATGCAAATAGATTTGCACACGCGCCTGAAGGTGGGGAGACATACCAAGACGTAAAAACTCGCGTGGGTGAATTCCTGTTTGATCTGGAGCGTCGTTACACCAACAAGACAGTCCTTATCGTTACGCATGAGTGCCCGGCATGGTTGATGGATGCCGTGGCGCAGATAAAAACAGTTGAGGAAATTGTCGCGGAGGATAACGAGATTCCATTTTTGGAACCAGGTACGTGGCAGGAAATGAAATTCACTCCATTCCCGCACAATAAAAAATACGAACTTGATTTGCACCGTCCGTACATCGACGATGTGGTGCTGGTTGATGAAAAAGGAACTCGCTACGAACGTATCCCAGAGGTGCTCGACTGCTGGGTGGAGTCGGGTGCAATGCCGTTTGCGTCGATGCAGTATCCGCGCGACAAATCAAAGGTTAACCCAGAGCGTTTCTTTAGCTTGGCTCCAAAAGGATATCCTGGTGACTTTATTGCGGAATATATTGGACAGACTAGAACATGGTTCTATTACATGCACGCGATGGGTGTGCTTTTGTTTGGCAAGGGCTCGTTTAAGGCGGTAACAGTAACAGGAAATATTCTTGCCGCAGACGGCGCAAAGATGAGTAAGTCTAAGGGCAACTACACCGACCCGTATGAGTTGATGGATACATGGGGCTCTGATGCATACCGCTTTTACCTTATGAGCTCGGTGGTTATGCAGGCAGAGGACTTTAACTTCCGTGATGAAGATGTGCGCGAAGTGCACAATCGTGTTATCGGTACATTGTGGAATTCTTACAAATTCTTTGAACTCTACAAAGACAAAGTAGGTGACGCTGATTATACGGAGAGCGGGCACCCACTGGATCGCTGGATTATTTCGCTCTTGAACAAAACAGTTACAGAAACAACGGACGCGTTTGAGAAATATGATCTCCCAAGCGCAACAAGGCCAATCCGTGCATTTATCGACAACTACTCGACCTGGTACGTTCGCCGTTCTCGTGACCGTGCTCGCGGTGATGGGGAAGATGCACAGATGTGTTTGGCTACACAGAAGCATGTACTTTTGACGGTGGCTAAACTTCTTGCTCCTATAACACCGTTTATTGCAGAAAGCGTCTCGCAAGGGCTGGGCGAAAAGGAGAGTATCCACTTGGCTGCGTGGCCGGAAGGCGGTTCAGTTGATGAGCAACTTCTTACAGACATGCAAACCATCCGTGAACTCGCAAGTAAGGGTTTGGAACTCCGCGACCGTGCGGGAATAAAAGTGCGCCAACCGCTCGCAAAGTTCTCAGCTGCTTCTTTGCCACACAACTCTGCACTCCACACTATCCTTGCTGAGGAGATCAATGTAAAACAAGTTACCGAAGACGCATCGCTTACAGAACCAGTGCTCGACACAAACCTTACGCAAGAACTTAAGGAAGAGGGGTTGGTGCGCGACCTCGCTCGCCGCATCCAGGAGTGGCGCAAAGAGCAAAAGCTTTCTATTAGCGACCGCCCTTCGTATGTGCTTGAAGTCACCGCAGAAGAAAAAGCTGTTGCAGAAAAATATCGTTCGACTCTTGTTGCACAAACGGGCCTTCAAGATCTGCAATTGAAAGAACAAGCGAATGCATGATGTTATCGCAACGCGGGGAATAGTGCTCAGTAAGCGAACAGTAGGCGAGGCGAATACGCTTGTATCTATCCTGACCGAAGATCTTGGTGTTGTGCGAGCCTCTGCACGTTCCGCACGTCTTGAGCGTTCCAAACTTCGCTATGGACTTGAGACTCTGACGCAAGGAAGATTTTCGCTTGTGCGCGGCAAGTATGAATGGAAGCTGACGGGTACACAGGAACTCTCTCGTCCGTTTTTGCACACCTCTGTTGCTCAGCGTAAAACAGCGGGGAAGGTGAGCAGGCTTCTGATCCGTCTTATCCAAGGAGAAGAACCCGTCCCTGAGCTGTTCGATATTGTGTCGCGCGGTTTTGCGTATATTACACAAGAAACTGACGAAGAAACACTCCCATATATAGAAGCGGTGCTAGTGTTGCGCATCATTGCACGGCTGGGATATGTTGAGGAAAAACAGGAGCTTGCTATATTCCTTGATTCTCATACCTTTTCACCATCTCTTATCGAGCGGGCTAAAAAGAACCGCCCACTGCTTATCAGAAGTATAAATATCTCCCTCGCCGAAACCGGGCTGTAATTGTTGTATACTTTTGGAATGGCAGAGAAGAAGGGCTCGATAGCATGGCTTAAGGCTGCGCTCTATTCGCGCAAAGATGACGTATCTATAAATCCAGATGAGAGGACCCCACTTGAGGCACACTCAACGAATGTCCCTGTCTCATGGAATGAAGGCCCACGTTCTCCTTTACCTCAAATCACCACACTTCTCTCTATGGCATCTACTAAAAAAGGTTGGTCTATTGCAACAAAATTTCTCGTAGTCTCATTTGCTTTTTTTGTTCTTGCGGCAGGTGCTGCTGGGTACATGTTTTTCTACGGCAACAACGGTATTTCTCCACAAAATATTGATGTACAGATTATCATGCCGTCGGTTATAGACGGAGGTAAGGCAACGACAGTCCAAGTGCTTATTGTTAACCGCAATAATGCCAACTTGAAATTGGCGGACTTGATCATCAACTACCCTGATGGAACGCGTAATGCTGCGAACGCGAACCAACCACTGACGCACGAGAGACAATCTATCGGCTCTATAAGCGCAGGGCAGACAGTGCAACGAACGTCTCAGGCGATTTTCTATGGTCAGGAAGGTCAAGCGCAGAAAGTATCGGTGCAGCTTGAATACAGCATCGAGGGTTCGAACGCGGTCTTTGAAAGAGATGCGGATGTAAATTTTACGGTTGGCTCATCGCCAGTTTCAATCTCGGTTTCGTCGCCGACGGAAGCAATTTCCGACCAGCAATTTGCCTTTGATGTAACGGTGCAGAGCAACGCGCTCGCGCCAGTGCAAGATGTGGTGATCCAGGCGCGCTATCCATTTGGATTTACGGTAACAGGTACCTCGCCGCAGGCACAGGTTGGTGGCACGCTGTGGCGCTTGGGTGAAATGAAACCGGGCGACTCAAAAGTGTTGCATGTCACGGGCACGCTCAATGGCCAGGATGGTGACACGCGCGTATTTTATTTCCTCGCAGGTTCAGATTCTGACAAAACAAACACAACACTACGCGTACCATTCTTGTCAGTCCCTCAGACATTGACCGTGCGTCGTCCATTTATTGCTGCACAACTTTCTGTTAATGGTCAGACGGGCAAGACGATTTCTGTGCCGTCGGGTGCTGATATCCAAGGCACGATTACATGGACAAACAATTTGCCTGACCCTGTAACGGATGTGCAGCTGACACTCTCACTCTCGGGCCCCACTCTTAACTCAAGTGCTGTGGGTGCGCCAACCGGTTTCTACCAGTCTTCTGATTCGACGATTGTCTGGAGTAAGGATCAAAATGAGCAGCTTGCTGCTGTGCCACCTGGTGGTACGGGCACACTCCCATTCCATTTCGGAACACTGTCGTCTGGGGCAGGAGGGACGTTGTATTCCAACCCTGCTATCAGCCTTAACGTAACGGTACAGGGCGTACGCCAAGGACAGACTAACGTTCCTCAAAATGTTACGTCAGCTGACTCAGCACAGGTGTATGTGTCGTCGGTTGTTGTGCTTAGCGCGGCAGCATCACACTTTAGTGGACCATTTTCTAATACAGGCCCAATGCCGCCGGTGCCTGGGCAAAGCACCACCTACGGCATTACATGGACAGTGACGAACACTTCGAATACCATTGCAAACGGCGTCGTTTCTGCAACGCTGCCATCATATGTTACGTTTGTGGGTGCTCAGTCTGGCAGCGGTATAACCTATGACGCTGGCAGCCGCACGGTTACATGGACAATGGGGGATGTGAAGGCCGGAGCAGGTTTTACGGCGGCTTCACGAGTAGGCGCGTTCCAAGTCTCATTGCTTCCGAGTGCGTCGCAGAAAGGACAAGCGCCGGCGCTTACAAACGCTGCAAACTTCTCCGGACAGGACCGTTTCGCGCAGGTGCAGGTACGCGCTACTGCGGTCGCTCCGACAACGCAGTTGAATAGTGAAGCTGGGTACAATGCAAACATGGGCGCGGTCGCTCAATAAAATAACTATATGGCTGAATCACAGAATTTGATGGAAAAAATTGTTTCGCTCTGCAAGCGTCGCGGCTTTGTATACCAAGGCTCTGAAATCTACGGCGGCCTCGCTGGCATTTATGATTTCGGCCCTCGCGGTGTCGAGCTTTTGAATAATCTTAAAAAATCATGGTGGCAAGCAAACGTATACGATAAAGAAAATTTCTACGGTCTTGACTCTGGCATGTTTAAACATCCACGTACGTGGGAGGCGAGCGGTCATGTCGGCGGTTTCGCTGACCCTCTTGCTGAGTGTCGTACCTGTCATGCGCGTATTCGCGTTGATAAAGAACTCGCAAACGTTGGAGTTACTGCGGATGAAAAAATGTCAGAAGATGCCATCAACGAACTTTTCGACCAAAACCGAGACAAAATAAAATGCCCCGTATGTGGCAAAAAAGATTTTACTCGCGCAAAAGCATTTAATTTGTTGGTTAAAAGTAACTTAGGCGATTTTACTTCTGAGGGAGCTGAGCCAGTGTATCTCCCTGGTGAAGCGTGTCAGGGTATTTATCTCGACTACAAAAATATTGTAGACACGATGCAGCCCAAAGTTCCTTTTGGTGTTGCGCAGATAGGGAAGGCGTTTCGAAATGAAATCTCGCCACGCAACTTTCTTTTTAGAACACGCGAGTTTGAGCAGGCTGACACACAGTTGTTCATTCGTCCGAATGAAAACAAAGAAGCATACGAAGCGCTTAAGAAAGACCGCTGGAATTGGTACCTGTCTTTGGGAATCAAAGAGAACAAACTTCGATTTAAACAACACGAAAATCTGGTGTTCTACGCTAAAGATGCTTGGGACATTGAATACGAATTCCCGAGTGGCTTTGATGAAGTGGAGGGTATCCACGACCGTACTGACTACGATTTGTCTCAGCATATGAAATTCTCTGGAGTTGATTTGAACTATACGGACCCAACAACTGCGGAGAAATATATTCCTTGGATACTTGAAACCTCAATGGGTATGGGGCGTGTATTTTTGGCGGTCTTGTGCGATGCGTATTACGAAGATGAGATGGATGGGGAGACGCGTGTCGTATTAAAACTTGCTCCGCACCTCGCCCCTGTAAAAGCAGCAGTGTTCCCATTGCTTAAGAACAAGCCAGAGTTAGTTGAGAAGGCTCGTGAAATTTATAGCGCACTCAAAAAGCAGATTCCACAGATTATGTGGGATGACAACGGCAACATCGGTAAACGTTATCGTCGTCAGGATGAAATTGGTACGCCGTGGTGCATCACTATCGACTTCGACACCCTCGGAGAGACTCCAGAACTTAAAGACACTGTGACGGTCCGCGACCGCGACACAGGGCAGCAGACTCGCGTGCCAGTTGCTGAGCTTAGTGGCTTTATCACCTCCAAAATTAACCTCTAATTGTGCTATAGTTGGCGCATGTCAGAACGCGACATCAATGTCCATATCAGCTCCGGGACAATCATAAAAACCATTCTTTTCCTTCTCCTAGTGGCTCTTTTGTGGTTTCTGCGCGACATCGTGCTTATTGTCCTTACTGCGGTGGTTATAGCTTCTTCTGTTGAACCAGGCATCCTGTGGTTGATACGACATCGCTTCCCAAGAATTCTTGCAGTGTTGCTGCTCTACGTAGGCGTGATAGGCACCTTCTTTGGCATCATGTTCTTTTTCCTACCACCGATCCTCAGCGATGCCGCTATCGTTCTTCAAGAATTACCAAAGACGCTTTCAAATCTTAATATTAGCGACGCAACACACGGCCTTCTCCCGTGGGGGAACCTGAGTGACACGATTGCTTCAGCAGATATCCTACAGAACCTCTCAAACTCACTTCGATCTTCAACGGGCGGCGCATTCAGTGCGCTCTCTGCATTCTTCGGCGGCGTAACATCATTCACACTTATCGTCGTTTTCTCATTCTACTTTTCAGTACAAGAAACTGGAGTGGATGATTTTCTTCGCGTTATCACGCCCATCAAAGAACAAGCGTACGTTCTCAATCTTTGGAAACGCTCACAACAAAAGATAGGGAAGTGGATGCAAGGACAACTCATACTAGGCATTATTGTCGGCGTTTTGCTGTATCTTGGCCTTCTTATCTTGGATGTTCCACACCCGCTTTTACTTGCAATGCTCGCAGGCGTCTTTGAACTTATCCCTGTCTTTGGTCAGATTTTGGCGATGGTCCCTGCGATAGCTCTCGGTTTTCTTAACGGTGGCATAACAGAGGCACTGTTAATTCTCGGGCTGTACGTTATCGTCCAACAATTTGAAGCGCACCTTATTTATCCTGTCGTGGTGAAAAAGGTTGTAGGCGTGCCGCCTCTTTTGGTTATCCTCTCCCTTCTCATAGGTTTTCAGCTCTTCGGATTTTTGGGCATTTTGCTCTCAGTACCTATCGCGGGGGCTATTCAAGAATATGTTGCAGATGTGGACCGCGAGAAAAAACGTGCGCTCGCAAGGCATGGCCTTGCTGAAGACGGCACGCCGAAGTAGTTATGGCAGACAAGAATTTTTACCTGACGACGACGCTCCCGTACGTAAACGCAGATCCTCACATTGGCTTTGCGCTTGAGTTGGTGCAGGCGGACATAACTGCTCGATATAAAAAATTGAATGGTTCGGAAGTGTTTTTTACTACAGGTACCGACGAACACGGGCAGAAGCTGTATGAGACTGCCCAAAAAGCAGGAAAGGATATACAGGACTACGTCGATGAGTATGCGGCAAAATTCCGTGGTCTTAAGGAAAAACTTGGCCTCTACCCAGAACTCCACTTCATTCGCACGACTGACCTACACCACATAGCTGCTGCGCAGGAGATGTGGCGTCGCTGCATGGCAAACGGCGACATAGAGAAGCGCACCTACAAAGGCATGTACTGCGTAGGCGACGAGGCATTTATGAAAGAGAGCGACCTTGTAGATGGTCGCTGCCCGAACCATCCGAACGCAGAGCTTATTGAACTCGAAGAAGAAAACTATTTCTTCTTGCTTAGCAAATACCAGCAGAAACTTACAGACTATCTTTCAAAAGAGGGAGTAGTAGTTCCTGAGTGGCGCAGACAAGAAGCGCTTAACTTTGTACAGAAAGGCCTTGAGGATTTCAGCATCTCTCGCGTCAAAGAAAAAATGCCATGGGGCATTGCAGTTCCAGACGACGAAACACAAGTTATGTATGTATGGTTCGACGCGCTTACAAACTATGTCTCAACCTTGGGCTGGCCAGATGACGCTGAAGGAAACTTCCAGAAATTCTGGAACGATGGCTTTGCAATGCAGATGGCGGGGAAGGACCAGGTCCGTTTCCAGTCGATCATGTGGCAGGCAATGCTTATGTCTGCAAAGGTAAAAAATACTGACCAGGTTTTCTATCACGGCTTTATAACCTCGGGTGGCCAGAAGATGAGCAAATCAATCGGCAATGTTATAGACCCTATGACTATCGTGGGTGAATACGGCCTTGATGCCCTTCGCTACTTCCTCGCACGCCACGTTCACCCGGTTGATGACAGCGATGTAACAATGGAAGGCTTTAAAGAAGCCTATAACGCCAACCTCGCAAACGGGTTGGGCAACTTAGTGTCTCGCGTGATGACTCTAGCAGAGAGACATTTAGATGCGCCTGTAGCGCTTAGTCCAGTAGATTCGCTTTTGCGTGAGGTGTGGGCTCCTCTGGAAACATTCAAATTCAATCATACCCTCGACAATATCTGGGAGATGATACGCGTTCTAGATAAGAGACTAACAGAAGATGAACCGTTCAAAGTGATAAAAGTCGATTTGGAAAAAGGAAAAGAGATGATTTCCTATTCAGTTGCTCGGTTGTATGAAGTAGCAAAAATGCTAGAACCTTTCATGCCAGATACGAGCAAAATAATAGTTGAAGCAATAGGGGTAAACAAAAAGCCAGAAAACTTGTTTGCTCGCAAAGACTAATGAAGTACTTCGACGCACATACGCATGTGCAGTTTGTTGCATACGATGAAGATCGCGATGAGGTAATGGCGCGCGCCAAAGAGGTAGAGGTTGGAATGAACCTGGTAGGCACGCAGCTTGATACATCTCGCGTGGCAGTTGAGATGGCAGAAAAGCACGGAGGTGATGTGTACGCGAGCGTTGCGCTGCACCCAGTTCATACAGCTAAGTCATTTCACGATACGAAAGAACTTGGCGGAGAAGGAAAGGCATTCACCTCACGAGGTGAGAAATTTGATTTTGATGCGTACGAGAAACTCGCTGTCTCTCCAAAAGTTATTGCGATAGGGGAATGCGGGTTGGATTACTACCGCCTTGAAGAAGATACAAAGAAAGTCCAAACAGAAGTATTTTTGCAGCATATAGAACTTGCGAACAAACTTAACAAACCGTTGATGCTCCATATCCGCGACACTGCACACCAAAGCCCCGCACAAGAGACTTCGGAAGCCTCTCGCGGGGCAAGCGCGTATCTCGATGCGATTGAGATTTTAAAAGCCCATGCAAAAGTAAAAGGGGATGTGCATTTCTTTGCAGGGAATTGGGATATTGCAAAACAATTTTTAGATTTAGGTTTCACTCTGTCTTTCACGGGGGTGCTCACGTTTACACATGACTACGACGAGGTCGTGAAGAACGCTCCAATGGATATGCTCCTTACTGAAACCGATGCGCCTTATATAACCCCGGTTCCATACCGCGGCCAACGCAATGAGCCCATCCACGTTAGGGAGGTGGTGAAGAAAATGGCCCAGCTCAAAGGGGTGTCAGAAGAGGAAATGAGAGCTCAAATTCTCCTTAATTCAAGGCGTATTTTCAATTTGCTATAATTGCGCGATGCCAACATTTTTAAAGAATCCTAAGGTTGCGGCTATGGCAGGAGCCATGCTTGCGATGCTTCTGTCCGCGCTCGACCAGACTATCGTTTCTACCGCGCTTCCGCGCATCGTTACTGAGCTTCACGGCCTCGAGCATATCTCGTGGGTGTTTACTGCGTATATGCTCGCGTCGACTGTAACCGTCCCGCTGTACGGAAAACTTTCTGACATCTATGGCCGACGACTGTTTTTTATTATCGGCATCATCGCATTCCTTATCGGCTCCGTACTTTCTGGTATGGCACATTCGATGACGGAACTTATTCTCTTCCGTGCCATCCAAGGTATTGGTGGGGGAGCAATTATGGTCAACTCGTTCGCAATTGTTGCCGACCTTTTCCCACCAGTTGAACGCGGTAAATGGATGGGTCTTATTGGAGGCATGTTCGGTATCGCATCCGTTGCCGGTCCACTGCTTGGTGGCTGGATCACAGACGCCTACTCATGGCGCTGGATCTTCTACATCAACATTCCGCTCGGACTCTTGGCGCTCGCCGTTATTTTCTTTACCTTGCCACGCACAAACCGTGCTCCAGGGCAACGCAAACCAATAGACTTCCTGGGTGCGGGACTTCTCGCGCTTACGCTCGTTCCATTTCTTCTCGCGCTTGTGTGGGGCGGAAGTACGTACGCGTGGAACTCACTCACAATCCAGCTTCTCTTTGGTGGCGCGCTCGCAGCGTTTATCACCTTTATTCTTGCTGAAGAATATGCGGCTGACCCAGTACTCCCAATGTCATTGTTCCGTAACTCGACATTCTCTATCTCTGTGGCCACGGTGTTTTTGACAGCGGTGGGCATGTTCGGCTCTATTCTCTTCCTACCACTCTTCGCACAACAAGTCGTAGGGTTTAGTGCAACGTACGCAGGACTTGTTTTGACACCACTGATGCTTGGTATGGTGGCGATGAGTGTCATCACGGGACAGATCGTGTCACGTACGGGCAGATATAAATTCCTTGCCATTGGGGGTGTGTTCACCATCGTACTCGGTATGTTTCTGTTCTCACGCATGGGAGCGGACAGTACGAAGCTTGAAATTGTTTTTAAGATGATAGTGATGGGCTTGGGGCTTGGTGCAACAATGCCAGTATTCAACATCGCCGTGCAGAATGCGTTTGATCAAAGCAAAACAGGCGTTGTCACCGCAGCATTACAGCTATTCCGCAGTATCGGAGGTTCAGTCGGCGGGGCATTTTTCGGAGGTCTTATAAATATGCGTATCGCCTCAGGTGCTTCGCTTGCGGCGGCATTACCACAAACGTTCCTTGTGGCCGCTGCGGTGGTGGTTCCAGCATTTGTACTCGTACTCTTTATGCCACACGTAACGTTGCGTAAAACAACTCACAAGCCCGTCGAAGAGGCGGGGATTGAGCTCGAAGAGGAACTTGGCTACGGCGGCAACTTCCATTAGCCGAGGCATCCTCTGGCTGGTTGCAAACCCGTACCTCTGTGGTAATCTCCTTACATGGCTGAAAAGTCGCAGACCGCCGAGGTCTTAACCCAAGCGAACTCTGAGAGCCGACCTGTGTATGAGGTCGGATTTCACATCCTCCCAACTGTGGGGGATGAAGGTGTTGCTGGTGTTGTAGACCAAATTCGCAGCGCCCTCGGCAACGCTGAAATTATCAGTGAGCAGTTCCCAGAAAGAAAGCGTCTTGCATACACGGTTGAGCGTTCGCTCACCGGCAAGCGTGAAAAGTACGACGAAGCGTACTTCGGTTTTATAAAATTTGCACTTGAGCGCGAGTCGATAAACGCGTTTGAGGATGCACTTCGTGCTAATAAAAACGTTCTCCGCTTCCTTCTCATTGAGACGGTGCGCGAGGATATAAGCACGGCACCACGCCGCGCAGTATTCGCATCAGATCGTCTCGAAGGTGAGACTATCCAGAAGCCTAAGGCCGTGGCAGAGGAGCCAGCAGGCGAGGTTTCAGAGGCGGAGCTCGATAAATCTATCGACGCACTTGTATCGGAATAGGCACGGTATACTTGAGATATGAACAAAGTCATCCTCTACGGAAACCTTACCCGCGACCCAGAGCTTAAACAGCTTCCTGGCGGCGGCCAGGTTGCAACCTTTAGCGTTGCTACAAATCGCCGCGTCAAAAAAGACGAACAGTGGGTAGATGTGCCAGAATTCCACAACGTTGTGGTCTTTGGCCGCCAGGCAGAAACAAGCGCCCAGTACCTCAAAAAAGGTAGTTCAGCACTTATCGAAGGCCGCATGCAGACCCGAAGCTGGGAAACTCCAGAGAAGGGTAAGCAGTACCGCACAGAGGTTGTTGCAGAGCGCGTGCAGTTCGGCTCTCGCGGAGGCGGTGGAGGAGGTTCTCCTTCATCTGCACCAAGCAGAGACGATCACGAGCAGTCTGCACCAAAAGAGGATGCAATAGACTACCCTCAAGAAGATATCAACCCAGACGACATTCCGTTCTAAAGAAAAAATAAATTTAAGTTAATTATTCACACGTATGCCACAGCAAACAGACAACTATGTCGCGCACTTCCAGCGCATCGACTACAAAGATGTCGATGTTCTCAAGAAGTTCTTGAACCCGCACGGCAAGATCATGCCTCGCCGCCGCACCGGTCTCTCGGCTGCAAACCAGCGCGCACTCTCGCAGGCAGTAAAGCGCGCACGCTTTATGGCACTTCTGCCATTCATCGTTCGCTAAATTGTCTCAAACAAAAAAGCCCCCACATGGGGGCTTTTTTGTTTATTTTACTTTTTGTCTACGCGTTCAGCGTAAAGGCCTGTTTCGGTGTTGATGAGTACGAGGTCGCCTTCGTTGATGAAGAGGGGAGCGTTTACTGTTGCGCCAGTTTCAAGCGTGATGATTTTGTTACCACCCTGTGATGTGTTGCCGCGGACTGCTGGAGGAGCTTCTTTAACAAGAAGTTCAACTTTAATAGGGATGCGGACTGAAATTATTTTTTCATCAAACACGACTGCTTCTACGATAGAATTTGTTTTCATAAACTGTGCGCCGTTGCCTACAGTGTCTGCACTCAATGCAAAGCGGTCTGCGGGATTGTTTTCTGCACAGAACCAATATTCTCCTTTTGCGGTGTAAAGATATTTTACGTTTTTGAGCGAAAGGTCAGCCTCCTGAGCTTTTTCCGATACGTGGAAGGCGTGTTCAGTAACCTTGCCAGTAATAAGGTGGCGGAGCTTTGTCTGGTTAACCGGCTTACGCTGTTGTTTGCGGAAGACGTGTGCGTCCAATACTTCGTACGGAGCGCCGTCGAGGAGAATTACCTTCTTGTTTAAAATTTCATTGTATTCAAGCATTGCCATCCAAGCATTCTACCCAAAACCCTCTATTTGTCGAGGAATAATTCAAGGCGACGCCTTGCCAAGGTGTCGCCTTACATAAAGAAAAAATGAACAAAAGAAAAGGCCGTCCCGAAGGACGGCTGTTGAGCCTAGTGGCCCTATTTTGAACATTTGCGAGGGAAGACCTTCGCGTGGCACATCTCACTCGCGCACCATTCGCGGAACGTCGTTTCAACGGCGTCCAAGTCGAGGCCGACGACCTGGGTGGACTTGTTGCGATGTTGGACGGTCATTGTGTCGCCCGTACGCGTTATGTTGATCTTGCTGGGGTCGACGTAGGCGCAGCTGGTTTGGCTGACGTTGAGTCCGGGGATCTTGATCTTGGTAAAGAAACCCGCAATCTTCTCAGCCGCCTCCGTGTCTTTGTCGACCTTGTCTTTGACTCGTCGATTGGTGCGGGCGCCGAGACCGAGCGCTGGCGTCCTGCTTTCGTAAGTCACTGTTTCTCTCCCTCTCACTACACAAAATGAACTAAGTCACTCCTAACTTGGGAGCTTAGTGGAAACTATAGCCGAAACTTGTTTCTGTGCAAGATAGTTGTAAAGAGTGCGCCATGATATACAGTGTAGGCATGAAGGAGTATCTCACTCTAGAGGAACAGGGGCAGGAGTATACCGACGAGGAGCTTCTGGCCGCTTCTATTTCTCACCCATCGCTTTTTGCACTTCTTGTACGTAAATACGAGGAGCCTTTTTTGCGTAAGGCCATGAGCATTGTCCGCTCAAGAGAAGAAGCAGAAGATATCGTGCAGGAAGCCTTCACAAAGATCTACATGAACGCTATGAAGTTTAAGAAACAGGATGGTGCGCAGTTTTCATCGTGGGGGTATCGCATCCTTATAAACACCGCGCTTACGCACTATCAAAAGCAGAAGCGAAAAGGGGAGCGGCAGATGGAGCTCGACGAAGAGATATGGGCCATCATTCCGGACCGCACTATGCGTCAGTTTGAAAAGAAAGAATTTATGGATGAGGTGGCCTCTGTGCTTTCCCGCTTGCCTGAGCCTTTTGCAAAAGCGCTTTCAAGTTTTTTCCTCGAAGGTAAATCTCAGGAAGAAATGGCAGAAGAAGAGGGTGTAAGCGTGGGCGCTATCAAAACCCGCGTACATCGTGCAAAGAAAGAGTTCAAAAAAGTATTTGAAACTATTAACACTAAGGTATAGTTTGAATGTATATGCAGAGCAATATAGAAAAACAAGTTATGGCAGGGGTGGCGGTTGTGTATACAGTCCGCAAGCTCACAAGTCGTTTCGCAATTGAGTGCTACGCACTCGCGCTTTCTTTTGCTGGCGCGGCCTACTTTGTTTCGCTTCCAAACGTGTTTCAAAATCTTACCCACGTAACACAGGGTGGGGTAGTAAGTGTCGGTGTTTTCTTCCTTACGGCCGTTCTCCAAACTAAGCTTGCGGTACAGGTCGCCCTCTTTGTGGCGGCTGCATCTCTCGTGCTTATGGGCGTAGACGTGGCTCGCTCTGCAGCCACTCCAACACGCCGTTTTGCCTAGGTATTGACAGACACTTAATGGCACTGTAGATTGTGCAACGTCCCAAAGGACGTTTTTATTTGCCATTTCGGCAGACAAACGAGGCCTTAGGGAAGTACAATCAAAGGAAGAGGAAATCATGAGCAAGAGCAAGTTGGATCTCAACCACCACTATGTCGGCATCATTCCGGGCAACGTGATGGAAGGGGGCACCCTCGGCCGGGTCCTGATCGGCGGCATCGCCTTCGCGACCAGTCAGCACGGCGAGAAGCTCGACGAAAGCAAGCGCAGCAGCCTGCGCCATCAGCTCGACGGCACCGTCACGGCCACCGTTCTGCCGCTGCTGTATGCCGGCCTGATCCCGGCCGACGAGCACCAGAAGCTCCACGATGCTCTGGACAAGGCCTACATCTTCGCCTACGGCGGCGACGCTCTGACGGCGCAGCGGCACGGCATGTTCAAGCGCCGTGAGGTCAAGGCCTACAAGAAGGCTCTCGGCGTCGACACGGGCGTGATCGGCAAGAAGGAGCCCCAGGTCGGCACGGACATGGCCATGACGATCGACACGGTGTGCGCGGCCGGCTTCGACAAGTTCGTCAAGGATCGCCTCGACCTCACGATCAACCTGCCGGGCGCCGTCATCGCCGCCGCGCATTCCGCGGCGGGCGACTGACCCTCAACGCCGGCAACGGCAAACACCTCCAGTACCTTCGGGTCCTGGAGTTTTTTCTTTCTACACTTAAATCAGACTAGTCTTCGTCAGCAGAAGCCGCAGTCTTTGCAGGGGCAGATGTCTCCAAACCTTTTTCGATAGCTTTAAGAAGTTCGTTCGCTACTTTTTTATTTTCACGAAGGAATGTACGAGATGCGTCGTAGCCGCGGCCAAGCGCAATTTTCTCACCCTCTTTAGAGGTAAAAGAGTAGGAAGCGCCGCTCTTTGAAACTGCACCAAGGCTTTCTCCAAGCGCGAGCAGCTCGCCTTCGCGGGAGATGCCTTCGTTGTAGAGAAGGTCGAACTCTGTTTTACGGAATGGGGCAGCGACTTTGTTTTTAACAACTTTAACGCGGTGTCGGCCACCAACTACTTCTTCACCTTTCTTAATTTGTGCAATGCGGCGGATATCGAGGCGTACTGATGTGTAGAACTTAAGCGCTTTACCGCCTGGTGTTGTTTCTGGGTTGCCGAACATCATACCTATCTGCATGCGGATTTGGTTAATGAAAACAACAATCGTCTTAGATTTTGCAGTGATGGCAGTGAGTTTGCGGAGTGCTTGTGACATCAAACGTGCTTGTTTACCAACATGGGTCTGTCCCATATCTCCCTCAATTTCGTCTTTTGGTGTGAGGGCAGCAACAGAGTCGATGACAACAATGTCGACTTTACCTGAACGTACGAGCGACTCAACGATTTCAAGCGCTTGTTCTCCTGTGTCTGGCTGTGACACGAGCAGTTCATCTAGTTTCACACCAATCTTCTTTGCGTACTCTGGGTCGAGTGCGTGCTCTGCGTCGATAAACGCACAGACGCCGCCTTTTTTCTGAGCTTCAGCTATAGCGTGAAGAGAGAGCGTTGTCTTGCCAGAACTTTCTGGACCAAAGATTTCAATAATGCGTCCGCGCGGGTAGCCGCCAATGCCAAGCGCCCAGTCGAGGCCGATAGAACCAGAGGGGATAGCATCGACATTAACTCGTGCGGTGTCGCCGAGTTTCATAATTGCTTCGTCGCCGAACTTTGTTTTTATTTCGCGGATCGCTGCATCAATTGCGGATGTGTCTCCGCCTGCCGGACGGGCAGGTTTTCCTGAAGGAGCTGCTTTCTTTTCTTTTGCTTTCGCCATATCAGTCTATGAGTTCTGTTTAAGAGGTAATCGGACAGTAATTCACTACGGTAAACACAACCTGTTTTGACGAGCGGCGACCGAACCGATCTACGCCGCGAACAGTAAACACATTATACCCTGGAGGTGGGGAGAGAATCACTGAAAAATGGCCCGACTCATCTGTGTACGCAGGGGCATCGTTGATAGTAAGGAAGGAAATGTTCTCTGCGGTACCTGAAATAACCACCGCGTTAGAGGATGTGGCGCTACCATTTGATGGCGTTTTTATCGATATTTGAGGTCCTTCGATAAGCTTCCGCCCCTCAAAAAGGCCATACCCTAGCACTACCACAATAGCGCACACGATTATGATAAATGTGGCTGTGCGGCGGGCAGAGTGTCCGTAACTCATAGATCTGCGGGCTCCTCAGCTGCTTCCATTCCACCACCGCCTGGTCGGCCAAGCACTTCGCGGGGCTTTGCGCCATCTCCGGGGCCTATTACTCCGCGCTCTTCCAGTATGTCGATAAGACGTGCCGCGCGTGCATAGCCGACACGCAGTTTTCTTTGTAGGTATGAAGTTGACGCTTTTCCTGCTTCCATTACGGCAGCGTGCGCTGCTTCGTACATATCATCATCACCTTCGTCGTCAAATCCGCCACCACCTCCGCCACCGCTTCCACCTTCAAGAGAGATGCTTGTAGTGCCTGGGGCAGGAGCTGCAATGTCTATTGGAATTTCCACCTCGTTATTCTTGGCAATAAAGTCTGTCACTTTCTTTACTTCATTTTCGGTAATGAAGGCGCTCTGCAAACGCACCGGTTTTGCCATGTCGGCAGAGAGGTACAACATGTCGCCGGCACCAAGGAGAGTTTCAGCGCCGCCTTGGTCCAAAATTGTACGTGAGTCTATCTGGCTTGCCACTTGAAGAGCGATACGTGTTGGTACGTTTGCCTTGATAAGGCCGGTGATGACGTTAACGCTAGGGCGCTGTGTTGAGAGAAGGAGGTGGATGCCAACGGCACGGCTCATTTGGGCCAGGCGTACGATAGAAGCCTCAAGTTCTCGAGGGTAGGTCTGCATAATGTCGGCGAGTTCATCGATGACGACGACTATATACGGCATTGCTTCAGGAGCTTTCTGGCCTTCTTCGAGTTCACCGCCTTGCTTGCGAATATTTTCAAGAGCAGGGGTCAGAATGTTCTGGTGGTATGAGTCGATATCACGCACGCGGTTTTCTTCCAAAATATTGTATCGGCGCTCCATTTCGCGTCCCGCCCAACGAAGTGCCATAACTGCCTTCTTAGGGTCGGTAATAACTGGAGTGAGAAGGTGAGGGATAGAACGATAGAGAGTGAGCTCCACGCGCTTAGGGTCGATCATGATAAAGCGTAGCTGTTGTGGGCCCGCTCTATATAGAAGTGAGTTTATTATTGCGTGGATAGCAACTGACTTGCCTGAGCCTGTTGCGCCCGCAATCAAACCATGCGGCATTTTAGCAAGGTTTGAGTACACAGAGTTGCCGGCAATGTCGCGGCCAAGAGCGACCATGAGCGGCTTCGGTGAATCGGTGAACTCTTCTGAACCCAAAAGGGTTCCGAGACCCACGGTAACTTTGGCAGTGTTTGGAACTTCGATACCCACCAATGACTTGCCAGGAATAGGGGCTTCGATACGAATACCGCCCTTTGCCGCGAGTGCGAGTGCGAGGTTTTGCTGGAGTGCGACGATTTTCTGAAGACGCACACCTTCTGCGGGTTTAATAGCGTAGCGGGTAACTGAGGGACCGATGGAGATTTCGTCGATCTCTACATTTATACCGAAGTTCTGGAGGGTGCGGCGAATGATATTTGCGTTGGCTTTAATGTCACCGCTGCCGGCACGCCCTTTGTCGCCTTCGAGCAAGGAGAGAGGTGGGGGAGTGTATTGGCCAAGCAATGACTTTAGGTTTGCAGCCGCTGCTCTAGCCGCCGCCTCTTTGTTAGAAGCATCACGAGATGCCGCGGATGCCGAAGCAACGGCGGGCCGCGGTTCGGAAGAACCGATCGGACGGCGTTGCGCAGGTTCTTGCCCATCTTCATCCATCGCAGGATATGTTTCCTCAAGCTCTTCGTCATCATCCTGCAACCCTGTTATAGAAGGTTCGAGTTCTCTGTCGCCTCGGCCTGTGAGTTTTCTAAAGAGTGCCAGTATGTTGCGACCAATAGAGGCAAATATTTCAGGAGAGATGCGCCCCTCTATTAATACAAGAAGAGATATAAGTGACAGTCCGCCCATAACAATGAGGGCGACGTAGATATCAAAAAATTGCACGGTAGGGTGGGCGATAAGTCCCCCCACCAAACCTCCATGGTTTGAAACAGCATCAACAAAACCCAAGCCCGCCAAAATAAAAATAATGCTCGAAACAAGTTTCAGTGGATTAAACCCAACCGACTCTTCTCGAAGCGCGCTCCACCCCAATATGAAGAGAAGGAGGGGTAGCAAAAAGTACCCTACGCCTAGAAGGTAGTTAAAGAGCCAGTAGAGATCTGACCCGCCATTTCCGGCCACTCCAAAATATGCGAGTACAAAAATAAGACCCAATATGAAGAGAACTATTGCCGCAATCGTACGCTTTGTTTCTGTGGGTAGTGTGCGCAACGGGTTAGCAGTGTCCTTGTTTTGCTTGCCATTTTTGCGCGCCATATATGGAGATATGATACCATCTTTTGCTTTTGCAGAGCGAGGCAGTATACTCAAAGACACATGAGAGGTCCTATATGTCTTTAAGAATATAAGACAAATAAAGGACTTCTATGAGACAAAAACGTGTCTGATATTGATAAAAAATTTCACGAATTTGCTCTAAAATCAATCCTTTTTAAAGGACGAACCGATTGGTATTTTTGTTATTTGAAGTCAGAAAAAATCGCACACGCACTCCTTGTTCTTGCTGAACAATCGGACATAAAAGATAGAGAAGTTTCATATAAGCTTGCTATGGCCGCAGCAGAACTTCCTCATACCTTCGCTCACTTTGCTGCAGGGGAAATGGATGCGTCCATCGTTATCGCCGACATCTTCGCGCTTCTTTCAAAGGTAAGGCTTGCGACGACGGCGGGTTTCATCAGCAAAGAAAACAGCCCTATTTTATTGAATGAATACGAACAGTTGGTACAGCGATTTTCGCTGAGTGTCCATCCTTCACCGTTCACCTCGATACAAGATTTTTCAGTGCCAGAAATTGAATCTTCAGAACATGCGGGGGGACATCCACGACTTTTGAATAATGGACAACGTCCTATGGAACAGATCTCAGATAAAGGACAGGCTAAGGGACAAGTTAAGGACATTAATAAAGGACACAGTGTCCGTATGGAGAAAATCCTTGAATTTGTCCGCTCTAATGCTAACTCTTCTATAAAAGATATAGCTTCAGCGGTGAAGGGTTGCAGCGAAAAGACTATACAGCGGGAGTTGGCTGCGCTGATCCAGCAAGGTCTTATAAAAAAGGTGGGGGAGCGTCGTTGGAGCGTATATCTTGCTATATAAGGAAGGCGTTGACCTGAAGCCTCCGTGGTGGTATTTTTAGGATACCTGTAAAACACAGCTCCAGCCCCCTAGGGGGCTCATTTGCGCTGTTGTCCACAGGGTATTTTTGAGTTCCGTGCCCCGTAGCCCTATACTTGGTTGTAGCGACCGAAAGTCGGGTATTCAGGGCATATACTGGAACGTCAGAATTGAACGATCGTTGACAACAGAATAGTAGAAAAAGAATTGCAGTAAGCACTGCAGTTCAAGTGCGTCTTCATTGTTAGTGGACCTTTCCTAATCCCTTCATGGTTGATATGTCCGAGTGTCCAATTCCATTTTGACTACCAGTCGCTCTTCTGCCTGAGTGATGGTTTCTCTGTCCTTCTTTAATAGAAGGAAAACCAGAGACACCACACTACGGCAGAAGATGCGGGTAGAAGTTTTTGTTCCCTTTATCCGTATGATTACAAGTAATTATTAATAGTTCGATTAGTTAGTTATTATGACAATTACTCAGAGTTCTACACGTTTCGTCGCTTTCGTCGGCGGTGCAGTAGTTGCCCTCGGACTTATGTTCGGTGCAATTGCTACTCCTGCTCACGCAGCGTCTCTCACGGCGTCTCAGGTAAGCGCGATCGTTTCGTTGCTCCAGTCCTTCGGTGCTGATGCAGCTACTATCGCGAACGTCCAGGCATCGCTCAATGGTCAGCCTACTTCCGGTACTTCTACTGGCGGTACGACTACCGGCGGCTCATGCGCAACGACCTTCACTCGCGACCTCACAGTCGGTTCTACAGGTGCTGATGTTATGGCTCTCCAGAAGCTCTTGAACATGAGCGCAGGCACGATGATCGCATCGTCTGGCGCCGGTTCTCCTGGTAAGGAGACCTCAACATTCGGTCCTGCTACAAAGTCAGCAGTTATGAAATTCCAGACTGCTAACGGCGTATCACCAGCGTCAGGTTATGTAGGTCCGTTGTCTCGCGCAAAGCTTAATGCTCTCTGCGGTTCAAACCCAACGACACCTACGACACCTACTACCCCTACAACGGGTACAGGTACTGCAACTGTTTCGGCAGCAGCACAGCCTGCAAACGGCATTGCTCCAAACAACGCAGCACGCGTTCCTTTCACCAAGTTCACAGTTACAGCTTCAGGCGGTAACGTAACGCTTAACAACGTTACAGTTGAACGCGGTGGTATCGCGTCTGACCAGGCTTTCACTGGCGTAATGCTCTTGGACCAGAATGGTAACCAGGTTGGTATCACAAAGACCTTGAACAGCAATCACCAGGCGGTGGTTGGTTCAGCAATTGTGATCCCAAGCGGCACATCTATGACTTTCACAGTCGCAGCTAACCGCGGTAACACTGCTACATACGCAGGTCAGATCGCTACCTTCTCTGTTGTTGCAGTTAACACTTCAGCAGCAGTTACGAACGGTGGTCTTCCAATCAGCGGTGCAAGCCAGACAATCAACGAAGCCTCAAGCCTCATTGGTACAGTCACTGCACAGAAGGGTACAAATGACCCAGGCGCAGCAACAACTCAAAACGTTGGACAGACAAGCTACGTCTTCTCTTCAATCCGCCTTACAGCAGGTTCATCTGAAGATGTATACGTCAAGTCAATCCGCTGGCACCAGGTTGGTTCTATCTCTCAGAGCTACCTCTCAAACGTAGTATCAGTTGTTGATGGCACGTCATATCCGACGACCGCTTCATCTGACAACTACTTCACGACAACCTTCCCAGGTCAGGGCATCTTGATCCAGAAAGGCTTCTCGAAAGACGTAGCTATCCAGGGTGATATCGCCAATGGTTCAGCAACAACTGCTCAGTTCGATATCCAGAAGTCATCTGACATCAACACAGTTGGTGCACAGTATGGTTACGGTATCCTTCCAAGCTTCGGCAGCCAGTCTGCATCAGCAGGTGTTGTCGCAAGCTCAGATGATCCTTACTACACTGGTTACACAGTTACAGTTACCGGCGGCGTTGTGACGGTTTCTACCTCAAATGCTGTTACTTCAGGTAACGTTGCTATCAACCAGCAGGATCAGGTTCTCGGCGGCTTCTCTGTACAGGATCAGGGCGAGCCAATCACAATTGGTCGCTTGGTCTTCAACTTTAGCTTCTCAGGTTCTGCTACATACACAGCTTTGACTAACGTCAAGCTCGTAAATCAGAATGGCACTGTTCTCGCAGGCCCAACTGATGCAGCAACTGGTGGTACAGATGCAGACGCAAAGGTAACCTTCACTGACACTGTTACGATCCCAGTTGGTACTACTCAGCTCACCCTCAAGGGCAAGCTCGGTACTGACTTCACAACCGGCAGCACTATCCAGGCTTCAACCACTCCTTCAACGCAGTGGACGACAGTTACTGGACAGACTACGGGCCGCAGCATCACCATTTCTCCTGCTACCGCTCTCACGAGCGCTTCGCAGACAGTTAAGGCAGCTGCTCTCAGCATCACTGTTGGTTCAACTCCAATTGCACAGACTGTTATCGCAGGCAGCAATCAGTTCACGTTCGCAAATCTCATCCTCTATGCAACAGCATCTGGTGAAGACATTCGCGTAACGACTATCCCAGTGCAGTACAGCTTCACTGGAACAAACACTGACCTTACAAACTGCCAGCTCTACAACGGTGCAACTTCAGTTTCTGACCAGCATGTTGTTAACCCATCATCTAGCTTCACAACTGCAGGTGACCTCAGCTTCTCGCTTAACAGCGGTGGCGTAGTAGTTCCAAAGGGCACAACTGTAACCCTCGCAGTTAAATGCGATGTACGCAGTGGTGCTTCTGGTACCTACACTCTTGGTCTCAATGCAAGTTCTGACACAAGCTATGCAGGTGCAACTGGTGTTCAGAGCGGTGCAACAGCAACTGGCTCTAGCTCGTTCACAGCTGGTGGTAACGTTATGACAGCATCGACAGGCGGCACTATGTCAGTCACACTTGACTCAAGCACTCCAAACTACGGTGTAGTTTCGGCAGGCTCAACAGGTGTTGATCTTGGCCATATCCGCTTCTCTGGCACAAACGAAGATATCGATCTTCGCCAGGTAGCACTTGTTCTCACAAGCGGTTCTCGCACTGACCTCGTAAACAACCAGGTCACATTGTGGGATTCAACGACAAACACACAGGTTGGTACAGCGGTATTCCCATCTGGAACAAATGCGACTTCGTCACAGATTGCTTCAGGTGCATTCCGCATCCCATCAAACGGTTCTCGCATCTTGGTCATCAAGGGTGACATTGCTGGCATCAGCGTCAGCGGTCCGCTTGTTGTCTCAGGCGACACCATCAAAGTTGACTACGATGGCAACAACGTTTCTGGCACTAACGGTACCTACGGCGTAGGTGTCGCATCTGGTCAGAACCGCCAGCCTTCGAGCGCAACAACTGCAGTTAAGGGTGCTAAGGTCTACAAGTCCTTCCCAACCTTCACATACAGCACAGCAGGTGCTGTAGCAGTCAACGGTAACCAAGTTCTCTCGACTCTCACCGTCGGTGCAGATTCGAAGGGCGACGTAACCTTGAACAAGATCTCGTACGCACTTGGTCTCTCGAACGCAACATTGACCTCATTGACCTTCACCGGTCCTAACGGCAACGTTTCTTCGACGACTATTGCAACCAGCAGCGCAACAGTGCTTCCTATCTACTTCGACAACGTGTCGAACACCTCGGACGCAGTAGTTGCTGCAGGCACAACTAAGACCTACACCCTTCGCGGTACTATTGCCCTCACAGGCAACAGCGGCCAGAACGGCTCAGTCTCAGTAGCGCTCAAGGCTGACACCTCGGCAATCTCTATGGGTGCAACATCCACAGCGGCTGTCTTGGCAAGCAACATCATCTTCTCTCCTGAATCAACAACCACAGCGGTTGTAGGTACAGGTTCGATGAATGACTGGACAAACGGCTACGGTCTCGGCGGCTGCTTCGCAACCTCAGGCCTCGGTCAGGACTGCTTCGCAAACGTTATCTCGAAGTAATTCGACAAAACGTTCGCTGGAGTTAGTTCAATCCAACAAAAGCCCCCCGAAAGGGGGGCTTTTGTGTTTCATAAAAATCCTCTCTATTTTTTAGAGTTATTTCAGTACTGTTTTTTGTAACCTGAAGTATGTCACAAAAAATAATTTGGAAGGTTTTACGGATGTCTCTTTGGGCACCTTTGGCGCTTTGTTTATTTTTTATGGTACTTGTCCTGCTCCGTATTCCGGTACGGGTAGATAAGAAAAACACAGAGAAGTCCGTTGCAAATATTCAAGCGCAACACATTACGGTGGGGGACGTGTTGGGGAACAACCTTCCTCCGATTCCTAACCAAACACAAAACAGCGCAACGCTTCTAGGTATCGACGCAAATAAAAACAATATTCGCGATGACATAGAGCTCGCCATATTTGCGACCGCTACAAATGCACGTGTTCGTGCTGCAGAACTTCAGTATGCATTCGCAAAGCAGATGGCCTTAACAAGCGTTTTTAATAGCGACACGTGGGTGGCTTTCGCTATACAAGAGAGTAGGGGGTTCCAGTGCTTGGGGCAGGCTCTTCGTCGAGCGGGTGTAGCTGAGGATGATCGTATTTCTAGAGTGGTAGCGCGGACAGAAGAAATTACAGCCCTAACATTAGACACTCAGTTGAGAAGGGATGTATACGAAAGAAATATGAAGTTTATGACCGGATATGTATTAGACCGCAGTCATGTGTGCGATGTCGACCTAGGCACACTCCCAAATTAATATGAAAAAATTACACCTTTACATAGTCGTCAGTGTTCTTGCCTTGCCGCTAGTCTCGTTTCCAGTACACAAAGTGTTTGCTGGTACATCTAGTAGCTGTTCGGCATATGGGTATACCGTCGCATTTATAAACGGCAGCTTCGATACGTTGGAGAAAGCACGATCAAATACTACCGCGCTGGAACTGCTACTGCCCGAGTCGTACAAGAAAGAACCAATTACGGTTGTTCTTGCATACAACCCGATACATCTGGCTGGGGTGGGGGATATGGTTGAAACGGTTTCCCAAATGTTATTTAATCCCATTTCTAACTATGACTTCTATAATCTTCTTCGAGAGCTCTCACAAAAAGACGCAACCCAAAAACTTCTCCTCGTAGGTCACTCTCAAGGAGCTCTCTACGCAAACTCTCTGTATGAGCACCTTACCGTTCATGACACGCCGCCTACTTCCATTGGTTTGTATGCAGTCGCGACGCCGGCAAACTATGTTGCAGGGGGCGGTACGTATATTAATTCATACGAGGATGCTGTTATTTTTTCTGCACGAGCTGTTGCAGAAAAAATGAAGGCCCCACTGCCGCTACCTAACAACGTGGATTTATCTGGCAGTCTCGCTCTTCCGGATCTGCTCCAGACTCATGGATTTTTGTCCTATGTGCAGGACGCCAAGGCTCGAATGGTTTCAGATATATACAAAGAACTAAGCTCCCTTAAGAACCGGCCAGGGGAAGGTGCGCAAGCAGGCCCTTGTCTGATGCCGCCAGCTGAGTCGGTGTCTGATCACGTACAAAAAGTACTTTTTGCTGTTGCCGATCCTGTTGCGGACACTGCCGCGGAGGCATTTATAGCTACGTATAGGGGTGTTGCTTCCGCTGTAATAAACACGCTTACGTTTGCATGGGAGGCGCAACGGGTACTCGGTGCAGCAATAGGTGCTTTTTCCAATAAGGCTGCGGAGGCACCAAACAACCCTCTGTCTCCACAGAACCAGGAAAAGAATTTTGGTTTTATAAAAAAGCTTTACGGTTCGAGCCTCGATCAAGAGACATACGAGGAATTAAATTCTGGCCAAGGTGCTTCGGTAGCGCTGGCGCTCATTTCTTCTGAGGATACTGATACTGCGTCGGAGTATGGGGAAGGTGAGGCAACTACTACTACAAATATAGTCTCGACATCAAACGGAGGTACTGGGTTGCCACCACCCCAGGCTGAAATTTCAGTAGACACCGTAACATCTTCATCTTTAGTTGAATCAACCGCCTCTACTACACCGTCTGCGCCAACAGAGATAGCTTCGGCGGCTACATCAACACCATCTTCTGCAGTAGCTACAACGTCATCGCAAACACCGCCACCTTTTACACCAGAACACAGCCCCATAAACGACACGTTCAATGCGTTCAACCGTCTTGGTTGGCAGACCTTTGGACAGAATGCAAAGAACTTTGATTTTGATGATGGGGAAGATGGCGAGTGTTTTAGAAAAGGATGTGCTGTTGGTATGGGAGGAAATGCATACGACACTTTGGTTCCCCGTATGTTTATACAAAAAGACCCCGGGCTAGCTTCCGGCGCATACACACTATATGTGAAAGCTCGTGCTGGCTTTAACAATCCATTTCCTGCAATCACTATCTGTGCCACTGGGTATGACTCATGCTTAGACAACGGTAGCACGAAGGGGATTAATTTCCTGAACATGATACCGCTCGACGATACCTGGCATCATTATTATTTTGCTTGGAAACAAGGAGATTTGTTTGTACAAAGTTGTTTTATGCAAGACTACGTACATTTTTCCGACTGCGTATGGGTCGACACCGATTTTGCCGCAGGCACGACGTTCAACGGCATAGCGCTGTGGTCCACCAATGGTTGGCGTGCTGACGTGCCGCCTCATGCCAACCTCTGGTTTGATGAGCTGGATGCGAAGTAGTAGAATGGAGGTATGGATGAAAATACACGAAAATGGTACGGAATCGCGGCAGCAATTATCGTTATTTTTATAGCTATCGCATGGTATTTAAGCGCAAACCATAAAGCGGTTGCGCCAACAAATAATACGAACACAACTTCAACCTCAACAAACGCCACCACAACAGGACAGGGGAGCGCTACTCCTGGAGGAGTACAGATTGGCGTTGGCGACACATCAAATCTCAAACAGCCTGATTTGAATCGTCCATACAAACCGCTCTCCACTTTGCCACAAAGCGTCCAGGACAATAATAAGAAACTATATACGACCGCTATTGAGCAGTTGAAATTCAACCCTAACGGTATTGCATATTGGTTGCAGCTTGGAAACTTACGAAAGGGGGCCGATGACTTTGCTGGCGCAGAAGAGGTATGGCTCTATGTGTCTACGCGTTGGCCAACTGATCCTATCGCGTACAACAACTTGGCTGATCTCTATGGAAACTACCTGCACGACTATGCAAAGGCCACAACATATTGGAATGCGCTCATCAAACTTTCTCCCGACAATATCCATGCCTACATTAATTTAGCTACGATGCAGAGTATTAACCTCAAAGACAAGGCTGCGGCTCGTGTGACTCTGCAAGCAGGACTCAAGGCAAACCCAGGAAACACAGACCTTCAATACGCGCTCGACCACCTCCAATAGAGCATGCAAAAATATTTCACAGGAACTTTCTTCAAGTTTTTGTTTGGATTTTTGGTCATTATTGTGGCCGCGTTTTCAGTGCTTGTGGTGTTGGGGCAAGGGGCTCCTAAACCCGTTGACAACGTCGCACAACCACAGTAATCTCATCTTCATAGGGGCCGAAGAAAGGAGGCATCCACTCCGCCAGTTGGCGGATAGTGGAACAAGTCCTCCCGAGGTCGAACTCAAAGCCCTTACGTTAAAAGGGCATTTCTTTTGCCCAAAAAATACATGGCAATTACAAAACAGAAGAAAGTAGAGATTACCGACAAGGTGAGTGCAATCATCAAGGATTCCTCAACATTGGTATTCGCAAAATTCAAAGGTCTTCCAGTATCGGAACAGACTGAACTCCGCCGCGCACTTCGTGCAGCAGATGTCAGCTATACGGTTGCGAAGAAAACTCTTATGCGTCGTGCGCTTGATGCTGCAAAGTTTGAGGGTACAGCCCCTGAACTTGAAGGGGAGATAGCGCTCGTGTCTGGTCGCGACGAGCTCGCGCCAGCACGTGAGTTGGCAGTCTTTGTTAAGAAATTCTCTGAACACCTTGCCTTTGCAGGTGGTGTGTTCGGCGGCAAGTATATGACTGCAGATGAGATTAAATCCATCGCAGCCATTCCGGGTATGGATACCTTGCGTGCAATGTTCGCACAGGTCATCAACTCACCACGCCAGCGCTTTGCTGTTGTGTTGAACGAGGTGGCAAAAGTATCTGGGTCAGCAGCTCCAGCTCCGGTTGAACAAGCCGAAGCGTCTAGCGAGGTACAACCAGAAGCAACCCCAACTGAGGAAGTTGAAGCTCCAGCCGAGGTTGTAGCTGAGGCTCCAACCGAAGGGGAGACACCAGAACAAACAAGCTAATTAATTAAAATTTATGACACAGGATCAAATCATCGAAGCAGTAGAAAAGATGTCGGTACTTGAGCTCCACACGCTCGTAAAGGCAATCGAGGAGAAGTGGGGTGTTTCTGCAGCAGCTGTTGCAGTAGCAGGTCCAGCAGCTGAAGCGGCGGAAGAGAAGTCTTCTTTCAACGTCCAGCTCTCAGATGCAGGTGCTCAGAAAGTCCAGGTTATCAAGGCAATCAAAGATGCGCTTGGCCTTGGCTTGAAGGAAGCAAAGGATCTCGTAGATGCAGCTCCAGCAATGCTCAAAGAGGGTATGAAGAAGGAGGATGCAGACAAGCTCAAGGCAGCTGTAGAAGCAGCCGGCGGCAAAGTGGAGTTGAAATAATCCAATCCAAAACCTCCGGAGGCGACGCCTCAAGGTACAAAACCCCCGCTCCGCCAGTTGGCGGATGCGGGGTTTTTGTTTTATGGGGACCTGTGGATAACTTTTGAAACCTTTTCTCTGAGAGGCGAGTTTTTAAAAGAGGATAGGGCAGAGCACAGGTCATTGCAAAGCATGAAAAAGGTCGAGTTCGGTCTTTGTTGCGAAATGTTTGCTCCATTTCGTACCGTTCTCCTCGCTACACCTTTTTTATCCTCGTTCTCTTATCTCTCCCTTCTTCGCTCTTTCTTTCAATCCTCTTCTCCCCGTTTCCCACCGCTCACTCCCCGCTCTTTCCTTCCCGTTCTCCCCCTCCCTGTCCCCGCCTACTCTTCTCGAGTAGGCATATTTTATTCCCTCATGTAGAATGGTCAGGCACTACTGAATTGACTGTATGGCTGATGGATTACAGAAACTCTTTGGAAGCCCTGCTCGGGTAAAATTACTGCGTCTCTTCCTATTCAATCCTCGTCAGTCGTTTACGTCCGCCGATGCGGCCAAGCGCGCACGTGTTGCAGAAGTTGAAACACGCAAAGAAATACTTTTATTTACGAACGCCGGTGTTGTTATGCGCGCACCGCGCAGTAAGGACGTGCGCTACACACTCAACGCTGATTTTGAATATGTTGCAGCGCTCCAAAATCTTTTACTAAACGCTCCAACGCGTGGTAAAGATATTGTCGACCGTGTTCGCAGGACGGGCACGCTTAGGTTGGTTGTTCTTTCAGGTATCTTTTTGGGTGAGTGGGAAGGTGTACTCGACTTGCTTCTTGTGGGCGACCGCATGAAAGATAAAAAGTTGCGAGACGAGATTCGTAAATTGGAGGCTGAAATAGGAAAAGAGATTCGCTTCACGCTTCTTTCTACCGATGATTTTTTCTACCGCCTTAACCTAAACGACAAACTAGTGCGAGACGTTCTGGACTACCCGCACTCTATCGTGCTTGATCGGTTGGATATAGGACTGAAGTAAGGGTTTTTACCCCAAAGGGGCTCCTCCGGAGCTATCCCCAGGTGGGGCTATGTCCGCCAGCTGGCGGAGCTACAATAGAGGTGTAGCATATTAATCATTATTTTTCGTTTATATATCATGATAGTTCAGCAATGGGGTTATGTTCTTCAGCAGTCTTTCTATAACCTGCTTTGGAACGTGGTGAATTTCCTTCCCAACCTCCTGTTCGCCATTATTATTTTCATCATCGGATGGTATCTTGCAGGCTGGGCATGCTGGCTTGTGTCTGAAGCGGTCAAAGCGCTTCGTGTTGACCATGCACTTCGCAGCGCAGGGTTCAACGATGTCATCACTCGCGCAGGTTACAACCTCAACTCAGGTAAATTCCTCGGTGAGCTTGTACGCTGGTTCGTTATCCTCGTCTTCTTGCTCGCAGCACTTCAGGTGCTCGGACTCGTTGCGGTGACGTACTTCTTGCAGTCGATCGTTATTGCATTCTTGCCAAACGTGATCATCGCAGTTCTTATCATCTTGGCAGGTGCAGTTATCGCTGACGTTGCGCAAAGCATTGTTCGCGGTTCAGCACGCGCAGCTGGCATCAACGGCGCTGGTGTCGCAGGCACAGTTGCAAAGTGGGCTATCTGGATCTTCGCAATCCTCGCAGCAATGGAGCAGCTCCAAATTGCACAAGGAATCCTCCAGACACTTTTCACTGGTGTTGTTGTTGCTCTTGCTCTTGCGTTCGGTCTCTCATTTGGCCTCGGTGGTCAGGAAGCAGCAGCTCGCTTCATCGAGAAGACTCGCGACGGTATGCATCACTAACCTGTTCACAAACGTTCTACTCAAAACCACTCGCTTCGGCGGGTGGTTTTGTATTTGACGCAAACTTCCTTTTTACATACTGTTGGAGCAATTCTTAGTCGGATGGCTAAGTGGTTCCCAAGGGAACAACGATGGTTTCTGCGCATCGTCCTGCAGATATATTTGGAGCAACCCATGAGTTCCTTGATACAAGTGGCACTGCAAAGAGCGCCTTCGCGCGAGCAATTGTTTGACTGTTTGAGGCTTGGACAACAGTCGTCCGATCTCGCAAACCTGCAGTTTGTTACCGAAAGATTCATCTTCGACTGCAGGGAAATACCATCGATGATCTGGGACCTTGAGATTGAAGGTCTTCATCGCGGCAGCCACACTGGCGTAGGGTGGTTCTTTTTCGGCAAACAGGTGTCCGCAGCAACGGCCGGCAGCAGGTACCAGCTGAGCGGCATAAGCGAGAATCCAGCGTTCCGCTTTGTGCTGGGCAGATGGGATTTTGCCAAGCACAGAGGGTCACTGTGTTTCGCAGAGAGGTCGTTCTTCGAAACGCCCCTCATGGTCTAGTTTTGGGCCCCATTTCGGTGGGGCTTTTTTCTTTATAAAACAAGGCTTTTTGGAGAGTTGGGAGGTTCAGCCTCCCAAGTTTAGGCTGTGTTTGACACTATAG
>JAIEMM010000005.1 GCA_019752125.1 Patescibacteria group bacterium | reverse complement strand
AAAAAATCGCAGACGAAAATACCTTCGATCCAAGTAGTTTTTCTCTCTAGTCTATTTCCGCGCGATAGAAGCCCCGTCTCTTTCAAGAGCGTTACGGATATGGCGTCTGGCAAGTGTGGTTTTTGCAAAATCTAACCATTTTGGTTTAGGTTTTGCATTTTTCTTTGTTTGAATTTCAACAATGTCGCCATTGTGGAGCACTGTGTCGAGCGAAACAAGTTTGCCATTTACTTTCGCACCAAAGACATGGTCGCCAATGTCTGAATGGATTGCATACGCAAAGTCTATTGGGCTTGAGTTGGCAGGTAGGTCTACCACATCTCCTTTTGGAGTGAAGGCAAATACGCGGTGGGTAAAGATATCGGTCTTGAGTGTCATTTCAAAATCAGGGTCACTCGTCTCGTCTTCAAGTTCTGAAAGCCACGTAGGTGTTTCAGGTGCGCCATAGCGGGAGCGAGAACGTACATCTTCTTTTTCTTTTATTTCTCCCGAAGGGTTATGTGATTTTCGGAACCCTGGAATAAGGCTGCGTATCCAGTCGAAGCTTGTTCCTCCGCGCCCTTGGCCTTTCAAGGGCGCCTCTTTGGTGCTTTGCAAAGGAGGTTCTTTGTATTTCACGTGCGCCGCAATACCAAACTGTGCCTCTGTATGCATGTCTTCGGTGCGGATTTGTATTTCAACTATGCCGCCGTCGCCTGAAAAGATGGTTGTGTGCAGTCCTTGGTAGCCGTTTGGTTTAGGAAAGGCGATATAGTCTTTGATTTTATTTGGTAGCGGCTGCCAGAGATTGTGTACAAGGCCGAGCACGCGATAACAGTCTGTAATATCTGGAACAATAACGCGCAACGCTGCTATATCGAACACGTTTTCAATATCACCACCTTTGCGCTGGAGTTTTTGCCACAAGCTCCACAGGCCTTTTACGCGCTGTTCAACATGGAAGCCTTTGATACCGTTTTTACCGAGCTCTGTCTTGAGCGCACGTGACATTTTTTCCAACCGATCGGACGTTTCTTTAGAACGCTCACTTAAAAGTTTTCTTGCCTCTGTATATTGTTCAGGGTACGCATGTTGGAAGGCAAGATCCTCCAATTCACGACGAACAAGACCCATACCAAGACGGTGTGCGATAGCGGCGTAGATTTCGAGTGTTTCAAGCGCGATACGTTTGCGTTTTTCTTCTGGCACGTGCGCGAGTGTGCGCATGTTGTGTAGGCGATCCATCAACTTAATGATGAGTACGCGCGCATCTTTACCTGTTGCCACAAGAAGTTTACGAAGACTTTCGCGATGGCGTTCTGTGCCGCGATATTTAAATTGACCCAGCTTAGTGACGCCTTCTACCAAAAAGCGAACCTCTTTATCAAATTCTCTCTCTATTGTTTCTGGTTTAACTCCGACATCCTCGACGGAGTCGTGGAGTAGCCCAGCGGCTACTGTCTTAGCGCTCATACCTATCTTGGCGAGACTTTTTGCGGTCTCTACTAGATGGGTGACGTACGGTTCGCCAGAAAGCCTTTTATGATCTTTATGGGCCTCTGCTGCGAAGGCATACGCTTTCTCAATTAAGGCTGCGTCCTGTTTGGACGGGCCATGCATAAGACTGAGTATTTCTTGTACGTCTGGCATTACTCCTAGTCTACTCCTTGTTGTTTAATTGACAAAAGCAGGGCTTTTAGTAGAACTAGAAATGAATTAAGTTCCAAGGGAGAAAAAATGGTTGAGATTGTAATCGATCAGCATTTGCGCAAGAAGGCAATTGCGGAAATCAAACAGAACATCCTCAGGCAGAATGGTCTGGAGGGTTCCATGGAAGCAGGCTTTGTGGCCGAAGAGATGGCCGACGGCGCCCTGGACATGTCGGTACAGTCTGCCCTGATCAAACTCAGGGTCTATGCCTCACCTCCTGACCACAAGGTTCTGTCGATGTATCGAGGGCCACAGCTCACGAACATGAAAGAGCTTCGAGATTTCACGACCCTCAGCCTTACCCTTCTTGGGCTCACCGAGGAGACCGCAGAAGAGCTTATGGACAAGTACATCTTTACAGAATGAATCCGGACGAATGTCCGGATTTTTTTATTCAGCTACTTTCTTTGCGCGGAAGCCGCGGCGTTTCTTTTCTTCTTTGAGAATTTCTAGTGCGCGTTCGAAGGTGATATCGTATGGGCTTTCTTGTTTTATAGAACGGAAGTCAGCTTTAGGTTTTGTGAGGTGGGCGATGTAGGGGCCAAAGCGGCCAGTGTTGGCGACGATATCTATGCCAGTGTCTGGGTGTGTCCCGAGCAGACGAGGAAGTGCCAAATAGTGAACAGCTTCATCAACTGTAAGAGTTGCTGGATCTTTTTCTTTTGGAATTGACGCGCGTTTTGGTTTTGCTTTTTTAGTAGAACCTTTGCCTGTTGGCATTTCTCCCATCTGCACATACGGGCCAAAGCGGCCGGAAAGGATATAGATAGGTAGCCCCGTCTCTGGGTGAGTGCCTATTGGTTTTGCGGGATCGTTTGAAATAACTTCACCCAACTCTGTGCGTGCGCCCATACAGTCTGGGAAACGAGAACAGCTCATAAACTTTCCTTGGCGAGAAAGTTTGAACACCATCGGCGAGTTGCAGATAGGGCAGGTAAATTCTTCCGGAGCAGGCCCCAAGTCTGTAATCTTTCCAGCCTCTTTGTCTTTTATTTTTATTTCTTTAAGAAACGGAGTGTAGAAATCTTTAAGGGTTTTTACATATTCACGCTTACCTTGAGCGATGTCGTCGAGCTCGTCTTCCATCTCTGCGGTAAAAGTATCGCTGATATACGTAGGGAAGTTATCTTCCAAGAATGTTGAAACGACATCGCCTGTGTCTGTTGGCGTAAGCGCACGGCCTTCTTTTGTAACGTAGCCGCGCACTTCAAGCGTTCGCATAATAGATGCGTATGTTGAAGGGCGGCCAATGCCGCGTTTTTCAAGTTCTTTAATAAGACCTGCTTCTGTGTAGCGTTGAGGAGGAGTTGTCTGCTTTGCATCAGCGTGGACATCATTCACTTTAAGCGTTTCGCCTTCTTTTACTTCAGGAAGCTCAACATCTTCTCCGCGTGCAGCTGGGTCGGCCTTAAGCCATCCGTCAAAAAGAACACGGGAACCGTTTGCGACGAATACAAAATCATCTCCATCTTTTTTCTTATCTTTTCCAAACTCAAGAGAGTAGGTAACGAAATCCGACTGACCTTCAGTTTCCTGCACCTCATCGTCGCCTGTGTGCGACTCTACGTGAGCCTTTTCATACGCAACAATATTTGTGTCTGTTTTTGCAGTAATGCGCGTGCGGAGTATTTTTGCATCTGCCATTTGTGACGCAACTGTGCGCGCCCAAATAAGTTCATACAAACGCTTTTGTTCAGGAGTTGTGCCAAGCGATTCTTTTTCTACGTGTGTAGGGCGAACAGCTTCGTGTGCCTCCTGAGCGTTTTTAGATTTTGCAGTAAATACATGTGGCACGGCGTACTCCTTGCCGTATTTCTTTTCTATTTGTTTGAGAATCGCCGCCTGAGCTGGCTTGCCGAGGTTGGTCGAGTCCGTACGCATATAGGTGATATGGCCGGCTTCGTAGAGTTTCTGCGCAATGCGCATAGTGTTGGCAGGGGAGAAGCCAAGGCGGGAGCTCGCCGCCTGCTGAAGAGTCGAGGTTGTGAAAGGTGCGCGAGTTGAGCGCTTCGCTTCAGTTTCTGTGACGCCTGCAACTGTGAGCCCTTCTTTTTTAACAAGGTCTATAACTTTGTCGGCATCATTTTTATCTCCCAAGTCGCGGTTTGCGGTAAGTGAGAGACCCTCTTTCTTTTTTGTTTCAGTGTTAGCAGAAACTACATAGAATGTTTGCGGTACGAATTTTCTAATTTCGCGCTCGCGCTCCATCAATATGCGGAGTGCAGGAGACTGTACGCGGCCAGCGGACAGGCCGTATCGTACCTTTTTCCAAATAAGGCCGGAGAGGTCGTAGCCTACAAGGCGGTCCAACACGCGGCGTGCTTCCTGCGCTTGGCGGAGGTTTTCATCAATTTTGCGCGGATGCTCGAGTGCCTCTTGGATAGCCTCCTTGGTGATTTCGTGGAAGACGATGCGTTCTGGTTTCTTAAGGCCTAGCTCCTCCTGGATGTGCCAGGCGATAGCTTCACCCTCACGGTCGGGGTCGGTTGCGAGGATAACTTCATCAGCTTTTTTTGCGAGTGCTTTGAGGTCGCTGATTACTTCTTGTTTGCCAGGCACCACCTCGTAGTGCGGCACGAAGCCAGCCTCGATGTCGATAGCTTTCTTGTTGCTCTTGGGGAGGTCGCGTACATGGCCCACTGATGCGCGTACGATAAAGTCACCGGCGGCATCTACCTCCTTCAGATACTTTTCGATCGTCTTTGCTTTTGCTGGGGACTCAACAATTACAAGCTTCATGCAGTATCTTCTATCATACACGTTCAATTTTTCCTAATCGCTCGATAATCAAACCGCGAAGCAATAACGACGATAATGCTATATGAATATCCTTCGTAGCTACGCTCAAACTCTCTATTATTTCATCGTGCATAAGAGGCTCAATTAAAATTTCAAGCACGGCAGCTTCTGTGTCTGTGAGGTCGGTTGGCAAGGTCGCTTGCCCTGAGCTTGTCGAAGGGTCTGTTTTAAATCCAAGAGATTGGGCGATATCAATACTGTCGCGCACTAGCGTTGCGCCTTCGTGGATAAGGCGGTTTACACCTGCACCTGTTGGCCGCCCAAGCTCGTGGGGTATGGCGAGTACTTCGCTGTTATATGAGAGGGCAAGTTTTGCCGTAATAAGCGTTCCCGACCGTTCTCCCGCTTCTATAATAAGAGTTGCTTTAGACATCCCAGCCATTACGCGGTTGCGCTCTGCAAACGAATGCAACATGGCTTTAAATGGAGCTTCATTCTCGCTCAACAAACACCCTCCTTTTAATAGTATGTTTTGAGCGAGAATACTATTGCCCGCAGGATAGATAGATGCTTCGTCGAGTGAGGAGGGAAGTACGGCAATAGTTGGAAGGCCAACGTCGAGTGCGGCTTTGTGAGCTTCGGTGTCTATACCGTGCGCCAGGCCCGAAACTATGGCAATAGGATACTGAGCCAAACCCGCAATAAGTTTGTGTGTGATTCGCCGTCCATACGATGTTGCGCTTCGGGAGCCAACGACACACAGGAGCACACGTTCTTTTTCCGGCATCCGCCCTCGTATAAAGAGTCTTTCTGGTGCGTCCGGTATTTCTCTAAGCCGCTCTGGGAAGTCCTCAAACTCTAGTTGTCCTATAGGGAAACGCATTATAGTATTGTAGAGCTTGCCTGTCGGCAGGCAGGCCACCTATATGTTAGACATCGCTTTCATTCGCGAAAACCCGGACATCGTCCGCGCAGCAATCAAAAACAAGAACCGGGAGGGTATAGACCTCGACCGCATTTTAGTGCTTGCCGAAGAACGTAAGAAAAACTCTACCGAGATAGGCGATATCAACCAGAAGCGCAACCAGGCGCAGGAAGCTCGCGACTTTGAAGCAGGAAAGCGCTTAAAAGAAGAGCTTAGGGTCGCTGAAGAGAAACACCAGGCAACAGAAAAAGAACTTGTATCTCTTTTAATAAAGATTCCAAACATCCCTTCTGCCGATACTCCAATCGGCCCCGATGAATCTGGCAACGTAGTAATTCGCCAATGGGGAGAAAAACCACAGTTCCCATTTGCCCCCAAAGCTCATTGGGATTTGGGAAAAAATTTAGGAATAATTGATGGCGAAAAAGCTGCAGAAGTGAGCGGTGCTCGTTTTGTATATTTGAAAGGCGACATGGCGTTGCTTGAAATGGCGATGATGCGTTTTGGGTTTGACACTCTTATTTCAGAGGAAACTCTTAAAAAAATTATTGAAGGAGCTGGTCTTACGGTAAGTAGCAAACCATTCACTCCAGTGATTCCACCAATCCTTATGCGTTCGCAGGTGATGAACCGCATGGCACGTCTCGACCCTATAGATGAACGCTACTACTTTGAGAAAGACGACATGGTGTTCGTGGGCAGCGCTGAACATACGCTTGGGCCTATACACATGGATGAAATCTTGAAGGAAGAACAATTGCCTTTGCGATACGCAGCTATGACTCCAGCCTTCCGTCGTGAAGCAGGTGCTGCAGGAAAAGACACTCGCGGTATTTTGCGTTTGCACCAATTCGACAAACTCGAGATGGAAACGTTCTCTAAGCCCGAAGACGGCTTGGCGGAACAGAATTTGATGGTGGCAATCCAGGAATATTTGTTGCAGCAGCTTAAACTTCCGTACCAGGTAGTTTCAATCTGCACAGGAGACATGGGTTTCCCAGACCAGCGACAAATAGACATTGAAACCTGGATGCCAGGCCAAGATACATACCGCGAAACAAACACATCTGACTATATTGGCGGGTTCCAGGCGCGCCGTTTGAACACACGCGTGCGCCGTACGGACGGAACGCTTGAGCCAGTCCACATGAACGACGCAACTGCCTTCTCACAGCGCCCACTGGCTGCCATTCTTGAAAACAATCAACACGAAGATGGTACGGTCACCATCCCAGAAGTCCTTCGTCCATACATGGGCGGCCGCGAAAAAATAGAGCCTCAGAAATAGGTTAAAATCAGAAGGTGGTTCGTATTGCATCTTCAAGTATTAAACAGAAACGTCGTAAGAGACTGCTGATAGTAGCAGGAATTATTTTTGCGATTCTCGTGCTCTTGTTTTTGCTGTGCCTATGGGTTGCGAACACTTCGCTGCTGCGCATTACGCACGTGTCTGTGTCGGGGGAAAATGTGATTCCGCAAACTTCAATAGAAGAAGTTGTTCGTGATGATATCGTTGGCAGCTACGCCGGGCTATTTTCAAAAGCAAACATTTTTCTCTACCCTAAAAAGAATATAGAAGAGGATCTTCACAGACTGTACCCAACGCTTGGGAGTGTTGATGTGCGCGCGCTCGATTTCCATACCGTCGCTATCACAGTAGCTGAGCGCACACCCTCTGCGCTATGGTGTCCTTCTGCAGATTCAACCCAGTGTGTGTTGCTTGATGAAAGTGGACTTGCGTATGCACATGCGCCAGAATATTCAGGCAATGTGTACAGGGTATACCTCGGCGCACTTTCAGATGGTCCATTACCTAAACAATTTCTCACACCTGCAACATTTCACTCACTGTCTGCCTTAGTTGAAACGTTTGCAAAAAAAATTGCTCCGGCCACCATCACAACAGTTACAGTGGATGAGCATAATGACGTTCGTCTCAGTAGCTCTGGCGGGTATGAAATAGTATTCGCACTCGGAGAGAGTGGGGGAGATATTTTCCAGCGCTTTACTCTAACGCTGACAGCCGCCCCCTTTACAACCCATGCACTTTCTGAGTTTGACTACATTGACCTGCGTTTTGGTGACAAGGTTTACTACAAGCTCAAAAATTAGTACGGTGTCTCTATGAAAGGATTCTGGGAAGACCTGCCAAAGCCATTTTTCGTGCTTGCGCCGCTTGCGAATGTCACAGACATGGCATTTCGCGCGCTTATAGCGAAGTACGGCAAACCGGACGTGCTGTGGACTGAATTTGTGTCTGCAGATGGTTTGATACTGGCTACCCCAGAAGGAAAAGAGAAACTCCTTCGCGATTTGAAATTTAGTGAAGCAGAACGCCCAATTGTTGCACAGCTTTTTACTTCAAAACCAGAAATGATGGAGAAGGCGGCTGCGCTTGCGCAGGAGTTGGGTTTTGACGGAATCGATATAAACATGGGCTGCCCAGACAAATCTATTGAAAAACAGGGCGCGGGCGCGAAGCTTATCACGACACCCGAACTTGCTGTGGAAATTATAGAAGCCGCAAAGCGAGGGGCTCCAAACCTCCCTGTGTCAGTGAAGACGCGACTGGGATATAACAAAGATGTTCTCGAAGAATGGTTGCCAAAAATTCTCTCTGCAGAGCCAGCAGCGGTTACTATCCACGCTCGTACACGCAAAGAAATGTCCGCTGTGCCTGCCAGATGGGAGAGGGTCAAATGTGCAGTTGAGATTCGTAATGAACTTGGAAGCAAAACTCTTATTCTTGGAAATGGCGATTTGAAAGATTTAGAAGATGCAAAACAGAAAGTTGCAGAGAGTGGCGCGGATGGTGCAATGCTCGGCCGCGCCATCTTCGGTAACCCATGGTTGTTTTCTGAGGTAAAACCTGATCTAGGAACTCGCCTCCGAGTCGCGGTAGAGCATTCAAAGATGTTTGAAGAGATGCTTGGAGACATAAAAAACTTCGCACTGATGAAGAAGCACTTTAAAGCGTATGTTGAAGGCTTTACTGGAGCGAAGGAACTGAGAATGAAGCTTATGGAAACGACTAATGCACAGGAGATCGAAAATATAATCGGAGCTTTTTTGGAAGACAGAGTAGAATAGGTGTATGAACGATATTTTGCACGCGAATATTTTCTTCTTTATTTCCTCAGTCTCAACCATTCTGATTGCTATCTTGGTTGGAGTTATCCTTTTCTATATTGCACGCATAATGCGAGATATAAGCGATATCGTTCGCAAAATAAATAATGTAAGTGATGATCTCGAGCGTGATTTCCAGGATCTCCGCCATGAAATTAAGAACGAAGGTGTAAAGGTGCGTAGTATTATCGATGTCGCTCTCGGTTTTTTCCTCTCACGGGTACAGAAACGCGCTACTCGAAAACCAAAACCAGCTACGCCACCTGAGCACATTGAAGACGTTCAGTAAAATTTCATCATCCGTGGGTGTATACTTGCTCCATGGCTAAAAAACAAAATAATTCAGGAGTGGCGCTTGGTGTCGGAGTTGCAGCGGCGGCCGCAGTTGCAGCGGCAGGGGCCTATTGGTTTTATGGTTCAGACCACGCATCGCAGCATCGCAAACAGGTAAAGAGCTGGATGCTTAAAGCACGTGCAGAAGTTATGGAAGCCGTCGAGAAGGTAAGCGATATAGATAAGAAAAAATATATTGCCATCGTTCAGCAAGTAGTGGCTCGCTATTCTAAAACAGCTGGAGCTACTGTGGGTGAACTGGCGCACATGAAAAAAGACCTTATGGGTACTTGGGCGCACATTGATGCTGGAGCAAAGAAATCGGTTACAAAAGCAGTAAAAAAGGTTTCTAAGAAGAAATAATATATACTGGTGTAGATGGCCAAACCACCTACATTACAGCGAGCCCCGCTTGCTCTGTACCGTAAGTACAGGCCTGCGGGGTTTTCTGAATTCCGCGACCAGGACACTATTGTTGCGGTCCTTACCGCTGCTGTTGGACAGAAGAAAATTGCACACGCCTATTTGTTTGCTGGCGGCAGAGGAACAGGAAAAACATCTATGGCGCGCGCGCTCGCACATGCTGTTGGTACAAGCGACAATGACATCTATGAAATGGATGCGGCCAGCAATCGCGGCATCGATGAAATTCGTGAACTGCGCGAGGGCGTTGCAACGCTACCGTTTGAGTCGACGTATAAGTTCTACATAATAGACGAAGCGCACGCGCTTACAGGTGCTGCGTGGGGGGCACTGCTTAAAACTCTTGAGGAGCCGCCTGAACATGTCGTGTTTGTATTAGCGACAACAGAGCTTGATAAGGTTCCAGAAACTATCCGCTCGCGCTGCCAAGTATTCCAGTTTAAAAATCCTTCGCACGAAACACTTAAAAAGCTTGTGCTCGATGTCGCAAAGAAAGAGGGCGGCTCAATCACTCCTGCAGGAGCTGAGCTTGTTGCGCTTATGGGAGATGGTTCCTTCCGCGATACGCTCGGTATTTTGCAGAAGGTACTGACTATTTCAGAAGATAAGAAACTTTCTGAAGAAGAAGTTGCGCGTGTTGTTGGTGCGCCATCATCTAAAACAGTTAATGAATTTTTGGAAGCGCTCTCTGTGAAGGATATGGCAAAGGCCCTCACCGTGTTCCATGCGGCGATTGCAGGGGGCACTGAGCCAAAAGTGTTTACGTTGCTTGCACTCGCAAAAATCCGTGCGGTATTGTTGATCCGTTTTGCGCCTGATCTTACAAAAGAACTCAGCGAACAGTTTAGTGAAGATGATATACAAACCCTCTCAGAATTCGCTGGCCCAAAGGGAGCTGCTCTCAATGCAGCCTTGCTCGCAGAGCTTATAACAGCTCTTTTAGATATGAACCGAGCGCCTATACCTGCCATACCGCTTGAACTTGCCCTGTATCGTGTGTTTGAATAGGAGTATGAAATTCTTTGATCGTCCGCTCGTTATACCAACCATTATCGGAGGCGCTGCACTTATTATTGGACTTTGGATTGTCGGCTGGGGAATCTCCGCACGCGGACAGGATGACATGATCACAACCACAGGTTCTGCCTCGCAGGAGGCGGTCGCTGATGAGGCAACGTGGGTTATAAATTTGCAAAGAACCTCCTACGGTTCTTCCGTTGCTGCGGACTCCACGCATGTTTCAAACGATGCCGCTGCCATAGCTGAGTATTTCAGAAAACAAAATCTTGCATCATCGACTGTCACGATTGCCGCAGTTTCTGTATATCAGAACTATTCGTCTGACCAGAACGCACCTCTTACGTATGCAATCAACGACTCAGTTACGGTAACTTCAAGCGATGTCCGCACTATCGACACGATGTCGCGTTCCATAGCTGCGCTCAGTGCAGCCGTCTCGTCTGGCACGGTAGTGTCTCCATCGCAACCTCAATATTTTGTTTCCGACCTTTCAAGCATGCGCATCTCCCTTCTTGGTGCAGCTGTGAAGGATGCAAAAGCTCGTGCACTGCAGATTGCACAAAATGGCGGAGGAAAGGTTGGTCCACTCAAAACAGCGTCATCTGGTGTAGTGCAGGTGCTTGCACCTAACTCAACCAATGTTGAAGACTACGGTCAGTACGACACCTCAACTATCCAGAAACAAATAATGGTTACTGTTCGCGCAAGCTTCTACGTCCGCTAATTACTGCGGTTTTGTGAAGATAGAATAAAAAGAAACACGCTTCCGCCACGCGAGGACCATGTACGGAAGAACATCTAGAAAGAAGTGAAGCACAATGAGAGGGAAGAAGCGCGCATGGTTGGCCATGTCGCGGTGGACGAGGACATACTCGCCTTGGTCAACACACTGGATATGCAAAAAATAGCCGTGAGAACGGAAGCTACGATTTGGATGGAGGATGTTGAAATCTTTCATAAAGTAGGTTTTTACTACTTCAAAATCCTCACGTTTAACCCACACCTGTTTACGGTTAAGAGGGGTAGAAAGAGAGACTTGCCTCTCTAAAAAGTAGCTCCACAACTGCTTCTCGTTCATAAGACCTACTAAGTATAACCCGATCCTTTTTATTTGTTTTTCTTCTTTTTTATATCTACGGCTTTCTGCTTTTGAGCCCTAATCACCATAGATTCTTTACCAGCTGCCTTGTGTTTGTTTTCCATGCCTTTAAGTATGGCACGGAATGGAGGACTTTTAGGTTAATTTAGCAGGACGATCGAAAGGTTGAGGTATGAAGCAAAGGACACCCATGCCAAATATGGCACTAGTAGAAGACCGGCCGTACGGTCCACGCGGTAAAAACTCACCATCAAATACACAATCAAGAGCCAGAGAACAGCTATGATAGCAAGCGCAAGTGCGGGGCTATGAAGACCGAAGAATGAAATTGACCAAAAGGCATTCACTGCCAAGTGTGCGACGTATATCCACAGAAGACGCATTGTCTTTTTATTACCCTTCTTTTTCTCGTAGATTCTCCAGGCAGCTATAGCCATAAGTGCATACAGAATTGTCCATACAGGCCCAAACAACCAGTTAGGAGGGCTTAGTGTTGGTCTTGCGAGTGTTGCGTACCAGGTTGTGATGGTTCCTACCGTAAAGATCGAGCCAATAAATGCGGCACTGTAGGCTAACAGCAGGGACACAACAAGAGATAGTGTTCGTCTCATATTTTTATTATGGTAAAGGAATTTCTTTAAAGATATGCTTATTCCCACTTTCTTCAAAAGCATAGTCTGCCCAACGTATCCATGTAGGTTTGATCCAGACAACCACTGACTCTGTGGGATCGAGTTTTGTAATTGGTGCGTAAAACCAGTTATTTGAATCAAGAACTGCAAAGAGTTCGTCTTTCTTTTTTGCAGCGCCTTCGTCAAGCGATATGTCCATCGCCACACCTTCGATTTGTAATGTTTGAGGTACATCGGGTACCGATACAGTAAACGCGACTTGAGGATGTTCTTGTATCGCTTTGAACTTGCGGCTATTCATAAGCGTAATGATGTAGATATTAAAATCAGCGTCTGCGGTGTAATACACCATACTTGCATGAACGTTGCCTTCGGATGAGCTTGTTCCAAGCACCCCGATTTTGTTACGTGTAAGAAATGCGAGGGCGTCTTTTCGAGCGTTATCTAAATCAGTATCCATATGTCTTTAAGTATACTCCTACTTCTTTTTCCGCAAGAGAATAGTACCGGTCATCCATGCATTGGTCGTTATCATGACTATTGAATGGAGTGTGGTTGCGAGGTTATATGTTTGAAGTGAAAAGAGGGCTAGTGCGTGTCTCAGGACATTGGAGCCGTACAGAATGGGGGTTTCTGTGTCAGGACGCCTCCAAGTTTTTCGGAGTGTTGGCGCAAACGCTATAAGGTCGATCCCAACCGCGATCACTACCGACAGCGTCGGATCCTTTGTAATTATCCACGGTATCAACCCCGCGAGAGCAGCAATAAGAAACACTGTGTCCGTTCGCGTAATTCCTTTGAACCCGTACTTGAGTGAGAAGAGGAAGATAATAATGGTAAAGATCTCTGACGCGCCCGTTGGCAGTGCTCCTATACCTGCACCTTTTGCAATTTGCCCAAAAAAGATAATGCAGGAGACAATGCTCCATACAAACCATGTGTAGGGGTGGGGTTTGACGCGTCCTCGAACAATATCGATGAGATACGGAAGGTTGCCCGCAATGGCGAGGAGAGCGGCTACGATCGCGAAACTTTCTTTCATCTCTTAAAGTATACCAGTGATCGTTTTGTACATTGCCGCAAGTCGCTATAAAATAACAACCATGATATCTAAAAACACAATTTGTCTTTGGTTTGATAAGGGCGCAGAAGAAGCGGCAAATTTTTACGCAGCAACCTTCCCAGACAGCAAAGTAACCAATGTATTTAAGGCGCCGAGTGATTTTCCAGGCGGCAAGGCAGGTGATGTGCTGACGGTTGAATTCACCGTCTGCGGGATTCCTTGTATGGGTCTTAATGGTGGCCCAGTGTTTAAACAAAGCGAGGCATTTTCTTTCCAGATCGCAACAGACAATCAAGAAGAGACAGATCGTTATTGGAACGCAATTGTGGGAAATGGCGGGCAAGAGAGCGAGTGTGGTTGGTGTAAGGATAAATGGGGACTCTCTTGGCAGATCACGCCGCGCACCCTTACAGAGGCGCTTGCCGTGGGTGGGGAAGAAGCAAAGCGCGCATTCGATGCAATGATGACAATGAAAAAGATCGACGTTGCTGCTATCGATGCGGCACGCAAAGGGGGAGAGATTTAGGAAAAGAAATAGGCCGCCGATTGGCGGCCTATACGATTGCTTACTCGAGCATGTAGGTTGACTGATACACGTGCCAACCGATGGTGTTGCCCGACATATCGCAGATCCACTCTTTACCCCGGGATAGACCGAAGAAGTCGCTATGTTCCACGTGATTGACGTAGGTGAATCCCGCTAACGAAAAAAGACCTGGACCTCGGCCGCCGTTGAACTTGCCGGCATCGTAGGTATGCTTCAGCGCGGCTTTCAGACAATGGATCGCTCGTCCCTCGTAGTAGCCAGCGTACTGCATCACGAACACTGGGAGAGGTCCGTAGTACAACATCGTCATGCCGCCACTGTATGAGCTGTTCGGCGTGACGATATAAGTGTCGATGGTGCGCCACTTCCCGTGGACATACTCGATGGTCTTTGAACCAGGGAGTTCGGCCAACGTGCCCTTAGTGGGTGTAGCGGCATAGCCCTGCTTCATCGCTTCCATAAAGTGGTGATGGGCCTGGCGCCCAAAGCTTCCGGCCCGCGTTTCTTCGTAAAAACGAATAGCACTTTCCATATCTTGATCCATGCGGATATCCCCTCTGTTCCAAAAAGAATTTACACTGTTTACATTAAAAAGTCATCAACTGTGGTAGGATGTTGTCCAGAGCAAAACGACACAGAGGAGTCGTGCTATGAAAAATCAAGATCCGCTTCTGGATTTTGACGAGTTCAAGCGACGTCAAAATAACTTCTATATGCGTTTCGTTGGCAAACCCGGTGAGCATGAAATAGGAGATTTGTTTCGCGATGCCTGTGATGCGTACAAACACTGCATCTCGTCTCCCGAATTCGCTCAGATGGCTTCACAGTTGCAGGAGCTGTACGCCAGTAAAGGAAAAGATTACTTCGGGCACGATGAGTTTCAGAAGCCTTTGTATGAGGCATACAAGCTGATGCATCCTCAGAATTGGTGTCTGACACCAATTAAATTGCAAAAATGTGTTCTAATGTTTGCTAGACCTCACTGGAACTTTTATTGAGACCCTAGAACCTTCTTGATATCAGCTTTGAAATAATTTGAACCTTTAACCATCTTGTACTCATCGTAATCCTTACTCATGTTTGAGCGATGTACTTCCGTAAATACATCTTCCATTTTGTCCTGAAGGCCATGCTCGAGGATTGTTCCGTATACTGCGTATAAGATATCTGAAAGTTCTTTTGCAACATTCTCTATATCTCCATTATGAACACCTATAAGATATTCCTCAACTTCATCCTTCATAAGGCGGTACCGATTATCTGATCGGTCGGAGGGAATAAGAGAAGCCTTGTTCAATACAGGTTGGTGGAATTTCTCATGAAATTCTTTTACAAGATTCAGCTCTTTTTTCATACTTTAATTATACGCTGCTGGGTGTGTGGTACGAAGTTGGAACTTTAATCAATCAAAAAATCTAATTGTTCCTCAGGGATGCCTATAGATTTGCCGTAGGCAACAGCATCTTTCCATGTTGATTTATCTGAATGCTGTATATCAAAGATTTTGTGTTTGAAGACAACAAGGACATCGTCTTTCCCGCGTTCCCAAAAATGTACGTACCAAGGCCCTTCCACAAGATGGTCTGCAAGCCCAAGGGCAGTCTCTCTTGTCGTGCGGACTTGGTGTAGTTTCCAGTCTTCATCCGTCCAACTTCGTAGAATTTCTAGACTATCTAATACAGCTCTGTCATCCAGACTGTTTTCAACTATAGTTCCTTCAAGCATTAAAATAACTATAACAAACGAGCGAATTTCAATCCCCAAGCGGATAGTTGCTTGTGATTTCTTCCCCAACTTTTATGTCTCGTATCGCAACATCTGATTGGCCAACAGTGTGGGTGTTTGGGCTATCGGAGCTATTAACAAATTTCTCTGGGCTTTGCATAAGAACGTTTATTCCATTTTCAAGTTTAAAAAGGTATCGCTTTTGTTCAGGGGGAATATTTTTGAATTCCTGCTCCGTCAAAGCTTTTGGGTTCCATCTCAACACTGTTTCTCCTTTCACAAAATTTCGTTTTGCAAAAACGCCCAGACCCTCAATTTGCGAAGGTCCGACAAAAATATTCTCATTTTCAAACTCATTCATATTCTGCTGCCCGACAGGGATTCGAACCCCAATTAACGGCTTCAAAGGCCGCTGTCCTACCATTAGACGATCGGGCAATACATACAGAGAATATCAAAAATTGAAGATATTGCGAATTGGTGATTAGATATAGGAAGAAATTAGATTGGAGGGGAGAGCGATGGCAATGACCTTTCAGGAGCTTTCTGAGCAGCTTAATGAGACTAAGCGTGTCCATGACAAAATACACCGTGGCGAGAAGCTAACTCCTGAAGAGGAGGAATTTTCGCTCGAAGTGTGGCCTTTGTCGGTGCGCTGCACTTGCTGTGGCATAATTCCGAAACAATTCTAGCGGCCTTAGTGCCGCTTTTTCTTTTTCTAACCCCAATTAACGGCTTCAAGGGCCGCTGTCTTGCCATTAGACTTCTATAATTTTTATTGTAGTATCTCTTTTAGAATTTCAGCACATACGTGAGGTGGTCTATGACCAAAAAGGTAGTCGATACCGATGCGCTTCTCGCACTCAATCCAGAATATGCAGTGGCTCTGATGAGAGGAGAGCGGTGGGCGCTTGAGCACGCGCTTAGGTGTAAGTCATTGAACGATGGCGAGCCCGAGGGTTTCCGTCGTCCGTTTGATGGTAACCCACGTAAATGGTGTGGTGGGGCCTGCCCATTTAAGGAGGGCTGTGTTACATGCACTCTTCCTGAAGATGCAGAGATGACTCGATTCAATCGGCAGCCTGAAAATCCTGAAGGCTTTGCGCGCCAAGGAATCATCATCATCTCCGGTTCTGTGGACGAAGAAATGGGCGTGCGCATACGCAAGCTGCTCACTATTGCCGAAGAAACTGGAAATACCGACACGCTTGAATTTAGGATCGAGAGTGATGGTGGACAGACGCGAGTAGGACTTGAGATCTACGATTATATTCGCGGCGCCCGCGTTCGTAGACGTGTCGGAGTGGTTCTCAATTACGCACGCTCTATGGCAGCGGTGATACTCCAAGCGTGCGATCATCGGGAGGCCTCTCCTCATGCAAAAATTCTCATCCATCATACAAGGTACAAGGATGTCACGCTCAAGACCTTGAAGGACCGAAGTCAAATCGAAAAGATGCTTTTTTTTGCTGAGCCAAACGAGAGGCAGATCGAAAAAATCATGATGAAGCGCACAAAGCGTAGTGCTCATGAGATTGAGTTGGCCTGTGACAAGGAGGCCGACATGACGGCCCAGGAAGCCCTTACATTCGGTCTCATCGACGCAATACGTTCGTAATAGTCGGCGCCGCTCAGCATTCCTGGGCGGCTTTTCTTTTATTGTGCGAAGTATTGATATGCCGCACGAGACACATCCGCAATGGTTGATTCTAGGTCAACTGTATTCCAACCCTTTGTCATGACACAGATAAAGTATGGGTTGGGGCTTGTGTATACAATGCCGCAGTCGCTTAGTTCTTGCGTGATATTGTTCTGGTCCGTTTGAGGCGAAGGGAAAACGCGAAGGCCAAATTTGTGCGCTACTGTCGTCGTTGCCATATCGCTTGTGGCGACACCCGCAACCAACCCTTGCGTGAACGTTGTCTTACTCAATAATTCTAGAGCCAACTCTGACATCTCTGGGTCTAGATATGTTGAGTTATATAGTGTGCGGAAAAAGAACGAATATTGTTTTGGAGATAGAGAATCGCCCGTGTCATGTACGTCAGGTACAGGCAGACCGAAATCGCTGTACACGTAATCTACAAGTTGCTGGTTTATAAAGTCGTGTAGGTAATCTTTTGCGTCGTTGTCAGAATAGACAATAAGTCGATAGAGAAGATCTTGGATCGTGTATGTTTTTCCGGGGACCATAAGGGCAACTGTTTCTTCATCGTTAGTAGTACCCGCTCGTGGTCCACTATACAAAACTTCTTTTCGCAAAATTGATGGCTGTTCGTGCGCAAGTTCCAAGTAGGCAATGAGTAAGGGAACCTTGTTCATGCTTGCAGGAGCGTACAGTTCGTTTTCATGTACGCCAGCCCAGATACCTGTATTGAACTGTATAGCGTATACAGAAGCCTCAGAAGCCTTACCCGCACTCTTGTCTGAATCAATAACAGCCTGGAGTTTTTGTTCAAGAGATCTGTTTTCGGGGGTGGAATTATAGTTGGGTGCTTGGCAGGCAAGGATGGGAGACACAAGCGCATACTGTCCCTTGAGACGAAGGGGTGGAATATATGTTTCGGCGCTCGTTCCACCCGTATATACCCATACACTGGCTCCTCCTGCGATAAACCCAACTAACATGCCACCTATGAGAAGCAGTTTATAATTCACAATATATGTATCCTAAAACAATCGATGAGTTTTTTAAAGGCGCAGAATTTTCCATTGCCCTATTCAATACATTTGCCGAAAGCCATGGTTTGGTAGGAAAAACAGCACCAGACCATCTCTGTTATAAGTGCGGGTCTCACGAGTCTTTTGAAGCGATGCGGGCAATGTTTGAATGGGCAGGTGAATATATCCATCAAACGATTATTTCCGGGCGTCGCATTGCGTATATAAAGTTGAAACAACCAATTGAAACAGCGCTCGGACCGACGTGGTTCATAGAACTTTCAGATCAAAAACCTGATAATTCCCAAATCGACTCATACGACCATATTGAGGTGTATGGAACGCAGATAACGTATGACGAAATGGTGGCTCATCTAGAGCGTGGGGGAGCTACTGTGGTAAAAATTGAGCGCCCACATCACACTACTCACAACGTGGACATCAACGGCTTCACGTTCTCTTGCACGCAAGGTCCTCTTATCGAGAAAATTAAATCTGAAGAGATGTAGTAAACTTATTGTATATGGACAATTTGCATTTTGAATCAAATGTTGGGGTGAGTAGTAAGCTCAATTGGCTACGCGCGGCAGTACTTGGCGCTCAAGACGGCGTTGTATCCGTTTCTTCTATCATTGTTGGTGTTGCCGGCGCTTCCGACTCTAGAGCATTTATTTTAACTGCAGGTGTAGCTGGTCTTGTTGCAGGTGCGCTGTCGATGGCGGCGGGAGAATATGTATCTGTCAGTACCCAGCGTGATACAGAGAGAGCGCTTTTGGAAAAGGAGCGTAGGGAACTTGAAACCCAACCGGAAGAAGAGCTGGAAGAACTTGCACACATTTACGAATCAAAAGGTTTAAGTAGGGAAACTGCACTTAAGGTTGCAGAAGAATTAACCGCGCACGATGCATTTGCAGCGCATGTTGAAGCAGAATTAAAAATAGATCAACATGAACTTGCTAACCCTCTACATGCAGGAGTCGCTTCCGCGGGCGCCTTCTTTGTGGGTGCAATCATCCCCCTCGCCATTGTCATGCTTGCCCCTGCTGGCTACCGTATCCCTGTTATGTTGGCCGCAGTGTTCTTTGTTCTTATCGTCACTGGCTTCTTGAGCGCCTATGCAGGTGGGGCAAATAAATTTAAAGCAATAGCGCGTGTCTTGGCGGGTGGTACGGTGGCGATGGTGATTACCTTTGCTGCGGGCAAGTTTTTGGGTGGGCTTGGAATATAGGCCAAAGGACTCTATAATTGCAGTATGGAAAACTCATTTAAGAAATGGCTTACGTGGCCAATAATTAGTATTGTTGTTCTCGCACTTGTTCTGCTCTACGGACTCGCGAAATATAATGGTTTGGTTAAGGCAAATATTGCTGTAGACCAGCAGTGGGCACAGGTAGAGTCTCAATACCAGCGCCGCTTTGATCTTATTCCCAACCTCGTAAATTCAGTTAAGGGTGCAATGACACAAGAGAAGACCGTGTTTGATGCAATCGCACAGGCACGTACACAGTACGCAGGTGCAAAAACTCCAGATGCGCAGGCTGCAGCAGCGTCTCAAGTTGAAGGCTCGCTTGCTCGCTTGCTTGTGGTGATGGAAAACTATCCTCAGCTCAAATCTATTGATACGGTGCAGGGTTTGATGGCAGAGCTTGCTGGTACGGAAAATCGTGTTGCGGTTGAGCGCATGCGTTACAACGATATGGTTGCAAGCTACAACGCGAGTGTACAGATGGTCCCAGGTTCGCTCGTAGCAAAAATGTTTGGCTTCCATACACGCGAACTCTTCAAAGCTCAGGAAGGCACAGAAACTCCTCCTACGGTAAACCTCTAATATGAAAAGCCGGCTCGTCATAGCGCTAGCATTTGTTGCGGCGTTCTATGCGACGCCGGCTTTTGCGTATTCGTCACCAGGGAATCCAACTGGTTATGTAAACGACTTTGCACATGTCCTCTCTACAGAGACCGTGCAGAATCTTAATACCGAGCTTCAGCAGTTTGAAGCGTCTACGTCAAACCAAATTGCCGTTGTCACCGTTCCAAATATGGGTGGGGATTATGTTGAGAATTATGCAGAGAAACTGTTTCAAGAGTGGAAAATCGGAAAAAAAGATAAAGACAATGGCGTGCTCCTATTGCTTGCAGTAGAAGAACATAAAATTCGAATTGAAGTTGGGTACGGTCTTGAAGGCGCACTGCCAGACAGCGTCGCACAGAGCATCATCAATAACGACCTCACTCCAAATCTCAAAGCAGGGGCTTTTGATGAAGGTGTGATACAAGCAGTTCATAACATCGAAGCAGCGACACAAAACGAATATACAGCTACTGAACAAAAATCCTCATTCCCATTTTCTGGAAACACCGTCGAAGTTATCTTCTTCGCAGTGTTCTTTATACTGCAGTGGGTTGCTGCCGTGTTGGCACGAAGTAAGTCGTGGTGGGCGGGAGGAGTTGTGGGTGGGGTATTGGGCGTGGGGGTGTGGGCCGTATTCAGTTTCGCACTTGTGTGGGGAGGGTTGATGACGGTGGTCTTAATAGGGTTCGGTTTGTTGCTCGATTATATTGTTTCAAAATATTACACCGCAGCAAAAGCTACAGGGGCTCATATTCCATGGTGGATAGGAGGAGGTGGATTTGGTGGGGGTGGCCGCTCGGGCGGAGGGTTTGGTGGGTTCGGGGGAGGCTCATCAGGTGGTGGCGGTTCATCAGGCAGTTGGTAAAAATAAAAGGCGATCCGAAGATCGCCTTTGTTTTGTCGCTACCGAAAGAGCGACCCTGTCTGCTCTAGCACAGCAGCGTCGAGAGCGTCTCTCAGCTGCTGCACTCCCCAGGGTTTGGGAAGGAACACAGCCTTCAGGGCGCACACCTCCTGTTCAGTGATGTTGCCAGACTGAATGATGATGGGGATATGCATAATTTCTCGAAAGAACGGATCGCTACGAATTTTCTTGACCACGTCTCGGCCGCGCATGTCCGACCCAGTGTCGTCGTCGGTGAGGATGAGGTCGAAGGTGCCGCGACCCAATTCGATTAAGGCTAATTCTGCCTTATCGACAGCCACCACTGTGTGGCCAAGCCGGGTAAGCATCCGCAACGCAGCTTCACGGACACCTGTATCGTCTTCCACAAACAATATTCTCAGCACTGGCTCTCTCCCTCTAGAGGAACTACGTTACTTCGACAAAATACCATATTTATTAATTTAGTCTAGGAGTCTCGTCTACACTATATATGTGCGATATAATTTGGAGCATATGTGGAGAATTGGATTTGGACTTATGGCAGCGGTGCTTGCGCTTAGTGGAGGGTACTGGTATTTATCAGGAACGCCTCCTGTTCAGGATCCTGCTGCAGCGCAGGCAACGAGCACGGTAAAAATTGCATCAACTACTGAACCTAACGTTATACGAGATCAACCTATGACTGTCACACTACACACAAACAAGGGCGACATTTCACTCATGCTCTTCGCGACAATCGCACCTCAAACTGTAGCGAATTTCACAAAGCTTGCCCAGGAAGGTTTTTATGATGGAGTAAAATTCCACCGAGTCATAGAAGGTTTTATGGACCAAGCCGGTGACCCTCTTACAAAAGATGATTCGCAAAAGGCACGATGGGGTACAGGCGGCCCAGGCTACACCATTCCTGACGAAATCTCAGCAAATATGGGTAACCTTGCAGGTACGATAGCGATGGCAAATACTGGCCAGCCAAATTCTGCAGGCAGCCAATTCTTTATCAATGCAATAGATAACCATTTCCTCGATGGAAAGTATACGGTCTTTGGAAAAGTCACAGAGGGTATGGACGTTGTAGAAGTAATCAATAAAGTGAAGACAGACTCAAGCGACCGACCTCTTGAACCAGTAGTGATCAAAAGCGTCACGGTGACTCAATAGTTGTGAAAACTCTGTTTTTCATTGTATTTCTCCTCATGCTCGCAGCGGCTCCGCTCACGTATTGGGGCGTTGTCTTTCTTCAAAAATACCAAATTACGCAGGCTCTCATAGGGGAGACAACGTGCTATACGCAGCTGAGCAATAACTACTCAAAAACATTGCTTGTGTTGGGTGACAGTACTGGTGTAGGTGTGGGCGCTACACGCCCTGAAGATTCTGTTGCGGGGCGGGTAGCTGTCTCTATGGGAGCAAGCTATGTAGAAAATAGGGCAGTGTCGGGTGCTGTTGCTGCAGACATAGAAAAACAGTTTGAAAATGCAAAACTTGCAAACTACGACGTCATCTTGATTCAGGTTGGAGGCAATGACATCGTACGTTTTCACGATCCTAATAAAACAGCTGATGTGTTGTCAGAAAGCGTACGCACAGCAGTTGAGCACAGCAGTAAAACAATACTAATGTCTGCGGGAGATGTCGGCGCTACAACAATTTTCCCAGAACCTATACGACCATCGTATACAAAGCTCACCTTGCGCTTTCATGAGGCATTTGGCACTATGGCCGCGAAGGAGGGTGCTACATACATCAATTTGTATGAACCGCCAGCAATCGACCCATTTCGGGCTGATCCTGAAAAATATCTAGCGATAGATGGATTTCATCCATCATCAGACGGGTACGAACTGTGGTTTGAAAAGCTCGAAAGCGTAATCTCAATATAATGAAACAAAATAAAATTTACATATACGGTAGGCATGCGCTCACAGAAGCGCTTAAGAACGTTCCGCTTGCAGTGCGCCACGTCTATTTTGCAAAGGACATGAAGGACGGCGGGTTGAAAAAACTCGCGCAGCAAAGCGGTGTGCCTATTGAAGTACTCGACCCACGCAAGGCAACGTCTTGGGTTGAGAGAAACGCTCCACATCAAGGCGCGGTGGCACTTATCTCGCTTTCAAGCATTTTGATTCCGTACGAAAAGTGGCAGCCTACGGATACTTCAAAACCCATCGTGCTGCTCAATGAAGTTCAAGATCCCCACAACGTCGGCGCGGTGATTCGTTCAGCTGCAGCTTTTGGTGCAGGTGCAGTGCTTATGCCAAGCGTAAAGCAGGCACCTATTAGCGGCGCAGTTATCAAGGCATCAGCTGGGCTAGCATTTACCGTACCACTTGTTTCTATCTCAAACCTTCAGCAAACTATTTCTGATCTAAAGAAGAAAGGCTATCGTGTCTATGGTTTGGCAGGCGAGGGTAAAAACTCACTACACACAGAAGTGTTTGATACACCAGCAGTCTTTATTATGGGTAACGAAGCTCAAGGCTTAGGTAAAGTTACTCAGCTTTGCGATAAAGTTATTTCTATTCCGATCGAACCGCACGCAGAATCTCTCAACGTTGCAGCAGCGGCAGCTATTACGCTCTACCAATGGCATACGAAGCGTCCCTAAAGGTTCTCAAAAAAGATAAGCGCTTTGCTGCGCTGATCAAAAAACACGGCGAAGCAAAACTTGGCCGTGAAGCCAAGCCCTTTGAAGCACTTGTCCGCTCTATCGTGTACCAGCAGGTTTCTGGAAAAGCTGCTGCAACTATTTTTAAACGTTTCACTGAACTCTTTCCTAATAAGAGATTTCCTACGCCTGAAGATGTGCTTGCAATGCCTTTGCAGAAATTGCGTGAGGCAGGACTCTCGTCTCAAAAATCTTCATATATAAAAGACTTGGCTGAAAAGTTTGTAGATGGCACTGTGCAGCATAAGAAGTTTAAGAAGATGACCAACGAGGAGGTTATTGCGCACGTAACAGCAGTAAAGGGAATTGGTGTTTGGACTGCGCATATGTTTTTAATGTTCACACTTGAGCGCTTGGACGTGCTTCCAACAGGGGACTTAGGTGTTCAAAAAGGATTTCAGATCTTTTACGGTCTCAAAAAACTCCCAAGCCCTGCACAGATGGAAAAGCTGGCAAAAGACTGGCGCGAACATGCATCAATTGCTTCGTGGTATATGTGGCGTTTGGCTGATGAGGCAAAACCGATAAAGAAGGTAGTGAAGAAAAAGCTTTCAAAATAAGTAAAAATACGCTACCTTAGAGCGATGGCTAAGGGCGATACTATAGTTCGGTTCGAAGAGGTGTCTTTCGACTTCGGACCAAAAAAGAAAATCCTTGATGAGGTGAGCTTCAATGTGCGCCGTGGTGGGAAGATTACCCTCATGGGGCAGAACGGTGCAGGTAAGAGCACCTTGTTTAAGTTGCTTACAGGCGAACTTGATTTGGATTCATCAGATACAGCCGAAGGAGAGATTATTGTCGAAGAGGGAATGAGCGTAGCAACAGCTCGCCAAGTTATTCCTCGTCCTGACCTAGAACTCACCATCCGTGATTTTTTCCAGAAGATGTTTACAGAAAAGAAGTACGATATCGACCCACGCATCGACAAGGTGCTTGATGCAGTAAATCTGAGCATCCCAGACCATGACCGTATCATTAAGTCATTTTCTGGTGGACAGCAGGCGCGTCTTCTCCTTGCCTCTGCGCTTATACAAGACCCGGACCTTTTGCTTTTGGACGAGCCTACAAACAATCTCGACAAGGCGGGTATCGACCACCTCAAGAAATTCCTCCAGGAATATAAGAAGACAGTTATCGTCATTTCTCACGATGCAGAATTCCTAAACTCGTTTACACAAGGAGTTCTGTACTTGGACGTACATACACACAAGGTAGAGCAGTATGTCGGTAACTATTTTGACGTGGTGAAGGAAATCACAATACGTATTGAAAAAGAAAACCGCGCAAATGCACTCCTCGCAAAGCAGATTCAAGAAAATAAAGACAAAGCTAACTTCTTTGCGAACAAGGGAGGCCAGATGCGTATGGTGGCAAAGCGCATGCGCGAAAAAGCAGAAGAGCTTGAAGAGGAGATTGTTGATGTGCGCAAAGAAGACCGCACCATTGCTCCCTTTGTCATTCCATCACAGCCAGATTTGATCGGCGACATTCTTACTATCACCAGCTTTAAAACAATAAAGAATGGTAAGGAGACAAAGCGTAAGGCAGAAATAAAACTTAAGAGAAATCAGCACCTCCTTTTGAGAGGCCCTAACGGCATCGGTAAAACGACTCTCCTTGAAAGTATTGTTAACGGTACAGCAGAGGGAACAACTATTTTGGAAGGCACTCGTGTGGGGTATTACCGCCAAGACTTCTCGAACTTGGATTTTGATAAAACCGTCTACCAAGAGCTTGGTGCGGTAATGGAAAAACTTATTGAGGAAGATCTGCGCCGCATGGCTGCACGCTTCTTGATCACTGGCGACCTTGTCTATGCAAAGATTGGAAATCTCTCAGAGGGGCAGAAGGGTCTCGTTGCCTTTGCGCGCTTGATGTTGCTCCGCCCAGGCCTTCTTATTCTCGACGAACCAACCAACCATATAAACTTCCGCCATATTCCTGTTATTGCTGAAGCTCTCAATAAATATGAAGGTGCGATGGTTCTTGTCTCACACGTCCCAGAATTCGTAGAGAAAATTCGTATGGACGAAGTTCTAGATTTGGATAAATAAAAGCTCCATGAAAATGGATCAGGATACAAAGATATACGACATGGTTGTGATAGGGGCCGGTATTGCCGGGTTGTCTGCGGCGTACCATCTATTGTTAGACGGATACTCTGTCGCAGTGTTTGAAAAGGGTGCCGGTACAGAAAGCGCGAGCTTCGCTTCCACAGCAGAGATGAATCACGATGCAGATATAGATTGGGAGTATGTGCTGAAAAAGTTTGGCCTCGCAGGTGCACGCGATATATGGAATCTTTCAGAAGAGGGGTTCAAGCATCTTGAGGCGTTTGCACATAGAAAAGGGGAGGTTCATTTTGAGACGCGTCGTCTGCCTGGACATATTGTGAGCACACACGAGCGCGGGAGAGAGATACTCAGGAAGAAATATGAATTGTATAAAAAAATTGGCGCTAACGTTACGTTTACTGAAGATGCACGCGCACTCCACCCAAACTTTTATTCTGCCCTGACCATTGTAGATGAAGGCCAGTCAAACAACCAGGCACTGTTGAAGGCATTAAAACGTGGAATACAAAAACATGGTGGCAGCATCACATACAATGCGCCTGTTTCAAAAATCGCTACCCAAAAAACAGTTGCGCAGGTGCATTTGGAAAATGGAAACGTTATATCGTGCAAAGAAGTTATTGTTGCCACAGGTGGTCTCGACTTGTTGCCTCAGTATGCAAAACATGTTGGCCGTATCCGTACGTTTGTACTTTCCTATAAAAAGAACAACATGAAGAAGCTGTTTCGCTCGTCGGTGTCTTCGGACATTGAGCGCCCGTACCACTACATACGGAGCTTCGGCGGGAACCGCTTGTGGGTAGGAGGCGAAGATATACAGGAGGCACAGTATCAAAAAAATAAAAACACAGAAGAAAAATATCACACCAGTTTGCATACATTTTCTCGCACTGTGCTTGGGATCGACGCATCGCACAAACACGAAGGTGGTTGGAGTGGAATCTTTTTTCCTACAAAACGTAGCGTGCCGTACATTGGGAAAGTGCCCGGCAAACCAATTTTTCTTTCGGCTGGTTTTGGCGGAGCAGGCTTTGTTATGAGTTTTATGTCAGGGTATCTGCTTGCCGCATGGCGCAAAGGAAAAGATAAAAAATATCAACGACTATTTAAGGTCGATTAAGAGTGGGCTGCATGAACGTCTTGCAACCAGTATTTTCTAGGTGTAGACTCCACTCAGAGGAACGAGGAAGAAATCAAACGAGATTCCGGTTGAGAAATCGGCTGGAGTGGGCCAAGGCCACCAAAGACCTTATAAAAAGCTTCTGAGAAGTAGCGCCACAGAGGGTTACAGCCCCGTATGAAAAGGGTCGCGGTTGGATTCGAGTATCTATGAGTGGTAACAGCTCATGGAGAATATGGGAGACATAGGTTAAGCCGTTAGGTGCAGCCAAGTTCCGCCAGAGAACTGACCTCTCGGTCAGCGTCTCGGGAGCGTTAAATCTTCTAAGCCTAAACCAAGTTCCTCACCTCATTCTTCGCCGCCATCTTTCGAGATTGGCGGTTTTTCTTTTCATAAGTATTTTGCTGCGTGTGTGCCGGCGACGTGTCCTGTCGTCCAGCACAGCTGCAAGCTGTAGCCGCCGGACGGCCTGTCTACATTTAATATATCTCCAATGAGATAGAGGTTAGGGAAAAGGCGCGACTGCATTGTTTTAAAATCTACTTCTTCAAGAACGACACCGCCGGAGGTAATGACCGCTTTTTCCATACCCTGTAGTTTGGTTACTTCCATAGAAGCGTGTTTAAGTACTTTCATAAGCAAAAGGCGTACCTCGCGTGTAACGCTGTTGCATGGCGTCTCGCCATCAATATCTACTTCAGCTAAAAGTATTGGAACAGCCGCTGAAGGAAGTACATCAGCCAAACTATTTTTAAGTTTCTTCTTGTCGTTCGCAGCAAATATTTTTTGGAGCTTCGTATTGAGCGCATCGTAGGCGAGGGTTGGGCAGAAATCTATTTCAAGCACCACTTCTCCATATTTCAAAAGCTCTCCAATATCACGGCTCATATTTAAAATAGTGGGGCCGCTTACGCCGACATGAGTAAAGAGTAGTTTCCCAATTTTAGAATCTTGCTTTACATCGTTTTGAAAGATGCTGATTTTTACTTCCGGCACACTCACACCTGCAAGTTTCCTTACCCACGAATCTTTAACTTCTACGGGCACTAGTGCAGCGTTTGTTCCAGTAACGTTGTGGCCAATTTCTTTTAACCACTCATACCCATCACCAGTTGAACCTGTTTCTGGGCGTGATTTGCCGCCTGTTGCCAAAATAAATTTTTTTGCCCGAATTTCTTTACCTGCCCCGCGAGCTCCTTTTGTGGGGGTTTTCAGTGTTACAGAGATAATCTCTTCTCCTTCTTTCTCCATATGTACGACGGGGGAGTTTGAAAGTACTGTTACAGAATATTTTTTAAGGTCTGATACCAATACATCCCATACTGACTGCGCTGTATTACTTGCTGGAAATACACGCATCAGTGCTTCTTCTTTTGTTTCCATGCCGTGCGAATGGAAAAAGTCCAACGTTTCTTTCGTAGCCCACTGAGAAAATGCTGAAAAAAGAAATTTATCGCTGCCTTTAAATTTTGAAAGCAGTTTTCGTACATCTTCCTGTGCGTTGCAGACATTGCAGCGTCCGCCACCGGTTATAAGGAGTTTTTTGCCAAGCGTAGCGTTCTTTTCAATAAGGATGACTTCGGCGCCAAGTTCGGCCGCGCTAATAGCCGCCATCATGCCGGCAGGGCCGCCTCCTATAACGCACACGTCCCATATCTGCTCCCCAGGGTTTTTCATGAACGCATGCTAGCACGTTCGCCCCTGACTTTATATACTCTAGTAATGCATATCCAAGTACCAAATAAATTCGGAACACAGCAAGGAATAGACCGTGTAAAATCTGCACTCGAACAGGTTAAGGTAAACCCTCAGGTTAAAGACCAACTCACTATTGAAAAAGAGGAGTGGGAGGGCAACAAACTCACTTTCGCATTTACTGGCCAAGGCCAGCATATTTCAGGCACTCTCGTGGTGGATGAGAAAGAATTTATAGTCGATGCAAAGCTTCCCCTCATGCTTCGCATGTTCGAAGGCCGCATTGAAAAGATGATAGGCGAGCAGGTCAAACAGATGTTGTAAAAATCAATTTTTCTGGTATTGTATGAGGGTAATCGCGGGAATCGCCCGCATTTTTGTTTAAAACTATGGAAATAAGAAATATTGCAATTATCGCTCACGTGGACCACGGCAAGACTACCTTGACCGACGCTTTGATGCGCCAGACTGGCGCTGCAGAAGAAGGCGTTTCAATGGACTCAAACGACCTCGAGCGCGAACGCGGTATCACCATCTACTCGAAGCCTGCGGCAATTTTCTATAAAGACGTAAAGATCAATATCGTAGACACTCCGGGCCACGCAGACTTCGGTTCTGAAGTTGAGCGCGTGCTCCGCTCTATCGACTCTGTGCTTCTTGTTGTTGACGCACAGGAAGGCCCAATGCCCCAGACCCGCTTTGTATTGAAGAAGTCTCTTGAGCTTGGCCTCAAGCCTATCGTTGTTATTAACAAGATCGACAAGCCAGCTGCAGACCCTGCACGTGCAGAAGAACAAGTGCTTGAACTTTTCTTGGAACTCGGTGCTACAGATGAACAATCTGACTTCCCAGTTATGTATGCCATTGGCCGCCAGGGCATCGCAAAGCGCAAACTCACTGACGAATCAACAGACCTTACTCCGCTTTTGGATATGATCTTGGAGAAAGTTCCTGCAGCAGGTAAGGGTTTGGAAGACAAGCCTCTCCGCGCGCAGCCTTTCAACCTCGGCTACGACAACTTCCTTGGCCGCTTGGCAGTTGCCCGCATCTACGAAGGCAAAATTAAAACAGGTCAGTCTGTAACTATCAAAAAGCCAACCGGCGAAGTTCGTACCGGCAAGGTTATCAGGATGTTTAGCTTCAAAGGCTTGCAGAAAGTCGAAGCAACAGAAGCGCAGGCAGGGGACATCGTCCTTATTGCAGGCCTTACAGACATTTTCATCGGAGAAACTATCTGCGACTCAGTAGATGCTGAACCGTTGCCAGCAATCGCAGTCGATGAGCCTACGATCACCCTTAACTTCTTGGTTAACAACTCGCCGTTCGCAGGTCGCGAAGGCAAGTTCGTTACAACTCGCCAGATCCGTGAACGCCTTGAACGCGAACTTGAAGTAAACGTGGGCCTTAAAGTTGATTTCGGCAATGAAGCGGGCGGCGCACAAGGCGGCGGCGATGTATTTAAAGTGTCTGGTCGCGGCGAATTGCACATTGCGATTCTTTTGGAAAACATGCGCCGTGAAGGGTACGAAATGCAGGTCTCTCAACCACAAGTTATCTTCCATGAAGTGAACGGGGAAAAGCACGAGCCGTTTGAAGAAGTCGTTATCGACACTCCAAGCACATACCAGGGCGCAATTATCGAGCGCTTGGGCACACGCAAATTTATTCTCAAAGATATCAAGATGGGCGAGGGCGATGGAGTCCGCCTTACATTTGAAGGCCCTACACGCGGCCTCCTTGGCTACCGCAGCCAATTCGTCTTGGATACCAAAGGCGAAGGCATTCTTTCATCACGTTTCGTAGAATTCCGCCCATACGCCGGCGAAATCGTAAAACGCGCGGTAGGTTCTATGATCTCTATGGCATCAGGCAAGACGCTCGGCTTCTCGCTCTGGAACTTGCAGGATCGCGGAACACTCTATATCAAACCAGCTACTGAAGTATATGAGGGCATGGTTATCGGCAACACATCAAAGGGCGAAGAAATGACAGTAAACCCAACCAAGGGCAAGCAACTCACAAACATGAGAGCTTCAGGTACTGACGAGGCGATGAACTTGGTTCCACCGTACGAGATAACTATTGAACGCGGATTGGAAGTTATGGTTGAAGATGAATATCTTGAAATAACTCCGCTCTCTGTACGTCTACGTAAACAAGGGCTGACGGAAATGGATCGTACGAAGGCTCGTAGATAATCCCGCCAACTGGCGGATGCTATAATAAAATTATGATGTTCAAACGCGCGATACTAATCGCAGCTTTTATGCTGGTTCTTGTTCCAAGTAGTGCATTGGCGCGTACGATGTCTATAGGAATGTCGGGAGATGATATTACGAATCTCCAGAATATTCTTATCTCACAAAACTTCCTTGCTGCGGGCAACAATGTTGGCACATTCGGTCCAGCAACTCTTACTGCAGTTAAGAAATTCCAGTGTCAGAACAAGATTACCTGTTCAGGATCTAGCTATGGTGTTGTGGGCCCTAAGACTCAAGCAGCGCTGCGTATTTTAAATACAGATCTCAGTACAGCTGCTTCCGCGGCTAATACTAAGCCGCTTGAATTTGGCGGGTGGATTCCATACTGGCACGCAACGAAGGGCACTGCAGATGTTTTGCCGCATCTTTCTCAACTTGCGCACATAAGCCCGTTTCAATACACGGTCACCAGTAGTGGCCTTGTGACCGACGCAGGAGATATTAATGCTGAGCCGTGGACTTCATTTATCAAAGCTGCAAAAGCAAAGGGTGTACGTGTTATCCCAACAGTTATGTGGGGAGATGGCGATGCTGAACACGCAGTTCTTAGCGACGCAAAGAAGCGTGTTGCCATGGAGGACCAGATTGCCGCGCTTGTAAAAGCGCAGGGCTTTGACGGTATAGATATCGACTTTGAGGCAAAAAAAGCGGAAACAAAGGATTACTTCTCAACGTTCTTGAAAGGTCTGTATCAGCGCATGGGTAACAAATGGGTATATTGCTCTATCGAGGCGCGTATGCCGCTTGAGCATCGCTATGGTATTGGCGCTACGCCACCCGCTGGTTCAACTGAGTATGCTAACGACTATGCTGCTATAAACAAATATTGTGACCGCGTACAGATCATGGCGTATGACCAAGGGTCAATTGATACACTTTTGAACGGATCACGCGCCCAACCATACGTTCCAGTTGCTGACCCAACATGGGTAGAGACTATCGTCAGCCTTGCAGCACAATCTATAGATAGAAAGAAAATTCTTATTGGTGTGCCAACCTATGGCTACGAATATAAGGTCACATCATCTGGCTCCGGATACCAATACAAACTTCAATGGGCCTTTAACCAAAACTATGCAACGCAACTTGCGTCGCTCCTTGGTGTAACACCATCGCGCAACAGCGCAAACGAGCTCTCGTTTATGTATAAATCGACAGCACAGACTCAGTCGCTTTCAGACCAGGCGAGTGTTCCTGGCAGTGTAGCTGCGGGGGGCAATACAGTGTTGCCTCCAACAGACGTATATACCCAAAGCGCGCTTGCAACCTCTCTCCAACCTCCGTTTAACATCGTGTGGTGGAGCGACTCAAAAGCTATTGCTGACAAAGTTGCCCTCGCAAAGAAACTCGGCGTCCGCGGCGTCTCCGTCTTCAAGTTCGACGGCTCAGAAGATCCAAATATTTGGAACGTGTTGAAATAACAGCTGTATAATAGGGTTTATGTCCCTTGGAGATGACCTGCGGAAACTTGTGCGTGGTGAGGTTGAAGACTCTCCGCAGACGCTTGAAAAGTATTCTCGCGACGCGAGCCTTTTTGTTGTAAAACCTGGTGCTGTATTTAAAGCAAAAGATGCGACAGATCTGGGCATTGCGGTTCGCTATGCGGTGCACCAAAAAGAAATAAGCCCAGACAGCACGGTTTCTATTACTGCGCGCTCAGCAGGAACTGATATGTCGGGCGGGCCGCTCAATACATCGATCATTGTCGATATGACGACACACTTCGACAAGCTGCTTGAACTCCATGACTCACCAGATGGTGGATATGCTGTCGTTGAACCGGGAATGTATTTCCGCGATTTTGATAAAAAGACACAAGAAAAGAATCTAGAACTTCCAAGCTATACTGCGTCACGACAGATCAACACGGTTGGTGGAATGGTCGCGAATAACTCAGGCGGGGAGAAGAATCTTAAGTATGGAAAGACTGCTCGGTATGTAGAAGAGCTTGATGTGGTGCTTGCAGACGGACAAGTACATACGCTCAAAAACCTCAGCGGCGACCCTCTACAGCTCAAATTACGCGAACCAGGGCTTGAAGGAGACGTATATCGCGGTGTTGCCCGCATAGTGCGAGACCACTGGGATGTTATAGACAAAAATAAGCCAACTGTTGAGAAAAATTCATCAGGCTATGCCCTCTGGGATATAGGCGATGGTAAGAATTCTCTTAACCTTGCGCGCCTTATGGTTGGCTCTCAGGGAACACTTGGTATTGTGACAAAAATAAAATTTAAACTCGTACACCCAAAGCCGTATGCTGCAATGACCATCGCATTCCTAGACTCTCTTTCTGAGCTTGGAAAAATTGTTCCAGAAGTGCTTGAGAAAAAACCTGATAGCTTTGAGTCCTACGATGACAATACGTTTAAACTGGCAGTAAAATATTTCCCAGAATTTGCGACGCAGATGAAGGCGGGAATTATTTCGCTCGGTATTTCTTTCTTGCCTGAGATCGGGATGATTTTAACAGGAGGCGTTCCGAAGCTGGTGCTTATGATCGAGTTCCGTGCGGATACTCAAGAGGAAGCTCTTAAAAAAGCAGAGGAGTTGGCATTGGAGATTAAGCAAAACAATCCCAAAGTAAGTACCCGTGTCGCGAAAAACGAAAAGGCTGCGCGAAAATATTGGACCATCCGCCGCGAGAGCTTTAACCTGCTGCGCCAGAAAGTTCGTGGGAAGCGCACGGCGCCATTTATCGATGACTTCGTAGTTCCTCCCAGTACGCTTCCAGAGTTTTTGCCAAAGCTCGAGGCTATTTTGAAGCCATACGAAAAAAATATGATGTACACTGTTGCGGGCCACGTAGGCGATGGCAATTTTCATATCATTCCGCTTGTTGACCCAACCCGCACTGACACGGCGCGCATAATCGATGAACTGTCACATAAAGTGTATGACTTGGTACTCGAATATCACGGCTCCATTAGTGGGGAACACAACGATGGTTTTATCCGTACCCCGTACGTTAAAAAGATGTTCGGCGCCGACATGTACGCCCTATTTTTGGAAGTAAAGAAAATTTTTGACCCACACAACATCTTTAACCCTGGCAAAAAAGTCGGCTCTACCTTCAGCGACGCTTTGGCGCACTTGGATCTTCCGAAGGGAAAATAAAAAGAAAACCTACATCTTTCGATGTAGGCAACGTTTCGGTGCTGAGATTAACCCCAGCGACGGAAGGTTATGGAGACCTCCTCGTCCGGACAGCCGGTCCGTAACCCGTTCTGGAACCACTGTTTGCTGTTCGGATATTCCTTCAAAAACGCATCGATGCTGTTGAAGCATCGGGTTGACCGCGGCGGGTAGATGATCAGGACTGCGGCCATCACAATCGCGCCAATCAGTACCCAGCCCAGCACTCGCCGACCTCCAGCTTCAGGGTCGGGTATTCCTCGCCTCACAAGCTCTTTTCGGTAGTTCATCGAACTCTCCGGGTTGGTACAAAGGACACGGGCACTATAAAACCTTTTTGTTATACTGGCAATATGAAGATCACTAAATTAGGCCACGGATGAAAATGTCAGACGCTATAAATTTTGCAAAAATAATTAAAGCCCCGTTGGCATTTGGAGTTCACGACGGAATGATAATAAAAAAGGCCACCTTGTCGGCGGCTATTTGGAGGTTCCTTCCAGAAGTTTTCGCAACTTCCGGTTTTCAAGTTCGGCCTCTTTGAGATAGTCGATATCATCCCAAAGGATCCGAAGTTCGCTGCAGTTCGGACTAGGTGGCCCTTGTGGGGGAGTATAGAGAACGTATACGTACTCGTTGTCGCGCCCCAGCACCTTTAGAGTACCTCCTGCCAAGACCGTGCAGTTAAGGATGGTCTTGCTTGAACTTGAGCGGAAGATCCAATCCCTAGACAGTTCCATGGTGGTTTCAGGCTGAGGAAATCTTTGAGCTTGCGCTACTGCGGGCGACAGGCTCCATAGGACAGCGCACAGAGATAAAATGGTTCTCACCGGCGATCCTTTCGAGTTGCGATCTAGGAAGAAAAATACAATACGAAACTCAAAAAGTCAAAAAATGTTTAGGCAAAGCCAGGGAAGAAGTCGATTTTGATATTGCGGCGATGAACACCGAGTTCTTTGAGTGTCTTTTCGAATGCTACGACCATTGATCGGGGTCCTGAGATATAGAAGACGCGGTCTTTGTAGTCAGGGACTTCGCGAATGAGTTCCTCTGTCGTTATTCTATTGTCGTAGTATGTTTTGAGGCCAATTTTTTCTTCTGCTTCAGTAAAGACTTCTTTATACGCCAACTCATTTTCTTTTTTGGTTGAATATAGCAACACAGTGTCGCGTTTCTGGTTAGTATCTACCAAATATTGAATCATCGAACGGAATGGGGTAATGCCGATACCGCCGGCAATAAATGCAATTTTTCTGCCCGGATCTCTTGGCAAGATAAATTCGCCTGATAGCTGTCCAACTGAAAGAGTGTCGCCTGGTTCAAGCGCAAGGAGAGCCTTCTTAAACGTACTCGAAGGTTCGTAGGTTTTTATACCAAGATGGATTTCTTTTTCTGTAGGAGAAGAGGCGATAGTGAAGTAGCGTCTATTACCGCGCTGGTCCGGTTTTGTATGGCCCAATGTCCATTCCAAGTACTGCCCCGGCTTAAATGAAAATGGTTTGTTTGCGGTAAACGCAAAATTATATACGCCTTCAGCAATCTGGCTGCGTTCTTTAAGTGTAAGTACTCGACGAACCTTTGGACTAACTACATAGGCGTAGACGTTGCCAACGAGAAGTGCAGTTTCGGGAGAGAAATAGAACGACATTATATGAACCTCCGGTATAAAGAATAGTGCGACTATGCCAGCATAGATAAAGCGGTGCATGCGTGTTATCGGAGAGGTGAGGGGCTCCGTCAGCATAATACTTACGAAGAACAGAAGAGAAGAATGGAGAATTGTTTGCCAGATAGAGTTGAAGGGGTTGTGGGGCAAGAAATGTATAGCCACGCCAGCAAGCGCGACTGCAGAGAAAACCCAGAGCTGGTCAAAGCGCTGCACCTTTCGTACTACAAGCAAGCCTCCGATAAACACAAAAGGAAGAAGGGAAAGCGTGCCGCCTACCCACCAGCTTGCGTAGGTTCCAAATACCACGCCAGTTACTGCAACTCCGATAGCTGCAGGGTTGAACACATGCTTCTTATCAATCGTGAGTACATATTTTGAAGCTATAGCTACGACGCTAGCAATAACGAGCATCAGTGCACCGGTGAAGTTACTAAACGCAACAGGGTTTAAAATAAGTGTCAAAATAAACGCCGTAATATATACCGACTCAGTGTTTGGTGTAACCTTAAAGACCCAGGCGATCGCTTCATTGGTTACCCAGCACGCAGCGATGATAAGAAAGAATGAGAAGAGCAGTGCCCATGGAGTAAATGAGAAAAGACTGAAGAAGCTCAATACAAAAGCAACGACAATCAAAAACAAAAGATGCCACAGCACAAGGCGGTACATCGTAATGCGGTTCAAAAATGCATCCACAAAGGGAATGTTTATGTTCATTGTGTTAATTCCAGGAACTTACTAGTCATAGTCGCTATACCGTTCTTGTCTATTGAGTATGCCTCGAAACCACCCAAAGTTTCAATGAACTCAACGCCTTTCTGCCCCATAGCAAATGCAGCGGTTGCGAACCTGTCTGCTTCAAGTACGTCTGGGCCTATGACAGTGATGCTCACAACTTCGCGTAAAGATTCTTCTGGGGCGAGAGGGTTGTAGATATGATTCCCGCGTTCGTAGCTGCCAGATGTAGCAACCCCGCGCCCGCGTGGGTATATGACTTTGACTATTTCGTTTTTGTTGAAGGGGTTGCGGATGCCCACGTTCCATTCATTTCCTTCTGCATTCATGCCGCTGGTTTGGATATCACCGCCCGCTTCTATGTAAAAATTTTCTACACCTCTTTCTTTCAAAAGTTCTGCAGCATTTTTAATTGCCCAGCCTTTTACAATGCCTGATGGGTCAATGCCGCCATCGGGTTTTCCTGCCTGGGCAGGCAGGTGAATATCAAAGTAGCCAGCTGTCTCTTTCTTAGTTTTTTCTGCCAAAGCCAGAACTTCTAGCATATCTTCGCTAAGACCAAAGCGAACAAGTTCTTGAGCAAAAGTCTGGCGCAAGGTTTCCGAAGGAAACCGAGGACCCCCGAGGACTTTTGTGAAAGAAGCTTGTTCGTGGAGGCTTTGATTAATTTTTGAAATCTCACTAGTTTCCTTATAAGTACTAAATCGCTCATCTACTGAAACAAAATACGAAAACACCTCTTCCATCGCATCTGCGCAAAAAGCTTCGGGGCTTTTTTGCTCCGCTACCTCGACTGTGATGGGCATTCCCATGATCAATCGAGTTTCTTTCATTGGGCTAGATCTGTGCTTGCTGGAGCGCTGAAGAGAGTGAGGTGTTGAAGCCTTCTACATTTTGAGTCGCACCTGAAACGATGTTTACGTGCGAGTTTTGTGTTGTGATAGCTTCTTGCACAAGGATAGGGAATGAGCGGGCTGCAATCTCATTTGTTTCGCCTGGGCCTTGAGGTTTTTGCAATAAATCGATCTTTGTAATTTTGCCGCTTGCGACGGTTACTTGTACCTGTACGTTGCCATACGGTGCCGCAGAGCCAACCTTGCCAGTATATGCGCCATCTTTGTACTGGGCAGGAGTAACATCGCCAGGTTTTGACGTGTCGCCGATGCCTACACCTGTACCAGGAGTAGTTGTTGCTGAGACTGACCCGGTCTGGTTACCCGTAACAGTTGTTGGCTGTGATGTACGTGATGCTGCCCACAGTGCATACCCTCCCAAGAGAACCACTATGATGCCGCCGATAAGGAATTTTTTCATGTTTGAAATTATATCACAATGGGTTTTTATAGCCCAAAATGTATACTAGCTACATGCAGCAAGAGCCCTTGGCGTCAAGAATACGACCCCAGAACCTGGATGATTTCTTTGGCCAAGAACACTTGGTTGGTAAAGGAAAACCACTTCGTGAAGCGATTGAAGGCAAGCATCTTTTCTCTTTTATTTTGTGGGGGCCGCCAGGCAGCGGCAAAACAACACTTGCGCGCATCTACGCGAACGCACTTGATGCAGAGTTTTTCGAACTCTCTGCAGTTGATTCCGGCAAGGAAGATATTAAGCGCGTGCTTGAATCTGGCAAGATAAATTTTTCTGGAAAGCCAAAGATTCTGTTTATTGATGAAATCCATCGCTTCAATAAAGCGCAACAGGATTTTCTTTTGCCCTTTGTAGAGCGTGGCGACATTACATTCATCGGTGCGACAACAGAGAATCCCTCGTTTGAAGTTATTCCTGCGCTCTTGTCCCGCTGCCGCGTGTTTGTACTGAACGAACACGGAGAGGATGATATGGAAAAAATCATCAAAAGTACGAAGCTCAAGGTTCCTAAAGATGCGAAAGATTGGCTTGTGCAGCTTGCTGCCGGTGATGCACGACAGGCGATAGGGGTATTGGAGAACACGCAGAAGTTGTATGGGAAAATTACGCTTGAGACACTAAAAGAAACTGTTCAGTCAAAACATCTACGCTACGACAAGAGGGGCGAAGAGCACTACAACACCATCTCGGCGTTTATAAAATCTATGCGGGCAAGCCAAGGCGATGCTGCACTCTACTACTTGGCGCGTATGGTTGATGCGGGAGAAGATCCGCTCTTTATTGCACGACGCATGGTTATCTTTGCCAGTGAAGATATTGGGCTGGCGCAACCAACGGCGCTTGTTGTTGCGAATGCTGTTTTTGAAGCCTGCCAAAAAATAGGGTACCCCGAAGCTCAGATAAATTTGGCGCACGGCGTTGCGTATCTGGCTGAATCTAAAAAGAGCCGTAAAAGCTACGATGCGTACTTTGAAGCTCTTGCTGATGTAAAAAAGCATGGCAACCTGCCTGTGCCGCTCAAAATCAGAAACGCTCCGACTAAGCTTATGAAAGATATGGATTACCACAAAGGCTATAAACTTTACGATAAAGAAAGCTATTTGCCTGAGAAACTTAAAGGGAAGAAATATTTAAAATAAAAAGAAAAACGGCCGGACTCAAAGAGTCGCGGCCGCGATAAGTTCTGGAAGCCGTTTCGAACGTGCAGTTCGCAAACAACGTAGTAGGTCTGGGAGGTGCCTTACAAGGTCCGCATGTCCATCCGTCCGTCATAGTACGTGAAAGTACGACGAAACGGCTTCCAGAAAAACGATAATAAGATATTTGGTGTAAAATGCAAGATGTGGATACTGAAACAATAGTGTTTGGAGGCGGATGTTTTTGGTGCACTGAGGCCGTCTTTCAAATGCTCAAAGGAGTGAAGTCGGTCGAGCCAGGGTATGCCGGTGGTACTGTTGCCAACCCAACATACGAACAGGTGTCCGGTGGAAAAACCGGACACATAGAAGTTATTAAAATTGTATACAATCCAGACGAGATTGCGTTTGAAGAATTGCTGCGCGTGTTTTTTGCAACGCATGACGCAACGACAATAGACCGACAGGATAATGACATTGGTACGCAATACAATTCTGCAATTTTTTATACAACCCCTCGGCAACAGGAAAAAGCTCAGCACTATATAGATGTCATCAACAAAGCGGGACACGTTCAACCTATAGTTACCCAGGTCCGCCCACTCGACACTTTTTATATAGCCGAGGATTATCACAAAAATTATTACGAGCGCAATAAATCAGCAGGGTATTGCCAGCTTGTTATCGACCCTAAGGTTGAAAAAGTGCAACAGAAATTTAAAGACTTACTGAAATGAAACCAACCAAACTAAAATCACGGATCTATCTCGGCATTGCCTCGGGCATCGTCTTCATCTGGGTAGGGTTTCTTATTTTTGGATTGATGTTTGCTTTTTTACAAACACCAGATAAAAAAGATTCTCTGACGTATACGTCACAAGAAGTCGGACTGGAGTTCCTGTATCCAAAAACCTACACCCTTACCGTACGTCACGACTCATATGCGAGTGCAGAAATCCATGTACTGACACTCATTAACGCATCTACAACTGTGCCTGATATGAGCGAGGGCCCAACTGCAATTTCTGTTATAGAGATTCCAGTTTCAGGCAGCCCTGATCTTGAGCAGTGGGTACGCAACGCAACAATCTCTAATTTCAACCTCTCTCCTGACAAAACATTTACTCCAAAAAATATAGATGGGGAAGATGGAGTGGCGTACCGTTTCAGTGGATTATATGAGTCAGATGCTGTTGCTGTAGAACATGATGGAAAAATATTCTTATTTGCCGTGTCGTGGATGGATCAAAATGACCCAATGCGCCATGATTTCCAGGAGCTTCTGGACAGTGTAGAATTTAAATAATGAAACTCACACCATATTGGCTCATAGCTGCGTCGTTTATCGGCATTGGTGACACGCTATATCTTGCGTACTATCACTTCCTTGGCCTTATCCCGACCTGTGCAGTGGGCGGTTGTGAAATAGTTCTCAACAGTCAATATTCGTCGTTACTTGGCGTACCACTTTCATACATTGGTCTTGTCTACTACGTCTATATGCTCGCTCTCGCAGTATTGCTCGCTATAGATCCAGAATCAAAAGGTCTTCGTTTTGGAATGCTCACCTACACAGCTATAGGCCTTCTATTCTCAATTGGCTTTGAACTCTTCCAGTTCTTTGTGATCGGCGCACTTTGCCTGTACTGCGGCATCTCAGCTGCAACAAGCCTCCTGTTGTTTGTCCTTGCGGTATGGCATTGCCGTGCCCGTCCGTAGCTTTAGCGAAGGAGGGGAAGATAACTAAATAGTTAGTAGCCTCGGCGATATTTACGCCATAGTCTCCACAGAGTGTAGAGAAACCCTATCGCAAGAATAGGGTAGAAGACTCCAACGTTTGTGACTATATAGAGAAGTATTGTTACTACGTAAAGCGCAACGGTTGCGAGTATTCTCCATGCTGTTTGCATAAGAGAACTTTTCTTCTCCTCCGTATCGCTCATGTTTGCAGCTGCCTTGGATGATGTCGCTATCTGTGACTTTGACCAGTCGAGCGCAGAGTTTAGTTTCTTTGCCGCAAATGTGCGACCAGAATCGATCGTCTTCAATACTGGAGACGTGTATTCTGCGACCACTGGGGAAACATTGGTAATAGATTCTTGGATGGCAGTTGAAGGCTGTACGTCATCACTTTGAGTTGTGGAAAAAGTAACTGAAGTTGCTGCAATAGTAAAAGTTTCTTTATTTTCTTCGAGCGTAGAGCCTCCTGCGTCTTTCAAGACTGCAACAATGGTGTGTGTGCCAGCATTTGGTTTCCAAGAAACAGATACATTGTCTGCCCCTCCAGCTTTTAATGATACAGGAACGCTACCAATTTCTGACGCCTCATCTTTGATAAGAAGAGTCCCATTAAAGACGGTAGTTGCTGGGTTTGACACAGATGCATAAATCAAAACCGTCTGGCCTTCCACTGGTGCGGTGGAGGAAAGGAAAATACTTTGCTTCGCAAACCCTGCAGCGAATACAAGTGTAGGAGTTAGGAATAAAAATGTTCCAAAGAGAAACCGTTTCATCAATAAAAAGTATAGCAAAGAAAAAACAGCCCGGGAGAGTTGGGCTGTTTATCACATTACGTAACTTACAGATTCATTAAGGTTGCCAGTCAAGTTGTTTGGACTGAATATAAATATCCATGCGCCTTTCGATTTTTCCACCGAAGTTAACGTCTCGTAGGTCTCGTCTCCACGAAGAGGTCGGAAGGAGCGGTCGGGCTGCTCGACCGCAATCTCATCATGCCTATCAATCGCAAGATGGAGTTGGTCAATAGCGCACGTAACGCAGGATTCCTTTACCTGCTCTATCCACCTGGAAACCGTTTGATGGAGAGAATCAGCAACCCCTTGTCGCCAGCCTGTTTTGGCTGCTACGCAGATTTCCAGACGCTTTTTCCATCGCTCCAACCGATGAAGTCTCAGTGACATGGCGGTAACTTCACCCATTGAATCAAAGAAGCGCAGAGTAAATTTCAGGGCAGCGCCATCTGCGTTACGTGAATGAGTGTCTGCCATCAGTGATTCCAGCGAATTCGCCCGCGTGTTCACCAGGAAGAACTCAATTTGAACGATATTGGCACGCTTGTTCATGGAACACCTCCATGTAATGTCCGGAGGCACTATACCACTTGTGGTAACATATTTGTATGTCTGTTCACACGCATCTCCATCGGCATTTTGTGCCTTCGCACCACAACTCCTATAGGCCGCATATATTGCGCAAAAATTGGCTACTATTTTTTGTTGCAATAATTATGGCAGGCGAGGGGATGTTCGTGTCTGGGTTATATGTCCAGCAAGTAGCCCCTTCAGTCGCAGTAGCTGAGAGTTCTCAAACAGCTGCAGTTGGAAGTGCCGCTTCATCGTTCTTAAACAATTTTGGTAAGAACTTGGCTCGTATTGCGGTAGAGTCTGAGCCATATATTCCATGGGCACTTGGGATTATTGGAACTATGATGACTATTGCGGTGCTAGTTGCCTTTTTCGTTCATATACAAATTCAGCAGTCTGAGATGTTGTTTAGTGGGGCACTTGTTGCCTTATTCGCCTTTTCTCTGATGATTACTAACGTTCATATTTTGGGTATACTGTAGGTATATGACTCGTAAACAATTAACAACTGGCATCGCGGTTACCACCTCGCTTGTCGTAGTCGCATTTTTCTTCGCATTACTTAATCCTTTAATGCTCGCGCGACAGCAGGCGAGCCAAACTTCAGCAGCATCTATGTCTGACCAACAACTCGTAGTTCAAGATGAAATCGTCGGCACTGGCGATACCGCAGAAGCGGGTGATCTCGTTAGCGTTCATTACACAGGCAAATTACAAGACGGAACCGTCTTCGATTCTTCTGTAGGAAGAGACCCTATTAGGTTCACTCTTGGTACAGGACGTGTTATCGCAGGATGGGACCAAGGTCTGCAGGGCATGAAGGTTGGCGGTAAACGTTTACTTATCATTCCACCAATGCTTGCATATGGTATGCAAGACTACGGACCAATTCCAGGCGGTTCAACTCTTATCTTCGAAGTAACCCTCGTCGGTGCACAAAAAACAGCACCAACAGAAGGAACAAGCGCGCAGTAATGCCTCCAGTTCGACTTACAATTGAAGCAAAGCACTCGTCCGCAAGGGCGGGTGTTTTGCATACACCCCGTGGCGATATTTTGACGCCGGCCTTTGTGCCTGTGGCCACTAAGGCAGACATAAAGGGTATAGAATCAGCAAAGTTTCCATCCCTCGGTGTTCAAACTCTCATCGCAAACACGTATCACCTCTATCTTTCAGGACTCGATGCTGTTGAAAAAGGGGGAGGTGTTGCGAAGTTTATGAACTGGAACGGTCCAACGATGACAGACTCCGGCGGCTTCCAAGTATTCTCTCTTGGAACTGGATTTGGGAAAAAGATTTCAAAATTTACACCAGAGAAGAAAGATTTACAGCAAAATGGTCTGGCGAAAGCTCCCGAAGGGAGCGAGGATCCCCGAGGATCTTTTGATGGAGATCTTTCTTCGTCGGCGCCGGCTGTATACGATGAAGATCTTGCAACTAGCCATGGAAAACTTGCGATAGTAGATGACGAGGGAGTTTCTTTTACCTCACATCTCGACGGCTCGCTTCATCGTTTTACTCCGGAGCGCTCGGTAGAGATTCAACACCGTCTCGGTGCAGATATCTTTTTTGCCTTTGACCAGTGCACCGCACCTACCGATAGTTATGAGGAACAAAAAGAAGCGATGGAGAGAACGCACGCGTGGGCAAAGCGTTCTTTGAGCACACATCGACAGAACCTCGATGCAAATACTAAGCAGGGTATCTATGGTATAGGGCAGGGAGGGCAGTTTGACGACCTCCGTCGCGAAAGCGCACGAACCATCGGTAACATGGGTTTTGATGGGTTTGGCCTCGGCGGTTCATTCAGTCGCAAATACGGCGACCATTCTCTGCAATCCGCTCTTGCAATGCTTACAGAACTTCCAGAAGGCATGTCAGTGCATGGTTTGGGAGTAGGAGAGCCTGAAGATATTCTTCTTGGCGCTGCGCACGGTGTTGATACGTTCGACTGCGTTACTCCAACTCGCAATGGAAGAAATGGAGGTTTGTATACAAAGCGCGGGAAGATTCAAATTCCAAATGCTGAGCATCAATATGACTACTCTCCAATAGATGAAGGGTGTCAGTGCCCAACGTGCCAGAATCATACCCGCGCCTATGTGCACCACCTTTTCCGCACACGCGAAATATTGGGGCCTATTCTTGCCAGCATGCACAATATCTATTTCCTCACCAAGCTCTGCAGTGACATCCGCGAATCAATTTTGAACGGGCAATTTGAGCAGTTTAAAAATTCGTTTTTAGAAACATATAAAGGTAATTGACAGACTAAATTTCTGTAGTAAAAATATATCTGACCGCTTTATCTTGCGGCCGAAGCATAGGAGGAAATTGTGCAGAGACAGAAAATGATTGGGATGTTCTGGTGTCTGGCCACTGCATTCGTCTATGCGGCCATGCTTGTCGGCTTCACCGACATCAATCCAAGCCGGATCAACGATACTTGGCTTTACGGCTTCTTCGGCATCTGGGTGGCATCGACGCTCATCGGCCTGGCCGGCGTCTGGCTGACCTGCCCGCGCAATCCGGCGGATTCTCGTCTTCGAGGTCTCGCCATGCTGGCAGTGTTCATTACCGGCATCTACTACACTGCCGTCATCGGCGTGAGCATGTCGTCCTGGACGCCAGAGAGGCTCTTCTTTCACGCCGCAGTGTTCGGCATCGTCGGCGCCCTTCACCTCGCGTTCTTCAAGCTGAGACCACGCACGGCGATCTGCGCTACCTGCTCCTGCCAGAGCTAGGCGACGCGCGCAACCAAAGCCATCGATCAGATGTGTTCACTCACATCCTGGTCGATGGCTTTTCTTTTTTTTGTTGGACAAGGTCGGACCTTGTCTAATTCAAATCGTTGACAGCTCAGGGGTCTAATGTAATCTGTTTGCCAGAACACCAACCTGCTTGGAGGCAGAGATGATTGAATTTTGGTTGAAGGTCTGGTCTTCTCCCGATGGTGAAAACCATATGAACCCAGTCATCTACAAAAAAGATCGCTGGCCAGTACTTCCACGGATAGATGAGTGGTATTCGCTCGACAAGGAATTGGGTGTCCAGCACGTGTTTGGTGTCACTCACCAAGGCCGGGACCGGCAGGGCAATGCCATCACTTTTGTGGAGTTTATGCTCGAGGAGCCGGAATTCACCCAACTTCGGAGTAAACTCGGCTGGACGGACAAGCCGCCGGAATGTGTTTCGTAACTGCTTTCACATAATTTTGTGGAGCAGTTTTTCTTTAGCTGGACAAGGTCGGACCTTGCTCAAAAATAAACCGCCCTCTTTCGAGAGCGGTACGTTCAGTTGATGGTCTGCTGGACCTTGGGGGCTGGGATCACGAAGAGTAGAGCCGCGAAGACCAGGAAGGCTACACAGCAGCCGATGAGCCAGATGAAGGTGATGGCACCCCAGTATTGGAGCGTCGAGGTCACGTGCAAGGACCCCTCGAGATCCTTGGCGACGAAGAACCCAATGCCCAGACTTATCGCTAAGCAGATCAGAAAGACGCCGAGCCCAGATCTTTTCATACAGAGCCTCCCTTTCGTGTATCTATGCTGAATGTAACGTTTTGTGCTATACTGTCAAGTCCTTTATGGGGAAATTCAAACTCAAATCTGAATACAAACCAGCCGGCGATCAGCCTAAGGCTATTGAAGCGTTGGTGAAAGGCATTAAAAAAGGTGAAAAACACCAGACGCTTTTGGGCGTGACTGGTTCGGGTAAAACCTATACTGCTGCAAATGTCATTCAGCAAATCGGCAAACCGACTCTTGTCATCGCTCATAACAAAACTCTCGCTGCACAGCTCGCACAAGAGTACAGAGAATTTTTCCCAGACAATGCGGTCCACTATTTTGTGTCTTACTACGACTACTATCAACCAGAAGCCTACGTTCCGCATTCAGATACATATATAGAAAAAGAAGCGCAGATCAATGAAGAAATTGACCGTCTCCGCCATGCGTCTACCCAGGCATTACTTACGCGCGACGATGTGATTATCGTTGCCTCTGTTTCCTGCATCTATTCTCTAGGGAGCCCAGAAGAATATCGCAAAGTTCACTTGGAACTTGCGCCGGGGATGAAAAAGAATCGCGCAGATCTTATCCGCGAACTTATCGCCATATATTTTGAACGCACGACAGCAGACTTGATGCCTGGCAAATTCCGCGCGCTTGGAAACAGTGTTGAGATTATGCCGACAGGTGAACGCATCTTGTACCGCGTTGAATTTGAAGGAGAAATTATTTCTAAAGTTAGGATTATTGATGCAATAAGTCGCTCCGAAAAAGCATCTTTTTCAGCTGCAGGACATCAAGGGGACGCTTCAAAAAATGCTTTTTCTTCGCTCTTCCTCTTTCCAGCAAAGCACTACGTTACTCCAAAAGATGAACGCAATCGCGCTATCGCAGATATCAAACACGAACTTAAAGAACGTCTCGCAATACTTGAGCGCTCTGGAAAAGTACTTGAGGCAGAACGCTTGAAGCGCCGCACGAACCACGACATCGCACTTATCCGCGAGATCGGCGTGTGTCCAGGCATTGAAAACTATTCTCGTCATTTTGGTGGTCGCAAACCAGGTGAGCCGCCATATACATTGCTTGACTACTTCCCACACAAGGCAGATGGAACTCCAGACTTCCTAACTATCATCGACGAAAGCCATGTTACGGTGTCGCAGATTGGCGGCATGTATGCCGGCGACCGCGCACGCAAAGAAAACTTGATTGAATTCGGCTTCCGCCTTCCATCTGCAATAGATAACCGTCCGCTTCAGTTCGAAGAATTTGAAGGGGACATTGGCCAGAGAATATATACATCTGCAACACCTGGCGCATACGAAAAAGAAAAATCAGGAAAGAATATTGTTGAGCAAATCATTCGCCCAACTGGTCTTATAGACCCAGAAATTATTGTTAGACCTGTTACGGGAGCGAAATCCGCACCCGCAATCCGAGCGAGTGGAAGCGATAGCGGCCCGAGCGAGCGAGGAGGGCGTGGTGCGGATGAAGCGTCTCAGAAAGGCCAAGTCCAAGATTTCTTAGACGAAGCAGAGAAAGTAATTAAACACGGAGGTCGTGTACTTGTTACAACGCTTACTAAAAAGATGGCCGAAGATCTTTCTGAATATTTGAAAGACAGAAAATTTAAAGCAGCCTATATCCACAGTGAAGTGCTGACCCTGGACCGTATTACTATTTTGACCGATTTCAGAAAGGGTTTGTACGATGTGCTTGTAGGCGTGAACCTTCTCCGCGAAGGCCTCGACCTCCCAGAAGTTGAGCTTGTTGCCATCTTGGATGCTGACAAAGAAGGCTTCCTACGTTCTGAAACATCGCTTATTCAAACTATCGGTCGTGCAGCCCGCAACGTACACGGTCGCGTCATTATGTATGCCGACCAGATGACAGGCTCGCTTGAGAAAGCGATGAGTGAAACAAAGCGCCGCCGTGAGATACAGCTTGCATACAACAAAAAACACGGCATTACACCGATTACTATCAAAAAAGCGATTAACGATATTACCGACCACCTACGTACAGAACACGGCAAGGCGGTTGGTGTGCTGCTCGACATAGACAGAGACTTATACAAAAAGAATCCTCGCCGCTTTATTGCCGACAAGAAGAAGCAGATGGCAGATGCTGTTAAGGAACTCGACTTCGAAACTGCTGCTATCCTTCGAGACGAAATTACGGTATTGATGGGGAAGCAGCCGAAAGCAAAGCTATCGAATAAAAAGTAACTATGGAAGACAAAATAACAATAAAAGGCGCAAAGACGCACAACCTCAAGAATATTTCGCTGAGTATTCCGCGGAATAAGATGGTTGTATTTACGGGCTTGTCGGGCAGCGGCAAGTCATCTTTGGCGTTCGACACCATCTTTGCTGAAGGCCAGCGCCGCTACATCGAGTCTCTTTCTGCCTACGCACGCCAATTCTTGCGCCAGATGCAGAAGCCCGATGTTGAGGAGATCACCGGTCTTTCACCAGCTATCTCTATCGACCAGAAGAGCCGTTCAAACAACCCGCGCTCAACGGTTGCGACTATTACAGAAATTTACGACTACCAGCGTATTCTCTTTGCACGTGTCGGCAAACCACACTGCCTTACCTGCGGCCGCGAAATCAAAAAACTTTCTAACGAAGAAATTATTCACAGCATTGTAGACAGTGTTACAAAATCTACGCCGAAGAAAACTCGCACCGTTATGGGCGTGAATATCAACGAAGATGTCGTACGAATCTATGCGCCTGTTGTCGTAGGTAGGAAAGGCGAGTACTACCAACTTTTGTACGATCTACTCGGTAAAGGGTATGAGCGCGTAAAAGTTGATGGAGAGCTTAAGAGCCTTCGCGAACAAATTATTCTCGCAAAACATAAGAAGCACGATATCTCTGTGCTTGTTGATGAAATTCTCGTACCGGAGTTTACACGCTCGAAAGCAGCGGCTCTTGAACGCCTTTCTGAAGCTGTAGAACGCGCATTGGAGGAAACTGATGGCTTGGTCCAGGTAGAAGAGCCAGGCACAGGAGAAGAGGCAGTGAAATCTCGCCTTATCTCTGCAAAGTTTATGTGTCCATACGATGGATTCTCTTTCCCTGAAATCGAACCTCGTCTCTTCTCGTTCAACTCTCCCTACGGCGCCTGCCCAGCATGTAATGGTTTGGGAACAAAGCATTTCTTTAGCGATGAGAAGTGCCCTGTCTGTCACGGTATGCGTCTGCGCCCAGAAGCACTCAATGTATTTTTGTATAAAAACTCCACGAAAACTTCTGCTTCTTCACCTGCAGGTCAGCGAGGGGACGGTTCAGAAACAGAAGTTTTCATTCCGAAAGACGCAAAAAATATTGTTCAGCTCACAGACATGTCTATTCAGGATGCGTATACATTCTTTGAAGAACTAGAACTGTCGAAAAAAGATCAAGAAATCTCTAAGACAATTATTAAAGAAATCACAGCACGCCTAAAGTTTATGTTGAACGTTGGGTTGGATTACCTAACGCTCGACCGTCGTGCCAACACGCTCTCTGGCGGGGAAGCGCAGCGTATTCGCTTGGCCTCACAGCTTGGCTCTGGCCTTGTAGGTGCGTTGTACGTTCTCGACGAGCCAACTATCGGCCTCCACCAGCGCGACAACGAACGTTTGATTAAAACTCTTGTTGATCTTCGTGATCTTGGTAACACAATCATTGTTGTTGAACACGATGAAGACACTATTTATGCCAGCGACTACTTGGTAGACATCGGCCCAGGTGCTGGTGTGCACGGCGGCAACGTCGTTGTTGCGGGCGAACTTGAAAAACTTCTTACTGCAAAGAAAAACGACAGCGGTTCAGTAACGCTCGCATACCTCCGTGGTGAAAAGGCAATTGAAGTCCCAGATGAACGCCGCGAAAAAGACAGAGGGTGGATCAAGATCAAAGGTGGCAAAGCATTTAACATCCACAATCTTTCAGCAGAACTTCCGCTTGGCAAACTCGTCACGGTTACCGGAGTTTCTGGCTCAGGCAAATCAACCTTCCTCTATGAAATCTTATACGAAAACCTTCGTGCGCGTTTCGACAAGCGCTACCGCACCAATAAACTTTTCAATGTCGCAAGCTTTGAAGGCGCAGAGAATCTTTCTCGTGCAATCTTGATCGACCAGTCGCCTATTGGCCGTACTCCACGCTCAAACCCGTCAACGTACACAGGTGCGTTTACGTTTATTCGCGATATGTTTGCTTCAACGACCGAGGCGCGTGCGCGCGGATGGAAAGCAAATCGCTTCTCCTTTAACGTACAAACCGCAAAGGGTGGAGGGCGCTGCGAGGCCTGCGAAGGTAACGGCACAATTGCCGTTGAAATGTCATTCTTGCCGACCGTGTATGTGACCTGCGATGTCTGCGATGGAAAGCGCTTTATGAAAGAGACGCTCGAAGTGAAATATAAAAAGAAGAGCATCTACGATGTGCTTGAAATGACGGTGGAGGAAGCGCTCGATTTCTTTAACGACATCCCTGCAATTCATGATCGCCTTAAAACGCTTGGCGAAGTAGGTTTGGGATATTTGCGCCTTGGTCAGTCAGCAACAACACTTTCTGGCGGCGAGGCGCAGCGCGTAAAAATCTCTGCAGAACTCTACCGTCCTCACTTGCAGAAAACAATTTACTTGCTCGATGAGCCAACAGTCGGTCTGCACTACGAAGATGTTCAGAAATTGATCGATATCTTAAACCGCTTGGTGCAGGCGGGGAACTCAGTCGTTCTTATTGAACACAATATGGATATCATCAAGAGTTCTGACTACTTGTTGGACTTTGGTCCTGAGGGTGGAGTTGGTGGCGGCAAACTTATTGCAAAAGGCACCCCAGAAGATGTGGCAAACAATAAGAATTCTCACACCGGTAAATATCTCAAGCGGGTGTTGAAGGGGAGATAAAAACTGAGCAAGGTTCGACCTTGCTCAGCGAAATACATGATATACTTAGGCTTTAGAGCCTCTAGTACAGTGCTCAGCCCCATTTAAAACCCCAGGAGGGTGAAGTGAACGAAGAACCGATTGCCCATATCTACTGCTGGATTGCCTATTGGGCATCACAGCCCAGAGTAAACGTTTGGCGCAAATGGCTTTGGCTTTTGCGCGGCAAGCCGGGAGTGACGGAGCAGCAATTGCTCGAGTTCAAACCGAATATCTCTTTGGTGTGCGAGCCGCTATTCGGCCGCCGCGTCAAAACAATGGACGGAACAAGAATGTTGACTGTGCGTCCGTCCATCAGGCGAGGTAAAAGAAGTCGCATCAAAATCTATCTTGAAGCTCTCGACATTGTTCGCGAGTTCAACCAGGTAGAAGATCTGATGCGGCTCGGAGTCTTCCGGCGCGAAGTCACGCAGATCGCCGGGCTCGAGGAAATCGATCGGCCATTCTACGATCTGGTTATGCGCGAATTGCAACGGCGGACAATCTCTCCTCAGCAGGTGAGGAAGCTGGCACAGCGCATGCCCACTGGTTCTGCAATCCAACGAGCCCTGCTTGAACTTGGGGAAGATAAGGACTTGCTTCTTGCGGCAGAGTAGCTCCGGTCTCAAACCGGAGTTTTTCTTTTTTAGAAAATAAAAGCCTCGCAACTAAACTTGTTGCGAGGCGGGAGACAGGAAGGGGTTTGGTGGTTTGGGGTTGCGCCAGATTCCCTGGATCAGTTGAAGGTCTGCAGTACGTTCGGGATCCTTTCTTACGACTTCACTCAGAAATTTCCGAACCATTTCTTCTAGTGGAAGGTTGCGGTTTTCGTTCCCGAACTTCTCCCAAGCTTTGAAATGTCGCGTGTGCGCCGCCAAGATCTTCTGCGCGGAGGCAATAAGCGCTTCATCTGGCAACCTATTGAAATAAGCTTCGGCAGATTTTTGATCACGAATTTCTTCCGGCCAAAGGCTAGAGAGCACAACCGTATGTAAAGCTTCGTCACGGGTCATCGAACGAATCCTTATTTGAGCGAGAGGAACTTTGTTTGCAGTAATATCATGGTATAATGGTGTTGTCAAATTATGACCCTCGAGCAATTCAGAAAGAACATGAAAAAGATCCCGGATGGGCCGGGGGTGTATTTTTTCCTTGGTAAGAACAAGGAGGTTTTGTATATAGGGAAGGCGACATCTCTGCGTAGCCGTGTGCGAAGCTATTTCTCTCCTGATTTGGCAAAGGCTCGCGGGCCGTTGCTTGTGAAGATGCTTGAGAAGGCGCAGGCGATAGATTGGCGCGAGACAGACTCTGTCTTGGAAGCACTACTTCTTGAAGCGAACTTAATTAAGACGCACAAGCCTAAACACAACACTGACCTCAAAGATGACAAAAGTTGGAATTACGTTGTAATAACGAAAGATAGTCCGCCAGCTGGCGGATTCCCAATAATCCGCTATGTTCGTGGGCGCGAGCTAGCTATGCAGGATCCGGATGACTACATGCACATCTTCGGACCCTTTCCTCACGGTCTGCAATTAAAAGCCGCGATGAAAATAATTCGGAAGATTTTTCCGTACCGCGATGATAAGTGTTTTCCTCCGCCAGCTGGCGGACCAGGTAAGGCTTGTTTTAACCGCCACATAGGTTTGTGTCCGGGGGTTTGCACAGGAGAAATTTCAAAAACTGATTATAGAAAAATCATTCGCCGCATTGCGCTGCTTTTCCAGGGTAAGAAAGTAGAACTTATTAAGAGCTTGGAGAAAGATATGAAAGTTGCAGCAAAGACAGAAGACTTTGAAGAAGCTGCACGTTTGCGCGGGCAGATATTTGCACTGCAACACATTCAAGATGTTTCTCTTATCAAAGACGAATACCGTTCAACTGGTAGCACTGTAGGCAATACACGCATCGAGGCATACGACATTGCCCACATGGGAGGCACTTCAGTAGTTGGAGTGATGGTCGTTGTTGAAGATGGCCATCCAAATAAAGATCAATACCGTAAATTTAAAATCAAAACAGCGAAGGGTGGAGATGATGCAGGCTCGCTTACAGAGGTGCTTACGCGTCGCCTGGGCCATGATGAATGGCCGATGCCGCGCGTGATTGCGGTAGACGGGAGCACTGCGCAAATAAATGCAGCAACAAAAGTTCTAGAAGAACACGGCATACAAATTCCTGTCATTGGTGTCGTTAAAGATGAAAAACATCGCCCGCGTTCTATCCAAGGCAAGCGAGAAGTGATAGCTGGGCGCGAACGAGACATTCTTTTAGCTAACGCAGAGGCGCACCGTTTTGCTATCACATATCACAAAAAACTTCGAAACCCTTTGCGCGGATTGTAGGTTAGAATAGGGGTATGAGAACGGTAGTCGGAGTACTTCGAGGTGGACCGTCGAGCGAATATGATGTGTCGCTTAAGAGCGGCGCAGCTATTCTTGAAGCGCTTGATAAAAATAAATACGAAGCGCGCGATATTTTTATTGGTCGTGACGGCCAGTGGCATTTGCACGGCGCCCCAGTGCTGCCTGAAAAGGCGCTGCGCGGTATAGATGTGGCGTTTAATGTGATCCATGGAGAGTATGGCGAAGACGGCCAGCTACAGCGCATTCTAGACGCTGTGGCGGTGCCGTATACAGGCTCTGATGCGTTTGCATCATCTCTTGCCTTCAACAAACACAGCACAAAAGAACTTGTGTCGAAGCTTGGTATCAAGACTGCGCATGCAGTACTGATTGATAGAGACGAAGTTGAGGATGTGGAAAGGAGAGCGTTCGAACTATTCCGTAGTTTTCCGCATCCTGCGATAGTAAAACCTGCAATAGGCGGCTCATCCGTTGGCGCGACCGTTGTACATACATTTCATGACCTTGAACCAGCGCTCCATAAAGCATTCGATATTTCTCCGAAAATCCTTATAGAAGAATTTATCCGCGGCAAAGAAGCTACGGTTGGGGTTATCGACAATTTCCGTGGAGAGAAAACGTACGCATTGCTGCCAGTTGAAATTATCCCACCGCCAAAACACGGATTCTTTTCCTACGATGCAAAATACAGCGGGGAGACAACAGAACGTGTGCCGGGTAACTTTACTGCGGACGAAAAAGATCAGCTTATGCAACATGCGCGCGAGGTGCATGAGGCAATGGGCTTGTCGCACTACTCACGCTCTGACTTTATCGTAAGTAAGCGCGGCGTGTACTTTTTAGAAGTAAATAACGCTGCGGGTGTGGGTATGACGAAAGAATCTTTGTTTCCAAAAGCTGTGGCGGCGGTTGGTTCAACCCTTACTGACTTCCTAACTCATATTGTTGAGCTTGCCCGCAGAGGCCAGAGGGGATATTCTGCATCTCTATGATTTCATCTGAACTATTCGACGACAAAGACATTCCTGCACAGGACCAAAGCTCTTCTGAGGATTGCGACGATATCGCTGTTGATAATGAAAGCCTTCCGCTTGCCCGCAAGCGCTGCATTCCATGCGAAGGGGGAGTAGACCCTCTTACAAAAGAGCAGGCTGAGGAGCTTCTTAAGCAACTCAACCCAGAATGGACTCTTGTTGAAGGTGCCGGCCTTCTTGCACGCAGCTTCTCGTTCCCTAACTACAAAAAAACTATCCTCTTTGTAAACAAAGTTGCTGCTATTGCTGAAGGGGAGAATCATCACCCAGACATGACCGTTTCGTACGATAATGTGGGCGTCGAACTCTCCACTCACGCCATTGATGGTCTTTCAGAGAACGACTTCATCTTGGCTGCCAAGATCGACGAGCTTAGTGTAGAAACCCCCAAATCATAGGCCCTCCTGGACTATGTTTTTTTGGGTTTCTGGTATATATTATTGACGTTCGGGCCCTTAGCTCATTTGGTAGAGCGCCTCATTTGCAATGAGGAGGCGACCGGTTCGATCCCGGTAGGGTCCACAAAAGACAGAAACACCGCCACTGCTGGCGGTTTTCTGCTTTTGTGGAAAGTGGAGCGGTTTTCTCACTTGGCAATGTTAAATAAAATGACGTTGACAAAACTCAAAAATTAATGAAAAGTAGCCGACAGATGCTAAGTTCTGCAACCTGTTCTTCACAAGGAGAAAATCATGGGATCATACACCGTGCGTGCGATAGGCACTTTGCCGCTTATTAACCCAGGCGATGATTTGCCGGCTCTTTTAATAAGGGCCGTTGAGTCGTCGGGTAGTTTCGAAGACAGCGACGTACTCGTTTTGGCTCAAAAGATTGTCTCTAAAGCCGAAGGGGCCGTTGTGGACCTTCAAACGATTACTGCGTCTGCGGAAGCTCTTCAGCTTGCCGCTCAGACCGGTCGAGATCCTCGGTTGGTGCAGGTATATCTCGATGAAGCAAAAGAAGTCCTAGCTGTAAAAGGTCGCATGATTATCACGCGACACAAACTAGGTTTCGTGGGCTCTAGTTCGGGAGTGGACCGATCAAATATTGCGCCTCATGAGGCGGGTCGGGTTGTGCTTCTGCCTCGAGATCCCGACAACAGCGCACGTGTTGTTCGTGCTCGAGTTCTCGAGCACACAGGCAAGACCATAGCGGTAATCATCAACGACTCGTGCGGAAGAGATTATCGAGACGGTTCTGTTGGAATGGCTATTGGTATCGCTGGTATCGGTGCCATAGAAACTGCTGAAAAAGTTGATCTGTTTGGCAACGTGTCGCATCCTCGTATTGCTTTGGTTGATGAGATTGCTGCAGCTGCTTCAATTCTCATGGGTCAAGCTGGAGAGGGGGTGCCTGCTGTGTTGGTCCGAGGCCTAACATTCACTGTCTCGGAAAAAGCTCGAATCACCGACCTTTTGTAAGGAGGAATCAAAGTGAACTATCTGAATATTACGAAGGACTACTTTGACCCCGCAGTGCTACCGGTCGAAGTAGTAGAGCGTAAAGGGGTCGGACATCCTGACTCTCTTGCAGATGCTCTGGCGAACGAAGTGTCCATCGCTTTTTCAAGAGAGTGTCTACAGAGGTATGGGCTTATCCCGCACCACAACGTGGACAAACTCTATATCGGCGCTGGTTACTACAAAAACGACTATAGTCAGTGCAATCGCCTCGCGCCTGTTGTGGTGCGGGTGAATGGTCGAATGACGAATACGTTCGGAGGTGAGGCGATTGGTATCGAAGAGATCCAGCATAATGCAGTGTGGAACTATCTTAGCAAGGTTTTGCCACGCATTACTCCCGAAGATCTTATTATCGACCCCAATGCAACTCAGCATACGAAGGTCGCACACTGGTTCACCCCTCGCGACCGAGCAGACATCCCTGATGCGGATCATGCCAGAGCCAATGACACTTCCTTCTGTGTTGGTCATTGGCCGCCGACGTTGGCTGAAATGCTCGCGTATCGGCTGGAGCGATATTTTTGGGAGCCTGTAGGTGGATTTGCCATCCCAAGGTTTCCGGAAATCGGTCAAGACATTAAGGTTATGGTATTGCGTCGAGGAAACGAGCTGGAGGCGGTGTTGTGTGTACCTACTATTAGTATCCATACACCGTCTCGAGAGCGATATCTTGAATTGATCAAATACCATGAAGAGCAACTCACAGCTCTTGTAGGTCGGTTCGCAGGCAATAATCAAAAAATAGTCGTCCGGGTGAACCCATATCAGCACCAGTACATGCTAGGACTTGGGAGCTGTATTGAATGTGGCGAAGAGGGCATTGTGGGTCGAGGGAACTCGCTCAACGGTGTCATTTCGTCTCACCGTGTCCATACGCTTGAGTCTTGGGCCGGTAAAAATCCTGTTTATCACACAGGCAGGGTGATGGGGTATCTAGTATCGAAGCTTTCCAAGAGCATCGCTATCGAACTGAATGTTCGTTGCACTGTGTCAGCCTTAACTCGCTGTGGTGACACGCTGCTGCCGCCGGCAATGTTGCATGTGGCAACAAGCAACGATGTTGATCCGGTGGAGGTTGAGCGTTTGGTCGAGAAGGATATGCTCTCTGCGGACTATGTGCAGGAGATTCTTAACTTCCGACCATGGATGCTTGAACTATAGGAGGTTCAATGTTTACCTACACGCTAAGCATTGACGGGCAGTTAATCGGGGTCGAATCAGCTACAGACCTCGTAGGAGCTTTGCAGAAAACGGCTCGTGAGTCGAATTTTGCTGGGCTAACTGTAGAGCAGAGAAATACGGGCTATCAGTACACGGTTAGATACCGAGTTTCAGCTACGCCCAAGGTTAGATACGGAGACCGGCAGGTTGAAGTGGAAGGACCAGTATCCCTGGTTCAGAGCGGAGACTTGTTAGTGTATGCGGCCCTGCCGTTTGTTGAATTACAAAATCAACAGACGGGTTATGTCACCGCACATGCAGCCGCGGTAGGCTTCAGTTCCGGAGCAGTAATGCTTTTTGGAAAAGAGGGCGCTGGAAAAACTTCCACGGCGTTAGGTTTGTGTCGGTGGCATGGAGGAAAGCTAATAGGGAATGATTTAGTCCAGCTCGGTTTTGATTCGGTACGACAAAAAGTAGTTGCGAGGAATGGGACAAAGTATTTCCATCTTCGCTACGAATCCATGCGACGTAATCTCCCAGACACGCTAAGTCTGTTTCCTCCAATTCGAACGGATCCATGGCTTCATAAGGTTTTTCGGATGCCTGACGAGTTAGGAATAGAAGTTCAGACAACTCCTGTTGACATAGCGCGTTCGTTTTTGGTTCATGTCGACGATACACTGCAGGGGTTGTTTGTGAGGCCAGCAGACGGCGTGGTCACAAGATTGTATCTCAACGAAAACTTCTCGCGTTACATCCGTGCCACCTCAATAGCGTTGTTTGGTGCGGAACTGGAGTTTTTGGGCTACGTACCATCGTTGGATACCGAAGAGTTGTTCGGCAAAAGGAAAATCCTAATCGAGCACCTTATCCGGGTTCCTTCCATGATGTATGTATCAGGACCTCTAAAGGATGTGACTGACTACATAAAAGGTCACATAAATTAACTGAGTAATTTAGGCGGTCTATCTGACCGCCTTTTTCTTTGGTAACATGGAGCCATGTTTAATATATTCGTCTCGCCAGAAGATGGGTTTGAGATTGAGAAAGCCATTAGCTTTTTTGTTAGCGAATACGCTAAGACTGGCAACAACCCTAAACCGGTAATTCTACATACACTCAGGGTTGCCTTCTCTCTTTTGGAGGCTGGTTATCCAAAAGATATAGTAATCCCGGCTATTCTCCATGACGTGCTTGAAGACACGGGAGTGACTGAAGAGCAACTTGAAGCTGCGTTTGGTTCTCGAGTCCTGCAACTCGTTAAGGCAGTTTCATATGACGAAAGTATTTCAGACGAGATGAAAAAATATCAAGATATGTACACTCGAACATTGGCAGCGGGTCGGGAAGCGGTGGTCATTAAGGCTGCAGATTTGCAAATAAATAGCATTTATGTCAAGCTTGTGCCGGACAAAAAAAAGCAAGAATTCTTGATAAACAAGGAGAAATACTTCCTGGACCTTACAAAAGAATACAGCGACGAACCTGCATGGAAGAGTTTGCGGGTTCGATATGAGGCCGAGGTGGCACGCTTTGAGACGGAAAAATAACAGCACAGGAGGGCTAAATGAAAGTGCTCGTATGCTTACCTAGCCTGAATGAGGCTGGGACGATTGGTACGGTTACACGTATCGTCGATAAGGGTTTACGATCTGTGCCCGGTCTTACATCGGCACGCATTGTAAACGTTGATAGTAATAGTGTTGATGGTACTAGAGAGGTGTTCAATAAAGAAATCACCTACTATCCCAAGACAAGTATTGTGCCTCAGGGAGAGCCGGGAAAGGGTAGGAATCTTCTGTCTTTTACTGAAGTGGCCCGTAAGGAAGATGCTGATTTCTGCGTTACGATCGATACTGATATTACGTCAGTTACTGAAGATTGGATGCGGCGACTGCTCGACCCGTTAATGAGTGGCGAAGCCGATTATGTAACCCCGCTTTACGAGAGGAGTCGATTTGAAGGGAGTTCAACCAATCATTTCGCGTACCCGGTTATCTACGGATTTACCGGACAGCGAGTTCGTCAGCCAATTGCAGGCGATTTCGCTTTCAACCGTCTATTTTTAGATGTGTTGGTGGGCACAGTACCGGTCGAGGCGGTGTATGGATACGGGATCGATATATTTCTCTCGCTTGTTGCTGCGACAGTGCCGTTACGTATCAGGCAGGTGAAGCTGGGAAAGAAAATACACAACCCAAGTTTCGCTAAACTCGAAGCGATGTTTCCACAGATCGCCGCTTCAGCTCTTGCGGTAGTCAGACAAGCAACGCTAACTGACTTCACAGATCAGTCTTATGTGGGGGCGGCGAACATACTGGAAGTAAAAGTGTTCCCGCATCGTGAGGCCGCAAGGAAGATGCTAGGGCGAGCGAGACACATACTATCTGCTACCACATCAAGTTCGTATGTTTGGTTGCCAGAACCAATCAGGCTCACAGTGCTCAAACTTGCCATCGAAGAGCAAGTGAATC
>JAIEMM010000007.1 GCA_019752125.1 Patescibacteria group bacterium | reverse complement strand
TCGACTGGCGGAAGTCGTGGATGGTGCGGCCTACTTGAGAAAGTTCTGCAACCATACGGCGTTCGTCCCCGCTGAAAACACGCTCTTCAATGTCGCGAAGGCGGCGATGCATTGTAGTGCAGCCGGTTTCTATTGCTTGGTATAAATTTCGCACCAGTGCAACAAATAGATGGCCTCCGTGGGTAGCATGCGCTTCTTTCTTGAGCAGAGCCTCAACTTCAAATATTTTTGCAAAAGTGTGGAAAGGATCAATATTTTCGTATCGCGTTGTTATAAGAAAATGTTTGCCGATAATAAAATCGATTTCCTGTTCAGGCGTCTGCCGACCATTGCGCAGCGTAGGGAAGTGCAAAATAACATAAATAAGGTTGCCCATTTTCTCTACTTTGGGCTTGTAGGAAGGGAGGAGGAGCTCTTCTGCAATAAGAGGGTCAATGTCGAACTCGTGCATCAAGCTGCGAACCTCAGCCGCGGTAGGGGAGGCGCAGTCTATCCACGTGAGATTTCTCTGCACGTATCGTGTGATCATGTATAAACTATAGCATCAAAATTTTTTCCAATTATTACTAAAGTGCTATACTGTGGGCATATATGACGACACAGAAATGGAAGGCAGCAGGAGTGGTATTGGCGTTGATGGCAGCGTTCTATCTTGGAACAGTCATACATCAGCAAAGCGTGTCGGCGGCAGTTACATATGCTGTAACGGGCGTGCAACCAGAAGATGTAGATATGACCCAATTTTGGGCAGCATACCAACTTCTCAATAAAAATTTCGTCGTTACTCATGCCTCAAGCTCATTTCCTACTGCACAAGAACAACTCTACGGAGCAATCGCAGGGCTAACATCAAGCTTTGGCGACCCATACACTGTCTTTTTTCCTCCATCTGACGCGCAGATATTCCAGCAAGATATTAGCGGTTCCTTTGGTGGTATCGGTTTGCAGATCGATAATAATTCCAAAGGTCAGCTTGTTGCCGTCTCTGCCCTCAAGGGAACCCCTGCAGCAGCGGCTGACATTCAAACTGGGGACATTATCGTTGCTATCGGCGCAACGTCATCGGAAATGATGACGTCTGACCAGGCAGTAAAAACAATCCGTGGACCTATCGGTACGCCAGTCTCCCTTACGCTTGTGCGCGGTACAGGCAAACCTTTTACAGTTAATCTTACGCGCCAGACTATCAACATCCCTATTATCGATACGGAGAAGTTGAATGGCGGCATATTTAAAATCACACTCTATAGCTTCTCAGAAAACTCAGTTAATCTCTTCCGCGACGCATTGCGTCAGTTTATACAGTCGGGTGACACAAAACTTATTCTCGACCTACGTGGCGACCCGGGCGGCTACCTCGATGCAGCTGTTCAAATGGCAAGTTATTTCTTGCCCACGGGGGACGTTATTGTTACAGAAGATTTTAAAGGCAAACAAGAAAATGTCTCTCATCGTAGCCTAGGCTATAACGTGTTTGCAGGGAACAAGAACTTTAAGATGGCTGTATTGGTAGACCAGGGTTCTGCTTCGGCGTCAGAAATCCTTGCAGGCGCTCTTCAGCAACACGGTGTAGCCAAACTTGTTGGAACGCGCACCTTCGGCAAAGGCTCAGTACAGGAGCTTATGGACTTAGGCGGCGGGGCACAACTCAAAGTTACTATTGCTCGTTGGCTGACTCCAAACGGAAACTCCATCTCAGACGGTGGTTTGCAACCTGATATCCATGCGACGACAACCCGCGCAGCCGTCCAGGCTGGAGATGACGCTCAGTTGAACGCGGCTATCCTCTATCTCTCGAACTAATATGAAAGTAATTCTCCTTAAAGATGTACGTGGCGTTGGGCAGCGACACGAGATTAAAAACGTAGCCGATGGGTACGCGGTAAATTTTCTTTTTAAGAATAAATTTGCTGAACCTGCTACTGACGAGAAAGTAAAACAGATAGAGGCTCAAAACGAGGCCGCTCGAGAAGCTCAAAGAAAAGAAGATGAGGTCGTTAACAAAAAAGTTTTGTCACTTAAAGGCAAAACCATCTCTATTTCAGCAAAAGCTACAGAAAAAGGCGGGCTGTTTAAGGGTATTACTGAAAAGGATATTGCAAAGGCTATTTTAGGTCAGCATGCGCTCCAGATCTCAGAAGGTTCCATTGAGCTTACGGGCCCTATAAAAACGACAGGAGAACACATGTTTAAGGTTATGGGAAAGAATGTGGGTGTGGAAATGGTCCTCACCATTACGGCTGGAATATAGGTATACTAGAGCTACCTATGAATGCATATCAGAGAGTCAATCATTTTTTCGATAAGTTGGAAGATCATGTTCGAGGTCGTCTGAGCCGTAGGCCACTAATTTATTCTTTTATTGGCGGCGTAGGCATCGTGCTGTTCTGGAAGGGTGTGTGGGAGACTGCAGAATACTATCCTTCACTCTTCGGACTACCGTCGTTGCTCATAGGAGCTCTTATCATGCTCCCTACAGGGCTCTTCGTCTCATTCTTTATCGGTGACAACATCATTCTTTCAGGCCTTAAACACGAGAAGAAAGTAGTTGAAAAGACAGAAGAAGAGTTGCGCTCAGAAACAGTAGATCTCAAGATATTGATCGCTCGCCTAGACTCTATCGAGAAAAAACTCGATGCGCATAGCAAGTAAATTTATAGCAGCCGTTGTTGCTCTGTCCTTTGCCTTTAACCTGGTTTGGGAGTATCTGCACCTGCCTCTCTATACAGGGTATGAGCAGTTGGGGAGTGGCTGGCCACTCATTCTCTGGGCTACCTCTGGAGATGTGTTGTATACAGTGTTGATTACCACGTTTGTGGTTCTATGTTCTGGCGAGGTCGGACCTTGGTATATACGCCACTACGCTGCTTTGGGAGTTGGCGGGTTTGTTGTTGCGTTGCTGGTTGAATATAAAGCAATGGCTCTGCATACATGGGCCTATACAACAGCAATGCCCACGCTTTTTCACGTAGGCCTTTCTCCATTGCTCCAGTTAACAACACTGGTTCCGCTGTCTGTGTTTCTCGCCCAGAGATGGGCTAGAAGTTAAGCGATAACGTCTACCGCTGAACGAACGGCCTTCTTGCCGTTGAAGTTTATCTTGCGGACATTGCGGAAACCGACAACGCCGTTGATAAGCGCGAAGAGAGTGTGGTCTTTACCAAGGCCTACATTCTTACCAGGGACCATTGCGGTGCCGCGCTGACGTACGATAATGTCGCCAACCTTTGCTGGTTGACCTGCATAGAGTTTAACGCCCAAATATTTTGCATTTGAGTCGTTTAGGTTTTTCGCTGTTCCGCCCGCCTTCTTTGATGCCATATGTAGAAAGATAGTACCAGATAGGTTAAACTATGGCAATGCTTATCGTAGATGTTGAAGGTAGCGGCTTGGATGCCCAGAAGAACTCGATTTTAAGCGTGGGGGCCTTAGATTTGGACCACCCGGAGAACCAATTTTATGAAGAATGCCGCGTTTGGGATGGGGCCCATATAGAAGAGGAGGCTTTACAGGTAAATGGCTTTAGCAGGGAACAAGCAACTGACCCTGCCAAGCAGTCTGAGGCCGATTTGATCCATAAATTTAAGGTCTGGGCCGAAACTCTCGAGGAAAGGACTTTGGCAGGCCAGAACGTTTCCTACGACCGCGACTTTCTAGCTGCTGGGGCGCAGCGCGCAGGTCATACCGACTGGCCCTTTGCTCACCGTACTATCGACACCCACACCTTGTGTTACATGCACATGATAAAGAGGGGACTGACTCCCCCAGTTGATCCTGAGAAACATCACTCCAAGCTCAACCTGGATGCGGTGCTTAATTATTGCGGTATTCCAGAAGAACCTAAGCCTCACAACGCCCTAACGGGTGCAAAAAGCCATGCGGAAGTCATTTCTCGCCTGCTCTACGACAAAAAACTGCTTCCAGAGTTTGACCAGTACGAAATTCCCTGGCTTTAATATTTGGGCTACGGTGCTTGTTTAAATACGTTGTAAAATAAGGGTTTTTTGGAGACAAGGGTATATAGATGGGCTTGTCAAGCTCTTCGATTGACCGACTCTTTTGAAACGGGCATCATAGTCTTTAAGTCGGCGGTCGAGCCGGCCTTTTTCGTTCCCGGGTTTAGTAATTATCGTTATATGGAAATTCATTCATGCCTTATGCTCTTGGCCTCGCTCTGGCGCTCTCATCAGCGCTAGGTGCCACCCCTGCCTCGACAACCCCTTCTGTACCGACTTTGGGGATTGCTCCGCAGGCACAGACCATCCGCGACCAGGTAGAAGCGTACTTCTACGATATCCCCGTTATGGTGGATATTTCTAAGTGCGAATCTCACTTCCGCCAATTCGACAAAGAAGGGGAGATATATCGTGGCAAGCAGAATAACCGCGACGTCGGTGTAATGCAGGTCAACGAAGACTTTCACCTAGCCACATCAAAGAAGCTTGGGTACGACATATATACCCTTGAAGGAAATATGGCCTACGCTCGTTACTTATATGAAAAAGAAGGAACTACTCCTTGGAACTCGTCCAAGCCGTGCTGGGGTAAAACTCAAAACGCCAAACTTCTAGCCACTGCTGGAAAATAAAAAACTGCCAAAAATGGCAGCTAGTAAAGGATCACGATGATAGCCGCGAGAATCTCTGGAAAATTGCCGGTGACGGTGGCGTTTCTCCTCACTCCGGCCTGGCTCACAACATAGTAGAAGTTGAAGTTGAGTAGCAGCAGAAATAGGCAGAGTGCTGCAAATCGAACCATGACACCCCCCAGGGAACAGACTTTGAATACACTACCTGGGACAGACATAAAAAGAAAGACCGCCCTGATGAGGGGCGGCTTTTGTATTGAAAACCTGGGCGGTCTAAAGCTGATGGATGATCAGCGAGACCAGAGCGGTGATACCGAGCACGGCCAGACTGAACAGCCACGACTCGCTCCTCTTCAGCCACAAATCCTGCGAACTGGAACCGTGCAGGAAATAGCGGTTGTTGGAACCCTCTGATGAATTGGACATCTCCAGCCCTCCGTTTGTATCTCTTAAGGATACTCTTGGTGCATGCCTACGATATCACAAAAAAGAAGTTGTCCTGAGGTGAAGACTAAGGGACACCAACTTGCTCCAGGAACGTGGAAATGGAAAGGAACAGGTCAGATTAGTCTCGGCTGTTTGGGGCAGCAGATTCACCTCAGGACTCGCCGCACACTAACATATATTCTAATCTCGTCAATAGCTGAGATTTTTACACTAGTGCCTTATAATCATCCTATGTCTAAATGGATTTTAACCTTTCTTGCCGCCGTCCACAGTATTGTTGTGGTTTATATAGTGTACATACTTGCACCAGGTGCTGTTCTTGCCCTTGCGTACAGTGCCATGAGCACTTCGTATATGGTCATCGGTTTAATAGATCTTGTATTGATAGCGATCTGCGGTATTTCTGCAGGCCTAGTTTGGCTTTGTTTGAAAAGAAAGAGCTTGAGTGCTCTACAGAGTGTGGTGATAGTCGCGCCGTATGTCATCATATCTTTATTCTATTCCTCCGGAAATCTTTTTTGGTAGATAGGGGAGTCAGTTCCCTGTTTTTATAAAAGAAAAAGGCTTCTCGAAAGAGAAGCCTTTGTGGCTGTTGGGACGCGATCTAGGCGGTGAAGCCGAGTTCCGTGTTCCAGAGTTTGTTGAACATCTCCGTCGCGTAGCCCAGCGTGCTCAGGCACCAGTGGCCTCTTTCGTTCTTCTGGTGCCGTTCACCGGTCGAGAAGCCGAACTGGGACGCCCACTCTTGGCGGGCAACCCTGTCGGAACCTTTCAGCGAGACGTCCTTGAACTGGGCGACGGTGTCGGGGTCGAAGCCGAACTTCCCCAGGTCGGCGTGGAAGAAGTTCGAGCCCGTGATCTGGGCGATGGGGCAGGATGCGGCGTCGCTGATGCTGACGGGCTTCTTGACCTTGGCGCGCCAGCCCGGCATGACCCGGTCCAGAAGCTTCAGACCCTTCTTGAAATCCGCCTTCACGATGTCTTCGATATTCTTGAACGTGCTCATTTGTCTTGCCCTCCAGTTACATGGTGCCAAAACACAATACTACAGAAAGGGAAGTCGTCAATCCCCCGCATGGCCACATAAAAAAAGACCGCCTGGAGAAGGCGGCCGGCTAAGACTCACGGGCACGAGCGATTATGATAAGGATTGCGACGACTACCGCCCCACAAATCAAAAGATGGTCAGGACCCACAGAACCCTCCTCAGTTAATTACTAGAATCAAATTACCACGAACAGGGAAGTCGTCAATCCCCTTGTCTGGTTAATTTTTTTCGCAGGCCCAGCCGTCGTGGTCTCTGTCGAGTCCGTATTGGTCGTAGCCGATGACACGAACCGGGCCCGTGTAGTACGGACCATCTCCAGAACCTTCTGCACAGTCATAATCACTCGCGTCAGATTTTAGACAACCAGAATAGTTTGGATTACACCGAGGACTGTCCTCGGCATCTGTTTGGGTATCCGTACGGGTGTCAGAGGTCGGGTTTGTGACAACGGACTCGTTATAAGAGCCTACAGAGGCTGTCTGAGTATTGGGCTGAGTTGGAGTATTGGCGAATCCGTACAAAACCAGTCCGGCGACTAAAAGTATCAAGACAGCCAAGTTCCTGTTCATAAGTGAAAAGAGGAGAGTAAATTAAATAAAAATAAAATAATTCTAAGAGACAAATCTAAAGTAACTATAGGGCGGGGAAGGATTAATTGAAAGCCAGCGGCTCAAACAGGGCTTAAGCCAGGCCCCCTCTATATTGAGCCTAATAAGCGTCGCAAAAGGTATATTGTGCGACGTATACCTATATTAAAATTCAGTATCCCCTTGGGCTTGGATCCGTTGAATCACGACTTGTACTTTGTGTCCCTGTTCTCTTCCCTGCACCTGTCTGAGAATTATTTCTGATATCCCTACCGTTTGGTTTGATAAAAAACTATAAAAATTTGTTGAAAATTTTTTCTCCAAAAAAACAGGGAAGCCCTTCCCTACTAATATGCCTTGGGTGTATTGCTAAAATTAAAAAACGTGATATAGTTCTTTAGGACTTGTTGAGAGTATATTACCTAACTTCTTCAACGTAACTTGGGAGAGCGAAATGGGTGGCATAAGGATTGGGACTGTGACGATGGCCCACGGCTTCATTTTGCTGTTGGCCATCATGGCCTACAACGCGTTCGGATGGTGGGGACCCTTGGCGGTCGCCTTGATCTACGTGTTGGGCATGGTTATAAACTGGCGCTATCCGAAGGTGCATACGCACCCATAAGCGACTAGATCCCCTACCCAATCAAAAGCCCCTCGAAAGAGTGGCTTTTTCTTTTCTCTTCTCTGTTGATTTGCGGAGAGAGTATGGTAATTTGTGCAGGAAGTTCTTACAAAAAAGGGGAGAAAAATGTCTCAGTACAAGCCTCTCAGCGTGCACAATGGGGTAAAACACTTGCCCCACATCTGGAGCATGTTCTTCAAGGCTCGTGGCGACGCACATCCTTTCGAACCAGAAGAGAGTCAAGACTTTTTACGGCACTGCGCCATTATCGCCTTCAGCGAGAAGGATGGTGCGACCCAAGAAGTCATATTCTGCACGGCAGATCCGGAGATGATCCAGCTCTTTGCCGCCACGCAGGAGGTCACTCTCTACGGCAGCTACAACCAGGTGAACGTCTCCAAGATGAAGGTGGAGGGCACCATCATCCAGCTCTTTGGGGACGAGGCCGACAAGGCGAAAGCTCTCATCTGGAACAAGGTCAGCGGCAGCAAGGCGATCGACCCTCTCGGGCGTCGGTTGGCGGTGGAAGATGTTCGCAGGTGCCAGGATTCCATCAAGGCTGGTAGCGCGTTTCGTTTTATGCCCTCTTCGTACGCGCTCTCTTCGTACGAGCGTGGGTAGCCTCGACAGTATTCAAAGCCGTTCCCTCCCCCGAGGTGAACGGTTTTTTTATATATTGAACGGTTTCTCTCCGCGGATAAGGCGGATAAGGACGAGGATTACGGCGACAACAAGCAGGATGTTAATAAACCCGCCAATGGTGTACGACGAGACGATACCCAGTAGCCACAAGATCAATAAGACGATTGCAATGGTATATAACATAGATGGTAACTAAATGTGGTTAAATATAAATACGACTCTAAACGGATGAGCTGGTACATATGAAAGTGTATACAAAGAACCTGAAGAAATTGTTAACGAAGGAGGAGCACAAGGTTTTTTCTCGATTGGATACTCCTCAAAAGATACAGGATTATCTCGACAGCCTACCTATAAATTTTGAACCCCGCGGAGACACGCTCCGTTCCCCTCGTCAGATGCTAAGGGAAAGAGTGGCTCACTGTATGGAAGGCGCGCTGTTTGCCGCCGCCGCTCTCGCCTACCATGGCCACAAGCCTCTTCTTTTAGATCTGCAGACGCTTGCGCACGACGACGACCACGTTGTCACCCTCTTTCAAGAAAAGGGCGGGTGGGGTGCAATAAGTAAAACTAACCATGCTGTGTTGCGTTGGCGCGATGCTGTGTATAAAACCCCGCGAGAGCTCGCGATGTCATATTTTCACGAATACTATCTAGATGACGGCGTCAAAACCCTAAAGGCATTTTCAAAACCATTCGACCTACGTCGATATAAGCCAGAGCAATGGGTTGTCTCAGAGGGGAAGGAAGGGCATCTTGATTTCGTTGCTGAAGAGTTAGATGAGTCGCCCCACATTTCTATCATTGCAAACAGCGCGCGTAGACGCTTACGCAAGACCTCCCCTCTTGAACGCAATACACTCAAATTTACTGAGTGGAAGCGAGGCAAGAAGCCACAAAAACTTTTTTAGTTCTTGAAGCCCCACCCTTTCTTAAACAAGTACGCCGTGAGTGCAAGGAGCACTACGTTGGCTGTCACAAGCATTGAGAAGCTAAAGGCAATCGATACATCACTAATGCCAAGGAAGCCGTAACGGAAGGCGTTGATCATGTAGAGAATCGGGTTGAACAGCGATACCGTGCGCCAGAAATCTGAGAATTGGTTTACTGAGTAGAATACGCCACCCAGGTATGTAAGCGGGGTGAGAACGAATGTTGGAACAATAGAGATACCGTCAAAGCCTTTTGCAAATATGCCGTTTACAAGGCCGGCAAGTGAGAACAGCATTGTTGTAAGGATGCCTGCAAGCACGAGTATAACCACGCTGTGGATCGCAAGGTGCGTAAAGAAGAGTGACACAAGAAGCACTAAGGCTCCCACCATAAGTCCACGCATCATTCCCCCGCTGATAAAGCCTGCGATAACAATCCAATTTGGTGTTGGTGATACAAGAACTTCATCCAGCGTGCGCTGCCATTTTGCAAAATAGAAGGTCGACACCGTGTTCATGTATGAGCTGGTGATCATCGACATCATGATGAGGCCTGGCACGATAAACTGCATGTAGCTGAAACCATTAATTTCAGCAAGTTGGGAGCCGATGAAGGAGCCAAACACTACAAAGTAGAGACTTGTTGTGACGATAGGTGGAAGAAGGGTCTGCGACCAGATACGTATCATGCGCACAAATTCTTTTCGGGCCATCGTGTAGTACGAGGTCCACATTTGAGATCCTGTCATACTATTTGTTGTCTTTGTTATCTTCCTGAATAATTCCAAGGTATACATCTTCAAGCTTCTCTCCTCCATCTCCTTCCAAAAGCTCTTTCATAGGTTTATGCAACTTCACTTCCCCTTTGTTTATGATGGCAACCGTGCGGCAAAGCTGCTCTGCTTCTTCCAAGTAGTGAGTGGTAAGGATGATGGTCGTGCCCTCTTTGTTTATGCGGCGAAGATAGTCCCACATACCCAAACGCATTTCAATGTCGACACCCGCGGTCGGCTCATCGAGAATAAGAAGTTTTGGTTTGTGGACGAGCGCGCGAGCGATCATAAGGCGGCGCTTCATACCTCCTGAAAGCTGCTGCGCCATAGTGTTGCGCTTGTCCCACAGACCGAGTGCTTTAAGAATTTCATCTGCACGCTCAATCGCAATTTTGCGTGGGATACCGTAGTACCCAGCTTGGGTGGTTACGATATCGATTACTTTTTCAAAAATATTGAAGTTAAACTCCTGCGGCACAAGACCAATGTAGGTTTTTGCTTGGTCAGGGTCCTCGTCTATCGATATATCAAACACTTTAGCCTCGCCCTCGGTCTTTCTGGTGAGGCTGGTAATGATGCTGATAATAGTGGTCTTCCCTGCCCCGTTAGGCCCCAAGAGTGCAAAGAAATCGCCCGCCTCGATGTCGAGGTCGACTCCCTTGAGCGCCTGCGTGCCCGTCTTATAGGTCTTACGTAGATTCTTAATAGATATAGCGTTCGTGCTCATAGATGAAGAGTATAGCATATACGTAAAAATCCCCACCAAAGGCGGGGATTTTTACTAAAAAACTGGCCTACTACATTGAGCACTCTCTGCAGGCTTTCTTGTGACCGATGAGAAGCCATACTGCTGAGACGCCTACAAGGACATAGACAGCCTGTTCAACCATTGGCCATGAGCCAAGGAGCATGTTCACGATATTCCAATCGCTACCAGCGAAGTTGCCAAGACCAACGAGGCCCCAGTTCAAGCCGCCGACCACGAGAAGAATAAACGCAACCATATGTACTACTTTCATAGTGTAAAATATGTTAGAGATTTATGCGGCTCGACCACCACCGCTCACCCATAAGTATATAGTATTTTTTTATGGCAAATACGAGAGAGGGTTTAAGTACGCGTTGAGAGGTGCGATGGGAATATATGCAGTTTTACCGCTGTTGCATGTATAGGTTTTAAAACTGACTGCGCTCGATACATATACTGTGAGGTGGAGGTGAGGGCCAGTTGCGTAGCCTGTATCGCCTGCATACCCTATCACCTGTCCTGTTAGCACTCTGTCCCCTTTATTTACTGTAATGGACGAAAGGTGGGCATACAGCGAGGTCAAACCGTTGTCGTGTTTTATAAGCACCCATTTTCCGTACTGACAGTTCTTAACGGCGCCCAAGTTTATTTCCTGCACTGTTCCAGTAAGAGCTGTTTTAATTGGCGTACCGATTGGTGCGCGGAAGTCTATACCATTGTGGCCTTGGCCACTGTATGCACCAGATTGGGCGAACGAAGTGTTCCCAAAATATTGCGTGATGGCAACGTTGTCGAGGGGCCATTTCAATATTCCACGTCTAGCTGCAGCTGCGCTTGAAACATCAGCCGTACCGAGTCCTTGCGCAAGCTTCACCAGCTCTGCTTCAAAGGCCGCCTCTTCTGCTTTTTTCTGTGCAATAAGTGCTTGGTATGAACTCTCTTGGTTTTTAGTCTGTGCGAGAAGTTGCGTTTGTGATTGCTGGGCCAATCCTAAGCTGGTTTTCTGTTGCGCGAGATTTTGTTTGAGCGTCGCTAGCTGTGCACGCTGCTGCGTTGTTGTATTTTTTGTGCTAACGAGATTGCTTTTCAGATGCTGAAGTTCTGTTGTTCTGTTTTGAAGGCCGCTTCGAATTGACTCGAGTGCATTTTCTGTATCGAACACTGATGAAATATCTGCACCGCTTAAAATGACAAGAGCCAGTGGTTCATTGTCGAGCATGTTTAACTGCTGGAGTGAACTTCCAATTTCATCCGCGACTACCCCTATCTCGTCCGTTGTAGTTGAGATACTTCCGGAGAGACGATTTATCTCTTTGTCTTTTTGGACGATCTGCGCATTAGTAAGCGTAATGGTCGTATTTATCTTCTTGATGTTAAGAGCAATTTCGTTGATTGCATTTTGGAGAGTCTGCTTTTGTTTGGAGGTTGCATCGAGTTGCTTTTGCAGTTGTGCAATTTCTGCTTGCAGTTGTTGTATCTGCGTAGTATTGGTATCTATCTGCGCCTGCACATCGCTCGGTGTCTGAGCGTGAGCTATAGGGGCAAACAAAAGTAGCAAAGAAGCAAACAGTGAGAGCATTACTCTACTTTAAAGCAATTGGAAGGCTTTCTCAATGCGTTCAAGTGTTCTCTCTTTCCCAAGAAGTCCTGCGAGCGTGAAGGGGTCAGGTGATTTTTCTTTTCCACTCAAAGCTACGCGCATAGGCCATAGTACTGAAGCCCTCCCCTTTTCTGTGGCGTAGGGGAACACAAGTTCCTTCACTGAGTCTGCCGTAAAACCTTCTTGGTTGCCGAGTAACTCCAGTACCGCCTGCAAATGTGTCTTAACCGCTTCTGCGCTGGCCTTAGCTCCTTTTAATAGAAGGTCTGTAGTGGGAGTGGGGATAGTTTCTTCCATAAAAGAAAATTCGCCATCTATTAAAAAGTTGGCGGCTTCACCATACGTTTGAGCCCTATTACGAAGCTCTGTACATATAGCTGGCATGTATGGAGGTACGGTTTCTCCGCGCGATTCAATAAAGACAGAGAGTTGCTTTTCGTACTCTTCGAGCGAAAGCATTTTTGTATACTCGTGGTTAAACCATTTCATTTTTTCAATATCAAACACAGCGCCAGCTTTATGAACGCGCTCAAGCGAAAACTCTTTGATTAACTCATCAAGTGTAAACAACTCTTTTTCTGTGCCAGGGTTCCATCCAAGCAGTGCGAGGTAGTTGAGTATTGCTTCAGGCAAAAAACCCTGTCCGCGATAATTTTCTAGCGATGCGCCATGTTTGCGCTTTGAAAGTTTGGAGCGGTCTGGTGCAAGAATCAGCGGAAGGTGCGCGTACACAGGGCGCTGGAAACCGAGTGCTTCCAAAATCAAAATCTGTCTTGGTGTATTTGAAATATGATCATCTCCACGGATAACGTGAGTCACTCCGGCGTCGCCGTCGTCAGCCACTACTGCGAAGTGGTAGAGAGGGTCATCTATAGAACGGGCAATAACAAAGTCTCCCAGCTCTGTCGTATCAATTGTCACTTCCCCACGGATAAGATCGGTAAACGTTACCTTCCCGCCTGGGTTTCGTAGTCGAACAACCTCTACCGTTTGTGAAGCATCGTCTTTTTTTGGTTCTTTAGAAACGTAGGCCTTGTCTGAATTAACAAGAGAATGAAGTAATTCTTTGTGGCGTCCGACGTGTTCTGACTGTCGATATTTTTTATCTGGTGTAAGTGCACACCACTGGAAATCCTGCCAGATATCATCAACCCACTCTTCCCTATTGCGTTCTTTGTCGGTGTCTTCTATGCGGACAAGATATGTGCCTCCGTTTTGTTTAGCAAAAATATAATTAAACAAAGCCGTACGGACTGTGCCAATATGCATCTGGCCTGTAGGCGAAGGCGCTACACGAGTTACTACATTATTGCTCATGGGAAAGGCCGATATTCAATAATGCGTCTGCAACAAGCCGCGCAGAGTCAGCACGCGCAAACCCCCTGGCAGCGGCGCTCATCGACGAGCGGAGCTGTTCATTGCCTAAAATGCGTGTAATTTCTGACACAAGCAGATGTGGCGTAAGGTTCGCTTGTTCAATGACTGTTGCCGCGCCCGAGCGCGCATAGGCGAAGGCATTTGTCTTTTGGTCATGCGAAATAGGTTCTGGTATAGGAATGATGATGGACGGGATGCCCCAGAGCGCAATCTCAAAAATAGTAGAACCTGCGCGCGAAATCACGAGTTGCGCGATGCCTGCTGTCATACGCAAGGCTTGGTCGTTGAGGTATGCGTAGGGCTTGTAGCGGTCTTTATGGGCTGAATCTGCAAGCGCAACTCGGGCACGCTGTGTCACTTCTTTGATATTAAGTTCTCCTGCTTGATGAATGATCTGATAGTGTTTTACGAGTTCTGGCAGTGCCGCGAGGATTGCTTCGTTCACCGCCTCAGCACCTTGCGAGCCCCCCGTAACGTAGATAACAGGAACATCTCGTTCAAGTTTTAAAAATTCGTGCATTCCTTCGCGCGCAGGAAGCATGAGTGATTTGCGAACAGGGTTGCCAGTGAAGGCAACTTTGTCTTTAGGGAAATAGTCTGCGGCTTCAGGGTATGAAATTGCAATTTTTGTTGCGAACTTACCCGCCCACATATTTACGCGGCCGGGCGCAGCGTCTGACTCATGTATAACCACTGGGATGCGGAACAGGCGCGCTGCGAGCAATGTCGGAAAACTTCCGTATCCACCTTTCCCAAACACTACGTCAGGATATAAGAAGAAGGTGCGTAGGACTGATTCTGTGATACCCCACGCGGTCTTGAAATAATCAAAAAAATTTAATATTGAAAAATAGCGACGCAGCTTCCCTGCTGATGTAGGCACGAACGCGATATCGTTCGCAAGTAACATTTCTTTATCGTAGGGGTTCGGAGACGCAAAATATAACTTTGGGTCAAGAATTTTCTCCTCGCGCACACGGTCGTGGAGCGCTTCAGCGACTGCGATGATTGGGTAAAAATGACCTCCGGTTACTCCGCCGGTAAAAAGGATTTTCATAGTTAATTTAAGAGCGCATATGCCTTGAAACGCTGAGTATGAGACCTACTTCTGCAAGTGCCAACGCCAGCGCTGTGCCACCGTGGGATACGAAAATAAGCGGGACGCCGACCAGTGGAACGAGTGCGAGCGATGAAGCAATGTTGAAAAAAGATTGCCCCGCAATGAGTATAACAAGTCCAACGACGAGCAGTCCACCGAAGGGGTCCTGTGCCCGGGCGGCTATACGTAGGCCCAACATAGTGAAAAGCGCAAAGAGCATAACAAGCAGGCTGCTCCCGATGAAGCCGAATTCTTCACCTGCAACGGCAAAAATAGAGTCCCCTATAGGTTCTGGAAGATATGAAAACTTTTCTATACTTTGCCCGAAGCCACGTCCGGTTAAGCCTCCAGAACCGATAGCGATAAGCGACTGCTCCACTTGGTAGCCAGCTCCTTGTGGGTCAGATGAATGGTGTAGATATGTTTCAATGCGTGATGCGACGTGAGGGTATACAAACGCTGCGCCAACTATTGCACACACGCCCACTGCGGCAAGCATACATAGATGTAAGACGCGGCCGCCCGCAGCAAAAAGTATGGCTGCACTTGCCATGCCGATAATAATCACGCCTGCGGTGTTTGGTTGTGCTATAAGAACTGCGGCAACGCTTCCGGTGATAAGTATAAGTGGCACAATCCCACCCTTAAGTGTTTGAACAGTTTTTGCTCGTGTTGAATATACAGCTGCAAGAAACAGCACAGTTGCGAGCTTGAGAACCTCTTCCGGTTGGACTGAGAAGCCCCCGATGACTATCCAGCGGGACGCGCCTTTAAGAGACAGCCCGATATGAGGAACAAAGGTAAGAAGTGTGAGAAAAAACGCGAAAGCAAAAATATATGGCGTATAGGGTTTTAATATTCTGTAGTCTAGGCGTGAAAAAAATACAAGCAGAATGCTGCCACATACAAAGCCAAGTAGGAGCTGGCTTACGGCTACAGACGTAAACGAAGCGCCGTCGCGTGCAAGTTGCCCAAGTGCGGCTGAAGTAAATATCAGTAGGCCGCACACAACAAGTGCTCCAGTTGTGAAAAAGAATGGAGTGTCGATTCGGTTCTTCATCAGAAAAGAGCAATGGTCATGCCAATAAGTGCGCAGACTACGCCCACGATCCAGTAGCGCATGGTTACTTTGTATGCGGGCCAACCCAGGGCTTCAAAGTGGTGATGGAGCGGTGCGATGCGTAATAGTTTTTTCTTAAATACTTTTTTCCAAATAATTTGGAGGATGTTTGAGGCAACGGTTGCTACCAAAGGAAGCGCAATAATAGGAAGCACCATAATTCCTTTCCCTCCACCGTGCATGTCAGTTAAGAATGCAATGACAACAAGCGCTAACGTAAGCCCCATAGTACCCGTTTCAGATAAGTAGAAACGTGCTGGTGGGATATTGAACCATAAGAATGCGAGCAATGCGCCGGCGATAGCAGCCCCGAGTGCCGCAATGTCGTATTGGTGCTGAAAAAATGCGATACCTGCGTAGGCTGCAAACATGGTGCAGAATATCCCACCAGCCAAACCATCTATGCCATCGATAACACCCCCGGCGTACATAAAGAGTGCGGTGAAGACAAAGAAGAGCATAAACCACACCCCCAGATGTAAGGGTGTTCCTATAAACGGGAATGAGATAGAAGATACCCCTAGTTTTTCGTAGAACCATAGTGCACAAAATGCGGCAATAATTGCAACAACAAGAAGGCGAACGCGCAATTTTAAACCACCTGTGCCACGCACTTCGAATAAATCATCAAAGAATCCGACGAGTGCTCCGGCGACCAGTGCAGTAAACGGTAGCCATGTCTGGCTACGACTGATAAATGTAAGTCCGCCGAAGGATTCAGGGGCTATAAATGAGAGCACAGAAAGAAAGAGTGCGCAGAGAAGCACACTCCCCCACACGATGACTCCGCCAAAACGTGGTGTGCCAGTTTCGCGTGCCTCATGGAGTTGGTTAAAAACCTCTGCAGGTTTTCCATCAAAGGCAACCTTTCCTGCTTTAGGTTTCCACATCTTCCATTTGTATAAAAAATGAGTGACAAAGGGTGTAATGCCGATGCCCACTAAAAACGTGATCATTGCGGGAACAAAAACTCGGATTATATCTGAGGTAATCATTGTGTGTGTGTTTCTGGTGCGTGTAAGCTGGCACGAGTGGCGGCTAGAAGAATTTCCGTATCGATGAAGCGGGCCGTTTGGGTGGAGCCAAGAACTGCAATAACAATTGGATGCCCGACTTCAATATCAAACAACGCTACGATATTGCCGCCTGCTAGTTCAGTGTATCCCGTTTTTGCGCCTTTAAGGCCAGGCATATCTTGCAGAGGAAGATTAGTTGCGTGCGCGCGTATGGTCCCTCCAAAGCCAACCGGAATGGTGACGTCTGGCTTTTGGGTAAGATTAAAATATTCTGGATGTTGTGTGGCGAAGTTGGCCGCGATAAGAGCTATGTCGTATGCCGAGCCGTACGCACCTGCGGTAGAGGTGTTTACATCAAGACCTGTTCCGTTATTGAATTCCATATCTGAAATACCCAAACCAAAGACAGTTGCCTGAAGAATGTCAGTGTAGTTTGTCCCGAGCATTCTTGCTGCAGCCTGGATGGCGTTGTTTGATGATGCAATGAGGCCTATTTCAAGTAGGTCATGCAGTTTTATCCTGTCCCCTGCTGCAAAGTCTGCATCAGATTCTGCACCATTTTGCACAAGGTCATCTTTAATGATGGTTATAGTCGGGTTGCCCACTACTCGGTCCAAAATAGCTGTTGCAGTTACGAGTTTGGTAAGCGACGCAAGCGGTAGTAGTGCGTGTCCATTTTTTTCGTACAGTACACGATGTGTCTGCGGGTCATACACTATGGCTGCTTTTGCAGTGAGCGTAGATGGATCTACAGAAAGGGGTCTGGAAAATGCTTGCGCAACTGACGCGGCATTGGAACTATTTGTATTGATGGTGTTTAGTAGAGAAACAGCACCTACACCACTTACAAATGCCACGGCAACAAGGCTTAGTGCGCCCACAGCTGATGCAAAAGAATGTGTGTTATGCGTTTGCATTACGGTACGACTCTTCAAGGGCGGATAATTTTTCTTTCACGTCTGTATAGTCTGGCAAATCGCGGGGATCTTGTAACCCGAGCTGAGCGAGTACTTCAGTTGTTACCTCATAGAGGAAGGAGCGTTCATCGCGAGGGTTTGGAATGCGGCGCACGAGCCCTCGCATCAAAAGTGTGCGGAGAGTTTGGGATGAATTAACGCCACGGATAAAATCTATTTCACTTCGGGATAATGGTCCGCGATACATAACAGTTGCAAGTGTTTCCAAACCTGCCTTCCCTATCTCGCGAGAATATTCATCGCGGCGAATTTGTTCAATAACCGCAGCGGCGGCTTGTGATGTGCGGAGTTCAAGCATGTTTCCATCGTCAACAAGTACAATGCCGCCTTGCCGCTCTTTTTTAAGGACAGATACGGCCTCAGCCACAGTGCCAACATCCGTTTGTAGAATTTTAGCTAGTTCTGTATAGGAAACAGGCCTTCCGAGCGCAAACAGTAGCCCTTCAATTTTACTCTGGAGATCATTCATAGGTTGGTGTAGATACAGCATCGGACTCAAGCGTGATGTCGCTAAAGTGATCGCCCTGATGTGCTTTAATTATACCCTGCTTCACTAACTCTAAGAGTGCTAGAAAACTCACAATTATTTCATGTTTAATATGTTCACCCCTTCCGCCAGCTGGCGGATTGTTTAACCCGGAGAATTCCTTAAAAGAAACACTGAATGCAGATGACACTCTGCCCGCCATTTTCTGGATCATTTCTTCAATAGAAACAATTTTCTTCACTGCTACTTTTGGTAGAGAAATTTGTACAGGGAATTCTTCTATAACCTTTTGAATAGATGCACGAAGCGACTCCAATGTTGCAGATGTATCAAATAAAAACATTGGTTCAACTGCAGGCGGGTTGCCTTCGTAGAGCGGAGCGTTTTCTAGTGAACTACTAACACCTCTCGCCGCCTCTTTGATAAGTTGGTACACCGCTAAGCGGTATTCAAGTTCCTTAATATCTTTTGACTCATCCGGAGAAAGCTCGAGAGTTGGCAGAAGCGAGCGGGATTTAATAAGAAGCAGTGTTGCAGCGAGTGCAACGAACTCAGCTGTCTCCCCTACAGGCAATTCATTCCCTGAGATTCGCGCGATGTATTCATCAGTAACCGACGCGAGTGAGACATCGTTAATAAGCAGCTTGCGCTTTTCTATAAGCTCAAGAAGTAGGTCCAGCGGCCCTTCAAATACATCAGTTTTTACGTTTATCGGCATTCCCTTATACTTTACCTTATGTAGATGGCTATTGACAAAATAGAATATTTAAGATATACTCAAGCTTACGTTCTTTAAATATCTTTCGGTCTGTGTGGGCTATCAGGACCGAGAGCCGATCCTCTACCCTTTGCCCCTGCGTGCGTGCAGAAAGCGGGTAGGCTTCTATTTTGGTTCAACCCAATATAGGAGAAGGTCATGACTACGTTGTATTGCAGCGGAACGCTTTGGGACGTTGAAGACGAACCGGAGCACACCGAACTTGAAGAATTCAACGATGATGATGTGCGCTGCGAAAGCTGCCACGAAAAAATTGAAATCGGTAAAAAGCTTTGCTCGTACTGCGAAGCAATAGCCGAAATCGAGAAAGAATATCCTCGTTAAGTTGGGCGCCCACGGTTTTACCGTCGGGCGCCTTCTTTATTTTGCCTCGCCCGTAGGGCTATGGCCGAGGGCGTAGCGTTCTACAAGAGCCAAAAGAAGACGCACAGGAGCCCCTACAGCGCCTTTAGCGAGGTGTTCGCCTGGAGTTGATGTCATACGAGGGGCCATGTCTATGTGGGCCCATGGGCAGTCCAAATCCTTCGCAAATTCATGTAGGAACATGCCTCCTGCAATAACCCCTCCATAGCGGCTATTTCCGTCTGTTGAGATGTTTGGAACATCGCCGAAGATTCCTTTAGTCATTGCTTCGTATTCTTCCCAGACTGGGAATGGCCAGACATAGTCGCCAGACTCTTCTCCAAGCGCGCGAAGTGTGTCTTCAAGCTTTTGGTCGTTAGTCATTACTGCTGAACACTGGGTACCGAGAGCTGTGAGTGCCGCACCAGTGAGTGTTGCAACATCTACAACAACTGCAGGGTTGTATTTCTTCGCGTAGGTAATACCGTCTGCCAAGATAACGCGACCTTCTGCGTCTGTGTTAAGTACTTCAATGTGGCGGCCAGACATAGACTTGAGCATGTCGCCTGGGCGGACTGCGTGCTGGCCTGGCATATTTTCTACAGTTGGGATAAGGCCGACAACGTTTGCTTTCAATTTAAGTTTTGCTACGAGCGCAACGGTATAGAGCACTGCTGCCCCGCCCGACATGTCCATGTGCATCTCGTACATGTGGTCGCCTGGTTTCAAGTTAAGGCCTCCTGAGTCAAACGTTACGCCTTTACCGATTAAAACCACAGGTTTTAATCGCCCCGAGCCTGTCGAGGGGCTGGCCCCCCAATATTCAACGGCAACAAACTGCGGCTCATTGTCTGAGCCTTTGCCAATGCCGACAACTCCACCCATGCCGAGTTTCTCCATTTCTTTGCGGCCAAGTACAGTAACTTTAGTATCTGCACCCTTAATAGTTTTCTTTGCGAGTGCAGAAAATTGTTTCGGAGTTAAGTCACCGCCCGGAGTGTTTGCCAACTCGCGGCAGGCATTTACTTCCTCTGCTATCCAGTGGCCCTTCTTCGCACCTTCAATAGCTTCTTTAGATGCGTTCAATAAACACACCACTTCAACACGTGCGAAGCCGTCCTTTGGTTTGCGCTTATATGTATTGTGTTCGTAGTCCGCCATTACAAACGATGTAGCAGCTACTTTTGCAACCTCTGCATCAGAGAAATCTTTTGGAGCGATTGATTTCAGACTCTTAAAATCAACAGAAATAGTTTTTAGTTTATTCTGTTTTGCGGTTGAGACAACTTTACGGGTAAACAAAACAAATTTGCGACGGTTAAGCGGCTTTCCGCCAGCTGGCGGATTACCATATCCGATAGAGAGAGTTTTTCCATCAAAACGATTCAGCGAGCCTTCAATAAAATCAACAGTAATAGCATCCTTTGCAGGAGTCGTTTGGAATTTCATAGCCTAATTATAGGCTTAAATCTCAGTCTCTGAAAGCGGCAAGTCGATGCGGTTCATGTCGCGTGGGAAGAGAGTTGCTTCACGGATGTTTTTGAGGCCGAGGATCTGCATGGTCATGCGTTCAGCACCCAAAGCAAAGCCGCCTTCGGGTGGTGCGCCATAGCGGAAGGCTTCGAGGAACATTTCGATTTTCTTAGGATCCATCCCCCACTTTTCGACATGTTGCATAAGCTGTGCGTAGTCGTTTACGCGGCGGCCGCCTGAGAGCCATTCAACACCGCGGCATAGAAGGTCCATACCTTCGTTAAATTCTGGATTCTCTGGGTTTGGATATACGTAAAACGGCTTCTTCATTGTTGGATAGCCGTAGACATATACAAAGTCAGAACCAGTTTCTTCTTTTACTATTTCGCACAGCTTACGTTCTTGTTCTGGATTAAGATCTTTATCTTCTGGAACACCGAGTTTTGCAAACGCTTCAGTAAGAGAATATGTTGGAGTCTTTTCTATCATTGTTGGAAGTACTGCACCCAACACTTCGAGTTCGCGGGCGCATTTCTTTTCTACCTGCTGGAGTACAAAACGTACTGTCTCTTCAGACATATCACGTACATCCGTCCACGATTCGATAAATGCCATTTCGGCATCGAGAGAAACGATTTCTGTAATATGGCGCGTGGTTGCAGATGGTTCTGCGCGGAATACTTTGTTTACTGAGAACACGCGTTCAAACGCAGTCATCACAATTTGCTTGTAGAGCTGTGGCGACTGTGTGAGGTATGCTTTCTTGTCGAAGTATTGAACTTGGAATACTTCTGCTCCGCCTTCTGCGGTTGCTGGTGTAATTGCAGGTGCTTGGAATTCCATAAAGTCCTGAGACTTCATGTATTCACGGAACGAGTCGATGATAACGGCCTGCACTTTAAAGATAGCCTGGAGGCGTGGGTGGCGGAGTGTAAGTGCGCGATGGTCGAGTTCAGTTGTGAGGTCGAGATTGTAGCCATCTACTGACATATCGAATGGAAGCGGCTCTGCTTTTGCCAAAATAGTAATGCCCATTACTTCAAGTTCAATGTCACCGTTCTGAACTTTTGAGTTAACGTTTTTTTCTGGGCGGGCATTTACTTTGCCATCTACTGAAACGACATATTCGTTGCGAATTTCTTTTGCAATCTCCATAGTTGCGAGTCCGCCAGCTGGCGGAGGAAGCACGACACCCTGTACAGTTCCCGAGCGATCGCGAAAATCAAAAAACACCATCTTGCCCTGGTCGCGGCGCACGCTGACCCAGCCCTTAATGGTTACCTCTTCTCCTTTGTGCGCGCCCAAATCGCCTATAAGTGTCCGTTGCATATTATCCACAATATAGCAGAAAAAGTGTTACCTGGCTTCGTTTATATAAACTTGACGAAACACTCTTTCGTGGTATATAATATACGAGTAGTTCGCTAGTTCCCCTCAACAAAATAGAAGGAGGCCAATATGGCCGATCAGAACGCAGAATATCCCTACCCTGTGTGGGGTACCGATCAAGGCGGAGTTGTCCGTCGCCGCAAGCCCGACGGGATCTATATCTTCGTCAAAGCTCCGGGCCATTCAGGCCTTGCCTTTGGCGACACTCTGCCCGACGGCTGGAACATCGCTCCCGCCAACGAGGCGGCCAGAAGATTCGACGAGATCGGCAATTTCCAGGTCTACTAAGCCTTATCGCTCACCAACGGAGTCGCTCATCGACCTCCCCGGTGAGCGATTCTGTTTTATAGGCTTACTCCGACTTTCTTTCGAACATCTGACATCTTTGCAGATGCGATAGTTTTTGCTTGTGCACTGCCTTCTTCTATGACTTTCTTAACATCCTCGTCAGTAATAGAATTTCGCTTTTCGCGCATTGGTGCAATAACTGCCTCGATATCTTCAATCAGCATCTCTTTAAGTACTTTGTACTTGCCTGCATTGGTCTCATATATGGGACCAAGCTCAGATTCTGAACGGAAGAGTGCATGGATTGCATATACATTTTCTGGCCTCTCGCCTGAAGAGTCTGTAACGATGCTCATAACAGCTTTTGATACTTCTTCTTTTGTGCCAAAGAGCGGAATAGTATTGCCGTAGCTCTTGCTCATCTTCTTGCCGTCAATACCAGGCACAACAGCGATCTCTTTCTGGATTTTTTCTTCAGGTTCTTTAAACGTCTGACCGAATGCGTTGTTAAACTTTTTAGCAGCTTCGCGAGCGTATTCAATATGCTGGCGCTGGTCTTCCCCTACTGGCACGACATCTGTGTCATACAAAAGAATGTCTGCCGCCATAAGCATTGGGTATGTAAACAACCCTGCGTTTGCTTCCAAACCTTTCGCTACTTTGTCTTTATATGCGTGGCCGAGTTCCAAAAACGGGACGGTAACCAAACAATCAAAAATCCATGCAAGTTCTGTGTGTTCTTGAACACGAGACTGCTGGAAGATAACTGCCTTAGATGGGTCAACACCAACGGCTAGATAATCACGAACAACGTTATAAATATTCTGCCTCAGTTCCTCAGGGTTCTTGAGAGATGTAAGCGCGTGATAGTCTGCGATCATCAAAAAGCTCTCGTACTCTTCGTATGTATTTAGAAAAGGCTTAAGCGCACCAAAATAGTTTCCAATATGTAGCGCACCGCTAGATTGTAGGCCTGTTAAAAGTCTCTTTTTTTCTGACATTATGAAGATACTATAGCAAGAAAATTCTGATATTTCTTCGCTTAAAGATACTTGACAAAACAGCATTAAATATGTAAATTGTTTTTGTATTGATCTTCACACCCTAGCAATGAAAGGGCTAGTCATGGCTGAACCGAGAACGGCTACCGAAGCACTCGAAAGCTGGCGGCCGCAAAGGATTACGCCGACGCTATCGACGTAATCACTGAGCCTCAGGGCTAATAGAACTATTTTAGAAGGACCCGCATCAATTTGGATGCGGGTTTTATTTTTTTTATATCCCCTCTTCTTTGAGCTTCTCGATCAAATTTTTTGCAGTGCGGGAGATTTTTGATGGGAGATTTATTTTGATACGAACAATAAGGTCGCCACGTTTGCCTTGAGTGCTAGCTACACCTTTGCCTTTTATTTTCAAAAGTTCGCCATGGTTTACGCCAGGTGGAATTGAAAGATTTTCATCACCGTCGAGCGATTGAACTTTATATTCGCTACCTAAAAGCGCATCCGAGAGTTTGATAGAAAGCTCTGTTATGAGGTTCTGTCCGTCTTTCTTAAAACGTGGGTCGTTTTGTACATGGACTTTGACGTATAGGTCGCCTGAAGAGCCTCCTTGCACAGCTTCGCCTGCGCCTGTGAGGCGGATCATCTCGCCACCTTCAATACCTGGAGGTACGACGATGTCGATCTCTTCTTGTTTTTTGTAGACACCCTCCCCGCGGCAGGTGTGACATTTCTGATCTGGGACCTTACCACTTGCGTGGCAGTGGCGGCATGGACTCTGCATCGTTATCTGGCCAAAAAATGAGTTTGTTGTTTCGTGGAGTTTGCCGCTACCGTTGCAGTATTTGCACGTCTCCATTTTGCTACCTGGCTCTGCACCCGAACCTTTGCATGTTTCGCACTGAGCTGTTTTTGCAAGAAGTACGGTGCGTTTTACACCGAAAACACTTTCTTTAAATGAAAGTTCGAGGTCGATAGAAATATCGCGGCCGAGGCGCTGTCTGCCTCCACCACCGAAGGCTTCGCCAAAGATGTCGCCAAAATCGAATCCGGCAAAACCTCCCTGGAATGCATCTTGAAATTGTGAGAAGTCGAACCCGCCTGCGTTAAACCCACCACCGCCTGGGGCGCCACCACCTCCAAAAACACGGCCGTACGAGTCGTACTCTGCGCGCTTCTTTTCATCGCTCAAGATTGAGTACGCTTCACTTACTTCTTTAAATTTATCTGCATCACCGCTCGCTTTGTCGGGGTGGAGTTTGTGCGCGAGTTTATGGAACGCCTTCTTGATCTCGTCTTTGGTTGCGCTCTTCTGGATTCCTAGTATATCGTAGTAGTTTTTAGCAGCCATCTTAGACCCATTCTAACAACTTTCCCACGTATCGCAAACGGTCCCATATATGGGACTACATGAACGGATGCTGCAACAAAAACCTCTTCCTGAGCTCCTGCGGCAACGTCTCTGTGTCGGTCTTCGGCTCCGCAGCCGACGTTGCCTTCGTCGTTACTCGGTCACCTCAGCGTCTTCTTCCTCGACCTCTTCAACTCCAGTCCCATCGTCGGGGATAAAGCCTCCAGCTTGGATACTCCAAAGTTTTTGATATAGACCTTTTTTCTCAAGCAATTCTGTGTGGGTTCCCTCGGCGGCAATTGTGCCATTTTCTACTACGACAATTCTGTCCATGTTCATGATGGTTGAAAGGCGGTGCGCAATAACAATCACTGTCTTGCCTTTCATAAGAGTTTGGAGAGCGTCTTGGATCAATGCTTCTGATTCTGAATCCAGACTTGAAGTTGCTTCGTCCAAAATAAGAATCGGCGAGTTCTTCAAGATTGCACGAGCGATAGCAACACGTTGGCGTTCACCGCCAGAGAGCTTCACGCCGCGCTCCCCTACGTATGTGTCGTACCCATCTTTAAGGCCTGAAATAAATTCATGGCAGTGTGCTTTCTTTGCCGCCTCATACACCTCTTCATCTGTTGCATCACGCTTACCGTAGGCGATATTTTCTCGAAGGGTGCGGTGGAAGAGCACGGGTTCTTGTGGGACAAACGAAATTGCTTCGCGCAAGCTATCCTGGGTTACGTCCGCAATATTTTGCCCATCTATCTCTATGCTCCCCTCTTTTATATCGAAGAAACGAAGCAGGAGTTTGGTGATAGTTGATTTGCCTGCGCCTGAAGGGCCAACCAAGGCTACTTTTTGGTGCGATGCGATCGTGAGGTTTAGATTGTCGAGGACCGGAACATCTTCTTTAAAATAAAAATACGCATCCTTAAATTCAATTTTTCCTTCAGTTGTTTTGAGTTTTTTGGCCCCTGGAATATCAGCAACTTCGTGAGGTGTTTCCAATATTTCAACCATTTCCGCAGCGTCAGCAAAGTTAGAGAAGAATGCACGCAGTTCACGATTGATAGCGACAAGGCGATCAAAGGTGGTAATGAGATATGCCTGAATAAGGACGAAATCCCCCACAGTCATGAGTCCAAGACGCCAAAAATGTACCGCTCCAGCCAGGAGGCCAATTTCTATAACCGTTATAAATAAACCGATACACATCCATATCAAGCTATCTATTGTCCAGTATCGTGAAGTAATTTTGGCCCACGCTTGCACCACATCGTGGAAAATTCCCTGTTCATGTGTGGTGCCAGAGAACAGTGAAATTGTATTTTGATTTGAAATTGAATCCGCAAGCACTGCAGTTATTTTTGTTTCTGCTGCAGCACGTGCTGAACGTATAGGTTGGCGTAGTTTTGATACCCATAGTTGGAATAATACGAAAGTAACAGCCCACACTCCGAGCGCTGTGCCGAGAATTTTGTTATGTAGGAAAAGCACAACAACGCTGCCAGTGACGAAGAACGCTGTTGGCATAAAACTGATGACGATGTTGTCGAAGATGCCTTCAAATGCTCGGCCAAAACGATTGACCCTGCTGGTCAAAGAGCCTGCAAAGTTTGAGATAAAGAAGTTATACGAGTGACGCATGAGATGCTGGAACGCTGTCTCCATAAGTGCGGGCATCACACGTACCTGCATGTAAATGTTACTGAACATTTCAATACGGCGACCGGCAACCTCTAACAAATATATGCCTGCTACGATCGCAAGCATGGCAAACAATTGATGTGCAGCGGCATCAGTCGGTGCGTTTGAGGCGAGTAGGTTGAAAAACTTTCGCATGTACAAAGGCGCCGCAAGAAAACATGCTTGGGTCAATATCACACCAAAAATAGTCAGGCCTACCGCAACTGGATATTTGCGCGTATGTTGCCAGTATATTTTCAATACAGCTTTATTCAGGCTTCGTTTTCGAGCTTTATCTTTCATGGATATTCACAATACCACAACTTGACAGTTTGTCTAATTACTGACATTGTATCCCCAGATAGAGGAAAGGGTTTTTGACATGATTCGTTCGCTAAAAACAGCTACGCGCTCAACAATCGAGTGCCTCAGCGCACTTCTGCAAATTCTATCCACAATCGCTATGGTTTGGGTAGAACTTTACTACGGCTTCTGGCAGTGGGAAATCTTCTGTGTCGAACACAAGGGTTTCCTTATCCCGCTGTGCGACAAGCTGGTGCTGACCTTCGGCCCAGTTGTCGCGTGTGCAATCACGGTCTTCATCATCCACCGCATTTTTCGCTTCTTGGAGCGGCAGATGCGGCGGCTTCACTTTCTGGAATGGGTCTAGTACCCAGCCCTCCCCCTTCCCCCAACCGGGCAACTGGTTGGGGGATTTCTTTTTATTCAAGAAGTAATAGCTACTATGCTTGGTCAGTGTTGCTTGTTGGAGGTGTTTCAGGATTTTCCTGCGGTGGAGTTTGTTCCCCTGCTGGCGGATTATTGCCTGAAGTCTTTTGAACCGCCTCGTATACTTTCGATAATTCTTTCGAGAGTTCTTCGACTGCTGTTTTTATCTCAGCGGCATTTTCTCCACCCTTCTTTGCTTCAACTGTAGCAATTTTTTCATTTATTGAAGTGGCGAGTTCTGCGGGAAGTTTGTCTTTGTTGTCATCGAGTGCTTTCTTTGCAGAGTAGACAGATTGTTCTGCCATATTTTTAGCCTCTACAAGTTCTGCTTTCTGCTTATCAGAATCTGCATTTGCCTCCGCATCTTTACGCATCTTTTCAATATCAGCATCTGAAAGGCCAGATGATGCTTCGATGCGGATAGACTGCTCTTTATTGGTTGCTTTATCTTTTGCTTTTACAGAGAGAATGCCGTTTGCGTCTACATCGAAGGTAACTTCAACCTGTGGCATGCCGCGCGGTGCTGGTGGAATTCCATCAAGAACAAAGCGTCCAAGAGACTTGTTGTCTGCTGCCATTGCGCGCTCCCCTTGTGAGATGTGAATTTCTACTGATGTCTGGTTGTCCGCCGCAGTTGAAAATACCTGTGAGCGGCTGGTAGGGATTGTTGTGTTGCGTTCAATGATCTTCGTTGCAACGCCGCCCATGGTTTCAATACCAAGTGAGAGTGGAATAACATCGAGAAGAAGCACGTCGCGTACATCTCCACCGAGGATACCTCCCTGGATTGCGGCGCCGATAGCGACTACTTCGTCTGGGTTTACAGACATGTTTGGCTTCTTGCCGAAATACTTTTCAACGGCAGCTTGGAGTGCTGGCATGCGGGTCTGGCCACCAACGAGAATGACTTCGTTAATGTCAGCTACCTTAAACGGCGATGCCTCCATTGCGCGCTTTGTGATCATAAGTGCGCGGTCAATGAATTCCTGAGAAAGCTCTTCAAGCTTTGCGCGAGTCATCTTAAGCAAAAGATGACGAGGGCCAGAAGAGTCGGAGGTAATAAACGGAATGTTTATTTCAGTTTCAATAGCAGTCGAAAGTTCAATTTTTGCCTTCTCAGCTGCTTCGTCGAGGCGCTGGCGCGCGAGTGGGTCGTTGCGGACATCAATACCGCTTTCCTTTTGGAACTCTGTTGCAATCCAGTCGATAATTTTCTGGTCGATATCCTTACCGCCCAAGTGTGCGTCGCCGTCGGTTGAACGTACTTCAATAGAGCCTTCATTGCCTTCTGCCATAACGACTTCAAGCACAGAAATATCGAAGGTGCCGCCGCCGAAGTCGAAGACTACAACTTTCTCATCTTTCTTTTTGTTGAATCCGTATGCAAGCGCTGCGGCTGTTGGCTCGTTAATGATGCGCTTAACATCGAGGCCGGCAATTTTACCTGCGTCGCGAGTTGCTGCGCGCTGTGCGTCGTTAAAGTACGCAGGAACAGTGATAACTGCTTCTGTAATAGTTTCGCCAAGGCGTTTTTCCGCATCAGCTTTAAGCTTACCCAAGATCATCGCAGAAATTTCTTCCGGGCGAGACCATTGACCGCCCATCTCTACTTCAATGCCTCCGTTGGCAGTCTTACGCATTTCAAATGGAACAGCCGATTTGTCTTTCTGGACAAATTCTTCTTCAAAGTTGTGGCCGATAAAGCGTTTGATCTGGTAGACCGTGTTCTTAGGATTAGTTACCGCTTGGCGGCGTGCAATAAGACCAACCAAGCGCTCCCCTGTCTTAGAGGCGGCAACAACAGAGGGGGTAGTGCGTGCGCCTTCTGCGTTTTCAATAATCTGAGGCTCCCCTCCGCGCATAATTGCCATTGCAGAGTTTGTTGTACCCAAGTCGATTCCAAGTATTTTTGCCATATTTAGATTATTCTTTTTATTTAAGTGATTATCTAGATAATCACTTGTGCTGGTCTAATAATTATTTCTCCTGTTTTATATCCGCTACGTTCAACTGACTTCACTGTTTCGCCATCTCCTTGTTGGGCCAATGCTTCGTGTTTGTAATGGTCGTATGGTTCTCCTTGTGCCCCGAACCGCTCTACTCCCATCTTCTGCAATGAACCGAGTAATTGTTTTTCTACTAACTTGAGCTCATCTGAAGGGCTATGCTTGAGCGCCATCTCAAAAGAGTCGAGGGTCGGAAGAAGCGCTTCTACAAATTCTGCTTTGATGCGGTCTTCTTTCTGCGCAAGCATCAGAGCCTCCTCTTTTTTGAAGTTTGCGAAGTCCGCTCGGGCCCGCTGCCAGCCATCCAAGTATTCTTGTTTCTCCTTTATTGCCGTCGCTAGTTTTTCTCGGAGTTTTTTGATGGCGGCTGGGCTCTGGTCTTCGTCTTCTTGTATAAATTCTTCATCAGAGTCGCTCAACATTGCACCATTTTACACAAAAAAAGCTAGGAGTCAACTTTATTGACATATACATTGCCCTACTGTACCGTATTTTTGTTCAGGTTCTTAAAGAATTCAGCGTTCCAGTCTTCTATTACATAGATTCCCAATAACGGCCGGAAGTGTTGTGTCCTGTAGCGTCCTCACCGGGACCAGACGGACACCCTGAGGTGACGATGAGGAGAGTGATAGAAACTTGCTGTAGCTTTAACAACCAGAACATGACTCCGCCCACAAAGCGGAGTCTCTTTTTTATAAATCCTGGAGGGGCAAACCGTTCATGTAATCTGCCTTCCCAATAGCCACACCGTTTTTGCGAATGATGGCGTACGCAGTTGCGACGTGGAAAAAGAAGTTCGGGATTGCATATTCGCGGGCATACTCAAACCCAGCCATAAATTTGCCTGGAAAATACGGGAACGTTACCTGTACCTGCTCTGCGTTTGCAAAGGATTCTTTTGTGATGCTTTGTAGATACGCAATTGTCTTATCAATGCGAGCATCAAGTTCTGCCAATGTTGTTTCAGTGTCTGGATAACTAGGAACTTCGCTGCCAGAGAGGCGTGCCGCAACGCCTTTTGCATTATCTGTGGCAACCTGTACCTGCTTTACGAGTGGGAACATGTCCGGCGCCAAACGATCGTTCAAAAGTGTAGCTTCATCCAAGCCATGCTCCCCCGCTTTTTTAAGTACGCCCTTAAGGCCACCAAGCATTTTAATAAAAACAGGAAGTGTAAATTCGTATACTGAATCTGGGTTCATAGATGTAAAGAGTTATTAAATAGATTCACAGTGTAACAGAAAACACCATGGAAAAGAAAAATCCCTGCGGTTTTTTTGCCGCAGGGGGTTTTGAAATCGTTGAGCAGATCAGCTCTTGGGCAGATTGACCAACAGCTCGGCGCAGGCACGCGAGACATCTGAGTCGCTCGTCTTGCTGCCCGGCATCAAGGCGAAGCCGCTCTTTTCGATGATGTTACCGCGGTCCCAGGAGCTGGCCTTGGCGAGCTCGGCGATCTTGCCCGCAGAGTTGTCCTGGCCCCGGAAACGAGCGGCACAGATCGGCGCGAGAACGGCGACCTTTGCATCATTGGCCGCAGCCGCCGCGTTCTTCGCCGATGTGCCGCCGGTGACCCAGCCGCCCCAGCTGAAGCCGACGACAGCGAGTGCAATGGCACCGACAGCGGCGCCCCACAGGTACGCATTGGTGTTTTCGGGAAGTTTCATGGCTTTTCCTTTCACGGTTAAGCCAGACAAAGGTAAGGGAAGGATTCCCTCATACCCGTCTGCCGAAAGCCTAACACAGTCTCAGTAAAGAAACAGCAACAAAAAATCCCCTCTCGGGGATGATTTGTTTTGATATCTTTAGCGTTTGCTCCACTGCTTGCGCTTGCGAGCTTTGACGAGACCTGGTTTCTTGCGTTCCTTTGCGCGTGGGTCGCGTTTGAGGAATCCTTCTTTCTTAAGGACGCCGCGGAGATTTATATCATATTCGATAAGTGCGCGAGCGATAGCATGGCGAACTGCAGTAGCCTGTCCTGCGATACCGCCGCCAGATGCAACAACTGTTGTTGTGAACTGTGTAGCAAGTGCGACTTTCAAAAAGGCATCCATTGCTGTTGCACGAAGTGCCTGTGTTGGGAAGTAGTCGTTTATATCCTTACCGTTGATTGTGACAGAAGTCTTTGTCGACGGAGTGATGCGTGCGCGCGCAATGGCGGTCTTGCGGCGACCGACTGTTTCAATGTATGTATCTTTAGTCTGAGTAGTTGCCATATTATTGTTCGATTTTTAGCATCTTGATGCGAGGTGTCTGAAGGCGGTTTTTTGGAAGCATGCCGAGAACTGCGCGGCGAATTGCCTCTTCCTTACCACGGCGTGTTGTAAGCATTTCGTACGTTTCCTTTTTCTGACCGCCTGGGTAGCCAGAGTAGCGGACGTAGGTCTTTGCTTTTGTCTTATTGCCCGAAATCTTTATTTTCGATGCATTTACGATAGTTACGCCTGCCTGGTCGACAATGTTTTTAGCAAACGAAGCTGTGTGCTTGCCGAGCAATGCCTTAGCTGCAGCAGAAGCTACACGTCCGAGAGTCTTGTCTTGTGCGTCGATAGTAATCATAAAATTATACAAACTCAATTACGGCCATTGCAGCGCCGTCGCCCTTACGAGGACCCATTTTAGTAATGCGGATGTATCCACCTTTGCGGTCTTCATAGGTAGCTGCGGTGCGGATCAATTTATTCATTGTTGCTACGCTGCCCAAATCTGCGATAAGAATGCGGCGGTTCGCAAGTGTTACATTTTTACCTTTGGTAATAAGTTTTTCTACCAACGGGCGAATTTCTTTTGCGCGAGCTTCTGTGGTTTTGATCTTCCCTTTGATGACCAAGCTGCGAGCAAGACCCTTGAGCAACGCATTGCGTTGATTGGTCACTCGTCCGAATTTTCTTACATTGTTTCCGTGTCTCATAAAGCTTGGTCGTAAATAAACTACTTGAGGATAATACCGAAGTTTGCAAGTGCGCGTTTAATCTCCTGGATTGATTTTGGTCCAAGACCATCGATCTCCAAAAGATCAGCTTCTTTCTTGCGTGCCAAACCTCCAACGGTGCGGATGTTTGCCTTTTCAAGCGCTGCGATGGTGCGTGGCGAAAAGTCGAGATCCTCGATGCGTGTTTTAAGCGCTTCTGCATTTGCCTCGCTTCCTACTGCCCCATTTGCTACCGGCGCCTGAACTGGTGATACGGCTGAAGGCAATTCTTCCTCACGGAAGCCTACTATTGCCTTAAGCTGCGTAATCATTACTTCAATTGCTTGCTCGAGAGCTGCGCGTGGAGTAAGGGTGCCGTCAGTTTCAATTGCGATGCGGAGGCGGTTAAAGTCGGTTCTGTCGCCAACGCGCATGTTCTCTACTTCGTAGTTTACGCGGCGGATTGGAGAGAAGATTGCGTTGACTGAGATTTCACCGATCTCAACACGATCCTTCTTAAGAGCTTCGCGTGGAACATATCCAAGACCGCGTTCAATGCGGAACTCTGCTTCAAAAGAGGTATTCTTGTCTGTAAGTTCGCACACGTAGGCGTTAGGATTGAGCAAACGGACCTGGCCAGGAACAGTCATGTCTGCAGCAGTAATTTTCTTTGGCCCCTTTGCAGAGATGGTAACAGTCTGAGGCTCCCCGGTGAGCATTTCGAAGCGGAGCTTCTGGAGGTTCAAAAGGATGGTAACAACGTCTTCGCGTACGCCGTTCATTGTGGAGAATTCGTGCTCTACGCCTTCGATTTTAACTGAAGTGATAGCAGCACCTGGAAGTGATGAAAGAACGATGCGGCGGAGGCTGTTGCCAAGGGTGTGGCCATAGCCAGGATAAAGACCGTCTATTTCGTAGACGCCAGAATGCTCCTCTTCCGAGATAATACGAGGCTTACTCGGCAATGTGATTGAATATTCCATCATACGCAAAATTACTTAGATAATTAAATATTATTAACGCACTTAACGGCTATAAAATTGGATGATAACGGCAGGGCTGAATGGTGCTTCGGTATCTGCGACATTTGGTGCTGCAACTACTTTGAAGGTAAGACCGTCTTGCTCCATCTTCATCCAGTGCGGAGTTTTCTGTTCAACCATCTGCTCTGCGCGGTTTGCAAACAAAGCGCTTCCACGGCTTTCTGGGCGAACACCGACAACGTCATTCACCTGTACTGCGTGCGAAGGAATGGTGAGGCGGCGACCGTTAACAGTAACGTGTCCGTGAGATACGAGCTGGCGTGCGGCACGGCGAGTCTTAACAATGCCTGAACGGAAGATAACGTTGTCGAGGCGAGACTCAAGGCGAACCATAAGAGTTGAGATGGTTTCTGTACCCTTCTTCTCCATAGCTTCATGCACGTAGCGTGAGAATTGGCTTTCAGTTAGACCATACGTAAAGCGAGCCTTTTGCTTTTCAAGCAATTGAGTTCCGAAGTCTCCACCTCCACCACGCTTGGTGCGGGTACGACGAGGAGCGCGCGCTTCCGCGAGCTGGAACTTTTGGGTCTGGCATTTTTCGAAAACGCTAGCCCCCAGACGTTTGCAGATTTTGTATTTTGGTCCAACTAACATAAATATTGTTTATACGCGACGAGGCTTAGGGGCACGTGGTCCGTTGTGCGGAACCGGTGTCGTATCCTTGATGCTGTTAATAGCTATACCCTTGCTTGCGAACGAACGGATCGCAGATTCACGGCCAGCTCCAACGCCAGACACAACTACCGAAACGCTCTTAAGACCCATCAACGCACCCTTGTCCGCCAAAAGTTCACCAACCTTTGCTGCTGCAAAAGGAGTACCCTTCTTCGCACCTGCAAAACCTAGCGAGCCAGACGAAGACCAGGCAACAACGTTACCCTTCTCATCTGTAATGGAGACTTTGGTGTTGTTGTAGGTAGCTTCAACATACAACAGGCCTGAATCCATCTTGCGACGTGATGCGCGCGATGAAGAACCGCGGCTACCGCTGTCATCACTACCTCCTTTTTTGACGATTCGTTTCTTACCCATTTGGAATTCGAATAAAGTCTACTTATACAATAAATTTTAGGTCTTTTCAACCTTACGGCGACCCGAGCCCATGGTCTTGCGAACGTTGCCACGAACTGTGCGGGAATTTGTCTTTGTGCGCTGACCACGAACTGGCATGCGTTTTGAGTGACGGAGTCCTCGGTACGCACCTATATCTTTCAAACGCTTGATGTTGCCGGCGACCTCGCGTTTGAGATCTCCTTCAAGTTTAAGCGTTTCAACGATAGCGCGGATGCGACCCTCTTCATCAGCAGTAAGCTCATCAGCTTTTTTTACAGGATCTACCTTTGCGTCCTTACAAATTTTCTGTGCACGAGAAAGACCAATACCGTAGAGTGCGGTGAGCGCATAGCTCGTGTGTTTATTTGGAAGTGTAATACCTGCGATACGCATATGATTATCCTTGTTTCTGCTTATGACGTGGGTTGCTGCAGATAACATACACCCGCCCTTTTCGGCGGAGCATCTTGCAGTTCGCACAACGTACTTTAAGTGATGCTTTTATTTTCATTATTCTACAGACGTCGTGTGATACGAGCCTTCCCACCGTAAGGGTCGAGTTTGAGCATTACCTTATCCCCTACTAGAACTTTTATGCGATGAAGTCGCATTTTTCCAGCAAGATATGAAAGTATTACCTCCCCCGATTCAAGAGAGACACGAAACAGGGTATTAGGGAGGGCCTCTTCGACAACCCCTTGTACTTCTGGTGCGTGTGTTTCCATTACCAAAGCGGTGACTACGATAATAGCAGAAACCTTATTGAGCGTCAATAACAACGCCAAGTTTGGACTCGTCTGTCGGGAAATGACCCTTCCAGAACGGGCGGATGCTGGCTTTCGCTTTTTCTATGGCAGGAGCGAAGGTCGAAATAACCTCCTCGAAGGCATTTTTATCTTTCCCAAGGAGCGCTGCCTTTAGAGCCTGCTTGTCGAACTGCCATACGAGGGTCGGATTGCCTTGTAGAAGCAGGTTTAAAGGGCCCGTAGTGACGTTTCCTGTAGATGTTGAGACCTGGAGGATAAGAGGGTTTGGTGAGGCAAATTCAACCGCTTCACCGCTATATCCTGTGACCAAAAGTCTAGCCAATACACTTGCAAGACTCGATGCGTTTACCATGGCCATTGAGGCATGGGCGGTCTGTGAGAGATTTACTACTGTTCCCTCTCCTTTAGATTGAGAAATGTCAGAGTAGTCTACGGCGAGAGAGCCTTGTACTGGCATAAAGCCGTTAGGAATCTGAGTTCCGACTGAGCTTCGAAGGGACGCATCAAGAGTCTTTTGGAGAGTTGCTTGCGCATTTTTCATATCAACTTCTGAGATGCTTGGTTGATCGCCAACAAAACCTCCTTGGATAGCGCCTGCAGCAGCTTGAGCTGTTATTTTTATGTATTTGTCCCCGCCCTTGAAGCCCGGAATGGTAAATGTGGTGGCGTTCGGACGATTGTAGTCTGGGCCTGCCACATCGGCGTACACGGTAGTGGTTATGGTGCCTGCCGTGAGAGTTCCGCTCGTACTTTTCTTTGCTCCTGGAATGGTGATAGCGCTGTGTATTTTGTAGATCTTACCGTCACCTGCTGCAAAACGGGTATTTGCAACAAGTGATTGGGGGGCAGTACTAAAAACATTTGAAATAGTTATAACGCCACTTGCCGCTTTTGATACATGGGACGTGCCCGTAGCATTTACTGTCGTTGTTGCAGATTGTGAAAGAGCGATAGTTTGGTACCCAAGGCTACCTCCCCCGGCATTTGGAAGTGCGACAATATTTGCAGGTGGCGTTATGCTCTGCATTTTTGGCGTGATAGTGATTGTCGCCCCTTCAAACAAGGTTGCAAGAAGTAAACCAGCAGCAGCACAAATGACGATAATGCCAAGCATTATCCAGAGGAACCGGCGCGAACCTTTGCGACGGCGAGGAAGTGGGATATCTTCTTCGAAGCGTTCTTGCTGGTGGCTGTTGCGACGATGCCCGCTACTTGAGACTGGGATATCACGAATAGAGTTACGAGGATTCATATCACGCATACGAGTATTATATCATTCGATTAATAAACAGCGCCTCTACCATAAAGACGATATCTGGCTTTGCTGCGTGGGCTGAGAGATACGGCATAACATGGTGGGTATGGAGAGCCTGTACAGTGGTGCCTTGAGAGAAACTTTTTGTAAGGGCCTCCTGTCCTACAAGCATTTGCACAAGCCATTCGCCCATTGGTTCTTGGGCAACAACTAAAATGCCATGAGGCGAGTTGTCCGCATGGAGCTCTTGTGCCGCAGTTGCAAAGTTACTAGCAAATTGAGTACCTGCGGCATACAGAGCCTCTTCCACAGGAGTTTCTATGTTCGAGCCTCGCGCAAGACGTAGCGCTGAGTGAGCCTCTGGGTAACTAAGCCCTGCATGGCTTGAAAGTGTACGCAGAAAAAAATGTTTACCGAAAGGAATAGTTGCTCGTGCAGTCAGTTTGCCATCTTCAAGCACACTAAGTTCTGTGACCTCTCCTGTCATTGTAGTCAGTAAGAGATGTGGGGCAGTTTCAAATAAATGGCCTGTAGCGTGGGCTACCGCAGCGCTTGTGGCGTAAAAAGAAATAGCTATATCGCCAAAAGTATCGGCAATTGCACGGCTAATATGGCTTTGGAGTTCAGATTCGATTTCCCAGTCTAGTTCGCCGTTTTGAGTACGTGCGGCAGTCCAAGGTGCTGAAATAAATACGGCACTTGAGTGTATTGCTCCGATATGTGAAAGCTTTGCATGGGTGCGCATACGAGCTGCCGTAACGCTAGTGTGCGTAAGCGCTTCGCGAAGGGCAGTATCGGTTTCCTTCATAAGCTTCTCGAGGTCGAGCGTACGCATCATTGGCAAGGCAACTCGCGTCTCTGCAAAAAGTTTTGGAAGCTCTTTGCCAGTAGACAGACTTGCCTGCCGCAGCTTCAGCGAAGGCAGGTGCACCAACGCACAGCCAACAGAACCGTTCTCAATATCAACGAGAAGAACGGTCTTTCCTATACCCATAGGAGCCTGCTTCGAAAACAGCCCTGCCATGGAGATAAGTATATAACGCTTTTTACTCCAACACTGCTTTTATACGACGGACACCTGCAGAAACAGCTTCTTCTTTTTGGATTTTGAAACGTGCGCCAGATTTAAGGAGTTCTCCGGTGTGTTCAACGTGTGGGCCTCCACAGAATTCTATAGAGAAAGCGCTGTCGAGCGGACCAACTGAATAGACGGACACACGTTCTGGATATTTTGCGCCAAACTCATGTTCTGCGCCGAGCTTATCAGCCTCTTCAAGTGACATTTCAGTACGGATAACAGGAATATCCTCTTGAATTTTTTCATTTACGATGCGCTCAACTTCTTTTTTCTGTTCGTCGGTCATTTTTTGACCGTAATTAAAGTCTATGCGCAAACGTTCCTGCGTAATATTTGATCCGCGTTGGTGTACTTCTGGTCCAAGCACAACCTGAAGAGCTTTCAGCAATATATGGTGCGCTGTGTGGAGGCGAACAGTTTTTTCATTCGTATCTGCCAAGCCTCCTTTGAATTTTTGTTCAGAGCCAGAGCGCGAAAGGTCCTGATGCTGCTTCAAAAGTTCTTTAAAGCCCTCAATGTCGATTTGTTTAATACCCTTCTCCCCCGCTTCTTCAATAATAAGTTCCAGTGGGAAGCCGAATGTGGTTACAAGTTGGAATGCATCTTCGGCAGAGACAGTGCCTACGCCAATGAAGCGCTCCAATTCTTTCATACCTCGCGAGAGTGACTTGTGGAACTTCTCTTCTTCAGTCGAAATAGTGCTTTCAATCATCTCAATTTTTTCGTTCAGTTCCGGATACTGATCTTTATACATTGCGACGATAGGTTTAACGACGTTCGCAAAACCGCTCTGAGCAATTCCGAGCTTATCTGCATAACGCACACTTCGACGTATAAGACGACGAACATAATATCCTTGGTCGCTTGCGCTTGGACGGACTCCATCACCGATCAAAAATACTGCGGCCTTCATATGGTCAGCAATAATTCTGAACGCACGGATGTTGTCTTCGTATTTTTTACCTGAGATTTTCTCTAGATATTCAACAATGGGGCCGTGGTTTGCCAAAATAATATCTGGATTACCTGAGGCAGCCATCATAATGCGTTCCAAACCGCCGCCGAAGTCTACGTTTTGTTTAGGAAGAAGACCGAAGGTTCCGTCTTCTTTTTTGATGTACTGCATAAATACGGAGTTGCCAATCTCGAGGAAACGGCCGCAATCACAGTTTGGGTGGCATTCTGGGCCCCACTTTGTGTCGTGTGGTGTACCGAAGTCATAAAAAACCTCAGAATCTGGGCCTCCTGGCTCTCCTGCGGGCATTTTGTCTGGAGTTCCTGCGCGTGACCACCAGTTTTTCTTTGCTTCGTAGTAGAAGATGCGGCCGCCTTGCATGCCTTTCTGGTAGCCATCTTCTTCTGAACCTATATCAACTATCTTTGCGTCAATATTTTTGCCAGCAAAAAGTTTCTGCCAAATTTCTCCAGCCTCTACGTCTTTTGGAACATTATTTTTCTCGTCGCCGATAAATGCGGTAACAAAAAGTTTTTCTGGGTCGAGACCAATCTCATCTGTGAGGAATTCAAAGATCCATGGGAGCTGTTCTTGTTTGAAATAGTCCCCCAAAGACCAATTACCGAGCATCTCGAAGAATGTTGTGTGACGGTTGTCTCCAACCTCTTCTATGTCCATCGAACGGAAGCATTTCTGAGAGTCTACGACACGACTACCTGCTGGATGATTTTTGCCCAGCAAATACGGCACCAAAGGTTGCATGCCGGAACCTGTAAAAAGCGTTGTTGGGTCGTTCTGAGGTACGAGGGAGGATGACGGAATAATGGCATGTCCGCGTGCTTTATAGAATTCTAAGTATTTTGTTCTAACCTCGTTTAGGGTCATTTCGATATCTTACCAATTTCTTTGCCTTTAGGGTATCATCAAAACATATATGAAAAACTGGGGATTTGATGCAAAAAATATAGATATCAGCGTTCGCCCGCAAGACGATTTTTACCACTATGCCAATGGCGGATGGGTAAAGAAGGCAAAAATTCCACCCGAAGAAGCTACATGGGGTAGCTTTACTACACTGCGTATTGAGACTGAAAAGAATCTCAAAACTATTATGGATGGGCTGTTGAAGAAGAAAGCACACCCAAAAGGAAGTGCTGAGCAAATGATTGCCGACTATTATCGCGCAGCAATCGATATGCCACGCCGTAACGCCCTTGGTATAAAGCCCCTGCTCCCTTTCCGCAAAAAAATCTCCGACATTTCTTCGTATGACGAACTTCTTAAAACTCTTGCGTATCTCCATAAAGAAGGAGTTTCTGGTGTGTGGAATTTCTTTATCGACCAGGATGCAAAAAATAGCACTGCCTACATCATGCATCTATGGCAAGGTGGCTTGAGCCTGCCTGAACGCGATTACTATTTGAAGAACGGACCTGAACAAACGCGTGTGCGTGATGCGTATATAGTCCATATCGAGAAGCTCTTGAAGCTTGCCGGTTTTACAAAAAAGGATATCGCTCGTGCCCAGGAAGTTGTAATGCGTATAGAAACTCGCCTCGCAAAAGCTTCAATGAAAAAAGAGGATACGCGCGACCCTGAAAAGGTCTACCACAAAGTACGTCCGACTCCATTCTGGAAAGAATATTTTGCACGTATTGGCGCAAAGAATGTTCAAAACATTATTGTCGGACAGCCTGAGTTTTTTGCTGAAGTTCTTAAAATGCTTAAAGAAGTGCCGCTTGAAGACTGGAAAGTATATCTCGAATGGCATCTTATAAATGACTTTGCAGGAAGCTTGTCAGAGCCGTTTGTTAAAGAAAATTTCCGTTTCTACAACCAGGTGATGTACGGCACTAAAAAGATGAAACCTCTATGGCGCCGCGCACTCAACGCTGCAAACGGCGCTTTGGGTGAACCATTCGGCAAGCTCTATGTAGCACAATACTTCCCTGCTTCTTCCAAGAAAAAAATGGATGCGCTTGTAAGCGACTTGTTCGATGTGTACGAAGATCGAATGAAAAAACTCGACTGGATGAGTCCTGCAACAAAAAAGAAAGCAATAAAGAAACTGCGCGCAATTAGCCGCAAGATCGGATATCCAAAAAAATGGGATACATACAAAGGTGTTGTAATAAAACCTGATGATTATTTGGGTAACATTGAACGCGTTCATGCACACGCATACGCAAAGTCCTTGCGTAAACTTCAAAAAAACAAAGTCGACCGTGACGAATGGTTTATGTCGCCTCAGACTGTTAACGCGTACTGCAGCCAGACACTCAACGACATAGCGTTTCCTGCTGCGATTCTGCAGTGGCCATTCTTTGACCTTTCCGCAGATGACGCACTGAACTATGCAGGTATCGGTACTGTTATTGGTCACGAGATGACGCACGCCTTTGATGACAATGGTGCAAAATTCGATATCAATGGCAATATGAAAAACTGGTGGACTGCTGGTGATAAAAAGAAATTCGAACAAAAGAGCACGTTGGTTGTGGAGCAGGCTGATGCATACGAAGTGCAGCCGGGCGTCAATATGAGCGGCCAACTTACCTTAGGAGAAAATATTGCCGATTTGGGCGGGCTTGTTATCGGCTGGGATGCGTATCAGAAACATCTCTCTAAAACTGGAAGAAAAATTGTGGGCGGCCTCTCGCCAGAGATGCGTTTCTTCTTAGCCTTTGCTCAGATGGAGCGTACTATTGCCCGTCCAGAAGTCCGCAAGATGCGCGCACTTACTGACCCCCACGCAGATGCGCCGTTCCGCATCAATGCGCCGCTTTCTAACTTCGAACCATTCTACGAAACGTACGGTATTAAAAAGGGCGATAAGCTCTATCGCGAACCGAACAAGCGCGCCAAGATTTGGTAGAAAAAAGCACCACGACATGTGGTGCTAGCGATGAGGAAAGAACTTCTTGGCTTCGTCTTTTGTGAGGGTCAGGATGGTTCCGCTGATCGTGATATCCTCAACGCTTGTGAGCTTGTAGTTGTGTCTCACAGCTGCCCTGACGCGATTTCTCGCATCCTCAGTAGAACTTGCTTCTATCGGCAATGAACCGTTTCCTGGTTTACCAGGAGGTGGGGCGACTTTCAGGCGCCACGGGACCAGATACGCAGTAAGCTGAGACAACTGTGCTCTCCTTTGCAAAAGCAGAAATATATAAAACCACAAATCTTACAAAGATGCAACGATTGTATACTTGAACATATGAGCGCTTCGGAACATTCGAACGTAAAGATACCTCCAGCTTGGAAGACACTCGTCGAAGAGGAATTTGAAAAAACGTACTTCAAAGAGCTTTCTGCCAAAGTGCGGGAGGAGTATTTGCATGGAGAAGTCTTCCCTCATCCATCGAAAATATTTCGCGCATTCGACTACTTTGACCCAGAAGATACAAAAGTAGTTATTTTAGGACAGGATCCGTACCACACACCAGGTGTGGCACACGGCCTCTCTTTCTCAACAGAAAGTGCGAACAAAATTCCTCCATCGCTGCTAAATATTTTTAAAGAGATAGAGCTCGAGTACGGCACGTCTATAAATAGAGATTCTGACTTAACTCGCTGGGCAAAGCAGGGCGTGCTTCTGCTCAATGCTTCTCTTACGGTAAAGAGTGGTCTTGCAAACTCACACGCAAAGTATGGTTGGCATATGTTTACAGATGCGGTGATTAAAGCACTCTCTGCGAAAGAGGAGAATATTGTTTTTATGCTGTGGGGTGCGTTTGCAAGTAAGAAAGAATTGGAGATAGATTCTTCAAAACACAAAATTTTAAAATCTGTACACCCTTCCCCACTTTCAGCACACAGAGGTTTTCTTGGTTGCAACCACTTCAAACTCGCAAACGAATATTTAAAACAAAACAATCGCACAGAAATAGACTGGGTTTCTTAAGCGTGATGGTATTTTTTACCGTCGAGTATTGAGATACCGCGATACAGCTGTTCTGTAATAATCAGTCGCACGAGCATGTGCGGAAACACAAGAGACGAAAGTCTGATCGTTAAATTTGCCCAGTCTTGTAGGGTTTTATCTACACCAAAGGCTCCGCCGATGATACATACCATACGTTTAGTGCCCCCTTGGAGATGTTTATCGAGCAACGTTGCCACACCAGGAGTGTCGATATCTTTGCCGCGTTCATCAAGCAAGACAACGAAATCGTCTTTCTTTAGTAGCTTTATGATGGCCTCTGCCTCAGCTTCTTTGCTTCCTGGTTTAGGAAAACTCCACTCTATTGGAAGACGGTTCTGTAAACGTTTTTCATATTCACTTATCGCATCTGCCAATAATGGGTCGTGTATTTTTCCTGGGGAAATTATTAAAATTTTCATTTATTTTTTTGCTTCGTAGTTTTTAGTGCGCCTTCCTCTTTGAGTAGTTTCATTTTGCGCATAGCCCCGCCGCGATTATAGTCACCGACTTTTCCATCAGCGCGGATAACGCGATGGCACGGCACCTTCGGGTCATAGTTCATTGACATTATGTATCCCACTGCGCGCGCAGCACCTGGTTTACCTGCTTTCGCAGCAACCTGCCCATAAGTCATCGTCTTTCCTTTCGGAATGGTGGACACAAGGGCGCGGACTTTCTTAGCAAAATCAGAAGAGGGTGGAGTTTTCAGGTGTCTCATATTCGGGTTCTTCTTTAGCAATTTTTTTTGATTTTAAAGGAATGAATTTTATAAGAGCCTTCCCTGCAGCCTCACGATACCGGCAGTAGTCGCACTCTTCCCCTGCTGGAGGCAATGCATCGCTGTCGAGACATGCCTTGAGGCGTATCAGAACATCTTCAACCCAGTCTGTTGAACCTGTGTATGGGACAAGCGTAAGCTCAAAGTCGAGGCGTGCATCAAACGCTTCGCGGTCTTTTGTTGCGTTTGCATAGAACCAATACCCCGTATCGGATACTTTGAATCCGTTCATGCGAAGCAACCATTGGTATATTTCCAACTGGCGCTTATATCCGCGATGCCAATCTTCATCGAGAGATTCTATCTTTCCATCTTTGCTCGTCGCTTTGTAGTCAATAACGATAAGCTCGCCGTCTTTGTTTACCCAGATATCGTCAACACCTCCACGTACTGTAAGGCCTGTCGCTGGGTGTACGTACTTCACTCCTTGGCTGAGCGCGTTGCGCCACTCGTCCATTTTTGCATGAGCGAGTGGAATTGCATCAAGGCCATACTCTTTTGCAAGTGGATGCTGGGTACCGTTTACACGATGCGTATCGAGCTCTTTTTTTAGCAATGCGTCTACTGCTGAGTTTAAGTTAAATGGAAAACCAGGTGGGCGCGCAACACCAAGTTTGTTGTCGATGTAAAAACACCGACTACACTCCATAAAGAGGTCAATTTTTGAACGAGAAAGCGTCCATTTTGGACCTCCATAATTATAATCGGGCCTTCGATTTGGTTTGTAGAACGAACTCATTCAACCATTCTACATTATTTAACCTCAGTACCGTAACGGATACGCATAACACGCTCTAATCGAGAGAAGACGCTGAATATCAGTAGCGAAACAACTGTTCCAGCAACGGCAAGTATGTAGAGCCCGAAACCGGCCGTCATACCCACCGCTGCCACAACCCAAATTCCTGATGCGGTAGTTACTTCAATATGGTCGCCCTTAAACGCTGCAAGACCGCTGCCGATAAAGCCGATGCCAACTACGACAGAGCCCGCGATTGCGAGCGGATTGATCCCTGAAAAGATCGACAGTTCATACGACGCAAGTGTTCCAAGAGCAACAAACAGTGCAGAACCGAGCGAAACCATAGCATACGTCCGCATGCCGGCATGTTTCCCTGCAAGAGAGCGTTCAAGCCCCACAGCCATACCAAGCAATGCTGCTACCAAAAGCCTGCTCGAATATGTGATCTCCAGTGCACTAATTGGGTCTATTTTCATTTTGTTTCGAACTTAAGGGTTATAGGGTTACCGTTTGCGTCACGTGTTGCTGGGTCGTTTGCCATGGAGAACATGTGGTCGCCATCATCACGTGCCTCGCCTGCAAAGTAGCTCTGTCCAGGCAATGTGCCGCGGAGCAAATCTACGGCACCGCTTGAGCGGTCTTTTGTGAAGAGTGCCGCGCCAAGCACATTGCCAGGCTGTCCGTTATAATTTTCGTAAATAACAACCCATGTTGGTACCTGTACTGCTACATTTGAAACAGCAATTTCAAGACCTGCATTTTGTGGCGAAGTGATAACAAGTGGGCCACTTGGGAACGAAGCTTGCGCAGTAGAAGATGGTGTTCCTGAAACTGCAGCGCTTGAGGGTTTCCCTGCTGTTTTTGAAGGGGTTGTGTCTGATACTGCGTCTGAATCTTTTTTGTTTCCTGTTATAGCCCACGCAATACCCATTACAACGAGTATTGCGACTATTGCGATAATAAGATTTCGCATAGTGTGGTCGCTGCGAGCAGGTGCCGAAGCAGAATTCGTCCGCGTTTCCCCAGAACCGATCGGCGGGTTCTGCGAAGACTTCATCTGTGTAGGTTTAATTGAACTAACAGGCTGTGCCCAAGAGAGCTGAGGTTTCTTTCCAGAATTCTGTGATTCATCCATACGCCGCTATTTATTGATTAAAAAGTATAGCTCTATGATAGCTCTTTCCCCGAAGCGCACAATAGGGCGGCTTCATGTAACACCTGCTCTATCTTTTTAGCGGCCATTCCAGCCGCCAACAAAGCGTCTGTACGGTCCTTCAATTCGCTGCAGAGGACTATTTTCTGTGTTAACAAGGCTGTTTTTTGAGTTTTTGAAAGGCTGGTAAGTGCCGTTACAGGGTAAAGTTTTGCTGCCTCGATACGAGTATGGAGATTGTGGCCACGAGGATATCCCCAGCTCATAAGCTCTAGCCCCTCACAGGTCGCGTACTGTATTGCCTTCGTGGTGAACTTTGTATTCGTCACTATCATTCCCATAATAGTTTCTCCACCCATCACTGCTTTCAAATCATCGATCCGAGCTTTTACATACAGAGACACTTTTAGATCACTTTTTATAGCTGGGCTGTTATGAAATTTTGCTTCGACAAAAAATTTCTTGGCGTCTTTTTTCATACTGACATCCACCTCATGCTCGACACAGCCGCCTTGTATAATCTGGCCGGTTTTTACATCGGTATATCCTTCTGCCTTAAATAACGCAGCAAGGTACGTTTCAAATGGAAAACCAGATGGTCCAAATTCAAGAATCGCACGTTTCAACGAATAATGTGAGGCTGTGTCTCGGCGATGTCCGCGCAGTAACGCAAATGCACGTCTATATATCTCTTCTGTTGGGATACCATCGTATAACCCTTTGGATATTTCATCTACGATACGGACAGTGATCTCCTCGCTAGCTCCTGCTTTGTGGAGAGATGAACGAAGTTTGAGTGAGTCAAAATTTTCAGTCGTGCCATCTGCTTTTGCAACTTTTATCGGCATACTACTGGTTTTCCGTAAGGGTAAAAGGTACTTCCATTCCGTTGAAGGTCACGGCGTCAACAACAGGTGCTGTCCTGCCATCCGTGAACGAAACAAGAAACTCGACTGCTGTTTTTACTGCGCTCGGACACGGTACGCTCCCTTCAGATAGTTGGATGGTGAGGTGGGAAGGATCTACGCCCTTTGTCGATATCCCATTTGAAAGAGTGTTACATGCATTGGGTAGTGAGATAGTTCCGCTATACGAATGAACGCCATCCCGCACTGAATGGTGGAGTATTAACGGAAGATCAATCGTAACTGTGGTAGGGGCCTGTTGTTTAGTTTGCAATGTTAAAAGACCCCACGCCCCAAGAACAAGGATGGCGAGAAGTACAAGTATTAAGAGAGCCGCCTTTCTTTGTCTCACAGGCTAAGTATAGCCTTCAGCTATGCAGTGAGATCTGACTTGTCAACAATACCTCCACCAAGACATCTGCCTTCTTTTGTATATAAAACGAGTGATTGACCTAGCGGCATGTAGTGAGGTTGCCCAAGTACTACGTGTGTTTCCCCTACAATCTCCACTGGGATAAGCGTTTGGTGGTAACGGTATTGGGCGGCAAGGTCCGACCTCGCCTGTAATTCCCCTATCCAATTAGTTTCTATAAGCGTAACGTCTGTTTTTGTTACACCATGAGGGAACCGCTCTGTTGAGACAGTAATGGTGTTGAATTCAATATCTTTTTCAATAACAAAGTGGGCTTTTGTGTCGGGTGTCTGTGAGGAAAGTGTAAAACCATGTCTTTGCCCAAGCGTATAGAGAGGCGTGCCCTCATGACGGCCAATCACTTCCCCAGTTTCCGAAAGGACATCGCCGGGCACAGGACTCAATTCTTTATGGAGCATATCTTCTATAGAAACCTCTCCCAAGAAGCACAATCCCTGACTGTCTTTGCGGCGAGCATTTGGAAGTTTGAATTTCTCCGCGAGTGCACGCACCTCTGTTTTCTCCAAATTACCAACAGGAAATATAGTTTTCTCAAGTATTTCCTTCTTCACCATCCACAGAAAATAGCTTTGATCTTTTGAGGGGTCTTTTCCTGCATAGAGCAACCCGTCTTTTGTCTGCGCATAATGTCCTGTGGCAACAAAATCTGCACCTTGCTCCATTGCGAAATTAAAAAATGCACCGAATTTTATTTCACGGTTGCAGAGAGTGTCTGGGTTAGGCGTCCTCCCCTTTTTAAATCCACTAAGGGATGAGGCGAACACTTCTTTTGCGTATGACTCAGATAGGTCGATTTCCAAAAATGGAATCTGAAGGTGGGTAGCAACGCGCATTGCATCAATACGATCAGCTCCCGCTGAACATGGGTATCCGGGCAAGGCAATCCTAATAAATACGCCTGTTACGTCGTATCCTTGCGACTGCAAAAGAGCCGCAGAAACAGCGGAATCTACACCCCCCGAGAGGCCTACAAATACTTTTCCCTTATTCTTCCCAAACATACTACGGACAGTACCATTTATTTAGATTACTTCAAATATTTTCTTTGGTTGGCGAGTTGTTCGTTAAAAGTTTTGCTGTAATGAAATACCCCCTTCTTGTCTGACAGGTAGTAGAGATACGGCGTTGTGGTTGGTGTTGCGGCCGCAATAATGGCATCTAACCCTGGGTTTGTTATGGGCCCTCGAGGCAGCCCTTTGTATAGATAGGTATTGTACGGAGAATCGATTTTGTAGTCACTCTGCAAAATAGCATCAATTGGTTTGCCAGTAATAAAAGGAAATACTGCATCTACTTGTAGCGGCATTCCGAGGCTAAGGCGCTTCCATAAAATCCCGGAGATAATCTGACGGTTCGCCGTATCTGGCGCTTCTTTTTCAAGAAGCGATGCCATTATGACAAGGTCAGTTTGAGATCTTCCTGAGGCGGTAAGCGTTTGCTGTACAACCGTATCCTGTATGTGCGCCGTAAAATTATCTCGCATAGCTTTGACTATGTCTGACATACTTTGACCAGGATAGAGGAAGTACGTGTCTGGGAAAAGATAGCCTTCCTGTGGTTTTGCGATGGTCAAAAATGTGCCCGAGTCGAAAGTTGGCAGCGCTTGCTCAAGTATGGCGCTCATACGTGCCACGTCATTACCTTCTGGTATGGTTACTTTAATAGGCTCTACACCAAAGTTTGCAGTTTGCAGACGCCACACAATAGTAAAAACGTTTTGCGGATGTGGAAAATAATATGTGCCGGCAATAACATGGCTACTTGAGCCAGAAAGTCTTAGCAGTGCGCGAAATACAAGCTGCGAACGTATCGCATCACTAGCTTTCAACGCAGATGCAATTTCATACCCCGTTTCCCCACTGTGAACTGGGAGAAGAAGTTGCTGCGGGAAAGAGCGCGGCGCAGAGAATAGAAAAAGATACACGAGAAAACTGAAAATAATGCCGCCTATCAATGCGGCTCGTACATAGAATCCCATATTATTGACCTGGCAGAGTCGGTAAGTTTGTAGGCGCCTGCGAAGTTCTCGATGGCACACGGTTAAGGCCAGGCGTTTGAACGTTTGAGTACGGGAAGTGCCAGAGCGTTGCGACTTCTTCTGTGGTCATAATCGAAGGCACTTGGTCATACGGCACACCAAAATACGCTCGATACTTATAGTGGAAGAAGAGTAAGTTTTTTACAACTTTCTCGCGAATACCCATAAAGTCTTCCCATGGATAGTCAAACCGGACCATTCCGCGCCCACCCTTACCACCAATGCCGTTTCCAGCTGATTTAAATACTTGAAACATGCGGAAGAGGTACGCGCCCCAAATACCGTGAAATTTATCTTTCTTTGCTATGTAGAGTACGCGTATACCAACTTCAAATGGGTTTTTAGTAAGCGAATGCTCAATACCTTTCACAATATCGCGCTCACCTTCTGTTAATGACATTGTTGGAGAAGCAGTGTTTGTACCCTCTTCTTTTACGGCCGCTTGCACTCCTTTGCTTCGAGTAGCTGCTCCTTCCATAATTTTTGCTATGTGTTTTTTACCTTTTTCGACATACTGACTTTCTTTTTCTGGGAAGCCATACCATTCAAACGTGTTGTGTGCCTTAAGAATCAGCTGATACCACAAATACTGGTCTTTGCCCACATTGTTCATTAATTCCAAAATATTAGTCAGTGGGTCGACTTTCGTTTCTGGCGTATCAGTGTTCTTATCAAGCTCAAAGTCCACGTAGGTTCTTATGGGAGAAGCTTGCGGATCCTTCTTCATGTATTCTGCGCCCCAAATTTCGTATTCGTCTAAGTTAAAAGGTATTTTACTGACGTAATCGTCCACAGCAATTACTCGAGCTTCAGGAAACTGCCCGTACAGACGAGCTTCAATTGCTGGATGCCATGCCTTAAGCCCATGGAGATAAAAACTTATACGGCCTTCGTTCGATGCAATTTCAAGCGACCACGTTGATTTATAACCTCCTCTCAAAACACGGTCGAGAAATGTTGTTTCACCTCCTGTTGTCCATATAGAGTCAAGGAACACCTCCATTGCGGCCGGTGACTTTGTTACTTCGGCTGGCAGCTGTATCTCGAGCAACCCTTTTTCTCGTGAGAACCAAAATTTATAGCGCACGTAGTGTATCCAAGTGACATACAGGCTGATCCCTAAAAAAAGTGGAAGCCATATAGGAGAAAGCGCGACCACCATAGCGAGTGTTGCTGGAATAGTTGCCGGATCATACACTGCCGCATACCAAATGAGTAAGAGGAGGGCGATCGGCATAAAGACACTCTCTTCGAGATGCCATGCGTCCATAAATTCCCGGACCTTCTCTGCCTCGTGATGCAGGATCATATGCTATAGTATACCGCAAAGCCTATGATCTGGTTTGCTGATTTTTGGGATAAAGTACTCGCTACCCCATTTCATTACGTTGAAGCGTTATTTGCTTTTCTAGCAGCTCTTGCGTTTCTTCTTTTTCTGCGCGGATGGCTGGGAAGTGTCGGTAACATTTTTAAAATGGACGCACACGAAGAACACTTAGAGCATGCCCTTACGCGCCAAGTGCATGGCGTCCTTATGCTTTTTGCACTCTTTTATGTATGGGAGATCGTCCGTACGATGGCGTCGTGGTTTGGATTTAACGACGGCACCCAAACAACCCTTGGATACTGGTTTGCCGGAGTCGGCATACTTCTTTGGGTTTTTATCTTTATAAAAAAACAGCTGTTTACAGGTGGTGGTGGCGGGCACTAGTCGAAACAAAAAACTCCCTTACTTCGGGAGTTTTTTGCGGGAGCTATTTAACTAGAGAAAATCGTCCGTCTTTGCCTCGCTTGAAGTATTTCTGATTCTGGAGGTTTACAACGATGGTGCCTGGTTTAACATGGCGCTCCTTCATCACCTTTTCGATAATTTCATCTTTTGTGAGAGGTCCGTTTGAGCGAAGAATTTCGCGTACAACGTCGCGTACAACGCCCGATGTGTATCCCCATTCCTTAAGCGCATACATACCGCGGCCAACAAGAACGAAACGGTCGTCTTTAATAAGTTCGTTGTGGGTTGTTGCAACGTGAGCTGCGCGACCAAACGTTTTCTCAATAAGCTGAGCGACTTCGCGGAAGTGTAGTGGGGATCCGTGTTTCTTTACTGCGAGATATGCGTAGTCACGAACGCCTTTAGTTTTAACATTTGGAGATGCTGAGTGACCCCATTCGCCAAGCGGATTCTTGCCAATATTCTTCGAGATAGCCAACCAGCGCTTCAAAATCTCATCGTTGCGATGCTTGTCGTTGATAGTCTGGAGTTCTTTCAAGAAACGATCAATCATTTCACCTTCTGGGATAAGATCTTCGTCCGAAAGACCTGCGTACAGCGTTCTGAGTGACGACTCAACCTGTTTTGCAAGATCTGGGTCAACATACCAGCAACGATTTACTTCATTGTCTTCTTTGCGGAATTTAAATGGGTCGCCAAGTACGAGCAAGAAGTAGATATGATTCTGCATCGAGGCATCCTTCGTGATGAAGTTCAAAAGATCGTCTTCACAGACAATACCACCAAGAGAATCGATGATGCGTTCAAGTTCCTGAAACGCAGCACCTGCTTCAATAAAAGCTGGAGATTTTTTAAGAGCAGCAAGAGCGTGGTTTTCAATCTGGCGCACGCGCTCACGGGTAATGCCATACTTCTGGCCAATAGCTTCAAGCGTAACGCGTTCAGGATTTGCGCCCAAACCAAAGCGCTGCTCGAGCACAACACGAGAACGCTCTGGGAGAGAGCTGAGGAGCTTTTTAGCGATAGCTTTTGGCTTAAAGCCTGTCTTGTCGGCTGTTTTTTGGCTTACTGTCGGCATATATTTACGTGTGTTCTAATATATCACACCCTATCCTATTGGTCAAATTCCCCTATTTTTACTACAAAGCCGTGGTGTGGGGAGACACCATAACAAAGTTAATTATCCTACCAGGTACGTATATTTCTCGAATTACCTCCTGTGTAAGCCATTTTTCAACAACTTTCTTTGCTTCCAGAAGTGCGTCTTGCTGAAGAACATTCTTTGGTAAATCTATAGATCCCCTTGTGACCCCATTTACCTGAATTGCGACCGTTACAGTATCGGCAACTGTTTTTGCAGGATCATATACTGGCCAGGTCGAAAGATGAATTGATTCTGTGTGACCAAGTTTTTCCCAGAGTTCATCAGTTACATGAGGAGCGAATGGCGCAAGTATTCTCAAGAAATTTTCCCATTGTTCTTTACCTACAGATGCCTCTTTCTCAATAGCATTCAGAAGTATCATCATTTGACTGATGGCTGTATTAAATTTGAATGCTTCAATATCTTCCGTAACTTTCTTGATAGTTTGATGAAGAATTGGGTTGAGAGATTTTACCTCTGTAGAACCTGGTTCAATTTTATATACACGTTCAATAAAGCGCGCAGTGCCGGTGATAGAAGAAGTGCTCCACGCAACGGTATTTTCAAACGGCCCCATAAACATTTCGTAGGTACGAAATGCATCTGCACCATACGTTGCAACTACATCAGTTGGGTCGATGACGTTGCCGTAGCGTTTACTCATCTTGCGACCGTCTTCTGCCAAGATAAATCCGAGGAATTCAAGACGTGCGAATGGTTCGATAGTAGAAACTGAGCCGATGTCGTAGAGGAACTTGTGCCAGAAGCGCGCGTAAATAAGATGACGCACTGCGTGGTCGCCGCCGACGTATACATCCACAGGTGCCCAGTATTTCTCTTTGTCTTGTGCAACAAGCGCCTTGCTGTTATTCGGATCCATGAAGCGAAGGTAGTACCACGAAGAACCTGCCCACTGAGGCATGGTGTTTGTTTCGCGTTTTGCAGGGCCGCCGCACGTTGGGCAGGTCGTATTAACCCACTCAGTAATATTTACGAGTGGAGACTCGCCCGTTCCAGATGGTTCATACGACTCTACTTCTGGAAGTGTTACGGGAAGCTGGTCATCTGGAACAGCTACTGCACCATCCTTAGGACAATGAATGATCGGAATAGGTTCTCCCCAATATCGCTGACGGCTAAATACCCAATCTTTAATCTTGTACGTTGAAGTCATCTTGCCTCCAACAGCTTCTGTAATTTTTACTCTTGCCTCTTTCGAAGTTAGGCCGTCAAAATTACCAGAATTTATAAGAATTCCATCATCAGTAAAGAATTTCTCATCCAAGTATTGCTCGAACAAATACCTATGATGCGGCCACGTAATAGTCTCCAGCACTTTATCTTTTGAGACTTTTACGAGCTCATGTTTTCCATCCTCGACTTCCGAATGTACCCTAGTGTCCGAATGTAGTACGACTTCGTACGCGTAACCTACAGAACGTTGGTTTTTATTTTTTGTATGTCGATAACCCCAAACAGATGAATTTGGGAGTATTTTTCTACCAATTGTAAAATCAGTGAATCCTGTTTCTTCTGTGATTTCTCGAGCAAGGGCTTCTTCATCAGTTTCTCCTTCTTCGACACCACCACCCGCAAAATGAACGTGTTCCGACCCCTCTTTTATAAGATAAAAATTATTATCTTTATCTCTAAGGATAGGATCGACTACTATACGAGTGATTGTTTCGACATCCGGGCGCTCAGCATGCATTCCTTCAAGATCAAACTTTTGTGAGATAACGTCACGTATTTCGATTCCAAACTTTTTTGCAAATGCAGCGTCGCGGTCGTCGTGAGCAGGTACGGCCATAATGGCGCCGGTGCCGTATCCAGTTAACACATAATCGGCAACATATATTGGGATTTCTGTATTGTTTACGGGATTGATTGCCTTAACACCCTTAAGTTCTACGCCAGTCTTTTCTTTCTCAACATTCGTACGTTCAATTTCTGTTTTTGCAGCAGCTTTGGCAATATATTCATCAACTTCTTTTTGATTTTCGAGAGCTTGCCCTGCGAAGCCTTGGCGAAGTAGGGGGTGTTCAGGAGCAAGCACCAAAAATGTTGCGCCAAATAATGTGTCAGCGCGGGTGGTAAATACTTTTACCTTTTTATCGCTGCCAGCGATCGCAAATTCAATCTCTGATCCTTCGCTCTTACCTATCCAGTTGCGCTGCGCGGTTTTGATATGTTCTGGCCAGTCGAGCGCGTCCAAGTCGGTAAGCATGCGGTCTGCATAGGCAGTGATTTTGAGCACCCACTGTGGGAGCGCGCGTTTTTCAACTTCGCTGCCGCAGCGTTCACACACATTGCCATCCAAGTCTTCATTCGCGAGACCTGTCATACACGAAGGGCACCAATTGATTGGTTCATTTGACTGATACGCCAAGCCCTTCTTATAGAGCTGGAGGAAGATCCATTGCGTCCATTTATAGTATTCAGGATCAGTCGTATTTATCTCGCGAGACCAGTCGTAGTTAAAACCAATGTGTGACAATTGATCTTTGAACGTTGCGATGTTTTTCTCAACTGCAATGCGAGGATGGATTTTGTTCTTGATTGCGAAGTTTTCTGCAGGCAGGCCAAAGGCATCCCATCCCATTGGGTGGAGTACGTTGTGACCTTGCATACGCTTGAAACGTGAGTAAATATCAGTTGCGATATACCCTTTTGGGTGGCCAACATGCAACCCTTCCCCTGACGGGTACGGAAACATGTCGAGCACATAGGTTTTTGGTTTGTTCGGATCTTCCGATGTTTTATACAACTGCGATTCTTCCCATCGCTTCTGCCACTTCTTTTCTATCTCCTTGTGATTGTATTTTTCCATGTGGTCATACTGCGCCCATCCGTAGCATTACTGAGTGTTTTTTGTTGGTGGAGGGAAAAAATCAGGGTCAATCGAACGCACGAAGCAAGAGCGACCTGCCGTGTGTACCCAGTTATCCGCCTGAGAAACGCCACCTACTTTCACTGGCATTGTACGCGAAGGTGTGTTGCCACTGCTTGCGGCCTTGAATGTAGCGCACAATTCAAATCCTAAGCTTGCAGTTTTTGAGTATTCGTAGGGCTGATTAGTTTCCGGATCGACTGGAACTGTATTGTAGAGCAAGGGGTCATTCAGCTCCGCAAGCGAACTTGGCAGAGCTTGTTTTTGTTGATAATAGTTTGTTATTTCACCCTGTAAGGTTTGCAAGTCGCTCACACGCTGCATGTCCAAACGCATCTGCCGTGCCTGCTGAGGAGTCCCGAGAATAAAGAACCCTGCGAGGATAGTAAGGATAACGAGAATACCAACACCAACGCTTACTCGAATTGAGAGTGTAGGGTTTGCATTCCAGTAGCCGCGAAGGTCTGCCAAAAAGTGCATAAAGCCAGCTGCTGCGACGAGGAGCACAACAAGAACTTTGAGCAAAAATGCTGTCGTGAGCGACTCACCGTTCAAGAACGAGGTCAGTAGAACGATAAGGTCGATAGCAATAGCGGCGCCTGCGACAAAGAGTGTAAGGAAAAGTGCCCAACGTCGCACCCAAACGTCTGCGCGCGTCGGATCTTTCTTGATAGTGCTATGAATGACGCGCATCAAAACCAAGCAAAGCGCGCCGAGAATAATCAATGATGACATTTCGTACGCGACGCCATTTTCATATGGATTGCTTACGTAGTATGCGAGCGGGTCCGGAAAAGCGTAGTTTATATAATCGAACACGAGACCGATAAAGGCAGCAATACTGCCAAAGAGAGAAACCATTGCCCCTGCCCAGAGAAAGAAATCTTTAGGAGTTGTTTTTGCTGGCATATATATAGATGAGTGGATAATTAGCTGTGTAAAAATTCTATCACATCGCCGTTCTTCACGATGTATTCCTTACCTTCTGTTCGAACGAGGCCTTTTTCGCGAGCCTTTGCATAGGAACCAGCTTCGATAAGCGTGTCCCACGCAATTACCTCTGCGCGGATAAACTTGTTGAAGAAATCTGTATGGATAGCGGCGCCAGCTTCTGGTGCAGTAGAGCCGACAGGGATAGTCCACGCGCGAGTTTCGCCTGGGCCGGTAGTAAAGAAGCTCATAAGGCCAAGGAGCTGATACCCCGCCTTAATAAGTTCGTTTACGCCATCATCAAAAACACCGTATTCCTGACGGAACGAAGCTTTGTCGTCTGTGTGGAGCTCACGAAGCTCGCTTTCAACATTTGCATCAACTATTACATATGATGCCGCAGTCTTCGTGAGGAACTCTTGAAGACGTTCAAAACGTCCGTCGTTTAATTCATCGATGTTGTGGCCGCCCGCCTCTTTGTTCAATACATAGAGCATTGGTTTCATTGAAAGTAAGTGCAGGCCTTTCATTGCTTCTTTTTCCTCCGGAGTGTATTCGGCTTCACGTGCCATATTCCCCTCTTTTAGAACGGTATATGCTTTCTGCACAGCCGCTTCTTCAAGGATAGATTCTTTCTTTCCTTGTTTAACATCACGCGTCAATGACTCGAGACGCTTCTGCACTGTCTCCAAGTCGGCCAAAATAAGTTCAAGATTAATAGTTTCAATATCGCGAAGTGGGTTTACCTCTCCATCTACGTGCATAATGTTGGTGTTATCAAACATACGCACAACGTGTGCGATAGCATCTACCTCACGAATGTGTGAAAGAAATTTGTTGCCCAACCCCTCACCCTCTGAGGCACCTTTTACAAGGCCAGCAATGTCAACAAATTCAACAGCCGCAGGAACTACTTTCTCCGAGTTTGAAAATGCTGCAAGTTTGTCTACCCGCTCGTCAGGCACAGAAACGACGCCCACTGAAGGGTCGATGGTCGCAAACGGATAATTGGCCGCGAGCACGCTCTTTTTAGTAAGCGCGTTAAAAAGAGTCGACTTCCCCACGTTGGGGAGCCCTACGATTCCTATAGCTAAACCCATTACAAGACTATACATTCTATTTTTACAAAAAGAAAACCGCCCGAGAGAAACTCGGGCGGGGGCAGATAATGAGCTTCAGATGTAGACCCATACAGGACGGCGCCATGGGCCGTAGCCGTGATAGTAGACGCGTCCAACATATGGGTAGAATCTTGGTCCGATATAGTAGCCGCGACGGCCACCCACCACGACGACACGGTGTGCACACCCGAACTCGTAGCAGTTGAGCGGATAGTAGTAGTCGCCGGCGACCTCAACAATCGGCGGAGAAGCAACCGCAACCACGCGAGTGGTATAAAGCGGTGGGATTCCACACGCGGCAACAGACAGCATCGCTAGCGCGAGAGCAGCAAACACCTTCAGATTCATACGAGGTACTCCTTTCCACCTCGTTATACAATAACAACCCTGTTTAGTCTATGAAAAGAAAAAACGCGTCCCGCAAGGACGCGTTTTGGAACAGTTTTCAGGCGCTGCTTAGCACCTGGGCTCGCCGCGCCCGCCACAGCTCCTGCGCTGAGGGGCCGGCGCAGGCCGAGGCGGAGGCGCATAGACCCGGGGCGGCGGAGTGGAAACGTGCTGCACCGGAGGCCGCGACGGCGGGGGCGCCGTACGCACAGGCGGAGCCGTGTGTTGCGGCGGTCGGGGCGTCACACCAGTATGGACCGGAGGCCGCGACGGCGGAGCAACACCGGCATGCACCGGAGGCCGAGACGGCAAACCGGTGACCGGCCTGATGTGATCGCGACGGTTGTTGTACGCGACCGAAGTGCCGTTCGGCAGCCGCACCGCAGTATTGCCGCGGAACGGATGGACGCCGCGCGGCGCAACGTTGGCAGCGAAGACCGAGCGATTCCACCCGCGGTCGACGGCGACCGTCTGGAAAACAGTTCTGTTGACGACGACACCGTTCCAGCGATTGTAGTACCGGAGACCCCACGGGATACTGTAGCCGGGTTCCCAGGCGATCGCGTAGAGCGGCGTGCCCCACATGGGCCCACGGCCGAAATAGAGCACTTCGTTGGGGCGGTCAGCCACCATGACGGCGCATTCGTCGTCGTCGCAGATGTCGCCAGACGAGAGGGCAGCCGACGGAGCAGAGGTCGCAACGTACCCGCCACTACCTTCGCTCACACACGCTCCCAGAAGGAACGCGAGCGCGAGCCCACATAAAAACCGTAGCATTTGGCATCTCCAGAAATGGTTTTGAAAAGGGTAGCAAAAGTTTACACGTACTCAAAAGAACACAACGCGGTCAAGTATTGCACAAAAAGCTGCTTTGTCGATACCCTATTCCCCCAGTCTCCCTAGCCGTGCAATTGTGCGTCGCCACTCGTTGAGTTTCCATTCAGGAGCATGTTCTGCAGGACCAAACTTAGTAAGTTTTGTTTTAAACCCAGCAAACCACAGAATCCCCCTTTTTATTTCATTTGTATAGTCACCAAAGAACAAATAGATAAGCATTGGATGAGAACCGGAGGTAACAACAACACGCGCCGTTCTACCTTTCAATAATTTATGCCAGCCCATCTTTTGTTTGCCCTCTGCGTTTTTAATCATGTGGAAACAAAACCCTGGCAGCCATACGCGATCGAACAAACCTTTTAAAAGCGCTGGCATGGTGCACCACCAGTTTGGATATATGACGACGAAATGATTGCTCCAACGAATAGCGTCTTGAAATTTAACAAGATCGGGCTCGAGCTGTTGTATCTCCTTATATCCCTTATGCATGATGGGATCGAAATTCATTTCGCCAAGATTAAAACGTTTCACCTCATGCCCTGCCTTTTTTGCTGCACTTTCATACAACAACGCAAGCTCACCACAGAGCGTTTGTGAAGTATCAGGGTGTCCGAGCAAGATAACGATGTTCTTTTTTGGTGCGTCTTTAAAAAAATGCATGTTGATTATGACGTCTGCTCCTTACGTTTTGCGAGCTCTTCAGGTGTTTTTGGCATCACGTGCAACCATGAGGCTGGCGGCGGAGGTGTTGTAGGAGCAGACACTGGAACCTTTGGCGGTGGAGGTGGCGGAACAGGAGGAGGTATAGATGCCGCTATAGGCATAGACGGCGGCGTCGGAGGAGTCGGAATAGTCGGAATAGAAGGTTGTGGTTTTGCCTGCGCAGAACCCTCTGCGTCGGTCTTCGGCTCCGCAGCCGGGTTCTGCTTCGGCATAGTCATCGTAACCGGAGAAATAAATGTCGCGGATGCCGGAGCAAGATCGGGCCGCGGTTCGACAGAACCGATCGGACGAGCTTGCGCAGGCTCGGCTACGACTGTTTCCTGCGTAGACTTCACCCTGTCCGGAGTAATTACCACAGCAGCCTTTGGCACAGCACTTGCAGCTACCGGGCGCGCAGGGGCCACATACGCAGCTTTTTTATTTCGTAATGAAAATACAAGAACGGTCCAACACATGCAAAATCCGACAAGCCAGATCCCATAAAATATGACGAGCTGCTCCCAAGGCGCTTCAGGCGCTAAGATATGGACGGCAAAAAGCGCGTACCATGTTCCCGCAGAAAGACCTTGTATCAATCCTGTTATAAGACCAGAACCGCGAACAAATCCTAAGAAAAGCCCGATACCTATCAAGCTCCATTTAAAGAGCACGGTGATTGAAAGAAAGTCATTAAGCTGACCGGTAAAAAACTGATTAGCCACTAGAGCTCCTCCAGAAATGATTATGAAAAACAAACCGAAATCTTTAACGCTTCGTACTGCGCGGGCAAACCCTTTTTCTTCTTCATCAACAACACCATCACGAACCGCTTGAAGATACGCAACAAGCAATATTGTTTCAGCACCAACAGCAAGAGTGACACCCAGCTGTTGTACACAATACAAGCCGAGAGTAATGAGCGACATTAAAATCGCAAAGGTCATGTAAAAATTTTAACATAAGAAAAAAGGCGTCCGCTTTCGCAGGCGCCCTGTAGCATACAGCACAAGATGAGTCAGTCGTCAGCGGCGTGCATGACTTCTGTTGTCGAACTGTTCTCTTCTTCGGATGGCTGAAGAAACGCTGGGAGCAGTGCGAGAACAAAGCCACCAACTCGTTGACGGATGGTCAGAGGAGGATGTTTTTTCTTGTAATCCTCCAAGCATTTACTCTGGTAGTCCACGTGGTGGAACTGAAGACCGTTGTAGTGGCTGCGACGAGCAGTCATTCCGAATGCTTCGCTGCATCCTGCACAATAAGCTTGAACCCGAGCCATAACACGTCCCCTTACTAAACTAAAGATCTGGCACGTACGCACAACGCTACGCAACTATTTTCTTTATAACAAAGATGAGCTCAGGCGCAACCTGTGTATAGCTATGAGCAAGGTCGAACCTTGCTCAACTTTATAGAAGGATGGTTGCGCCCTCTGTGCGGACTTCGAGCATGCCGCCCTGGATAGGGATCTGGATAGGTTCCACATCGGCGAGTTGTTTAATAACAATAGTCCCCGCCTTAAGCGTTGTAATAAGTGGTTCGTGGTGGCCGAGTATAGTCATCTCTCCCTGGCTTCCGGGCACAGTAACAGAGATGGCCTCGCCATCGAACACATTTTCATCAACTTTTGCAATAACTAATTTCATTATTTACCTACTGTATCGATACTGCCCTTCATGTAGAAGTCGTTTTCGTTCTTGTCGTCGTGCTTACCTTCAAGAATTTCCTTGAATGAGCGGATGGTCTCCGACACCGGCACATATACACCTGGGATACCTGAGAAGACTTCTGCAACGTGCACTGGTTGTGAAAGGAAGCGCTGGATTTTGCGAGCGCGGTACACAATAGCCTTGTCGTCATCAGAAAGTTCTTCAATACCAAGGATAGCGATGATGTCCTGGAGATCTTTGTAACGCTGGAGTACGCGCTTTACTTCAAGCGCGACGCTGTAGTGTTCTTCACCAACGATATCTGGGTCGAGCGCTGTTGATGATGACTCAAGTGGGTCAACTGCTGGGAAGATACCGAGCGATGCAAGACCGCGGGTCAACACGATGGTTGAGTCCAAGTGTGCGAACGTTGTTGCAGGAGCTGGGTCGGTAAGGTCGTCTGCTGGCACGTAGATTGCCTGCACTGAGGTAATAGAACCCTTCTTCGTTGATGTGATGCGTTCCTGGAGCTGACCCATTTCTTCTGCGAGTGTTGGTTGGTACCCCACTGCCGATGGCACACGGCCAAGGAGTGATGACACTTCTGCACCTGCCTGCACGAAACGGAATACGTTGTCCATAAAGAAGAGAACGTCTTTGCCCATGTTGTCGCGGAAATATTCTGCCATGGTAAGACCTGTAAGACCTACGCGTGCACGCGCGCCTGGAACTTCGTTCATCTGGCCGAAGACGAGTGCGATCTTGTCGATAACGCCCGACTCTGCCATTTCGTGGTAGAGGTCGTTACCTTCACGAACGCGTTCACCAACGCCGGCAAACACTGAGTAGCCGCCGTGTTCTGATGCGATGTTGTGGATGAGTTCCTGCATAAGCACAGTCTTGCCCACGCCTGCGCCACCGAAAAGACCCACCTTACCGCCGCGGATAAATGGCGCGAGGAGGTCGATAGATTTGATACCCGTTTCAAACACTTCAGCTTTTGTGCGCTGTTCGTGGAACGGAGGAGCTTCGCGGTGGATTGAAGAAAGCGGCGCATCTTTAATGTCGCCCTTACCGTCGAGAGTTTCGCCAACTACGTTAAAAAGGCGGCCAAGCACTTTCTCGCCCACAGGAACTGAAACAGCCGAGCCAGTGTCTGTGACCTTACCTTCGCGTGCAAGACCGGAAGTGTCCTGAAGCGCAATGCAGCGTACGCGGCCAAGGCCAACGTGCTGGGCAACCTCGAGCGTTACCTCACGCTCGCCGACTTTCGTCTTGAGCGCATTGCGAAGTGGCGGCACATCTCCTTCGAAGTACACGTCTACGACCGGACCGATTACTTGCTTGATTGTTCCTGTGTTCATAAATTTTTATTCCCGTTTATTAATTTGCCATTGCCTCCATACCGCCGATAATTTCACTCACCTCTCTCGTAATTGCTGCCTGTCGTGCTTTGTTAAATTGCAGTGTCAGCTTGTGCTCCATCTCTCCTGCCTTGTCCGATGCTGACTTCATCGACACCATGCGGGCGGAATGTTCCGACGCATGAGACTCGAGTAGTGCATGGTACACGAAAATGGACACAAGTTTAGGTGCGAGCGCGCTGAGTATATCTTCTCCATCGAGCTCTATCGAATACTCTGCAGGTGCGTGTATATCTGACTTTTCTGAAAATACACCTTTTGTTGGCGTGATTCCTTCCACAACGTTTTGAAGCTCACCCACTGAAAGTGGTAATACCGTATGAATGACAGGCTTTTGTTCAAGCGTCGAAATAAAATTCTGATACGCAATTTTTACTGTACCAACTGCGCCCATAGTGAAACGATTGAGTGCTTCAAGTGTAATCTCATCAATAAGTTCTGGAGTGATCTTGTCGTTATTTGCATGGAATGCGGTAACAGGGATATTGCGCGTAGTGAAAAAGTCATTCGCCTTCTTACCTACCGCAATAACCTGAGTCCCTCGACCTTGCTCGGGATCTGCGAGCATTTCTGCGTAGATCTTGCGAAGAACGCCTGAGTTAAGAGAACCTGCAAGACCTTTGTCACTAGTGATAACTATGTACAATGTCGACGATGCTGTAGCAGACTCCTCTGCGGAAGCTCTAACCATAGGGTGGTTTTTAA
>JAIEMM010000006.1 GCA_019752125.1 Patescibacteria group bacterium | reverse complement strand
AATAGAAAAAGCGTACCCAGCGTTAGAAGCCGAATATAAACGGCTGGAACTGGATAAAAACCTCGACACTGCAAAGCGAAACGCCGCTTTCGCACAAATAATTCTTGATTGGGGTGCCTACTGGGAATCGAACCCAGATTGCGAGTTCCACAAACTCGAGTGTTAACCGTTACACCATAGGCACCAGCTATTCCGAACCCTCTCTTTATATATCAAACGGGGCTTATGAGCCAGTGATCTCGTGCGAATGCCCTTTGTGACGCTTGTTGTGGTGAAGTGATGAAATATACGAAGCGCCGATAAACACCAAGCTGATGGTGCCCGCGATAGCCTCCGGAACATGTTGGAAGAGCGCTGTAAACATGCACAGCGAGAGGGCGGCGATAGCCCAATATGCGCCGTGTTCCAAATAGACGAGAGATGTCAGTGTTTTGCGCTCCACCAGAACAAGGGTGAAGGTTCTCACGAAGTACGCGCCCAACCCTAAGCCAATAACGATGGCTGAAATCTGGGTAGTAAGAGTGAAGGCACCGATAACGCCGTCGAAAGAAAATGCGGCATCGATTAAGTTTAGGTACATAAACAGCGCGAAGCCTTGTTTAACATTACGCGCCGCCGATGCGCCCAACACATCAACCATCCCTTCCATCAAAATGAAGAGCACGACACCTATCGCCCCAGCGCCCAGGATTTGGGAGCCGTGCTCAGGGACTATCCATGTGCACACAAGTAAAATTGAAAGAATGACGCCAACTTCAATAGCCTGCACCCTGCCCCAGCTCGCTAAGCGTTTTTCGACAACATGTATCCAATGAACTCGTTTTGCTTCGTCGAAGAAATATTTAAGTGCGACCATGCCAAGGAACGAGCCGCCAAGCGCATGGATGACGGGCGCAGCAGCTTCAACCAAGTGACTGTATTCCGCAGGGTTTACGAATACCAAAAAGATAACCTTAAGCGGCGAGAGAGCGACCGCAAAAGAAACAAATAGGATCGGGAACACGAGACGCGCACCAAACACCGCGGCAAACATACCCCACGTCAAAAAACGGCGGCGCCATTTTGCCTCCATCCTCATCAGTGCCTTTGCGTTTACAACAGCGTTGTCGAAGGACAGAGAAATTTCAAGAATGGCGAGGAACATAACAAGGCCAAGCATCGCTGCCCCGCCCCAATAATAGGAGGCACCAAACGCAACAATCGTGAGAAGGATGGGTCCGATAAAAAGTTTCAACATACCTTAATGCGCTTTGATTTCGCGGCGGGACGAATAGTACGAAAGTAGGATAAATCCAAGACCAATGCCGGCAGTCAAAATCTCTGGCACATGGACGACAAGTCCCGCAAACATTGCCATCGAAAGACCTAGAATTGCCCAATGCGCACCGTGTTCCAGATACACCAACGTGTCGAGTGTTTTTGCACGAACAAGATACACCGTAAGCGAGCGCACGAAGTAGGCACCAATGCCGAGACCTACGACAATAATAGGCAGCGCTGTTGTGAGTGCAAATGCGCCGATGACGCCGTCCAATGAAAAGGCTGTGTCGAGTACGTTTAGATATATGAACATAACTGCGCCTGAACGCACGACATGTTTTGACTCGACATTGAGCCCATGGGCAACCCCTTCAGTGATCGTAAAAAGTACGATACCGATGATGCCGCTACGCAACACGGTTTCTGCAGAAAAGTGGGCGAAAAAAGAAAGCGCTACGAGTACAAGCATCGCAAAGGACGCTTCTATTGCCTCGATGTTGCCCCATTTTGCAAGACGCTTTTCGACACTGGCTATCCAGTGGATTGTTTTCCCTTCATCGACGAAAAACTTAAGCGCCACCATAAGCAAGAAGGCGCCGCCGAAGGCTTTAATAGATGCATCTGCGCTGAGCAAAAGACGGCTGTACTCTGCCGGATTGGTAAACGCCAACGTTGTGATGACAAATGGAGATATAAACGCCACGATGCTCACGATGAGTATCGGGAGTATCAACCGTGTACCAACAACTGAAAGCAAAATTCCCCAGGTCAAAAAGCGGCGCTGCCACACCTCCGACATCTCTTTAAGAACCTTGGCATTGACCACTGCGTTGTCGAAGGAAAGAGTGACTTCAAGAACTGCCAGCATCGCCGTCAAAAGAAATGCCGCTACCCCACCCCACCAACCCACGGCCGCTAAGGCCAAAACAGAGACAGCTATCGGAGCAATAAACATTTTCAACATTGCTGGATATTATAGCAGGACAAATATACAAAACGCTTTGTGCGCCCACGCGAGGCAAACCTCGAACTTTAGTGATCGCACAGATCATCAAGAAATATATCAGAGCGCAGCTCAAAGCGGCGAACGACAATGATGCCTTGCATGACCCAATGGATATAGAAAAACGCCGACCCAGGAATCGGTCGGCGCTCCGTTGAGGAATGTCAGACGACACTCTCGACATCCTGGAACATGAAGATCTTCTCGGCAGCAGCTCGGTCGATCTCGAAGAGGAAGGAGAACTTGACCTCGTTGAGCTTTTTGAAGACGACCATGATGCCGACCCCGTCAGCAGTCCTATCGATCGCTGCGGTCACGGTGTGTGTCTCGACGAGCGTCTTCATGGCTGCTCTAATGAAGACGTTGTCGATGCCCTCCATCCAGTTCTCCTCGTGGCCGAATAGAATCTTGGCGAGGCGGTCGAGGCGAAGCTCGACGACGGTGTCACCTAGACTGAGACGCTCGAGATTAATCTGTTCGCCACGGCTGTCGCCAAGATTGCAGAGGCCGCTGAGGTAGGATTCCATTTCAGCGTCGTACGGAGTTGGTTCGGTGTCCCAATTATTCAAGAGCGACGCATCGCCGACGAGATGCCTGATCACATCCCCCCTGAACGCGAACCTGAAGAGAACTTGGACGCCGATGTCTGGCTTCGGCTTCAGTCCGGGATCGATAGTGAGAGTGTCTCCGCTGATGCTCACGAAATCCTTGAACTTTATGATGCTGGGCATGCGGCCCTCCTGTTGCGGGAAGACCCAACCATATAATTATGTGGCGGGGGTCCCTCCGAACAGGAGAGGTGTCTGTGGACACTCAACCATAAATAGCATTGGGTGTCCATGATTAGGCATCCGAGTTCGAGGAGTCCTCTTTGGCTGCCTCTGGGTGACGGTAATGCCTAGTTTTTCGTTTGTTGTGCCCAGGAGAGGACTCGAACCTCCAACCCCTTGCGGGGGCTACCACCTCAAGGTAGTGCGTCTACCAATTTCGCCACCTGGGCATCAGGCGTACACGTGCACTATAGCGAACCTGCGTGGTTTTAGCAAAACAAAAAGGCCTTGCGTAGGGGCGAGGTATATCTCCCCAAAGCAAGGCCTTTTTGTGAAGCGTACTAAACTGTTGCTTCTTCTGGAGCTGAGTCAACGACTGGCTCTTCTGCTTCTACTGGAGCCTCATCTTCGGCAGTGCCTTTTGGAGTGAAGCGGATCTGTTTACGCATTGCACGCTTAATCTCAGATGTTGCTTTGCGGCGGATGAAGTAGAGCTTCGCGCGGCGAGTACGTGCGCGGCGGAGCACCTCAATTTCATCAATCATTGGAGCGTATATAGGGAAGATTCTTTCAACACCCACACCTGAAGCAACCTTGCGTACTGTAAAGGTACCGCCGGTTTCATTACCGTGCTTCACAGCGATAACGATGCCTTCAAAAGCCTGGCGACGAACGTTCTTCGTCGTTACCTCTTTTTTGTTGGCTGCCTTACCTTTTTTGAGTTCAACAATGTTTTGCCAAACGCGGACGGTGTCGCCAGAGCGAATACCGAGCGCCGCGCGCTGTTTCATGTTTACTGGGCTTACTTTGACTGCCGATTTCATGTCTGGAGACTTTAACACATTGTTTCTACTCGCGCAATTTTCCTTCTGCTGTAACGAATTCCGGCGGCAGAGGCGAGGTAAAGGTCATTTCTTTACCATTTGGGTGCTGAACTGTGAGCGAATAGGCGTGGAGAGCAAGGCGGCCTAACCCTAGGACATCAGGGCGGTCTGGGCCATAGAGCTGGTCGCAGATAATAGGGCGCTGGATAGAAGAAAAGTGGACACGAATTTGGTGCGTGCGGCCAGTTTTAGGAAACACCTCAACGTATGTCGCTTCCGGGCTACGCTTAATGACCCGGTACGCAGTAAGCGCATCACGCAATGTACCGTGCGGGCTTTTTACAGAACGTGGCCCTTTGCCGCCGCGCGAGTTCCCTATCGGCTTGTCGATAATGCCACGGTCGTCGCGAATGAGTCCGTGCACAAAGGCGCGATACACCTTTCGCACTTCCCTTTCCTGAAACTGCTCTTTCATAAACTCATACACTTCTGGAGTACGGGCAAGGAGAAGCACGCCCGATGTCTCTCTGTCGAGGCGGTGCACGAAATGGAATCCGCCAGCTGGCGGACCCCCATATTTTTTTACAAGCCACGCATCAAGCGCCGGATAGTCGTGGATGCCATCTGGGTACACAATCATCCCCGACGGCTTGTCGACAACAATAATGTCCTGATCTTCGTATAGCACTACCGGTTCTTTCATATTTTTACTTTACACGAAAACCTGCCAAACCAACCATACATTAAGACCGGTAATAACGGTTGCGATAAGTATGGCCAACGCCTTGATAGGCCATGAATTAGTAAACACGCCCATAAACTTTTTGCGGCTGGTGAAGTATACGAGCGGAATCATTGCGAACGGTAGCTGTATGGACAGCACCACCTGTGAAAATACGAGTAGTTTTGTAACCTCTTCCCCGCCGATGTAGACAACAAAGAGTAGTGCCGGAATGATAGCGAGACCTCGCGTGATAATGCGGCGCAACCATGGCGCCAAACGAATATTCAAGAACCCTTCCATAATTATCTGCCCCGCCATAGTGCCGGTGAGCGTAGAGTTCTGTCCGGCGGCAAGAAGTGCGATTGCAAACAACGCTGACCCAAACCCTATACCAAGCACGGGTGAAAGTAGTAGGTACGCTTGATCTATATCTGCAACATCGTTAAGTCCGTTTGAATGAAACGCTGCTGCCGAGAGAATAAGAATTGCTGCGTTGATGCAGAAGGCGAAGGAGAGGGCGATGCCAGAATCAATACCGCTATATTTTATTGCCTCCCTCTTCCCCACCTCTGTTTCTTCATACGCGCGCGTCTGTGAAAGCGATGAGTGCAGGTAGAGGTTGTGTGGCATAACCGTTGCGCCGATGATGCCGATAGCGACATAGAGCATATCGGTGCTGGCAAACAGTGCTGGTGTTGGAACCAAGCCGCTGAATATGCCGAGGAGTGAAGGGTTTGCCATCACCACATCGATACCCAAACATACCCCAATGATGGCAATAAGGCAGACCACGAGCGCTTCCAAGAGGCGCATGCCTTTCTTCTGCAAGTAGAGAAGCAGGAAGACGTCGAGCGCTGTAATGCATACGCCCCAGACGATCGGGATGTGAAAGAGGAGTAAGAGTGCAACTGCGGTACCGATGACCTCTGCCAAGTCGCAGGCAATGATCATTATTTCTGCCATCACCCACAAGAAAATTGCAATTGGTTTAGAGACGTTCTGCTTTGTCATCTCTGCCAAGTCACGGCCAGTTGCGATACCAAGCTTTGCAGAAAGATATTGCAGGAGAATTGCTGAGAGACTTGAGAGCAGGATAACTGAAAGCAGTGCGTAGCCGAAGGCCGAGCCGCCGACGAGGTCGGTTGCCCAATTACCTGGGTCCATGTAGCCAACGGCCACCATGTAGCCTGGGCCTGAAAACGCGAGTAGCTTCCAAAGCCAGTGTCCGCCACGAGGAATGTTGATGGAACGATGGCCTTCTCTGCCATCGTCTTCCCCACTGCCCCAACCCCTTCTGAATAGTAAATTTGTACGGGTCATGACTAAAACGGTTGTTTCTTAATTGTAGCGCTGCTGGAGAATAGTGCAGCGCCAATATATTAATTAGAAGGTCTATTTTGGTGCGCGCTGAGGGACTTGAACCCCCGACCTTCTCAGTGTAAATGAGTTGCTCTACCAACTGAGCTAAGCGCGCGATGAACACACAATACCGCATCATTTACTTGCCGTAAATGGGCGCGATTTTGCCCAGTCTATATCAAAGATATGTTGTAAGCCTCCCACTATTTGAGGAGCGCTGGTCACCACCCCCAATTCCCTATTCTTATTGAGGGAGGTTTCTGAAAAATTCTCAGACCCCATGAACGCAGTTGTACCGTCTGCGATTATTACTTTGGCGTGTATATATAGTGTTTTCGATGAAGATGGGAATGTGCGCACAGCAACTCCGCCATCTCGGAGTTTAATAAATGCCGGTTTCCAGTTTGTCGCGTAGGTCATATCAACTCGGACTTTCACGCCGCGCTTTGCAGCTACAACAAGCGCTTCTGTTATATCTTTGTCTGCCATTTCTTCATTGTAGATATCTAGTGTCGAGCTAGCAGATTTTATTAGATACAGAAGCTCATCTTCAGAGCCTGGGCTCCACAAAAGAGTATCCCCTTGCTGTGGCTCGACGTAGCTTCCAGCGAAGTCGGCTGCGAAAACTTTCTCTATCGCAGCGATGTCATTTGGATCTGTATCAGCAATCGCAAAGTCTCGGCCAGTTTTGTAATACTTCGACTGTAAGTTAAACGTCATCACCAAGGCTTCCTTTCCATCAACAACCAATGTCTTTTGGTGTGTCAGCGCAAAACTCGTTGGCGTCCATTTTACGGGCACGTGTAGTTTTTGCAGTGCTGCATACGATGCATCGTTGGATGATTCTTTTTTGCTGTAATACCCACCGTTTAAAAGTACGCGAACAGAAACACCGCGAGTTACTGCATCGCCCAACGCTTGTACCACTTGATCATCACTAAGCGTATACATCACCAAGTCGATAGATTTCTGCGCATGTTCTATGCGAGACAGAACGGGAGTGATTCCTGCGTCTGGTTCAATAAGTAAAGAAAAATATTCAGGCGGTACCTGTTTTATCTCCAGCGGCGAAACCAATTGCCCGACTGCAGCCTGCTTGTCCTGAGCTTGTCGAAAGGATTCATGCCTAAGCGCTGAACTGTAGTGCGTAAAAAAGTCACCTGAGACCGTGACACCAACAGCGATGAGCAAAAGTAAACTCCCCGCCCACATAAATAACTTCTGTCGCATCCATCTAGTATATGGACAAAAATTTCTCTCTTCGTTAGGATGGCCGCAGATTGGGAGGTAAACAGACATGCACTACGAACGACTACCTGCTGGGTCGAAGATGGTCGGGAGCGCGGCCGACACCTGGTGCCTTACCGAACTGCTGGAAAGGGCCAAGCAGGGCTACTCCATGTACTTCCATGCACTGGAGCCCATCGAACAGGCACCCATTACGGGAAGCGTACTCTATGCGTCGACCGCCTTCGCTGCGCACGAGCACCATCTCTCCAAGCCGCTCTCGAGCGAAGAGGTGGCGCAGAAGCTGATCGACAGCATCCCGGCGTCGCAGTACCCCACCCAGGCCGAGCACCGAGTGAAGTGGCGTAAGGGCTGGGATGTTCTGACGGCGACAGGCCCTCGCGGGTTCATCATCATCGTCCTCGCGAACTGGGTCGCACCGTAACACGAGAGAAAGAGATGTTTCCTAGTCCTTTAATAATTCTTGTTGGATCCTGCCTATTAGGCATCGGCCTTATGACACTCGGACCAATGTCGGGAGACAATGAGGTCCTACGGCCTGGATGCGAGCTCAGGAACTTCGGACGCGTGAAGGTGCCCCACTGCAATGGTAAGCCCGCAACGCATGAGCAAGCCTACGCGCGGGTGCCCAACTAGCTCCACCAAGCGACTCTCCCGAGTCGCTTTTCTTTTTGTGCCCCCGCGAGGAATCGAACCTCGAATAGCGGCTTAGAAGTCCGCAGTTATATCCGTTTAACTACAGGGGCCTCGCCCGTGGCTATGGCCGAGGGCTATACTGCGTAGCATATACTATACATAATGATTCGTCGCGTATTTACTCAAAAATTCTGGCACGAACTGTTTGAAGCGGGTATTTTGCTCAAGGCCCTCAACAGCGTCTGGGAAACAGCTGCCGGGCTATATCTCCTTTGGAGCGTGCACCCTCTTATTCGAAGCGGTTTTGTATTTTTCAGCCGGGAAGAATTTCTAGGCGGCCACGATGACTTTATATTCCGCTTCATTGCCGACCATCTCAACCAGCTTTCTGTCAGCACAAAAAACTTTGTCGGGCTGTACCTGCTCTTCCACGGGCTACTTAACATGTTTCTTTCCTACAACCTGTATAAAAACCGCTTGTGGGCCTACCCTGTCTCGATGGGCATCACTGGTATCTTTCTGGTGTACCAAGGCTACCGACTCTTCCACACCCATTCTATTATTCTCCTTTGCATAACTATATTTGATATCGTCTTTATATATCTCACATGGCATGAGTACAGGTACCAATTACATAAACGGCATCACCATAACGAACATACAGCATGAGTATTTTTCACATTGACCCACTTCATATAATAGAAACCCTCGGCTACATTGGTATTTTTTGTATTGTCCTGGCAGAGTCTGGTATATTCATCGGCTTCTTCTTGCCCGGCGATTCCCTTCTTCTCACCGCAGGACTACTGGCAACACAAGGCGCACTTTCTATATGGTGGTTGCTGCTTATCGTGCCCGTCGCTGCAATCTTGGGCGACAGTGTTGGGTATTCCTTCGGCCGCTACATCGGCCCGCGCTTGTTCACAAAAGAGGATTCATTTTGGTTCAATAAAAAACACATCGAGAAATCGAAACAATTTTATGAAAAGCACGGCGCAAAAGCCGTGTTGATTGCGCGCTTTATACCCGTCGTGCGCACCTTTGTCCCTATCATCGCCGGGGTTGGTGAAATGAAATATACAAAGTTCCTTGCCTACAACATAGTCGGAGGTTTTCTCTGGGCCGACACCTTCCTCCTCGCTGGCTACTTCCTTGGCCGCGCAATCCCCAACTTGGAAAATTATATTCTCCCCATCGTCGCAGTTGTCATCATCGTCTCATTCCTTCCTGTTATGTGGGAGTGGAGAAAAGGGAGGTAGATTAGCGAAGCAAAATAGTTCTTGAGAAAATGGTCTGGCCGAGGCTCTGCGAGGAGACCCGAGGACCTTTTCGAAAGAAGCTTTTTGCGAAGCGCTTGTGGAGCTTTAGTTCTGCGTAGATTTATCTAACTATTGAACCAGGCGCGGCTTCGCTTGGGAAAAGACACAAAGGCTGGTCGCCGCCGCCGGTTGCCATAATCATGGCCTGGCTTTCCATCCCCATCATTTTGCGTGGGGCCAAGTTTGTAACAAAAGGATATCGCTTCCCTACCAACACCTGTTCGTCTGGAAAATACGCGGCAATACCTGAAAGCACTTGGCGTTCGCCCGCTTCACCAAAATTTACCTTCAACTTAAGAAGCTTCTCGCTTCCCTCTACTCTTTCCACGCTCACGATCTCTCCAACGCGGATCTCTACTTTCTTAAAATCATCAATTGAAATTTCTGGCATATATCGAAGTCTACACTTTCTTTCCAATAATTTGTATCCAGTTGGTTCTGCCTACCTTATTTACGTTTTTATATACCACCTCTAGTCCTGCATTCTTAAAATAGCCTTCGAGTTCTTCCGTTGTGTAATAACTGAAAAATCGTTTGTACTCATAACCGTAATCATTCTCAGTCAAAGTCTCCTCGTCCGTATTGCCATCCCATATTTCTTTTACTGCAACATAGAGCAGTCCGTTTTGATTCAAGAGACTCCCCATATTGGAGATAATTTGCTGAACATCACTCTTTGGAATATGCAGAAGTACTGCCTGCGCAAATACGCAATCAAACTTTTCATTCTTCTCGCTAAGAACCGCGAGATTATACAAATCCAAAACCTGGAAATTAACGCCTGGAACTTCCCTCTTCGCGATCTTGACCATCTCTTCTGAGAAGTCGCCTCCTGTAACTTTGAATCCTTTCTCAGAAAGATATTTTGATTTATGTCCTGCGCCGCAGCCAATATCAAGAACTGACGCGCCTTGCGGCAAAAGAGAAGCCAGGTGGTCCGTTCCCTCAATCCACCACGTATCGCTGTTGTGGTCTGAAAACCAATCTTCAGCAATTTTGTTGTATGTATTTTTTAAATCGTCGTTCATCTTATTCAACTTCAAACTCCCGCTTTCTGTTCCGATCCAAAAAGTTCTGCAAAATAAGCGCCGCAGCCGATGCGTCCAAAAGTTCCTGGTTCGGATTCTTCTTACGACCATCTTCCCTGCTTTCCGATGGAGCAAATTGTCGCGCCGCAGCCATACTGCTCATAAACTCCGGTTCGTACATTACATTCAAACCTTCTGCTTCAAGAGCTTCTTTAAATTTCTCAACTTCTTTCATAACAGGGTTCGCCTCACCGCCATAATTCTTCGACTCCCCCATCACCACCCCAACAACCGCGTTCTCTTTCGCGATATCACACACCTCTTTAAGGGCGGTTGTGCCAGCGGCTACTACACCCAAAGGAAAAGCCAGCGTCGCGCTTTCGTCCGACACCGCCACGCCTATGCGTCTGGTTCCATAATCAATGCCCAAATATTTCATATGTTGAATATAGCGTATCTATATAAAAAGAAAACAGAACTTTAAGAATTAACCGGGTCCGCAAAGCGACCTATGTATTACTCTCACTCTTTCCCCTCCACAAACCGCTCGGTTTGTTCAAGCACTAATTCTGTCGCAATCTTTTCAGCATCCGGAGGATACCCATATTCTCGAAGGAGTTTCTTCACTTCAACACGCAAACGAGCTCTCGCTGAATCTCGGATAGACCAGTCAATAGTAATTGTGCTTCGCACTCTCTTCACCAGCACTCGTGCAAGATCACGTAGTTTGTCATCACCCAAGACCTTCCGCGCACTTCCATTCATCACTAAAGCATCGTAAAAAGCCACCTCATCCTCAGTCATGCCGAGCTCTGCCGTCTGTAAAAGATTGAGCTTCATATCTTTTGCAATGGCAATAAGTTCCTCTATCACCTGCGCTGCCTCAATACTCTTATTCTTATATCTTTTAAGAGCGTTCATGAGCATTTCTGAAAAGACTTTCTGTTTAACAACATTTGTTTCGAACCGAACTTTTATCTCACCGTTCAAAATTTCTTTCAGAGCCTCGAGCGCGATGTGCTCGCGCTTCATGCCCTTAATCTCGGCCATAAACTCATCACTTAAAAGGTCAAGGTGGGGTTTCTCAAGTCCTGCTGCAGCGAAAATATCGACCACACCAGCGGGGGCAATTGCCTTGTCTACAATTTGTCGGATAGCGTTTTCGTAGTCTCTGTCGGACATACTCTTGCCAGTCACTTTTGCGAGTCGAGCTTTTATAGCTTGGAAGAACGCAACTTCCTCACGAACAGCAACAGCCTCTTCCCTCGGCATCGCAAGCGCGAATACTTTTCCAAGCTCGATTACATACTGTGCCAAACGCCGCTCTCCATCCTCTTTGGACAAAATGTGCTCTTGTGCGTCGAGAATCATCTGCATCTGTTCGCCCGCTCCACGTGTAAAGTAGGATTCATACTCAAACCCATGAAAGAGCGCTCGGACGATTTCGAGTTTTTCTTTCATAGCAGCAATAGCCTCAGAAATATCGAACGTTGGCTTCCCTTCGCCACCACTTTGTGTGTATGTCTGTAGTGCGTCGCGTAGCGCACCCGCAACACCTAAGTAGTCCACAACCAAACCGCCTGGTTTGTCGCCACAGACTCGATTCACTCGGGCTATCGCCTGCATAAGGTTGTGACCTTTCATCGGCTTGTCGAGATACATAGTGTGCATACTGGGCGCATCGAAGCCGGTCAGCCACATATCGCGCACAATCACGAGCTTCACCGGCGTGCTAGTTTTGCGGACAAACTTGGCCAAATTTTTTCTTCGTTCTTTGGTACGGATATGCTGCTGCCACTCTGCTGGGTCGCTCGCGGAGCCAGTCATAATAACTTTCAAAAACCCTTTCGTATCCTCTTCACTGTGCCACTGTGGTCGCAGTGCAATAATCGCGTTGTACAGCTCCACGCAAATGCGACGGCTCATACATACAATCATTCCTTTTCCATCAAGCGCTTCCAGTCTTCCCTCAAAATGCTCGACAATATCTTTCGCAATATGTGCGACTCGTTTTTCGTTGCCGACGATAGCTTCAAGTTGTGTCCATTTTGCAGCTAGCTCGTCTTTGCGGTTTAACTCCTCGCCTTCAGTCAGTGCTTCGAATTCTGTATCGATCTGCCCCCTCATCTCCTGATCGATATCAAGATTAATGAGACGCGATTCATAGAAAATAGGTACGGTCGCATGGTCGCGCACAGCCTGTTCGATGTCGTAGATGTCTACATAATCGCCAAAGACGGCAAGTGTTGAGTGATCCTCTTTATCTATCGGTGTACCAGTAAACCCAATAAAACTCGCATTGGGTATGGCATCGCGCAAGTGTTTGGCGTAGCCGTAGACTGTGTGGGCTTCTCCGTCTTTTGTCTCGATTCGGGCAGCCAATCCGTACTGCGAACGATGTGCTTCGTCGGCCATTACAATAATATTTTCGCGGCTTGAGAGTAGAGGCATCATGTCCTCGTCCTCACCCGGGGTGAATTTCTGAATAGTTGCAAAAATAACTCCGCCCGACTCGCGCGTGAGTAGGTCTCGAAGTTCCTTACGGGTTGCTGCTTGGACAGGAGTTTGGCGCAGAATATCTATGCAGTTACCGAACGTATCAAACAGCTGCTCGTCTAGATCGTTACGGTCAGTAATAACTACGACGGTTGGGTTCTGGAGCTTCCCATTCCCTACTAACTTACCTGTATAAAAAACCATAGACAACGACTTGCCCGATCCTTGCGTATGCCAGACAACACCCGCCCTGCCATCGTGCTTTTCGGTCACCGCCGCGAGCGTTGAGTTGAGCGCTTTGTTCACCGCCCAGTACTGGTGGTATGCAGCGAGCACTTTAAGGTACGACTGCTCTCCGTCTTTGTGAAAGACTATAAAATTTCGTACTACGTCGACAATGCGCTCAGGCGCACAAAGCCCCCGCAGCATCACTTCGAGCATGGGTACGCCCTTCAACTCCTTCCCTCCATCAATGGTCTTCCACGCAGTGAATCGGTCACGGCCGCTGGTAAGCGTCCCGACCTCTGCGTCAATGCCGTCTGTGATGATGAGCAACTCGTTAAAGCGGAAGAGTTGTGGGATTTGTAGTTTGTAGGTTTGCAGCTGGTTGTACGCACCATCGAGTGTGGCGTTTGCATCGGTTGCATTTTTGAGCTCCAACACCACGAGCGGCAAACCGTTCACAAACAGCACTATGTCTGGTCGGCGATTGTTGTCCCCGTGCATGACTGTGAATTGATTCACGGCAACAAAGTTGTTGTTGCGAGGATTCTCAGCGTCGAGCAGCCGTACCTTCTCAGTGCGAAGACCCCCGTCTTCTCGTCGATACTCTACATCGACACCATCGACTAAAAACAGGTGGAATTGGCGGTTATCAAAAATTGCTTCAGGAGAACTTTCGCGAATTACTTTTCGCACAGCCTCCTCCCGTACTACCTCCGGTAGCGCGGGGTTCAATCTCGCGACCACCTCCCGCAACCTCCCTTCCAGCACTACATCTTGGTACCGCTCTCGCTCCCCCGACCCACCAGCACCAACTGGCCCAATATCAGGTCCAAAAAGTACCTCGTATCCGAGCTCTCTAAGTATCTTCAATGCCGCCTGTTCGATGTGGTTTTCGGTCATATGTTACTTTAGAAAATAAGCTTCAAATTCTTCTTGTTCTTCGGTGTTCAAGAGTTGTTTCTTGATACTATACAGATCTAGAAAAAATGCACGAACATCTTCATCTTGGGCAATTTGATAGATCTGATCATTAGTTATCGCTGAACTTAATAACTTCAAAACCTCTTTATCTGAGAAAAAACCTCTATAATGGGTTAATTCTCCAATCATCTCGTGAACTGTTTGAAAACTTCCGGCATTAATTAGTCGATTCAGAAATGGATCAAAATCACCTCGAGGGTCCAGAATTTCTCTAGATTTAAAATCAACGAGTATTCGATCAACATATTCCACACCGTCAATCTTAAGTATCCAATTCCCATCTATATTTGAAGAAACATCGACTATACTTTCGGGAGTGATCTGGTCAGAAATTTCTTCTTTTAATTTATTTATGAAATATTCCTCTTTAAATACTGAGATATTAAATTCTTCAAACTCTTCAAAATTAGAAACAATTATGATGCCCTTAAGCTGTTTAATAGCTTCCTTGAGCTTCCCATCGCCTGAAACAAAAAATACTTGTTCATCCGTAATTCCTTCCAAATATTCAAGAACAGTCAAATAAATATAAGCATCTTTAAAACCCTTATCCCCTCCGCTTTCGAATGGTGGTAAGCGTTTATTGCAAAGCTCTTTAATTCTTTCGAGCGCATCAGGCTTTGTTAGATATATAACAGAATGAGAAATTGGTTCCTGAGCATATATACCATTAACATGTGTATGCACGTCAAAAAATTTTGTACTCGATTTATCAAGTGAAAAAATATCGTGAAATGGGTTACTAGCAAACGCGTCTCTTTTACTAGTAAAATGTTCTCGCTTCTGACATTTTATCTCATCGATAACCATGTCGGGAACAACTATTTCAGCAATTGCCGCAAACTTCTCTAGATCTGAGCGGAAGCCGAAGAAGACTGCTCGCTCGGGTTCAGATCGTAACAAATTTGTATCAAAAATAACTTTAATGTTATTTCTCATACCTGAATTTTTCCAGACATTAAACGCGGAAGAAGCGAATCTCGCATATTCGTTAAAATACGTATTTCTCTATTCAAAAGAAAATGGTTCTTAAAGATATACTCGAAGCTACCGGACAAATTATCGTATACACCCACGTCAAAAGGTAAAGATATCTCATTTATCTCTTTCGCACTCAAGTGTGCAACAGTGGTTCTTGCCTCACGCTTATCAAAAATAGCAATTGGATCCATTAGAATGTTTTTTACAAAAACATTTGAGTAGCTTTCTTTTGCCCTGAATCGTGCTACGCGTTGCACTAGATATGCATCTCCACCTCCCCAATAATTGATATGAAAGTCTCCGTCCATTCCAACAAGTACGTCTCCATTTTTGACTAAGTAACTCGAGTCAGCTTGCTCAGTCGTATAAGACCCTGAATCTCCATCCCTTATATTTCTGATTCGTATTATCTTTTGCCCTTCTGCGTTTTCATTAAATAAATTTGATTTAAAAGCATATCCATATTGAATTGTCGCGAACTCTTTAATCGATTTCTTTTCCCATCCTTTCGCATCTGGATTGTCTATAAAGTAATGCTTAAAAAGCGCCTGACCCATTTCCTCCAGGGTTTTGTTCATTTTCCGATTGAGCTCGATTTTTTGATTTAGGGAAGAAAGAATTGCTCCAATCTTAGCTTGAGTTTCTGGTGGTAAAATTTCAAGCAGCACGTTCTCTATCTGAGAACCACTCATATTTGGTTGAGCCGCGCCATCGGCTAACTTGTATAGTTTTTGAGTAAAATCTTCACGCGCCAACAAAGACCATAGATACTCCTTATCGATATTTTTTGGTTGAATTTTAGCAACACGCTGGTTTAACACAGCTTTGGTCTTAGGAAATACCCTTCCCATCTTTCCCGCTGTAGCGCCAGTCATTGCAACCAAAAAATCATCTTTAATCACAATAAACTTTTCAAGTTTTTTGGTAAGCAAGGATTCTGGAATGTAAATTACATCGTCTATTGAAACCCGGTAATCATTGGTAATGTTTTTTATCTTAATTACTGGAACTCCTTTAGTTTCGACAAAATCTGTACTCTTAAAAGCGTACCCAGGGATTACCTCGGCAATATCTCCCAATCTAACTGTTTTCGTCTTTTTATCAACACTCATGGGCAAACTAATCTGCTATCTCATACCCAATCTTTTTTAAATTGGCTCTAATATCTTTCTCCAGCTTCGCGCTCTCAACAAACTGCTCGCCGAGCTCTTTGGTGAGACGCTGCATTTTTTCCTCAAAAACTTCATCGTCTTCTTCGACCTCGGCAACGCCGACATACCGACCCGGGGTCAGCACGAAGTCGTTCTTCTCTATCTCCTCAAGAGAGGCTACTTTTGCAAATCCGGCAACATCCTCATAACTATTGTCTTGTTTTTTAAACTGTCTGTATTTTTCTGTAATACGCGTGATTTCTGCACCAGTGAGTTGTTTGTTGCGGCGACTGATCATCTCGCCCATCTCGCGTGCGTCGATAAATAACGTTTTGTCGCCACGGTTGGCACGATCACGAGAGATAAACCACAGAGTCGCTGGTATGCCTGTGTTAAAGAAAAGTTGCCCTGGAAGCGAAATGATACAGTCGACAAGACCCGCTCTGACTATTGCTTTGCGGATATCTCCCTCGCCGCTCGACTGGCTCGACATGGCTCCGTTCGCAAGTACGAAACCGGCAGTACCTTTAGGTGAGAGGTGGTAGATAAAGTGTTGCATCCAAGCAAAGTTTGCATTGCCTTTTGGTGGAATACCAAACTTCCATCGAACGTCGTCTTGTAGCAGTTCTCCACCCCAGTCAGAGACGTTGAAGGGAGGGTTTGCTATAACGAAGTCGGCTTTAAGGTCTTTGTGTTTGTCGTTGTGGAGAGTGTCACCAAACTCAATCTTAGCGTCGATACCGCGAATAGCCATGTTCATTTTGGCGAGCTTCCAAGTCGTCTGATTGGACTCTTGGCCATATACCGCAATGTCGCCGATGCGGCCTTTATGTGCCTCGACGAATTTCTCACTCTGCACAAACATGCCGCCTGATCCACAGCATGGGTCATAAATACGACCCTTATATGGCTCAAGCATTTCAACAAGAAGTTTGACGATACTTTGTGGTGTATAAAACTCACCGCCCCGTTGCCCTTCTGCATCGGCAAACATGCCAATGAAATATTCATACACTTGGCCGAGCAGGTCCTTTCCACTGTGTTTACCGTCGTGCATTGAGAGCGAACTGAAGATATCGATAAGTTCACCGAGGCGACGCTTATCCAGTGCTTCTTTCGCAAAGTCTTTCGGAAGCACCCCTTTAAGTATCGGATTTTCACGCTCTATAGAATCCATCGCGTCATCAACCACGACGCCGATGTCAGCCTGCTTGGCTTTGTCTTGGAGTGTTTTCCAACGAGCCTCCTTTGGCACCCAAAAAACATTCTCTGCTAAATACCAGTCCTTATCTTCAGGGTCGTAGTTTTCTGCCTCGGCTTTTGCGTAGCGTTCGTCGAAGGCATCAGAAATATACTTAAGGAAAATAAGTCCAAGTACAACGAACTTGTACTCACTCGGACTCATGTTGTTGCGTAGCTTGTCCGCCGACTGCCAAAGTTTCTGCTCGAGTTCTTTTAGGTCTTCACTCATAGTATATTTACAACACTATCAGATCTGAAGACTTTTGCGGAGGAGGTGAGAACCTCACTGCTCGGCTAAAGCCTGCGCTTTCAAACCCCTCGGTTTGAATAATTCCGCCACGGGAAACTCCCGTTTCCCGACCCCTTCCCTGTTCGAATCTCACTCTAACCCAGTCAGCAAAAAAGCCGCCCTGGTGGGCGACTCGTTTTGCAGATGCGGAGGAGGTGAGATTCGAACTCACGGTACCTTGCGGTACTCTTGTTTTCAAGACAAGTGCGATAGACCACTCTGCCACTCCTCCGTATATGGGGACCTGGGTCTCCAATGAGGCAAACAATACACTTTTTCGGCCTCGAAGCCAAGGAAAATGCCGACCACTTGTGCAGTGGTCGGCATGGAACAGTCGCGGGAGAGTTAGCCAAAAAGTTGGCGAAAGAATCCCTTGCGCCCGGGCAAGCTCGCCGGATCGGAAGCTTTGACCCGCTCCGATTCACGTTTTGCACGAGATTCGGCTTCGAGTCGATCCCGTTCGCGCCAAACATCATCAGCGACGATGAGCCGTTTGAGGATTCCGTCGGCCGAGGAAAGTTTTTCCCGTTGCTCTTCGATTTCTTCGACGCGAATATTGAGCCCTTGCTCATTGACGATGGCGAGCATCGCTTTGAGTTCGTCGTCGGTCGGAAACATCGCGAGCACTTTCGCGCGAGCTTCACGGAATTTCTCGTAGCTGCCCCACACAGCTCCTTCCTCATCGAGGTATTTGTAATCGTAGCCCTGTAATTTTTCCTTCGCCAAGCTCCAGCAGTGGCTTAGTGTGCCAGGGAGTTTAATGCGCGGCATTTCTTCGAGCAATTTCATTGCCCGCCAAGACTGGATTAAGTGACGCGGCATGACAAGCCCCCATATCCAACCTTGCTTGGTACCATTGGGGCGAGTTACGGCGATGCCGATGCCGAACTGGCCCATATTGTCCTGACCGACGAAGGGCGTAACATCGGCCTGTTCGGTCTCGCCGTAGAAGAATTTCTTGCCAGTATTGCCAGTCAAAACGACAACCGATTTGTTCGACACGGGGCGTTCCTTTCTCCGGTTTGTGCAAAAGACCTAGTTCACGGTGAGGGTACCGAAAAAGCCAAAATAGCGCAAGATTTATAAAAATAAAAAGACAAATCCCCTATTGCAAAATTGGGGCGCAACAGTATTGTGTGGGCAGTTGGTACCAAACACAGCAACGTGGAGAGCAGAAATGACCTCAACGGTAGATAACGGCACTACGACCACTCCCGCTCCTCAGGCCCAACCGAAGAAGGAGATGACAGGCACGGATCGACTCAAGGAAATGTTCCCACGAGGGACAACCGAGTTGCCGCCGTATGTCGGAGGTTCATACGTTAACCCGAACATATTGGCGGCAAAGAAAGCTGAAGACGAGAAGAAGCGGAAGGAGTCGCAAGGGAAAGCGAAGGTCGGACAAAGTACTCTCCCACTGCGCCCACTCGCACTCGATGGTGTTAGGAGTGCCCCCAAGCCATCACAGTGGAACCACTCGGCTATCCAGACAAGGTTCCCTATCCCTGGGACACTGTCGTCCACGACAGAGGCGAACATAACGGGCAACCCTCCGCTCGCACACTTGAACCCTCAGCACATCGTGGAAGCTTCCGCCTCCCTCCTAGGTCTAAAAATGGAGGACCTTCTTAGCAACCAACGCATGTCGAGGATCTCAGGACCTCGGCAAGTGATCATCTACTTCGTGTTGCGTAACACAGGCTGCAACTTGCCGACTATCGCTAAGCTCATTAATTTCCATCACACGAGCTGCCTATACGCAAACCGTAAGCTGTCATCCGTTCTCAGATACGGAGTCACTAGGAGTAGCAAGCAGGCCGGCGAGCTGGAAAAGAGGCAACTTGTGGAGCTTAGGACGCTCTGTAAGCATTACAAGGTAGAGCTTCCACCTTCGGAGCACTGGCCGCCGGAAGAACCTGAAGCAGAAGTACAAAACGTCCCTCAACGGACAGCCGCCGACTGAAAAAGTCGGCGTTTTTCTTTACTAGTACTGGGGTTACCCCGCCACCAGTTTGTACCCCACCCCGCGGACGGTTTCGAAGTACGTATCTTTCTTTTTTGTTGCGAGTTTCTTGCGGAGATTTTTCATATGCACATCCAGTACATTGCTCCACGACAGCAAGTTAAAGTCCCACACGTGGTCGAAGAGTTTTTCGCGCGTAAGCACGATGTTTGGTTCGCGCATAAAACATTCCAGCAGTGAGAATTCTTTCAGAGTTAGATTAACTTCTTTTTCATCAACCTTCACTGTGCGCGTAGCGGCATCCATCTCGATAGGACCTACTTTCATAACAACTGCCTTCGATTCTGTAGGGCGGCGCAGCACGGAGTTAATGCGGGCAATTAATTCTTCAAATGAAAATGGTTTAACGATATAGTCGTCTGCCCCTTTGTTGAGCAAATCTACTTTATGTTCTGTCTCATTTTTTGCGGTCAGGATAATGATGGGGGTTGTAACCCCCTCTGCACGCACTGCTTGGGTCAATGCCGCGCCGTCGAGGCCTGGCATCATTAAGTCCATCAACACAAGATCGTATTCATTGCGATACATAATGATACGAGAACGTGCTTTCTCAGCATCAGGAAGCCAGTCCACGGCGTAGCCGCGCATTTCAAGACCTTTCTTTAGCGCTTTCGCCAACTTTTCTTCGTCCTCAACAATAAGTAAGTGCATAGTATGTGAAGACGTTCATAGTAGTACAGCGATTACAAAGATTTTATGAAGTGAAGCTTGCCGCACGGCCAGGTGTATACTTTACACATGCCTGGGCAGGAAGAAATAGTTTGGCACGTGCTTACGCACGAACATAAAGATCATTCACCCGACTGGTACTGGACGCTCGGCCTCGTAACTGTGGTTGGCGCTGCGCTATCCATCTTTTTTGGGAATCTATTGCTGGGCATTATTTTGCTCATCGGTGGTATTTCCATCGGCGTACTCAACATTCGTGGACCACGAGAACATCAAGTAAAACTCGACTCTCGTGGAGCGACTCTCGACGGCACTATGTATGCATGGAAGTCGGTGGATGCGTTCTGGATACACCTACCTAGCGGAAAGCAGGCTACGGATCCAGAAAATCCACGACTCTATCTCACCACCCACTCTCTCCTTATGCCGCGCATCATAATCCCGCTCGACAGTGCAGACCACGGTGAACAAGTACGTGCGCTGTGTTTGAAATATGCGAAAGAAGCCGAAGAGGAAGACAGGAAGCCTTTTTTGATCGAACATCTAGCTGAAATTTTTGGACTTTAGTGCTCCCGGTAGGAATCGAACCTACATTACAAACTCCGCAAGCTTGCGTCCTATCCATTGAACGACGGGAGCGATTAACACACACTACGGTAAATAGTAGTTTTAGTAAAGGTTATCTGGTTAAATACTGTTAGCTGAACCCTTTTACATGGAGTGACCTGATGCGTACTTATGTACTGGCGCTATTCGCGTTCCTCGTCTCTGTAACCACCGCCCACGCACAGAAAGCTGTAGTACCAGCCGCACCTATCAAGGACTGCTCTGGAATCGTTGGGAGGTGGAACAATCCCTACGATGTGGTGATCGACCTAGAGATGGCTGCCGACTGCAGCTACAAGATCGGAGCTCGAGGACGGATGGCCAATGGGAAAGCCACATTGCAGCCCGATGGAACAATCACCATCTACTATACAGACCCGGACGACGACACAACCTACCGGCTTGTCGTGCGCCGCCATGGAGAGGTTCTTTCAGGGAAGGTGCACTTCTTGTTTTTTTGGGCGCCGCCCATTGTATTCTTCCCAGTAAAGAAGTAAAAAGACCACCCTCATCAGGCGGTCTTTTTCTTTATTTTGCGAGAGCTTTAGCAACTTTTGCCTTGCGGCGAGCTGCGGTGTTCTTCTTCAAGATGCCGCGCTTAAGTGCTTTATCTATCGCCTTGTACGCTGCAGCGAGCGCTGCCTTGTCCCCCTTAGGGGCAGTGCGTACTGCCTTCGTAGCCTCGCGCATCGCATCCTTGCGGACACGATTCATAGCCTGCTTACGTGCAGACTGGCGGAGGGCCTTCTTTGCTCCTTTTGTGATTGCCATGCACAAGATACTACGCAATATTTCCTTAAAAAGCAACTTCCTGAACATCTCCAACTTGGAGTATGATTATTGTATGATTGGCAAATTGACGGGGCGACTCAGCAGCACCGCCACTCCAGGCGAGGTGCTTATTGAAGTCGGCGGCGTCGGGTACTGTGTCCGAACTCCCCTTCTTGCCCTCGATCTCCTTAAAAACACAGGCTCGGAGGTCTCTCTATTTATATATACACGCGTGGCAGAAGATGCACTCGACCTCTACGGCTTCCCTACAGAAGAAGAGCTCGCCTTCTTCAAACAACTCATGAGCGTTTCTGGCATTGGCCCAAAAACCGCACTCGGCATTCTAAATGTCGCAGATGTAACATCGCTTAAGCGCGCTATCGCTGCCAGCGACTCAGTGATGCTCACAAAAGTGTTCGGTATCGGCAAGAAAAGCGCAGAACGTTTGGTTGTCGAGCTTCGGGACAAGATAGTTATGATCAGCTCCTCGACTACGCTCGGAGCGGCATCGTCGAACGATGCCGAAGTTGTAGAAGCACTGATGGCACTTGGCTACCGTGCGGACGAAGCGCGCGGCGCAGCCAAAGAAGCGCAGGGCGAATCTGTTAACGAACGGTTGGCCACGGCACTTAAATATCTAGGGGCTGTAAAACACACATAAATATGCTCCGCGACCTTATTCCAGAAAAAATGATCGGCTGGTACCACCTCGCCTTTGCCTATGCAGGCGCCTTTGTCTGCCGCTTCCCTTCTAAAAAGCTTTTTGTCATTGCGGTAACTGGCACCAAGGGCAAATCAACAACATCAGAGCTTGTGCGTGGCCTGCTAACAGCTGCGGGCTACAAAGTCGCACTTGCATCAACCGTACAATTTAAGATCGGAAACGAGAGCGAGCCGAACTTGTTCAAGATGACAATGCCTGGCCGCGCGTATTTGCAAAAATTCTTGCGCAAGGCTGTTGACGCCGGGTGCACACACGCCGTTATCGAAATGACATCAGAAGGCGCACGACAATTTCGTCACAAAGGCATAGAACTCGATGCGCTCATCTTTACCAACCTCCAGCCAGAACATATTGAGTCTCACGGCAGCATGGAAGCGTACGTAGCGGCAAAATTAAAACTGGCGCACCACCTAGAGGAATCTAAAAAAAGACCTCGCTACATAGTCGCAAATTTTGATGACACATACGGTAAAGATTTTCTTAACATTGATGTAGAAAAACATCTCCCCTTCTCTCTTGCAGATGCACAACCATACACCGTCGACGACACCAGTGTACGTTTTGTATACAAAGGCGGCACTCTCTTTACCGCACCAATGCCAGGGTTATTCAATTTAAAAAATATTCTGGCAGCAATAACTTTGTGTGATGCGATGGGTGTCCCACACGAGGTGATGCGCAAAGCGCTTGAACATGTGCCTGCAGTTGCCGGCCGCGCAGAAAGCGTTGGGCGCGGACAGGACTTCCGCGTCATTGTGGACTATGCCCACACTCCAGACTCGCTTGAAGCGTTGCTTGAGGCGTATAGAGGAAAAGACATTATCTGCGTGATGGGCTCAACAGGTGGCGGCCGTGACCAGTGGAAACGTCCACAGATGGGTAAAATTGCTGACGAACGTGCTTCTGCTGCCATACTCACCAATGAGGATCCGTACGACGAAGATCCAAATAAAATCGTAAATGAGATTGCTTCTGGTTTTGTAGTTCATAAACCACAGGTTATCCTCGACCGCCGAGAAGCCATTGCAGCGGCACTGCGCCTTGCACACAAGGGCTCTGTTGTACTTATCACCGGCAAAGGCACAGACCCTTATATCATGGGGCCGCGCGGTTCAAAACAAGTATGGAGCGACAAAAAGGTTGCGGAGGAAGAATTGGATAAACTTTTAAACGCGGTAGTATAAATGCATGCTTAATACATTCCCACAATTTTTGTCGTATGGTTTTTACGCGCCTGCACTATTACGATGTGCTGTCGCGCTTGTGATGTTGTACCTCGCATATTGTCATTTTAAAAACAAAGATGCGATAAACCAGGAGAAGTTTCCTGTTATCGGCGCACGCGCATGGGTAGCGTGGTTTTCTGTCATTCTAGAAGTCGCGGTAGGTTTAGCCCTTCTCTTTGGGTACCACACGCAAATTGCCGCAATACTTACAGCTCTTGTTGGAATTAAGCACGCTTTCTGGACGGGCAAATATCCTTCATACTTCGTACTCTCCCGCACAGCAGCGCTGCTTGTGCTCGCTATCGCACTCTCGCTTCTTGCAAGCGGCGCAGGTGCCTTGGCGATGGATTTACCGCTCTAGTTTGTTAGAGTGGCAAAATGGAATCAGCAGTCATACTTCATAACATCCGTAGTGTTCATAACGTTGGCTCTATATTCCGCACGGCGGACGGCGCTGGCGTTTCTAAGATAATTTTGTCGGGATATTCCCCTACCCCTGTTGATACGGCAGGACAGCCGCGTAAAGATTTTGAAAAAGTCGCGCTTGGAGCGGGAAAGATGGTTGCGTGGTCGCAGACAAAAACTATCGGCACAGCAATACGGCAGCTTAAAAAAGAAGGCTTTACTATCGTTGCGGTAGAGCTGGATAAAAAATCTATATCTCTATTTAAATACAAGCCAAAGAAAGATGAGAAGCTCGCGCTTGTACTGGGGAATGAAGTTGAAGGGGTATCAAAAGCGACGCTCAAACAGTGCGATGTGATTGTTGATATACCTATGCGGGGCAAGAAAGAGTCGCTGAACGTGTCTGTAGCGGCCGGGGTGGCGATGTATACCCTTCTTAAGTAAATACCTGCCCGCCGGCAGGTAAACGCCGGGGAGGCCTTACTCCATCGGAGCGGCCTCCCCGGCTAGTCCCAGCACCTTATTTTTCATACTTTTTGTTTAGTTATTTCTGACACTCATTAGAACTTCGGAGTTCAGAAAAGGTAACAAAACATGTCTTGGTGCGCCCACCAGGATTCGAACCTGGGACCATCTCCTTAAAAGGGAGCCGCTCTACCGACTGAGCTATGGGCGCATTACGCACAAGCGCGATTTGAGCACTTTATCACAGCGTACAGGAAAATTATAGCCTGAGGGCGAAACGTTCAAGCAAAAGCTCAAGATCCCCTGCTCCGCGATGAGAGTCATGATACAGAGCCACGAGGGTTCGGGAGATCTTCCTCAATTCTTCTTTTGTGTATGCAGAGCTGCCTTTTGCCAACATGTCGCGCACTTTCCAGTGCATCATACCGGCCACTGCCTCAGGCGCAGCGCCTGCGCGAGACGCCTTGGCGAGCATTAGCCACAACTTTTTGCGGTCGCGTGTGCCAAACACAGTTGCGAGCGCGAACATATTAAAGCTCTCCTCTTTCTTTCCGCCAGCTGGCGGATGCTCGTGTATTTCAAGCGTAGCTCCAGCCTTTTTTAAAATGTCAGTTGGCCTCTTGAGAAGTTTTTCTTCTTCGAAAATAAATGTGTGTGGAGACTCAACTAGACCATCTACCAAATCTAAAAACTCGTCTCCCCTCTCGCCCGCAAGTGCGCCAGTGAGTCTGTAGGTTTGTGAACCGCCAAACAAAGCAGGGGTTGAAGCAATGTTCGCGATCTCTTCAATAGAAATATCTTCCCATTTAAGATCCTCAACCTGCACAAAACCAAGCTTCCCGGAACGCGGAGAATTTTCTGCTAAAAATTCTCCTACCTTCGGCGCCGTCGCGCCTGCGTGCATTCCGGATAAACTTGGTTTCTGTTCCGGAGTATTTCCAACAATAACCAAAATCATACTTTCAACGGTTTCATATCGCCCCAGTCTTTTCCAATCTTCCCTTCAGCAAGAAACGGAATACCTCCCGTCTCTTTTTCTGAAAGCACACCTTCCATCAGTTTCTTGATTTGCTTTGCAGCGGCTTCAACTTCGTCTTTCTTAATTTCAAACACTAGTTCGTCGTGTACTTGGAGAAGCATGTATACATCGTCCTCCAATTTTTCTTTTTCTACCCATGCGCCGATTCCTACCATCGCGAGTTTGAGCAAATCAGCTGCAGTGCCTTGGAACGGCGCATTCACCGCGGCACGTTCAGACGCTGCGCGGATATATGGGATCGGCGACTTCAGGCCTTCAAAATATCGTATGCGCCCAAAGTGCGTTTCTGTATACCCTGTTCGCGTTGCATCTGCTTTTATTTCTTCCAAATATTTTGCGAGTCGTGGGAACGCAGCAAAGTATTGGTCATAAAATTCCTGCGCCTCTGCGCGCGTTGTACCAAGCGCTTCGCGAAGCGCGTTCACACCCATGCCGTAAATGATGCCGAAGTTAATAACCTTTGCACGGCGGCGCATTTCGTACGTAACATCTTCAGGTTTAACGTGGAAGACTCGTGTCGCAACTTCTGTATGGACATCTCCCCCATTCTTAAAAATTTCTGTAAGTGTTGGATCTTTAGAAAGAAATGCTGCGACACGAAGCTCTATCTGCGAATAGTCGAAAGTGACAAGCTCCATACCAGGGCTTGCGACAAAGGCGTGGCGGATAGCGCGGCCAAGATCGCTCTTAATAGGGATGTTCTGCAGGTTCGGATTCTTCGATGCCATGCGCCCAGTACCTGCACCTATTTGTATATAGGATGTGTGCAGACGATTTTCGTTATCCAGCAATGTTGGAATACTGTCGATGTAGGTGGAGAGAAGTTTCTGCAGTTCACGGTGTTTCAAAATATCATCCACTATTGGGTGCAACTCTCGCATCTTCTCAAGCTCAGACTCGCGCGTTGAACGCTGTCCACCTGCCGTCTTTTTCTGGTTCTTAACTGCAAGCCCAAGTTTGTCGAAAAGAATGTCGCCAAGTTGTTTTGGAGAATTGATATTAAACTCGCCGCCTGCCGCCTCATAAATACGAGCTGCGAGTTTTTCCAACTCTTTGTGATACTCCTTAGAAAGCTTCGCTAAAAATTCTTTATCTACAAGCACACCACGAGCTTCCATGCGTCGCAGCACAGGAGAAAGTGGCGCTTCTATCTTGTCGTATACAAAATCCAACTTCTCTTTTTTGATCTGTTCAAAAATATTCTTCGAAGCAGTTTCAAAATTTTCGCTCTCCCCCATTCGATATATGTCCTCGAGCGTCGGTTCGCTGTTAGTTGCATCAAGGACAGAAACAGCGAGCGCTGTCTTGTGAAATTCTGTTGCATCAATTTCTTCTCTAGGCGCCTCTTCTCCAAAAAGCTCTTCATTTCGAACAGAAGAGTCGAGCAGTTTTCGCGCACGTGGCACAAGCGAGCGAAAATCAAACTCTTCAAGCATTGCGATAATCTTTTTCTCTGAGAGATTGCTGCGGAATTCTTCTTTAGGAAGCGTAAATCGGATTGGTACCGCTGTGTGTATGGTTGCCAGCTCTTTAGAAAACAGCGCCTCTTCCTCCTGGCTCTCCAATTTCTTTATCATCCCCTCTTTAACACCTGCCTCAGCAAGTTTTTCTGGATCTTTCTTAAGGGTTTTATATATATCTTCGACGCTGCCAAACTGTTGTATAAGTACGCTCGCGGTTTTTTCACCAATACCTTTTACGCCTGGAATGTTGTCTGATGGGTCGCCGCGCAGACCTTTGTAGTCTGGAATACGTGTTGGGCCGAAGCCGAAGCGCTCTTGTACTGCTGCTTCGTTGTATACGATTGTGTCGTTTATACCCTTCTTAAACGTAAAGACAGTGACGCGGTCGTCATCAACCAGCTGGAGCATGTCCATGTCGCCCGACGCGATAACCACATCAACTTCTTCCTTTAGTTTTTTTGCTACAGTACCAATAACATCGTCGGCCTCGTATCCTTCCATTTCATAAAGTGGTATGCCGAAGGCAGCTAAAAGGTCGCGCGAACGAACAATCTGCGACACAAGCGCCTCATCTGTTTCTTTACGCTGTGCTTTGTAGTTTTCAAAGGCTGCGTGCCGCAGTGTTTGCCCAGGCAAATCCCCCGCCGCAATAATATAGTCTGGCTTAAAATCTGAGATGATTTTCAGAAGCATAGAAACCACGCCGTAGAGTGCCCCTGTTGGCTCCCCCTTTTTAGAGGCAAAGTCTGGCAGCGCATGATACGCACGGTGCAAAATCGCGTGAGTGTCCAATAAGACCAATTTCTTCCTCTCCTTCATTTCTGCCATTGTAACACTTGCGCTTTATGCGTGTTTTTAGGCAAAAATCGCTTATTTTTCTATCTCTATATGTCGCTCCTCTTCTGAATCTGTATGTTTGAAATTTAAAAGGAGGTCTGGGGTTGGAAGAACGCTCTCTACCCTCTCTGGCCACTCTATTACTACGAGATTTTCTGAATCATGTAAAAAGGTGTCTGGCGCAAGTGCAGAAAATTCTTCTGGTTTGTCGAGACGGTATGCGTCTATGTGGATGAGTTTTTTGAAACCCTCAAAATTAATCGGGTACGATTTCATCAAAACATAGGTAGGACTTTGCACTGCATCTTCAATGCCCAACTCCCTCGCAAGAGCCTGAGTAAAGGTTGTCTTTCCTGCACCTAAGTCCCCCCTCAAGGCAACAATAACAGCGCGGCTGGCAAGGTCGGACCTCGCCATGGAAGCTTCTTTTAATACTTCTTGAGCAATTTTTGATAACCCCTCCCTTTTCACCTTCATATTTGGGTAGTGTAGCAGAATTGATAAAATTTATTTAAAACTGAAATAAGATTTCTGACGCCGAGGACAGTCCTCGGTAAGAACTTCGTTGTAGAATATAGATATGGTTGTCTTTGCAGATGGCGAACAAAACAAGCGTTTAGATTTCCTCAGAAAACGTGAGGAGGAAGAACTCGCGCAGATGCTCTCGCAAAAATACGGCGTGGAGTACATAGACTTGTCTTTGGTGGCAGTAAGCGCCGATGCGCTACGTATCATTCCTGAATCTACGGCACGTGAAGCGGAAATGGCCGTGTTTGGCCAAGTTGGCAAACGCATCAGCGTTGCAGTTCGCTCCCCTGAAAACCCGAAAGTAAAAACAGAGATACAGCGCCTTACTGAAGCTGGGTACAGCCCCGTCCTTTTTATGGCGTCAGGAGAAAGTTTGAAGCGTGCATACGACCGCTACGCAGAACTTTCCTACGCAACAGAATCAAAAGCAGGTGTGTTCAACCTCTCCAACGAAGAACTCGAGTCTTTGCTTACTAAAGTCACTAGCTTGGCAGATATTGGCGCTCTTATTGAGGAAGCGGTGAAATCAACAAAACATACCTACCGCATTACTCGTATTCTTGAAGTTATCTTGGCGGGAGCCATGGCGACAGGCGCGTCTGACATCCACCTTGAACCAGAGGAGACACAGGTACGTCTACGGTACCGCCTCGACGGCGTGCTCATCGACGTGCTCACTCTCGATCAAGAAACCTATCGTCTGTTACTTTCGCGCCTAAAACTTCTCTCTGGGCTCAAGCTCAACATCGTCGCAGACGCACAAGATGGGCGCTTCAGCATCAAAATCAAAGGCGAAGAAATCGAAATACGCTCATCGGTATTGCCAGGCAACTATTCAGAAACGATGGTGATGCGTATTTTGAATCCATCAGCAATTTCAGTACCGCTTGAAGAGCTCGGTATTGAACCAAAGCTGCTTGCGCGCATTGAGCGTGAAGTTGCAAAACCAAACGGTATGATTTTGACCACCGGCCCTACCGGTTCTGGTAAAACTACTACGCTCTACGCTTTTATGCGTAAAGTAAATTCACCTCAAACCAAGATCATTACGATTGAAGATCCTGTGGAATATCACTTGAACGGTATTGTCCAAACCCAGGTTGATAAGAAAAATTACAGTTTTGCCGCAGGCCTACGCAGTGCGCTCCGACAAGACCCCGACATTATCATGGTGGGTGAAATCCGTGATGGCGAAGTAGCAGAAGTGGCAATCAACGCCGCACTTACTGGCCACTTGGTATTTTCTACACTGCATACAAACGATGCGGCAGGCTCATTCCCCCGCCTTATCGACCTAGGTATTAGCGAAAAAGTCTTGAGCTCCGCGGTGAGTGTTGCGATGGCACAGCGTCTTCTTAGAAAACTGTGTGTGAAGTGTAAACAAGTGCGCCAAGCGACTCCTGAGGAACAAAAAATAATTGATTCGTATCTTACAAACATCGTTGATAAATCTCTTGTGCCACCGAACCGCTCGACAGTGTCGGTCGCAAACGAACACGGGTGCGAAGCCTGCCACAACCGCGGCTACAAAGGCCGTATTGGCGTCTTTGAAGCAATCTTTATGGATGGGCCTGTCGAAGAAATCTTGCGCAGCAAACCATCTGAACGTGAAGTTGCCATGGCTGCCCGCGCACAAGGAGTCCCTACGATGCAAGAAGACGGCATTCTTAAAGTTCTCCGCGGCGTCACCTCTCTTGAAGAATTAGGGCGTGTGGTTGATCTGAATACGGGTATATAACCCCACTTCGCTCCTCCTTCGCTAAAGCTATGGAGGACACAGTAAAGCTACGTAGAGCGAAGAAAGAAAAACCTCACCAAGAGGTGAGGTTGAAGAGCGCGCGGCGTTAGCGATAATCGCGTTTGATTGGCGTGCGAGCACCGCAGCTTGCACACGTGACCTTCTCAGCATCACGCGGAACAGGAACACCCACACCACAGCCACACGTTATTTTATAATAGCCGTCGGAAAGGAAATGCCTGCTTGGCTGCCATGCCGGGCGCTGCGCCGGGTACGTGACAGGCTCCTTCTTGGGCCGCTTCGGCGCGAAGCGGTTACGGAACGCGTTGAGCTGTGGTTGCGGGATTGCCGGGTAACATTTCAATACCTTGACCCTCGTTGGCTTCCCGTTTTTAGGACTCAACCTGTACTCACCGCGCCACACTTGCGGCTGGTAGCGATTCCGGCTCAAAGGCCGGAACGAAACAACGATTGTTGACATCTTGGTCCCTTTCGTTTTGTCCTCGAAAACACTAACACAACAAAACCCGCGGTCAACGTTGCGGGTTTTAAGGGTAGGAGTAGAGTTAGAGTAGGTTCGGGCCAAGAGATCTCTAAGCAACATTTCAATCAAGTCGAAAAGCGTGTCGCAGTTGAGGATAGCCTCCGCTATTTACGTAAAGTAAAAGCCGAAACGTCCTTATCGCGACGCCGAGTTTGCTTAGAGATCTCTGTAGCCCGAACTGAATATATCCTAGCATAGTACTTATTGTATGTCAAGCACATCCGAGGAACCACTTGTCCAGCCCCGGAATGATGCCTTTTTAGATACATCCTTACGCCCAGCCACATTTGACGAATATATCGGGCAAGAAACAATCAAAAACAATTTAAAAATCCTTTTAGGTGCTGCAAAAGAGCGTCAAAACCCACCTGAACACATCCTTTTTTACGGGCCACCAGGTCTTGGGAAAACAACTCTTGCACACCTCATTGCAAACGAACTTGGCAGCACGCTTCGTTCAACATCAGGCCCTGCTATTGAACGTGTTGGCGACTTAGCAGCACTTCTTACCAACCTTGCACCTGGCGATATTTTGTTTATCGATGAAATCCATCGTCTTTCTCGTTCTATTGAAGAAGTCCTCTACCCTGCTATGGAGTCGGGCTCTCTTAATATCATTATAGGTAAAGGCCCTTCGGCACGAACGCTGGATTTGCCGTTGCCGCCATTTACACTAATTGCCGCAACTACACGAGTAGCAGATCTGTCTGCACCACTTCGCTCACGATTCTCTGGCGGCGTATATCGTTTGGAATTTTATTCAGAAGACAACATTGCTGACATCGTTCGCCGCTCAGGAAAAATCTTAGGTGTTGATGTCGAAGAAAGTGGCATTCGTGAAATTGCTCGCCGCAGCCGCTCTACTCCCCGCACCGCAAACTACCTTTTGAAACGCGCCCGCGACTACGCACAGCTTAAACGTGAACCTCTTTCTGAAAAAATGGTAACTGAGGCACTTAACTTACTTGAAGTTGATGTGCTTGGCCTTACACCTATCGACCGTAAACTTCTTATTGCACTTATAGACCGCTTTAATGGCGGGCCCGCTGGCGTTGGAGCACTTGGCGCAGCGCTTTCTGAAGAGCCTTCAACCATTGCTGATGTGCATGAACCATTCCTCTTGCAGCTTGGCCTTATCGAACGCACTCCTCGTGGGCGCGTTGCTACTGCTGCTGCCTACAGACACGTGGGCAGAACTCCTCCTGCTGACTTGAACGAAAAACTTTTGTAAAATCCCTTTATGGCAGGACATAGTAAATGGGCGAAATTAAAACATACTAAGGGTAAAACCGACGCACAGAAGTCGAAGCTTTTCAGTAAGTTGGTAAAAATTATCAGCAGCGAACTCAAGCAGGCTAAAGGCGACAAGACTGCGCCCGGTGTGCGTGTGGCAATTGAAAAGGCCAAGGCTGCAAACATGCCCAGCGACAATATTGAACGCGCATTGGCTAAGGCTGACGGGAAAGAGCTCGAGCACGTTATATATGAAGCATATGGCCCAGGAGGCTGTGCGCTTATCATCGAAGGCTACACAGACTCAAAAAATCGCACTGTGCAGGAACTTAAACACCTCTTGAGCGAACATGGTGGCAGTATTGCAACACCAGGCGCAGCTATGTGGGCCTTCCAGAAAAATGCTGAAGGCAAACTAGAGCCTCTTTCCCCTATTGAACTCTCGGACGAAGATTCTCAAAAAATGGCCGACCTTTCTGACGCCCTTGAAGAGCACGACGACGTGAGCGAAGTCTATACAAGCGCAGCGTAGTACAATCGTGCTATGAGAGTACTCGCATTTGACCCCGGCTTCGAACGCCTCGGTATTGCTGTTGTAGAAAAAATTAAAGGTAAGGAAGTCTTGCTTCATTCTGAATGCGTACGAACATCCGCTAAACTCACCTTTCCTCAGCGTCTCGCAGAACTTGGTGTTGCGGTGCAAGCAACCATTGATCTCTGGCAGCCAGGCTGTGTTGCAGTAGAAAGTATCTTCTTTGAAAAGAACGCCAAGACCGCCATGGATGTGGCGGGCGTACGTGGCATGCTTCTCTATATAGCGAGCTCCGTAGGGCTTCCTGTACACGAATACACTCCCTTACAGGTAAAAGTAGCTATTACAGGCTATGGCAAGGGCGATAAAGCCGCAATTGCAGCCATGGTTCCTCGCCTTATAACCATCCCTGAAAAGAAGCGCCTGGATGATGAGATGGACGCCATTGCAGTTGGACTTACATGCCTTGCATCAAATAGGTTTTCTTGATACAAATCTCATTGTTAGTTATTCCATTGCTTAAAATTATTAAGTTAAGAAACGAAGTATGAGTGAAGAGTTTGCAGAAGAGTTCTTGCTCGATGAGGAGGAAGAAGAAACCGAAACTGCCACCGAGGATGAAGAACTCGAGGGCGACGAAGACCTAGAAGGAGAAGATGATGATGACTTCTCAGCTGGCTTCGGCGAAGAACCCGAGGAATAAAGTTTAGTTCACCTTTAAAAAGCGATGCTTTCCGATACGGAGAGTATCGTTTTTGATTTCTGCTTCAATGCTTTCTATTTTATTTCCAGAGATAACGGAAGAGACTGCACCCTGTTCTACTAAACGACGAAGCTCACTCATAGAGACACCTTCAACAAGGTCGCGTAGTTTCCCAGCAGACACTGTAGGAATATTTTCTGGCACTCCCCCGTCGCTGAATGTGTTAGTCCAATCGGCTTCTGCTTTTTCTGCAGCGGCGCGGTTGTGATACATAGTCACAATCTCGCGGGCAAGGCGCATCTTTGCTTCTTTAGGGTGGCCCTTGAGAATTTCTGCCGCTTCTTCCATTGGTATATCTGTAGCAGATTCGAAGTAGACCGGAAGCAATTCATCCTTAACAGACATAAGCTTGCCGTACATATCTGAAGGTGCGTCATCGAGGTACACGCAGTTGTTGAAAGACTTGCTCATCTTGCGGCCATCTGTGCCTTCCAAAAGCTTAGTTGTGAGCACAAACTTATCGCGCTTGCCCATAGCCTGCTGCAAGTGCCGCCCTGCGAGCATATTGAACTCTTGATCGCTGCCGCCAAGTTCACAGTCCACATCAAGCACGACAGAGTCGTACCCAACCATCAAAGGGTAGAGAAACTCATGGAGCGAAATTGGCTTATCTTCTTCTATACGGCGCTGGAACATATCGCGCTTCAACATCTGTTGGACCGTAAAGTTGCTTGCAAGTTTGATTATTTCAGAGAAATTGAGTGGTGAAAGCCAGTCGCCGTTTTTACGGATTTCGATCTTAGAAAAATCTAGAATCTTCTGCGCTTGGCGTTTGTAGTCTTGGAAATTTTCTTCTACCTGCTCTTTTGTAAGTGGAGCACGCTGAGCATCGCGGCCGGTTGGGTCGCCGATCATCGCCGTAAAGCTTCCTATAACCAAAATGACTTCGTGGCCAAGATCGCTAAACGCTTTTAGCTTTCGTAGCGAAAGCGTATGTCCAAGATGGATCTTGGTACCTGTTGGGTCTATCCCCCAGTACACGCGCAGACGGTCGCCTGAGCGAAGCTTCTTTACCGCAAGTTCGCGCGGCACGAGATTTTCAACGCCGCGCGTTAAAAGTTCATTTATTTTTGTTTCGTCGGTTATAACCGCCTGCCTTTTCGAAAAAAGTCCCATATAAGGTTATACCTGCTATACTAACACCAATGTGGCGTTATTTGCGAAAGCATTGGCGTGTAACCCTCGTCTGGCTCTTCGGTTTAGGGTTCTTTTTGCTTGGCATCATTTTTCTATGGGCTTCTAGTCTAAAAGTGCCAGACCTCGCCTCTCTTGAGTCGCGCAAGGTTGAACAATCAACCAAAATCTATGACCGCACTGGCACCGTGCTGCTCTACAGCCTCAACAACAACACGAACAGAACAGTCGTCCCCCTTTCTTCCGTAAGCCAGAACATCCAGAACGCCACCCTCTCTATTGAGGATCCAAACTTCTACCAACATCCTGGGATCGAATTTAGAGCTATCGCCCGCGCAATCATGGTGGACATTCTTACTCTATCCGCTTCACAAGGCGGATCAACCATCACCCAGCAAGTAGTCAAACTTACACTTCTTACGGGTGCAAAAAGTCCTATCCGCAAAATCGAAGAGTGGCTTCTGTCCCTTAAGATAGAACGCTCACTCACTAAGTCACAAATCTTAGAGCTGTACCTTAACCACGCACCGTACGGAGGAAATATTTATGGTGTTGAACAGGCGGCACAGACATTCTTTGGGAAACATGCGAGTGATGTTGATGTTGCTGAAGCCGCATATCTTGCTGCGGTTTTGCCTGCGCCGTCTCGTTTCTCTCCATATGGAAACCATAAAGACCTGTTGGACGCGAGAAAGAATTTGGTGCTTGAGAAGATGGAGGAGCATGGCTATCTAACGGCAGAACAGAGAGTTGCGGCAGAAAAAGAAGTTGTTACGTTCGTTCCTCAGCGCACATCTTCTATTTCCGCACCACACTTTGTCTTTTATGTTCAACAATATCTTGAACAAAAATACGGCCCTGAGGCCGCAGAACAGGGCGGGTGGAAGGTTACAACCACACTCGACGCAGACTTGCAGCAGAAAGCAGAAGAAGTTGTGCAAGCACGTGCAGCAACACAGCAGACAAACTTTAACGCTTCAAATGCCGGCATGATCGCGCTTGACCCTACGAACGGACAAATTCTTGTAATGGTTGGGTCTCGTAATTACTTCGACACAGAGATCGGCGGCAACTTTAACGTTACGTTGGCACAGCGCCAGCCGGGTTCTGCATTTAAACCTTTTGTATACGCCAAAGCATTTGAAGAGGGGTACACACCCGACACAGTGGTGTTTGATACTCAGACACAATTCTCTACCTCATGCTCTGCGTATGATACAGGAAACAAAACTGCGCCGTGTTATTCTCCTGACAACTATGACGGCAAGTTCCGTGGGCCTATGACTCTACGTGACGCCCTTGCACAGTCGATCAACGTTCCTGCTATCAAAGCCCTCTATCTTGCGGGGATCAATAATAGCTTAGAGCTCGCAAAATCTATGGGCATCTCGACACTTAGCAACGCAAACCAATATGGACTTACGCTGGTACTCGGCGGCGGCGAAGCAACGCTTCTTGATATGTCGAGTGCGTACGGGGTGTTCGCAACCGATGGTGTGAAATATCAACCAATAAGCGTTATGAAGATCGAGGACGCAAACGGAAATGTGATTGAAGATAACGCACAAACTGCAGGCACACAGGTATTAGAGTCTTCTGTTGCTCGGGAAATAAATGACATCCTTTCAGACCCTGTTGCACGCTCTCCACTTGGCGAGAACAATCTCTTCACCTTCCCTGGGCACGATGTAGCAGTTAAAACAGGTACTACAAACGACTATAAAGACGCATGGACTATCGGCTATACACCAAATCTCGTCGTAGGTATGTGGGTTGGGAACAATGACAATACCCCTATGGTGCGCAAGGTTTCAGGCTTTATCGTAGGTCCTATGTGGAATGAGTTTATGGCTTATGCCCTGCAGAAACTCCCTACTGTGTCATTTACTCGCACAGAAGTTGACCAAAGTGGCCTTAAGCCAGTTCTTCGCGGCCAGTGGCAGATACCAGGTAGTGATGGCCAGCTTCACGAGATCCTCTACTGGGTAGATAAAGACAATCCAAACGGCCCACAGCCTTCAAACCCTGCCAATGACCCTCAGTTCACCCGTTGGGACTACTCAGTCCAGCAATGGCTCGCCTCCCACGGCGGCGCCTCTGCCCCTACGCAGTAACAATTGGGCGAGGTCGGACCTCGCCCATCATAGCTAGATATTTTTTGGAGCTATGGTACTGTGCCTGTGGCTGTATAACCAGGAGGCAAGCCATGCAAGAGTTGTCGAAGCTATGCGTTTCTGCCAACCAGGTTCTGGGGTGGTGTGATCACAAAGTCGGACGGGTCTTATGGGCCGTCATTGCCGGTACAGACCTCGAACTCTGCCAGACCTTGGAGAACATCGCGCTCAAGGGCGGCATCATGTCGAACTTTCTGCCGTTGCCGTTCGACGAGCGCTCTGTGCCCGGCCAGCGCCTCGTGCAGGTCTGGGAACGAATCAGGGAAGCGCACCCGAATTCAGAGATCGCTCGGACCTTCGTCTGGAAGTTCTGGCGGCCGGACGAAGATTCCGCCGACGCGCACATGATATACGGCGCACGCGGTGAAGCTCCAATTTCCTACACGGACGCTCTGGCTCGCGCCTATGCCGCCGCTGAAGTCCAGCTTCACTGAAGCCCTACATTCCACGAGCCCACGGAGCAATCCGTTGGGCTTTTTATTTCTACGCAGTAAAAATTAGGCGAGGTCGGACCTCGCCTAATTTTATTTCGTATCTAAATACTCTTTGAGCTTTCGCGCAGCTTGGACACGCATGCTGATAGTATTTTTTATTTCAGGTCCGAGTTCTCCAAAGGTTTTATCGTAGCCTTCTGGTACAAAAATATTGTCCCACCCAAAGCCGCTTGGGGTCCTAGGTTGCACTATCATTCCTTTCATCTCCCCTTCAAAAAATTGCACCTCGCCCTTTTCGTCAGCATACCCAATCAAAGTTTTTGCAGTCGCCTTCCCTCCATAGAACTCTGCGAGGGAGGCTAACCCTCCCGCACCCAGTGCTTCGAAAAACCATTTAACAAAAGGCCCCGGCAAGCCATTCATTCCTTCAAAATAAAGAGATGTGTCTTCGACGATGAATTCTCCCTTATGGTGTTTTTGTGCTTCAGCGAGTTTTGCTGCAAGTATTGTATGTGGGTCGAGCTCCTGTACTTCCGGCAGATTAATTTCCATCTGCTCTATGTCAGGCAGCACTGACTGAACCTCAGCGACTTTGTTTTTACTTCCTGTAATGAAGTAGAGCGCCATTAGCGGTTCATTGGCATTGCGAGGTAGAAGAATGAGTCATCGCCCGCATCGCGGATAAGGATAGCCTTACCGGGGCCATTAGCCTGGATTTTGATGCTTTCTCCTTGGGCTGACTGGAGGCTGTCGGCAAGATAGCGGCCATTGAAGGACATTGTGAAGGGTTCGCCACTTATGGTCGCCTTAAGGGTGCACACTTGCTCCCCCACATCTGGGTTACGAGACGTAAGTGTAAGAGTTTTCTTCACAGGGTCGAGAGAAACAGACACGTGTGAAAATTTATCTGCAAAAATACTGATTGACTTGAGTGCCACCGCAAGATCTTCTCGTAGTACAAGCGCTTCTGTTGCAAATGTCTTTGGAATAATTTGTTTGTAGTTAGGAAACGCAGCGTCAATAACGCGGCTGGTGTAGTAAATAGTTCCTACGTGGGTTGAGAGTTGGTTTTCGTTGAAATAAATCTCTGCCTCACCTCCCGCAGTATCAAGAATACGCATAAGCTCTGCCGCATTACGTGCAGGCACTAAAAGTTGTGGTGTTGATGCACTGCCACGAAGAGGTACGACCTTTTCTGCGAGGCGGAATGAGTCTGTTGCTGCCGCTGTAAGTTTTCCACCATCAGCGCTGAGTAATACACTCTGTAGTTCAGGTTTTGTAGCAGAAAGTGATGCACAATACGCAACACTGCGAATAGCTCGTGCCAAGTCCGCACTCTTTGCTGTAAACGAGCGTTCTGCAGACACACGTGGGAGTACTGGAAAATCTTCGTGTGGGAGCGTTTTGATTGATGCTGAGGCACGCTCTGTCTCCACCTTACACACCTCACCAACAAGAGATATTGAAACTGTCTTACCTCGCGCTGTATTTAAAAATCCGGACAACACTCCTGCTGGTACAACAACCATACCTTCAGTTGCAATTTTTGCCGGCACAGTGATCTCAACCCCACACTCAAGGTTAGTTGCCCTGAGCGTCAGACGTCCACCTTCTGCAACCATCAAAATACCAGCGAGTACAGGGAGGTTTGCACGACGTTCAACAAAACGTGTTGCTGTCCCCACCGCGGAGAGAAATTCTGTTGTACTGGTCTCAAATTTCATTTTTCTTTAATAAAAACCTTATTACTACTATAGCTGTGAATATCTGGATAACTCAATTTAACGTTGTTTTATAAGCTCATACAAGGAACTCATAATTCTATTTACCTGTTGGTAGTAAAGGACTTCTTTTGTGGACAACTGCTTCTGGGGGAACTTCTTCATGTGCTATTCAGTCGCTTTACCCCCTCTTATACAACCACATATCCACATCATTTCAACATGAGACGGATCTGACTGAGTTCTTGGCTCAGTACACTGTCGCTGCGGAGGTCATTTTTTATTTTTTCGCACGAGTGAATAACAGTAGTGTGATCTCTTCCACCCAATTTCTCCCCTATTGTTGGGAACGAAATCTTAAAATCTTCGCGGAGTAAGAACATAATGACTTGGCGTGGGCGTACAACTTCCTTTCTTCGGGTTTTTTCGTAAATACTATGCTCCTCTACCCCATAGAAGCCAGATATAGTGCGTACAACCTCCTGAACCGACACAGCCTTCTTTGTTGCGCTTGCTGCACCACGAAGAAGTGTTTTTGCGTCGTTTAAGGTAAGGGTTTCGTTGTTTCTAAGCTCAAACTGGATCAAAAGCAGATTTAATGCCCCTTCAAGTTCGCGGACGTTACCTTCAACTGTGGTTGCAAGGTACTCCAATACTTCGTCAGGCATTATAACGTTGTGTGCAGTCGCTTTTGCGCGAACTATAGCAAGACGAGACTCGTGGTCTGGTGGGGTTACTGAAACTATCATTCCTGCGTTAAGACGAGAGCGCATACGGTCTTCAAGACCTTGGATGACGTTTGGATGCTGGTCGGAGGTGAAAATAAGCTGCTTATTTCCATCGTGGAGGAAGTTGAATAGGTGGAAGAACTCCTCCTTAGTCTTCTCCATTTTTGCCAAAAACTGCACATCATCCATGATGAGCAGATCATATTGGCGGTATTTCTCCTTAAAAGACTGGACTTTTCCTGCCTGAAGCGAAGAAACGTAGTCCATAGAGAACTTCTCTGAGGTCATATATTGAACTTTTCGGTCTGGTGTCGTAACGCGGAAATGGTTCCCTATAGACTGTATAAGGTGGGTTTTCCCAAGGCCTGTAGGCCCATAGATAAGAAGTGGGTTGTACGCAATACCCGGTTTCCTGATAACAGCTTGGGCTGCAGCGTGTGCAAGCTCATTAAATGGCCCAACCACAAGGGAAGAGAAGGTAAAACGAGGGTTTAGGTTCGTCTTTTGATGAATGCTCTCAAGGGGTAATTCTGATGGAGGAGGGGGGACCGTACGAGCTTCTTCAACGGTATTTTTCTTTGGACCGCGCGAAATAATGTATTCAACAGAGCGTACCGTGTCTGAAAGGCTGCGGAGTGAGCGTAAAATATCCTTATGGAACTTAGTAGAAAGCCAGTCACGGGCAAATTGGCTCGGAACTCCTAGGTAAACAGTCCCCTCCTCGACTTTAACTATGTGTGTATCCTTAAACCAGGTATTGAAATTGGGTTTTGAAATGGTGAGCTCTAGTTCAACCAGCGCATTTTCCCAAAGTTCTTTCGTGGTTGTCATGGGGTTAGTGGTGTAAGAATACGCGGTCACGACCTTGCCGTCAAAAAAACTATATGTGCAGAACATTGTGGAAGAACTGTGCATAAGCGTGGTTTGACAAGGTCCGACCTTGGCGGGGTTTCCTTATCAAATCAGTTGTGGTATTGTCCTAGTTATCTATGTCGCAGACCTACCAACCAAAAAAGCGCAAACGCGCACGTTCGCACGGTTTCCTAAAACGCTCGGCTACCCCAGGAGGTGTTAAAACCATGCAGCGCCGCCGCCGCAAGGGCCGCTCAAAAGTTTCGGTTTAATTAAACTACTACTATGCTCCCAAAACGCAGGCGTTTGTCTGCCCGGGAAGTTAAAGATGTGATGACAGCAGGCCGCTCACGCCGCGCTTCCCTACTCTCTGCAAAGTATGTTGCAGGAAACGCTCCCTTACGCGCCTCTGCAGTGGTATCTAAAAAAGTTGCAAAGAAGGCAGTAGAGCGAAATCGTTTACGTCGTGCACTATACCGAGCATTGTCTTCATATAAAGGTACAGGCACTGCAGTTATTTTTATTCAGAAAGTTCCTGCAGACCCGCTCACGCCAGCGTTCATAAACGATTTAGTGGTATTGTTAAAAAACTAACCTATGTTCCACACTCTTCTCATCGACCCGTTCTACAACACATTTATTTTCTTGATCGGCATAATGCCAGCTGGTGATGTTGGTCTTGCGATTATTGCAGTGACGCTGATCATACGCGTCATATTTTATCCTTTGTTTGCTTCAAATATTCGCACTCAGATGGGTATGCAGGCGCTCCAAGGTGAGCTTGATGAGATTAATACAAAATATAAAGACGATGCACAAAAGCGCGGAGAGCTCACGATGGACTTGTTCCGTAAACACAAAGTTCGCCCAATCAGCGCATTTCTCTCGCTACTCGTGCAGATACCAGTGTTCATCGCGCTCTACTATGCTTTTTTCCACGAAGGACTTAATCCTATTGCAACCGACCTCCTCTACTCGTTCGTTCATGCTCCTTCCGTTATCGCTACAAACTTCTTTGGACTTGTAGATTTGATGGCGCAACACAATATACCAATAGCAGTGCTTGTAGCGGTTCTTCAGTATCTTGTTGTCCGATACTCGTTTACACGCATGGACACTCCGTCTTCAGGAAAAGAAAGTGACAAGCAGCGCGCACAAAAACTGCAGCGTCAGATGATGCTCTACTTCCTCCCCACCCTTATGGGTGTTGTGTCGTATACAGTTCCGGCGGCTGTTGGTATTTACTTCATTGCTGGCAGTGTTATCTCTTTGGGCCAAGAATGGCTTATCCAGCGCCAAATGGCAGCCGAGAAAGCATAATACCTGCCCGTCCGGCAGGCGGGTTTGATAGCCAGGGCTATTTGGAGTATTGTGGCTCTATGCAAGCCGAAGAACTCAAGTCTTTTGTAGGAACCTTCCTCGGCCATCTTGGCCTCTCGTTTAGCGATATCTCTGTATCGCAAGGCGCACGTACCGTCGTTTCTGTTACCTCGTCTGAAGCTGAACATCTTTTAAACAACAACGCAGAAGGTCTCCGCTCGCTTCAAGTCCTTGCGCGTCGCATAGTTGAAAAAAAGCATGGAGAGGACGCAGGTCAATTTCTTATAGACTTCAACAACTATCACGAACAGCAGATGGAGCAGGTGCGCGCTAACGCCCGCACGCTTGCACAGCGTGTACGTCTTTTTAAACATGATGTAGAAATGGAACCTATGAGTTCGTACGAACGTCTTGTTGTGCACGAGCTTTTTGCGGATGACGCTGAAGTTGAAACTCGTTCAGAGGGCGAAGGGAAATTCCGCCACGTAGTTCTCGCGTCTCGCAAGAAATAGTTTTTAGCGCAGCTTTACTCCCCAGAGAGATTGGTCGCCACGTGTAATAAACATTAAGTATTTTCCATCTGGCGAGAGCACAAGTTGTTCTATGCCCGCGCTAGCTCCCCCATCTCCTGGCAGTGTGATAACAGTTCCTACACCAGTGTTTGTATCAAGAGTAACAATTGCATCTGCTGTTTGGACCAAGCCTTGGTGCCACAGGTCTATATAGTTTGGAGAAACTGCATCCAGCGGTAATGCACAGTATGCGTCGGTGGCTGGAAGCGTACTCCAGACACATTTTTCAGGTAGTGGATTATTTGCAAGAGGTGCGTCTTTACCTGTGGCAATGTCGTGGGAGTAGGTTGTTGTTTTATTGCCTGCGCTTGTTTGGTACACAACTTTTGTAAACGTTTTATTTGCTGTTGAAGAAAGGCCCGGTGCGTACAGGAGTGGAGACAGTGCACCAGTGGCCACGTTTACTGAGTACGCAATACCAGGAACACTAAAGGCGCTTTTTGTTTGGACGAGGAGGGTCGTCGGTGAAGGCCACGAGAGGGTTGCTTGGGATAGAGGTAATGAAAATACATTCTTTACGTTCGTACCGTCGAGGTTAGAAATATATCCATCCACGCCACCGCTACTGTTAAAGAGTAGATATGCGACGCGCGTATCTTTTGGGTCGAGGGCGAGCGACACAATGCCGTTAGGGAGGAAACGTATACGAGATGGAGTTACTGCGGAGTTGGTGGCGGTTGAACTAGTGGTGGCAAAGGCCACATACATGGTTTTAACAATGCCTGAGTCCACATACTGCATAACTGTTGAGCTGCCGAATGTTGTCCAGACTGAGGATGTAATTCCTGGAACAGTGACGTTCGATACAGCGCGTGCTACAGCCCCAGATACTCCTATAGGTATATCAAGCACGTGGCCGTTATCTGCTCGCACGTAGCGAGCCAGTGTTGTTGTTGGATTAAAGGTTTGTGTAAACGCTGCCCCGGCAATAGGGCCGTCTGCGATTTTAAATATATTCTGCAGCGTTGATATACCCGCTTGCGGTGTATTTGGGGTGTCTCCCCCGCCCGGAACATTTGCCACAGTGCTTCCGAAGCCAAAGAGCCCACCAGAGGAAGTTTGCCCAGTGGTTTGTTTGTTTGTTTGGAAAAAGAAAAACACCCCAACCCCGACAGCAAGTAAGGCGAGCCCTGAGAATATATAAATGGTAATTTTTTTAAACATATTTATTTTACGCAATACATGTTCGTTGAAATGTTCTCACATGTTTTCCCAGGAGCCTGATATTTAATTAGGTCCGCGCAATTACTGTACAGATATATTCTCCCGCCGTTACTTGTGCATCCAGCAACAAGACTTGTTGCTGGGTCAGGTGTCGCAGATATTACGCCAGTAGTAGTTGGGCTGATAAGATTACATGCGTTTACGAGATTTGGATTTACGGTGAATAGTATGAGATACGAAGAGAGAAGTATAAGTAGCCCAATCACGGATGATTTTATTCGCTCGCGTGCTGCAGAACGTTTGTCCACCACTTCTGAAACCATATAGGCGATACCACCAAGTACTAGGAATAAGACAGCCACCATCCCTCCTAGATAGATAAGCACTTTAAACAAAATATTTAACAATTCGCAGAAATTAGGTTGACTACTACTTTGGCCGGGTATTGGTTCCAGGGGCGTGTAAGAAAGACCATTATCTACAGGAGCCCCAGGTCTACCACTAGAACTCATAAGCGATGAGTCTGGGTACTTGGCACAGGAACCATTTGCGTCCGGCATACCTTGGTATGTACGACGTTCGTCATTTGTATAACAACCGGGGGCTGTTTGGGCACTCACTGTTGGTACAGTAAAAGTACCTAGAAGGCTCAAGGTGAGAATGCCTACTATAAGGAAATTTCTTTTCATAAGCCAAAGAGGTTAAGGATGGATGAGCCAGTTTGTGGTCCGAACAGAAGGTTGAGGTTGATGCTGGCTGCTTGAACTAGTTTGTCACTCTCATTATTTTGCACATCTACAGAAATATTTGCAGAGCCGCTGCCAGACCCAGTTTGTCTAAGGGTAAGTAAACCTTTTGCGGCATCGGGGCCCGTGGTCTCTTGCCCGCCCAATGACCAGTTATATTTTATCTGCCCGCGCGCGAAGCTCGTATTTGAAAAGAAGTATGGTTCTGCTTTCAGAGTCGTCTCTGTTTGAGGAAGCGCGAAGCCGGTTTGAAATGCTGTACCAAGTAATGTTCCACGAAGAGGATCCACAGAATACATAATAACCGCGGGTTTTGAGGCCGGTATTGTGATGCGCCCCTGCCCTACTTTTGTTCCGCTGGAATATACATCAACTGCAACATTTTCCTCAGTATTTAACTGATCCCCAGAGAATGAAAATATATTTTTCCCTAACCCAGATGAAGAAGGGTCCGGGGTGTCGTTTCGTGACCACTGGAATGAAAGTTTGCTTGCAGGCGCAAGTGCCTTTCCGATCATCACTGTTGGGAAAGCCACAACACGCAGGCCAGAGCCTGCGCTATACAGCGCCTTACCTTTATACAAAAGCGGCGTAGAGGTATCTGCTTCCCAGACTAAGTTAATAACAGAAGGGTTAAAGACAAAATCGTGAGAGATGAGTCCTTGCGTCGCTGAATTTATAGTCAGATGGATTGTGCTAGGTGTACCAATACCTCCAGTGGTAAAGGTAAAAGTTCGGCCCGTTGCCCCCGGAACAGTTTTTCCGTTCACTTGCCAGGTAATAGTGGCATTACCCAAAAACGTCCCCACCCCACTTACCTCGATACTTACTTGTTGGTTAGGTCCTGGAGTCTCGGGTATGACAGTGTACTGCACTGGGTCTGGTAACGAGGTTTGAGCATGCATTCTGCCAGCTGGCGGAGCTACGCTCAAGAAAAGTACTGCAAGAAGTATAAAAAATTTACGCTGCATATGATGTTTTAGGTCGGATACCATCGATATTTTTCAGTTCAGTTGAAACAAATTGTTTTTTCTCAGAATCACGGGAGACTTGTTCCTCCTGTGCAAACATATCTATTCCTCGAGCTCTGCGCGCAGTGCCCTGATTGATTGCAAACGTTGCAAAAGTGCCAGCTCCCGCTACCCCAGCTGTAATAAACGTAGTAAACAAGCCTCCTGAGGAACTTGCGAGCAGCTTCTCTTCAGCAGTTTTTCGCACGACGCACGCTATGGTCATAGCTGTCCAGCCTGGGACAATAGCAAGCCCTGGGACAAGTTCAACAATAAAGCCCGTGATACCAATTCCTTTGTAATACATACCTAGCCAGATGAGGAATGCTGTAAGAACAAGCCCTAAAGTTACGTCGAGGCAAAAATTTACCGCAAACCCAAGTCCAATTGCAAAAGGAAGGGTTGCTGCGGCAGCAGCGTTTAGAGCAGTTCCAGCAACTCCAGCTACCGCTCCACCAATTGCGCAGCCGATTTGGCCCGCAACTTTTGCGCCAAGAATACAGCCTCCTGTGGCGCCCCCAACTGTGCCTGGGAAAGCACCCATGAAAAATAAACCCGCAGAGATGCCTGCCTGTAGCAAGTCCAAGAGGATTGCAAAGAGAATTAGCAACGTGTTGCGCACCGCATGCATGGCTATATTGTACCTCGGCCTTCAGCAGCGTCAGCTTGCTGTTTGCGGATAGCGAGCACTTGTGACGGGTCGGAGGTGATTATCTGGTCCTCTGTGTACGAGGCAATCACTTTTATAGCAACGTGTTTAAGGCCAGCAAAGAATATCCCCTCCCCTACGTCCGACTCAAGCAACAAATACTTCTCCTCATCTGAGAGATTAAAGGTTTTTTGAAGGTTATCTATTGTTGTTGGCGACTGCTTGAGCAATATTTGGATAGATGAGTTGGTGATCATCGGCAGCCCGTACGGAGACTTTAAGAAGTCATCAACGTCTTGGGTAATAGTTGCAAGGCCTAGGTAATATTTACGACCGCGTTTTGCCATGCTGTATAAGAAGGACGCTGTGTCCTCAGATTTCATCATCCACCACGCTTCGTCGATAACAAGGAGACGTTTCTTGAGGTTTTTGCGCACCGCGTTCCATATATAGTGCGTAATGATATACATGGCGACCGGTTTAAGGTCGTCTTCCATGTCACGAACGGAGAACACAACGAACTTTTTATTAATGTCGACGTTTGTTGCTTGGTTAATAAACCCAGACCACGTACCTTTTGTATATTTAGAAAGTCGCTGCACCAAGGATTCGCTGCCATCCATGCCGGAAAGCACTGTTTCGAAGTCAGAAAGAAGAGGGGGCTCTATTTCAGCGAAGTTAGAGTCGACAGTAATGTCTTTAAGCGCGTAGGTTTCAGTGATCGCTTTGTCTATAATCGCATCTTCTTCAGGGCTAAGGCCTCCGAGCATAATACGGAACAGCCCAACAAGGGACACAATATTTGAGCGGAGAATATCTGCAGGGTTTTCATCCTCGCGAGGTATAGGCAAATCGAAAGGGTTAATGTGGTGTTCTGATGTAAGTGAAATGTTGAAGTAGCGCCCGCCGACAGTCTGGCTCAAAAATTCGTACTCGCGCTCTGGGTCGATAACAATTACTTCTGTATCGAACATAAGTGTGCGCAGAATTTCCAGCTTTGTTGCGTATGATTTACCAGAACCTGATTTTGCAAAAATTACCGAGTTATAGTTTTCCAAACTAAAGCGATCGAACAACACCAGTGATGCGTTGTGGCGGTTCACACCATACAAGATGCCTTTGTCAGATGTGAGATCGAAGGACACGAACGGGAATATAGAGGAGAGCGGCGAAGAATTTAGTTTTGAATTGACGTTTAGTTCATCAGTTGCAAGCGGGAGAGTGCTCCTAAAACCTTGTACTTGTTGGAATAATGCAGGTTTTACATAAATAAGACGGCTCTCAAGCATCGACTTTATTTCACTCTCGGTCTTATCAAGTTCCTCTATTGTTTTGCCGTATACCGTTATATAAACGCCAACATCGAAAATACGTTCCTCTGCTTGTTGGAGCTGGTCGCGCAAATCTTCCAAGTCTCTGTAGGCAGTGTCCAAGATAGGGTCACGCACAAGGCCCTTGTCTTCACGAGAAATAATCTGGCTTTGCACCTCAGCTACTTTTTTCTGGAATTTCTTCAAGATTTCAGCTGAGTCTATCGGATGGATAAACACAGAAATATCGAGAACGCGGTCGAGGTTAATTATTGGAGCAAACCACGAATCCACCAACGTGCGCGGATATGACATAACAAAAAATGTTCGTGCGATTTTGTCGCCAAGATTAAGCTCGCGAGAGGTGATTTTAAGCGCTGAAGGTGCGATAACGTCCTGCAATTCCAATACGCCTTGGCGATAGATCTGCTCAGGCATGACGGGCGCCATTGCAGGCACCTGACCCTCGTCTTTTGATTTTATGAGTCCAAAAAGTGCCATATAGTGTTAGTGAACGATCTGAGTTACCTGCTGAGGCTTCTCAAGTTCTCCCGGGTTAAACAACTTATAGAATAACTCGATAATTTCTTCCGTCCCAAGCGGAGCGACGCGCACGCCTGTGCGCACCAAACCTTGTTCGACAACAGAAACACGTTGTTCTAACTGGGTACGATATTGTTCAAACTGTTCGTCAGTGAGCACGTTGTTGCTGGAGTTTTTTGATGGAACGAGTGCGCTGAGCGCTCCTGCAACCCCCTTCCCTCTTCCAACAAGCGCTGGGTCGTATGGAACTACGATAAAGAAGTTTTTCGACATGATGTTTGAGCGGGCCGTGAAATCTTTGATAAAGCTTATGTATTCTCGGATTTGGATTTTCATCAAGTCATCGAGTTCTGCAACATAGCGCTCTTCCAAAATTGCGAGGTAGGGACGGATGTCGAGGTCGCGACTCTCGACGAAAAACTGAACGGTGAACTCAAGTGAGTTTAAAAAGTTTTGGAACTGGCCGATGATGGCATTTTGCTCATCCTGTGATTTAAGCGCAAGGTTTATGGAAGATGCCATAAGAAGCGCTCTCATTGAGCCGTCTTTAAGTATGACAATGCCATTCCGTACTTCTTTTATAGGTACGAAATCCTGCGTTGCTTGTGCTTTTATAGGTGCGTCGGCCATAGTATTACTCCGCTTTCTCTTTAATGTTCAACGACCACGCAAGGTCTTTGAGGCGGCTTTCTGAAAGTTTAGGAACCATTGCCTGAGTGATTGGTTGCGCGGTAGCTTGTGTTTGCACGAGTTCCGGCGGGCGCTGCTTCCACAAATAGAGTTTGCTGTTAGTGTAGAAACCAAATGCGTGTTCTATGGCGGTGATAAAAGGGCGGTCGTTTACTCGATAAAACGCAAGAGCCAACGAGAGGCCCATAACTGGGATGGCGAGTATGACGAACACAAAAAAAGGAAGCAGTGTAAAAAATGCGAGACAGAGACCTCCTCCGCCTGCCAAATACACGAACTGTTTCAGGGTTAGTGGCCCGAATATTTTATCTTCAACTTCAATAAATTGAGGAACTTGGTATCGCATTCCCCTTTAGTATATAGCAAAATTTCTGAGGCTACGGCTCTATTGGCTCACGATACGGGTCAGTTTTGTAGATAGGTTTAGTAACAGTCGTTTGTGTCAGCATTTTTTCTGCATTTGGCATCGGAGGCATTGTTGGTTTTGCCTGCGCAGAACCCTCTGACGCCGCTTGGGGCGGCGCAACCGGATTCTGCTGCGGCGTTTCAATCCTGATCGGAATGTTAGTAGAAGTGGCCCCAACTGTTGCGGATGCCGGAGCAAGATCGGGCCGCGGTTCGACGGAACCGATCGGACGAACTTGCGCAGGTTCAGACATAATTTTGCGTTTAGATTCCGTAAAGGCTTTCATAGATTCCCGAATTGGAAGAAAAACCTGCTGAGTCACCTCCTGCGTTATGGCCTCTGCGTCAGCGGGAGAAATTCTCAGTTGTGCGATGAGTTGGTTGTTGAAGTCTTCGGGCTCAAAAAACCCAAGCATCACAAGCATGGTTTCGTCTTCCAATACACCAACTTGGTCTATATGGAGACCATGTTTTTGGCCTATTGCACGCAAATTTTCTCCAAGCTGTGCAGAAAGCATAGCGTCTCGCACGTCTTGCGGCAGTTCAGCAAGTCGCTGCTCTATTTGATTTTGAGTTGAGTTCGTAGAATCCTCAGGCATGTCTATATTGTACCGCAACCAAATCGGTCCAACGTATTTTATACAGCTTCAGGTGGATTTTGTTTGTCGTTTGTTGAATTTGCGAGCTCGTCTATTGTGCGTTGGGCGCCCTGTTCTCCCCTGTCAGTCGGCATTCTTCGGTTTCTTCCTTCATCTGCTCCTCCAACTACTGTTGTGCCTGTTTTCGGACGCAGTGTTCCTTGCCCAGTTGAGCTGGTTTCAAATGTTGTTGGGCTTGTTGGTGTGGATGGTCGTTGGCGCTGCAGATTGTTTAGAGACTGCTGAACGCCGGCCATTTGCGCTCCTTGAGACGAGGTGTTTTCTTGCACGTTTCTCATTCTCAAATCTAATCGTTTGATTTTCTCCATAATTGCATCGCCTGCAGCCTCATTGCTCCCGTAGTGTTGAGCCGCTGCTTGAATGCCTTTTAAGGTCAGGTGGTGAGGATCAGGTGGATGCTCATCTTTAGGTTTTGCATCACCCTTCTTTTCCGTTTTCTTTTCTGGCTGCTTTTTTTCTTCGTCATGGCCTTTTCCATGTCCACCTCCATTTTGCTCGTGTATTGCATGCAAGAGGTGCTCTGCCGCCTCACTCACATCTGTTTTGCCACTCGCAACCTTACTCATTTTCATCGCGCCCTCAATATTCCCAACTGAAGGCATGTACATATTTCCAAAACGGCGGCTCTCTTCGTAGTCTGCAGCTTCATTGATACGTTTCTTATCCATGTCTTTAATCCTATTTTCACCAATCTTTTTCAGAGCCGCAGATTCTCCTTTTTCTGCGAGTTCGGCCAATGCTTTCTCAGCATCCGTATATTTTTTAGCACTCGCCGACTGCAGCTCGGCTATCTGGCGATTATTAGCCATAAGGGCAGATTGAGCAGCAGCTTCTCCTGTTTTATCCCCAGAAGCCTTAAAAGCAGCAGCAGCTCTCTCAGCTTCGACCCGAGCCTTCTCAAGATTTTGCATGCGCTCATGGAACGCCTGTTCTCCGGGCTTTCTTTTTGAGTCATATGCTTCTTGGTATTCGCGAATTGCAGCTGCAACTCCCTCTCTTTTAATTCTTTCCTGGTCCGCTTTCCCAACAGCTAATGCATTTTGCTTTATGTATATAGCATCACTCTTAAGACCTTTTGCAAATTTTTCAGCCGCTTTTGCTCTGTCAGCCTCTTGCTGCCTATACCCACCCTTACCGCCTGGGCCACTCAGGTCAAAACCAGCCTTACCCACAAGACTTTTTAGACCTCCAATACCGCGTATATCAAGACTTGAGGTTGCGGCTTTGTTAAGCGCGCCAGACACCAGGCGTCCTCCATAGAGAGGGTTTTTGGCTGCCCAGTCACGCACTGTCGCGCTGCGCGCAGCTGCGTTTGCAAGCCGCCCAGCGCTGTTTCGAGCAAGCCATGAAGAAGTTCCAGCGGTCATGTTTGCAGCCTTGCTGCCTGTCCAGCTCGCAATACTATTTGCCATTCCGCTCCCCATCGAACTGAAGGCGTCCGATGCTTTCATTGCAAAGTACAGAAGCACTATCACCAAGCCCATGCGGACCCCGATGTTTGCGATAACGCTTATGCCAGCTTGGGCGGCGCTCGCGCTACTGTTATTTATCTGGGCAATAGAATTGAAAATATTTGGTACAAGGCCCTTGTCGCCGGCCAACGCCACCAAGAATAGGTTCATTATGAAGAACAAAAACAAGAATACTGCGGGGTAAAATGCCGACTGTATGAGATTGTCCTGCCACATCTGGTAATATCCCATAACTTTTTTGTTGCTTGGAAGCGCGTGGGCTGCAAACGCAAGCGGAGAGGCTACTATGGTAAGCCACAGCACTACAACACGGACGATGAATTTTATACCAACGATAAGGAATACAAACCCAAGTAGTGACAAAAATATTCCAACTGAAACGAATACCAGCGTTTGCACAAGCACGTTTGTACTAAAGGTGCCGATACCATCTTTTTGCTTAGGGTCATTAATGAAAGCATTAAATGACTTATCTCCCAAAATACTTTGGACCTTTACTGCGTCCATGATGCCCCCTGTGAGGTCTTTGATACAGTTTGGTGGACATTGTTGAGTGCTTAAGGGAGAAGGTATTGTGTTTGGGATACTTATGGCATTGTAGAACTGCACTGAAAGAATATTCCCCGCATCGATAACTATGCGAGTTATAAAGAAGCTGAAGTTAATAAGCAGCGCCATCGCAACAACCCACGCAAGCATGCGCATCGTTCCAGAGCTCTCGGCACGCATGATGATTATGTACGCGATGTATATAAGGATGAAGATAAATGTCAGATTTGCGATATCACGCACGATTGTCCACCCCAGCGAAAGAAAGTTCAATGCATACGAGGCACTATTTAAGGCAAGTTGGAGGGCAGCGTTAAAAAGATACCCAGCGGCATACGCAAAGTTTGTTGGTATATAGACGGCAAACAGATACACAATACTGGTGAGACACGTACTTGCGTTGTCGCAGAATGCTGCGTCCTGGGCATGTGCCACAGACACGACCGGTGTAGTCAGCACATTTTGAACAGGCAATAAAAATACAAGTAACAGTAAAACCCCCGCTACGACGCGTCGCAGATTTTTTCCTTTTAGGTATGTCAGAGAGTTAGAAAATAGCATTGCATTGTTGAAGGGAATCGTTCGCCTGTGAGCTTATGGTCGACATTTGGCTTTGCAACGTTACGCGGTTTTGCTGGGCATTTGTTACATCAGCTGCAGTTGGGAATTGCCCAGAAGCTTTAGCGGCATTGTAGTCATTTTGGATAGCAGATACTTCAGAGCCCGACGAGGCAGAAAGTACGCGGCTTTCTAGTTGTTGAAGTGCGACTATTGCAACGTTAACCTTTGTAATTCTATCGTTATATGAGTCAACCGTCGTGTTAAGTGAACCTAGAGTTGTAGATGCACTTGCTGCGTTTGTGAGAGCTTGTGTCTTTACTGAAGCTGTTATCGTCGTGCTCGTACTTGTTTGCGCGACGTTGTTCCAGCAGTTATATGCATTGTTAAGTTGGTTTTGGGCACTTTGTATATCTTGGATACTTCCCTGCTGCACACTACCGTACTGGCTTGCAGTTGCTGTGTCGCTTTGCATTTGAGCAAGTAGTGTTTGTTGTGCGCCCTGTGCTTGTTGCTGGTCGACTGTATAGAAGTTACTTGCGTAGCCATTCTGTCCACTCAAATTTGAAAGTCCGCTTTGCAGAGTACGTGTCATCAGCTGATTAATGAGAGCACTTATTATTTCATCGAAACTTTTTGCGAGCGTAAGTTGGTCCAGAGTGCTTTTTTGTGTCGCGCCCAAAGAGTCGGCAATAACCTTTCCTGGAGTTGCAGTAACGTAGTCACACACCTCATAGAGCTGCTGCGAAGAGTTTGGAGTAGAGCTGGTTTTTGCGGTTATCGACTTGTTAAGACTTGGTGGTGGTGGCGTAGACGTAGTTACACAGCTTCCTGCCACTTTTTGCTGGAAGGAAAGGAATCCGCTGCCCTGCAGTAAATCTGTACGTACTTGGTTTTGGGCTTTGTTTTGAGCGGTAAGTAAGCCAGCAGATGCGTACATAAATGCACCATACGGGTTATTGGTAGGGACAGATGTAAATGAAAGGAATGCTGGCCAACCTCCCGCCGAGCTGAAGGATCCTCGCATAAAGCCTGTTATGTTATTGGAAACTTGTGTCAGGGTACACGAAGCCGCGTTGCGGTTTGCATAGCTTTGGGCAATAGCAATCTTCACCTGCAACTGAAATGGGCTGCATAAAAACGAAAGCGCGCTACTTTGGATATATTGACCGGCGATGACATCAGTAGTTTTTTGAATAAACTGTGTTGGATTTTGCACGAATGCTGGAGAGCCGTTGAACCCAGAGTTAATCCAGTTCACAACGCTGCTGGTGATTTGCTGCAACATAATTTTTGCTACGTTGCGCGTAATGCAGCCCATAAACTGGTCGATGGTTTGTTGACCTTGTTGATTCCCTGCAATAGATGCTGTGAGTCCTGTAAAACCCAAACCTAAACGTGTATTTGCTCCTAGGTCAATCGTGGAGACGCTTAAAGCAGCTACCCCAGTTTGTCCGGCGGTCACTGAAGCCTGAGCTGTTGCTTGTGGAGCGGCCTCTTTTGCTCCAAATAATTTTGATGCTACTTCTTGAAGTGCAGGAACTATCGCGCAACTAACAACGCCGACCCCTGCTGCTATTCCAATAGAGCCTAGCGCTGAGCCACTATTGTTTGTTTGCTGTCCGTACCCGTTGTATCCGATGTTAGGCAAAATTCCACCATTGCCAGTTGGGTTTGATTGGGCAATTTGATTTATAGCGGTTGGGTTAAATACGGTACCTGCGCCGTTTGTTGTCCCACCCTGTGTCGTACTTGCAGGGTCACCTGAAAGCCACACAACATCCGGCACTCCTACTGTGCCGACTATGACAGGGTTCCCAACAGTGATAGGACCAACAGTAGTGGCCCCACCATCTTGTGTCGGTATTTGGCCATTTACTGTATTTTGCCCAATACCCCCAAGTGGAGTGTTTGTTTGCCCCACATCCATAGACACATCCGGTCCAGACAATGGAGTGCCGACGTTGGTTGAGGTTCCGTTTGAAGAGCCTTTATTTTGTGCAGCATTTTGGGCTGTGCCAAAAGTGCCGGTATTTTGAATTGCACTCCCTTCCCTCCGCAAAAACCACCACCATAGCAGCGCAACTAAAAGAAAGATTGCCAGGGCGATGAGGATGATATAAACGAATTTTTTATTCATTGTGATTTACTGCGATTGCAGAAGAATAGCCCACGTCGCTCCTGGCTCGTCCTTAGTGAAAATTATATCGTTCTTCTGGAAAGTTTGTGCGATGTTTATGAACATTTGCCCTGCATCCTGCGTGAGTGTTCTATATTGCTGTATTGCCGCAATTCCACTGAGGGGGTCACCAACGAGCGATGTAAACTTATCGTAGGTTCCGGCTATATTTTCAAAATCGTTTAGAAGCTGCAGATGGAAAGGGACGAGCATTTTTGGTACAGGTGTTTCCAATAGCTCGGCTGCTATATGTTGATAGGTTTTTTGGATAGGTTTTAGTAGCTCAAGCTGTGCCCCATCGTTTTTAGTTGTGATGGCGTCGAGGATAACGAGTGTTTTTGCATATTCTTGGTTAGAATTTTTCTGCAGAATTGCCATTACGGCATTGCCGTAGGCGTGCAGTGACGCAGATGAGTTGTCCGTAAGGGAAAGGTCTTCTGAAAAATAGGTTTTTGTTCCAACTGAGGAAGGCACCTGGGAGAGAGCCTGGGCCACTATTTGGTCTTGTGTTGGTATGTCGGCACCGAGCCCCTGCCCTTTAGCGTTGACTAAGTTTACAAATAAGCTTTTTGACACACTGTCTGTGAGATTATTGCTTTGCGCGGCCTGCAAAAGTGCCTCCACTGTATTTTGGTCAGGCGCAGCAGGCAGCGAAATACCAGAATTTTTCTGCACAGTTTCAAGTGAAGACTTCCAGTCGCCTTCGGCTACTGGTGTCTGTACACGTGCGGCGCCTACCGCAAGTGAGCTTGTGGAAGGCGTACCTATATATTCTGCAGCAAACACAAGGCCTGCCGAAAGAAATAGTGAGATGGCTATAAGAGAAAATTGCGTACTTGGGAGATATCGGCCCGTATCCATTCTCTACAGTATAATATGGATATGAGCATTCTAAGTTCCATTGTTTCCTCAATTTTTTCGCTCACGCTCTTAGTTACACCGGTCGTGGCGTCGGCATCTGCGAGCGGCCTCTCCTTTGGAGGCAAAATAGCGGCATTTGTTCCGTGTACAAGCTCTGCTGGACCTGCAGAGTTTGTAACGATTGTTCCGGCCCCTGCCACAAAGAACACGTTCTATATATGGACACCGGCCACCTTGCGAGGTGTCCCGGCTCCTGGGTTGCTCCCTCTATACCCTCCTTCTCCTAACCCGGATCCTCCCCCATACATTGTGGGGCAACAAATATTAGGGATAGCAGACATCCCATACTTCTGCTGTCCGCCCCCTTCTATTCCAACAGCACCATTTAGCTGCCAGATACCTTTCTATCCATATTGGATACCCGTTCCCCCACTTCTTGGAGAACGCATGCAGTGGGCAAACCAAAGCCTACTCCCTAGACCTTAGTGAGCGTAAGCCACTGCTCTAAGGCAACATCTTCAGCACGTGCGTCTTGCGGAATTCCCGCCGCTTCCATGCGCGCAGCAGTTTCTGAACCAAGCACCCCCGCAAGATTGTTTTTCAACTTCTTTCGTTTTTGTGAAAATCCTGCACGTACAAGTGTAAAAAAACGCTGCTCTTCTTTTTCGTTTTGAAAATTCTTTTTTGAAACATTTTTAACGAGCAAAATTGCAGAATCAACTTCAGGAGCTGGGCTGAATGCACCGCGTGGAACAGTTTTTACATACACCACGTCCCCGTATACTTTTACTGAAAGAGATAAAATACTCTCCTTTTTACTTTTAGAGATTCGTTCCGCAACTTCTTTTTGAACTAAAAATACAAGAGTGCTTGGCTGGACAGTTTCCTCTGAAAGGAATTTTTTAAGCAGTGCTCCCGTAATGTAGTACGGAATATTTGCGACGAGTTTAAATTCTTTCTTTCCAAGTAATTCGTGCGCGTTAAGTTCTAGAGCATCCCCTTCTATTACTTGAAGTTGTTTGCTGTAAATTTGTGTATCAAATGTTACGTGGAGCATAGGAATAAGCCTGTGGTCTTTTTCAACCGCAACCACCGTTGCTCCACGCTCAAGAAGTTCTTTTGTAAGAGCGCCCTCCCCTGGCCCGATCTCAAGCACCAAGTCCCCTTTCTGCACGCCCGCGGCATCAACAATAGCCTGCAAATATGCCGGGCTTTTCAAAAAATTCTGTCCGAGAGATTTCTTCTTATACATAGCGTTGTATGCACACTAATCCAAATATATAGTTCTGCCAATACGTTCAGGCGCTTCCCAGGAGACGAGGCTGTCTGAAATGTCAGAGAGGAATTTTGAAGGGATGGTTGAATTTTTTGAACCAAAGACGGTGCGGTAGGAAGCAAACGTAAGAAACACCTTTGTTTCTGCGCGAGTTATGGCAACGTACATTAAGCGACGCTCTTCTTCGTCATCTCGGTCTTCACCATCTCCACCCATGCGTTCGTATGGGAACAAACCCTCTTCGAGGCCGGTGATAAATACATAAGGAAATTCAAGGCCTTTCGAAGCATGGACAGTCATTAAACGCACTGCATTTGAATCTTGTTTAAGTTCATCCTGGTCACTTTGAAGCGCTGCGTTTTCTAAGAATAGATGCAGCCCCTCGACGTTGCTCGGGGCGGCCAGATCATATCTGGCCGCAAGTGAAACTAATTCGCGCAAGTTTTCAAGCCGTTCCGGCCCTTCAAGTTTGTCCTCTTTCATCATTCGCTCAAGCCCAGACTCTGTTATGACGAAGCGCACGAGCTCAGATGGTTTTAATTCCTCTGCCCCCATTTTTATTTTTTGTATAAGTAGATGGAGTGAGTGAATTTTTTCACGCACTGCACCTGTAAGTTCCTGTTCTTTACCACTGAGAAGTTTGAGCAGGGTTACCTTCCCTATGCCTCGCGGTGGAACGTTTGCAATACGAGCGAGGTCTGCGGGTGTTTCAAACAGCGCAGTTTTTATAAACGACAAAACATCTTTAACCTCTTTACGTTCGAAGAATCGTGTGCCCAGCACTTGGTATGGAATATCAGCAGCGAGCAACTGCTCTTCAATAGCGCGTGACTGGAAGTTGGCGCGGTAGAGCACACAAAAATCCTTGGGCTTTCTACCCTCTCTCACCCCCTCTTTTATTTTTCGCGCAATAAAACCCGCCTCGTCTGTTTCATCAAAGGCCTGGTAGATGCCAAGAGGTTCCCCATCAATATTTTTTGTATAGAGATTTTTTTCGCGCCTATAGACATTTTTTGCAATAACCTCGTTTGCTGCTGCAAGAATTGTTTTGGTCGAACGATAGTTTTCTTCAAGCAAAATTATTTTTGCACCAGGAAACTTTTTTTCAAACATAAGCATGTTTGCGATCTCAGCCCCGCGCCAACCGTAAATAGTTTGGTCGATGTCTCCCACCGCACAAATATTTTTTTGCGGCCCTACTAACATTTCTGCCATCGTGGCCTGTACCGAGTTTGTGTCTTGGTATTCGTCTATATGTATATGGGTCCAACGCTGTTGGTAATGTTTTCGAACTTCCTCGTTGTCGCGGAGTAGTCGCATCGAGCGAAGCAAAAGATCATCAAAATCTACCGCCCCATCTTTTTTGAGTGCCTGTTCGTATATAACCCACACCTGTGCGATAAGCCGGTCGCGCGACGTCGCCGCACTTTCAGCAAACGCGTCGGCGACAACCCCCTGCCCTTTTTGTTTGGAAATCGTACCCAACGCTGAGCGAGGCTCGATTTCTTCAGTGCCGATCTGTTTGAGCGCTGCTTTTACCTCGCGTAGAGAGTCGGCCCTGTCATAAATAACAGGCGTACGCTTATACCCAAGCAGCTTCGCATTTTCTTTGATTATCTGAAGACCGAGAGAGTGAAAAGTTGAAACGAAGGGTACCCCAGCGTCTCCGACAAGACCTAAAACGCGCTCACGCATCTCTGAGGCAGCTTTGTTGGTGAACGTGATAGCTAAAATTTGCTCCGGAGGGGTGCCTTTGCGTACGATTTCTAGAATTCGGTGAGCGATAACGCGGGTTTTCCCTGCCCCAGCTCCTGCGATTACAAGTACTGGTCCTTCAATTGAGGTAACGGCCGTCTTTTGAGCTTCGTTTAGGCCTTCGTGAACAGACATCTCTATAAAGTACCCCGAGACTCAGATTTCCCCTAGGAATAACACTAGAATACAGCTTTCCACACCTGTAAATAGTGTTCCTTCATCTAAATATAGCCTTGTATAGGTGGATATTTCCGGGCCCGCCCAACCATTGTCCACAGTTCACGGGTCGTCAAGTTGACCCTCCCCCCTCCTTTTATATAGTTAGTTAGTAACAGATGAACGATAGATGAAGTGGCTTAACAAAGCCATTTAATTGCTGAAACTGCAGGGCGAGGACCCAATAGGCTTATCTTAAAGCATCCCACTACAGACCCTTCAATAAGGGTAAAAAAGTTCGCTATGATCGCCCTCGCCCTAAGCGGAGCATCTTTTGTCTTTTGTATGCCTATACTAGCCTCCGCTAGTATTTTTTCTTCCCTTCTAAATAGCTCAGCTGCTGTAAGCAGTGCGGCGGGCGGAGCATCTAACTCACAGCGAATGACCCTTCTTGCTCCAGCTGTAAACCTCGACCCGAGTCCTTCTGTTGGAGGTGGTGGCATCACAGTGGTTAACGGTTCGGCACTTATCGCTCAGGAGGGGCCTTCTGGAACGGCAGCGGATATAGAAAACCTCCCAACAAATCAGCAAATCAGCGTCTATACCGTACGCGAGGGCGATACATTGTCGAGCATCGCGGACATGTTTGATGTGTCGACTAACACTATCTTGGGCGCAAACGATATTAAAAAAGGCGTAATCCAGCCGGGCCAGACGCTCATTATCTTGCCTATTACCGGTATTCAACACACCGTTGTAAAAGGCGAGACGCTGGCGTCGCTTGCAAAAAAATACAATTCTGATGCACACGGCATTGCGGCATATAACGATTTGGCGGACGGACAAGCGCTTACTGTTGGTGATGTACTTTTGATTCCAAACGGAGTACTCTCGGCCCCGGTTCCGACCAAATCGAATTCAAATACAACTAAGATAAAAAATATTGCGAGCGGCAAAACAACAGAACCGTATCTTGGCGGCTCTGGCCCAGCTATCTCTGGCTACTATGCATGGCCAGTTGCAGACGGCATCATCACACAAGGTTTGCACGGATGGAACGGCGTCGACATCGGCGCACCTAAAGGAACATCAATCTACGCCGCAGCCGGAGGTACTGTTATTGTTGCAAACGGCAACGGTGGATGGAATGGTGGGTACGGTAGTTATGTCGTTATTCAACACTCAAACGGCACTCAAACACTGTACGCACACATGAGTAAAGTACTTACTTCGCCCGGATCCCAGGTTGACCAAGGTGATGTAATCGGCAAGGTCGGTTCTACTGGCCAATCTACCGGCTTCCACCTCCACTTCGAAGTTCGTGGTGCTAAGAACCCATTCGCTTCTCTCGGTGTTGGCAGCAGCAACTAATATTTTTATATAGAAAAAAGCGTCCCTTCTTGAACTGAGAGGACGCTTTTGCTCAGTTAATGAGCCTCAACAATTCTGCGTGAGTGTTGATACGATGTTCGGCGGGCACGTTGATGTTGTAGGGCCGATCAATAAGAACTGGTGTACATCCTGCAGCTCGGGCTGCTTGGAGATCTGTCTCCATATCACCAAGCATGAACGAATCGCTCATGTCTAGATTCCACTTCTTCTCCGCTTGGTGAAGCATGCCAGGTAAAGGTTTATGGCAAAGGCAACCTTCAGCTCGAGTATGAGTACACATGAATGCATCGTCGAAACCAAGTGCGCAAACGGCATTCATGATTGCAAACAACGCCGCTTGCTCCATAAGGCCGTGTCGCATATCGGGTTGATTGGTTGCGATGATAGCCATGTATCCTTTCTCACGAACCTGTTGGATCACAGCTGCTGCGCCGTCGTAAATGCGCAATTCCTGTAGAACCCACGGAGCGGTACGCTGCACCTTTTGGTCTGCTACTACGAAGTTTTCACCACGATAGACGAGTTCGTTAATGACACCGTCTCTATCGAAAAATATCGCTCGACGCTTCACGTTGTAGGCCATCAATTTTCCTTTCGTACGATGATCCTGTTTTATTACTCTTTAAATTTATACAAAGTTACATTTTCCGTTGTCGATACTGCAGCGCTTCGAGGATATGTGACTCATTGATGTCGGGTGAGGCGTCGAGGTCGGCGATAGTACGGGCCACTTTTATGACACGGTGAAATGCGCGGGGAGAAAGCGAAAGGCGCTGCCCTGCTTTTTCTAATACTGTTCGAGCCCCAGCTGAAAGCGGGACGAAATTTTCAAGCTCGCGTGGTGAAAGGTCGCTGTTTGTTTTTGTTGTTCCGTACCGAGAGTACTGCATCGTGCGGGCATCAAGCACTTGTCTGCGTGCAGCTACTGTCTCTGTCCCCTGCACGGATCTTTTTCCAAGCTCTGGTAAGTCGACAGGCCCCATTACAATCCAGAGATCAATACGGTCGGCTATTGGTCCTGAAATTTTTCTTCTGTACCGTTCAAGCGACATGGGGCTACAGGTGCACGCAACTTCTGGGTGGCCATAGTTGCCGCACGGGCAGGGGTTCATGGCTGCAACTAATGTAAAGCGGGCGGGATACACCGCTGTGCCTTTTGCGCGTGCGACAGCAATGACTCTATCTTCTAGCGGCTGGCGCAGGGCTTCAATAAGCCGCCTATCAAATTCTGGAAATTCATCTAAAAACAAAACACCGCGATGTGCGAGCGTAACTTCGCCTGGGCGTACGTTGGCGCCGCCGCCCACTATGGAAACATAGCTGGCTGTATGGTGCGGCGAACGGAACGGAGGTACGGTCAAAAGTTTGTCGTGCAGTAGGCCTGCAATAGAGTGGATGCCATTCACTTCTAGAACTTCGTCAAATGACAGGGGTGGAAGTACAGAGGCAAGCGCCCTAGCCAACATTGTTTTGCCAGTGCCCGGCGGCCCACTAAGCCCTAGGTTGTGTCCGCCCGCCGCAGCGATTATTGCTGCTCGCTTTGCGCCTTCCTGCCCGCGAATGTCTTCAAACGCAAACTGTGATTCTTGAAGTGACGGCTCAAGTTTGGTGGGCGGGGCTGGTACAAGTTTAATGGGTTGTCGTTTCCCTGATTCCCTTTTCTCGTTCACATGATCAACCACCTCACCTAAGGTACGTACGCCATATACTTCAATTCCGTTTACGAGCGCCGCCTCCCTCTCGTTTTTCTTTGGAACAAAGATAGCTTTCTTCCCTCTCCGCTTTGCTTCTGCGACTAATGGCAAAATCCCTCGCACTGGTTGCAAGTGTCCATCAAGCGAAAGTTCTCCAACAAATAAATAGTTTTCAGGGTCAAAACGAATATCATCCGCAGCAAGCAAGTACGAAAGCGCGATTGCGAGGTCGAACATCGGACCTTCTTTACGCAGATCTGCGGGGGCGAGTGAAATAACAATTCGTTGGTTCCTACTTTTAGGTGAATCAAAACCAGAATGTTTAATTGCCGCCGCGACGCGGTCACGACTCTCCTCCACTGCCTTGTCTGGAAGGCCAACGATAGTAAACGAATGCAGGCCTCTTGAGAGATCAGTTTCTACCGACACAATATGCGGTGATAGGAGCGAGACTTGGGCTCCGTATACGCGCGCATATTGCATGAGCACATTCTATAAAAACAAATATCTCGGGAAAGTTAATCCCGAGATAAAATAAAAATAAATTTTGCGCTTGTGAGTTATGCTGGGAGCCCAGATTCTTCGTCCATGTGGGTTTTGCAGGTGCGAGCAGATGGATTTATTTCGAGACGATTCTCTTCGATCTCTTCGCCGCATACTTCGCAGGTGCCGTATGTTCCGAGTTCAATTTTTTCAATCGCGCGTTCAATATTGCGCCAATGGATTTCTATCTCACCAACCTCAGCTTTCTTTTCTCCGAATTCTTCCATGCGGTCGCCAAGTTCGTCAGACTCAGTCGCAGTTTCATCAATATCTGTGTCGCGCACTTCCCACTCACCTGCTTCGTTCTGCATGCCCGCTGCTTTCAAACGATCTTCAACCTCGAGCAACTCGTCTTCTAATTTTTGTTTAAAATGTGAAATGTTTTCTAGCATACATGCATCATACCAAACTCCGGGTTATTGAGAAGTTGTCTTGTAGAGGATGGGCGACTGTTTGAGGCGAGCGATAATTTCACGCAACGTATCAGGGTTTGTGGTTATAACCAATGTCTGCCTGTCGAGGAAGGTCCACAGAAAATTAACAGTGCCATACTGGTCCACTGTAACTCTTGCGTCATGATTTTGTACTACGGCGTCCGTGAAGCCGGTTTGGAGTGGTGGAAGTTCTGGGGTGGAGGTGGCGAGGCTCGGTGTTGAGGTAGCGGTCGTTGAAGTTGCAACTGCAATTGGGTTCTGCGCAGGCTTCGTAATCTTAGGAGCTGGCACGTAGGTAAAGAGCGGCGCAAGATCTTTTTTTATTCCCTTCTCCCACGCAAGCATGCCCGCGTACCCTTGTTCGTACGAGTCGACTTTCAAAATTAGGAACGGCTGATTCACGCCGAAAGAATGTACGCCAAGAAGATACACTGGTGAAACATTGCGCACGAAGGTGTCGGACAGTTCTGGGGCTAGTGTAGAGAGCAGCGTTTGGGCGCTCATATATGTTGGTTCTGCAGCGGTGGTTGTTCCTGTCTGTTCCACATACAATTGTGCAATTAATCCGAGTGAAATCGAAACCGAATTTTTTGCCGAAACAAGCCGTTGCATAAGACCTGGTGCTTTAACAGTTGGCTCTACGGAAATTGTATTCGTGTTGTCGATTGAGATGAACGGTGTAGCGCCAGCTTGTTGTTGCGGAAGCGGTGCGTTCGATAGTACAATGTAGGCAAGAGCGCCGACAGCGCCAGCTACAAATAGCAGACCAATAAGTGCGAAGACGATGTTGCGAAGCGTGTGAGGCGCTGGTGTGTTTGTTATTTGTGAGTCTTGTGAAACAGGTTGTGTTCCGCGTCGATTAGCTTCTGCTGCAGCTATTGAGACTACGGACACGCCCTTGTTCCCAATTGCGCTCGCGATATCACCCTGAAACGTCTGCAAAGGGGCGATACCTTCTTGCGGAGGAGGGGTTACAGAGGAGCGTGAAACAGAATCACTAGAAGAAACCGGGGGCTTAAGAGTCGCCGCTTGTTCCTGCTGCATGAGAGTTCCTGCGTCGACACGCTGAGCGGAGTCGACAGAAGGAGCGTCCTTTTTTGGAAGCAGAATATTATTGAGGTCTAAACTATTCTTAGAGTTTTGGTCCTGATCCATTTGGCTGAGTAGACGGTGTCAGACCTTTACGTGCTGCGAAGTCAGGATCTGCGGCTTTAATCGAAAGATTTAAACGGCCTTTCTCGTCTATCTCTTTAATCATAACCCGCACTTTATCTCCAACCGAAAGTACGCCAGCAATCTTTTCGATGCGGAATGGCGCAACTTCAGAAACATGCACCAAGCCCTCGGCATCTTTACCTGGACCAATGCGTACGAATGCGCCAAAGTCCATCATGCGAGTTACTTCACCTTCGTACATCTCACCTGCTTTGTATTCTTTTACGAGCGCTTCAATCATTGTCTTTGCCATCTGCGCTGTGCCGTTTTTGCCAGTGATGAAAATAGAACCATCATCTTCGATAGTGATGTCGCTGACCTTAGTTACATCTTTAATTCCATTTATAGTTTTTCCTCCCCCACCGATGACCAGACCAATTTGGTCAGGTCGAACATTCATCGTGATAATTTCTGGAGCTCGAGAATTTATGTTTGCGCGCGGTGCAGAAATTTCTTTCTCGATAACATCAAGAATATGTGCACGTGCTTTCTTTGCGCCCGCGAGTGCTTCAACCAAAATTGGTACCGGCACGCCGTCGAGCTTAATGTCCATCTGGATTGCAGTAACTCCTGCGCGCGTGCCTGCGACTTTAAAGTCCATGTCGCCAAATTCATCCTCCGGTCCCTGGATGTCTGTGAGAACTTTGTAACGACCATCGCCATTCATTGAAAGCATGAGGCCCATTGCGATGCCGGCAACCGGCGCTTTCAATGGAACACCTCCATCCATAAGTGCGAGTGTCGATGCGCAGACAGAACCCATCGATGTTGATCCGTTGCTTGCGAGACATTCAGATACGACACGAATCGTGTACGGAAATTGTTGGGCAGATGGAATCACTGCTTCGAGTGCTTTTTCTGCGAGAGCTCCGTGGCCAATCATGCGACGATTCAAACCACCAACACGTCCAGTTTCTCCGGCAGAGTATGGTGGAAAGTTGTAGTGGTGCATGAAGCGTTTTTTAACATCGTGCTCCTCCATAGAATCAATAACCTGTGAGTCGCCAGGGCCGCCGAGTGTAAGTGCACTAAATACGTGCGTGCCCCCACGGTAGAAAATACCTGAGCCGTGGAGTATGTCAGAAACGCCACCTGCTTTTGCAAACAGCGGACGCACTTCGTCGAACGCACGGTTGTCTGCACGCTTCCCTTCTTCGACTGCGCCACGGTGAATTTCTTCGTCTACTTTATCTTCCAAGAAACGCTTTGCAACGCCAGGCGAAACAAAACTCTCTGCGGAAGGGCGAGGTATATCTCCCTGGAGCGGAGAGTTTTGTGAAGCCAACTCTTTAATTTTGGCCATCCACGCATCCTGCACTTCGTGGATCGCGTCCTTGCTTGGAAGTCCGCAGAACACTGCCTCGCTCAATTTTTGTTTAAATTCTTTTTCAAACAGTTCACTGAGTGCTGCTGGAATTTCTGGTTTTTCCGCATCACGCTTCTGTTTGCCTATCTCTGCGATTATTTTCTTCTGCCACTCCAAAATTTTGTCGTGTTCGCTTACGGCACGAGCAAAGCCTGCAGCGATGTCATCTTCAGAAACTTCCTTTGCGCCTACCTCGATCATGTTTATAGTGCCGTCTTTGCCGCATGCCAGAATGTCCAAAATGTTTTCTGCATCCTCTCGTTCCTTATATGATGGATTGACGATAAGATCTCCATCGAGTTTTTTACCAATACGTACTGCAGCAACCGGGCCACCCCATGGGATATCAGACGTTGCGAGTGCGAGCGACGCTGCGTTTACTGCAACTGCAGCTGGATCCTCTTCATCGAGTGCAAGCATGGTGATAATCACCTGCACTTCGTTGCGCATGTGCTGAGGAAATAGTGGGCGGATGGTGCGGTCTACAACGCGGCCGGAAAGAATAGCTGTTTCAGATGGGCGACCTTCACGGCGGACAAAGCGGGAGCCTCCGATTGAGCCTGCTGCATAGTAGCGTTCTTCAAACTCAACGCTCAATGGGAAATAGTCGATGTCATCGCGTGTGCGTGATGAGATAACAGCAGTTGCCAGCAACGCTGTGTTGCCATAACGGACAATAACCGAACCGTTGGCGTTTTCTGCTAGGTCAGTAAACTCGGCAGACAATGTCTTGCCGCCTACCTGTGTTTCGAACTTCTTTGACTTCATAATATTTTGACGAAGTTCGCGAATGTTAGGTCTCTTTATCCCGAGTCCGTCGAGGGACTTTCTCGAAAAGGCCTACGTATCCGCGCCCTTCGCGCTTACTTATAATCTAGCGAACGAGAGAACAAAAGCTTGCTTTTGATTCCGAGCGAGCGACGATTATATGAGAGCAAAGCTGCTCATATATATAGACACTGTAATGCAAAACACCGACTATTTCTAGTCGGTGTTTTAAGTCTATTTTATTCCTCCGGATCACTATCGTCGTAGATTTCTTGACCCACATCAATGCCTTCATCTTCCGAAGGTTTGGTTGGATGGCCAAAACCTGGGATAGAGAAGCCTTTGCCTCCCCCACCTCGGTAGTTGATCAAATAATTGCGAGGATTCTCACCCATGTCGATAAATTCATCTGCGGCATCGCGGAGTATACCCGCGGCAGATTTACCGAATGCGATAACTTCAACCTGGCAGCCGTACGTGTAGCGTACATATTCAACAAGCGGGACCATGTCACCGTCGCCTGTAGCGAGAATGATGGTGTCGAGCTTTTGAGCCATTGCAATAACGTCGATAACAAGACCGATGTCCCAGTCGGCTTTTTTAGCTCCACCTGCGAATACGCGTATATCTTTAACGCGAGTTTCAATACCGAGTTTGTTCAATGCATCGAAAAAGCCTTTTTCTTCTTCAGATTCTGTGCGGATAACGTATGCCACTGCACGGATGAGTTGGCGTCCTGCGAGAGCTTCCTTAACTACGTTGCCGAAGTTTACCTTTGATTTATAAAGGTTCTTTGCGCTGTGGTAGAGATTTTGCGTGTCTATAAAAATGCCGACGCGCTGGCCTTTGTGTTTAATGATTGCCATAAAAATAATGAACTAACTTTTTAAAATACGAACTACACTTAGTATATACGAACAAAAATGAAGAATCGGTGCGCTTGGCAACCGATTACTTCTTGAGACCGAGCTTTTTAACAATCGCACCGTAGCGCTTCTTGTCGTTTGACTCCAAGTACTTCAAATGTGTGCGGCGGTCAGCCACCATCTGCAAAAGACCGCGGCGTGAGTGCTTGTCTTTCAAATGTTTCTTCAAATGTGAGGTAAGTTCCTCGATGCTTTTGCTCAAAAGGGCGATCTGGACCTCTGGAGAACCAGTGTCCTTATCGTGAATACCTGCATCTTTGACGATTTTCTGTTTTTTCGTGCGTGTAAGCATGTAGCGATATACTAGCACAGCCTTGAGAGTTGCGCAAGAGCCAGGCTCCCGTAGGTAGGGCCCCAGAAACAAAGATCCCCCGACGGTCTAGAAGACGGCCGGGGGAGGTGCGGGGATGGATTTCCCGCAAGAAACCAGGGAGGTCGGGGGGACCTTGCTCCCTGGGCAGCTAACCGTGATAGGAGGCACGGCTAATTATTGGCATTCTTCCAAATCGTTCGCAGCTCGTTAACGCAGAGCTTTACGGTGAAAAGGAATCCTACCACCATTGCTGCGCAGATGAGGCAGGCCAGGGTGGTGTTGCCATACTGTGGAAGGCGTACGCCGCTTGCGGCGATGATAAGCGCCAGGACGAGCCATAAGGCCGTCCAATTGATCAGCTTTTTCATGAGAGGGTTCCTTCAATGTTGTTTTCCGGTACTCCTACTCTATTTCAATCTTGTACTGTTACCCTTTAATTATGTACTTAAGTTTCTATTTTGTCAAGTGCCTCCGGAGACAGTAGAGGAAGATATCCAAGCGTCGCACAATCCGCCAGCTGGCGGAGGGGTTAGAATAGGGTATGGCAGAGACCCTCGCTTCCCTCAAAACCCAATTTTTAGAGTATTTGGAGATCGAGAAAGGTCGTAGCGTAAAGACGGTTGAAAATTACGACAGGTATCTCACTCGGTTCTTGGCTTTTAGCAAAATCACCTCCCCTTCCAAACTTACAGAGCAGTCTGTGCGTGAATTTCGCCTCCATTTAAATAGGCAGTCCGGTGTTTCTGGCACGATGAAGCACAAGACCCAGAACTACTACATGATTTCGCTGCGTGCGTTTTTAAAATTTTTGCGTAAGCGCGAGATCGAATCTCTTAACCCAGAACGCATTGAACTTGCAAAGGTTGGTGCGCGCGATTTGGATTTAATAACTGCTCAGGAACTCGAGAGGCTTATGCAGGCGCCCTACTCCGCCAAGGCTTCGCAGGGCAAGAATAGCAACAACCTCACTGCGCTTCGGGACGTCGCTATTCTTGAATTATTTTTTTCAACCGGCCTTCGTGTTTCAGAACTATGCTCACTCAACAGAGATTTAGATTTAAGTCGTGATGAATTTTCTATCCGAGGCAAGGGAGAAAAAGTCCGCGTCGTCTTTCTCTCCCCTGCTGCAAAAAAAGCTCTCAAAGAATATTTAGATAAACGTGGCGATATGGACGATGCGCTTTTTGTTCAATATGGAAAAAACGCGAAAGCGAATCCGCCAGCTGGCGGACTGCGTCTCACTCCCCGCTCCATCGAGCGTCTCGTAAAAAAATATGCGACAAGGGCTGGTATTACCCGCAAAGTAACGCCGCACGTTATCCGCCACTCGTTTGCAACAGACCTACTTGGCAATGGCGCCGACCTCCGTTCCGTACAAGCCCTACTTGGCCACGCCAACATCACCACCACGCAGGTCTACACCCACGTCACCGACAAACATTTGCACGAGGTACATAAGAAGTTCCATGGACAGAGGAGGAAATAATCAGAACGTTACTTCCCTATACTCAAACTTCCCAACCGGAAAAGGTTTTTCGGGTCCGATAAAAAGGCACTCGGCTTCAATTTTCTTTCCTTGTTGTAAGACCAGTGGAACCCAGTATGGGTCAGATGGCCACATTTCATCTAGCGGAATATTTTTTAATTCATGCCACTGCGGCTGCATCTCTTCTGTCTCGACAGGTTCGCCTGAAAATGTGTGCGTTATAAAAACATGAACGTCGTGGTTGTATTCAGGCTTTTCTTCAAAATGAAATTGAATGTGCGCAACTTTTGAAAGATGTTCTGGGAGCACCAGAAGTCCGCACTCCTCTTTTGTTTCGCGACAGGCGCTTTCTTCTATACTCTCCCCTTCTTCAACGCCCCCACCAAACCCATTCCAATATCCTGCACCAAAACGCACTTTTTTCTTGCCGAGCAAAATTTTGCTTGCCCCGAGGGTGCTCGAGGGGTCGCCGTCGATTATAAAAAGAAGAGATACGACACGCATAAATTAATGATACACCAACCCTCCTTCGCTTAAGCTGCGAAGGGCGCAGAAAGAAAAAAGCCCGATCTTTGCAGAAAGGACTTTACTAGACATCGTGCGCGCCTCTTACGACAAGAAGAGCTGTGTCCAGGCCAGAGTAGTAACCCCTAGCTTTAGAACAGGTTCAAGCATGTCCGCGACCACATTCTCTAGGCCGGAAACGGCTTCAGGAATGTACACGCACGCCATGGCCACAACGCCCACAAAGAGACCGAGATTGAGCCAGCCGGGCAAAGTAGATCGTCCACTCATGACATCCTCCCACCACGTCTTACGGTTCGACTCCATTAAGTCTACAGTATCTTTTGGAGGCGCAAGCTCGTGCGGGTACAATGTGTGCATGAAGCTAATTTCCTGGAATGTAAACGGTATTCGCGCAGTCCATAATAAAAATTTATTTGTGCCGTTTATAGAAAAATACAAACCAGATGTTCTGTGTTTGCAGGAAACAAAGGCCCAGCAGCATCAGAGTGAGGTAGACCTTCCTGAGTACGAAGAATATTGGAACTCTGCAGAAAAGAAAGGCTACAGTGGTACGGCTATTTTTACAAAAGAAAAACCACTTTCTATTATTCTTGGATTTCCAGAAGATATAGCGAAGAAATATAAATTAAATAATCACGATGGATATGGCGACCCGACCACAGAAGGTCGAGTTATTGCGGCGGAGTTTCCAAAGTTTTATGTAGTAACGGTATACACTCCCAACTCTAAAGAAGACTTAAGTCGCCTTTCGCTTCGCCACACACAATGGGACCCTGCGTTTCTTGAATACATGAAGCGACTTGAGGAAACAAAACCCGTTGTATTTTGTGGAGATTTAAATGTTGCGCATGCAGAGATTGATCTCGCGAACCCTAAACAAAACGTTGGGAAGCATGGGTTTACCGATGAAGAACGCGAAGGCATAGATAATGTACTAGAAGCTGGTTTTGTAGATACGTTTCGTCATCTCCACCCCGATACAGAAAAGGCATATAGCTGGTGGAGCCACTTCGCAAATTCTCGTGCTCGTAATGTTGGATGGCGCATCGACTATTGGTTTGCGTCAAAGTCACTTACGAAGAAAATCAAAAAAGCAGAAATCCTCCCTGAGGTGATGGGTTCCGACCACTGCCCTGTTTTGCTTGAACTAGATTTGTAAATTTTATAGATGAGCAAGGTTCGACCTTGCTCAGAAGACTTGATATATAAAGAAAAAACGCCGGCCTATTTCGGCCGGCGCTTGCGAGTAGGTGGGCGCCACACCTTTAGCGCGGCGCGGCGCTTCAGGTCAGCGGCCAATCTCCCAACAGCTTGTGGCGTAAGCTGATGTTCCTCGATTACTTTCTCGAGCTTTTCCTTATCCTTGTCCAAGCACTCGTAATAATCGTCGCCTCGAGTGTAGCTATCTCTTCCTGAGCAGTATGTCTTAGTGTGTAGGGTTCCGTCAGTGAAAATATACATATGAAATCTGCCACCTTTTACCAGAACAGTGACTTGTTCCATAACACCTAGTCGCTTTACGAGCTTCTGCAAGCTATATATTTCTGCCACAGTTGCAGCAATTAACTCCTTGCGCTGCTTAGGCAGAACGATATTATCCCAATTCGCGTACACCATATCCTCCTTCTTAGTTGATCGGAATGATATTCACTTATTTTTTGGTAACCATCGAAGAACAACGTATTGAAAAGCTAGCGCAACAATACTGACAACCACTATCACTAGAAGTGCCCCAGACAATCCTCCCCCTACTTGGCCGGCGAGGAGTTGGAAGGGATATGGATACCAAGTGATTAAGAGGGATGCAAGCATTACAAAAACACAGAAAGGCAGTCCCCAATATGTGTTTTTCATTTCAACGCTCCTTTGTGCATGAGAAAGATCAGATGACTATAGTTTATAGAAGACACGACACCTTGCTCGTTTTTCAACTTTCCTTGACGTTATTCATTTCATCTTTTCCACATAACGTTTTTCTACCGCTCTTGTGTCCAAAATATGGACATAGTACGCTATAGATATGTTGTGGAATGAAGAACAAAGGCAGGCGCTTGGGATAAAGAAAAAAGAACAACGGCTGCTCGACGTGCTCCATAAAAAAGGAACGCTCAATACGATGGAGCTGGCATTTGAAGCAAAAGTCCCCCGCGTGACAGTAATGCGTCTACTTAAAAATTTGAAGGAGCGCGGATTTGTAGCCAGACAAACGCTACTCAATGAAGTTCGTTGGTCGCTCGTGCGCCCAGAGTTGTTGGTGAAGCGTATCGAGAAAACATTTTCTAATATGCCAGGCAATTCAAAGAACACACTCCCCCTCTCCGACATTGCGAGTGTGCATGTGTACCGTGGTCCGCATGAATTGCTCGAGAGCAACAAAAAACTTTTTGCCGCCCATCCTGGTGAGAGAATCTATTCCATAGAGCCAAACGGCGTGTGGCGACATATTGCAAAAGTCCCTGCGCAGGATTGGGTGCATCTAAACAAACTTCTCAAACAAAAAAAGATCATCGTCGAACTTTTAATTGAGGAAGGATATGAATCTTATTTTAAAAGTATTGAAAGACCCCTACAAGAAAGTTTTTTTGCACTGGTGGGTGAAACATATATTTTCCCAAAAAACCTTATGCGTTCCTCAACAGAAGTTCTTATCTTCCGCGACAGCGCACTCTTTCTCGATTGGGAACAATTTGTAGCCGTTGAAATAAAAAATTCAAGCACTGTTGCTATGTTTAAAGGAATGTTTTCACTTTTAAAATCACACAGTAGAAGAATGTAAAAAGAACCCGCGTCGACGACCAGTAGGATTGTGCAGTTTTGTAAATAAGGTAGAGTGTCCGCAGTCGAACAAAAAGGAGAGACGATATGCGAATCGTTTTGCTGTGTGTGGCGGTTCTTGGCTTGATGGGATGCGTTTCAGAAAAGGCGCCCCCGTCAACCAAGCCGCCGCCCACGGCTGAGGTTGACCCAAATGCCTCCACGTTCATGAACCCGAGCGCGGCTAGTGCTGCAAGCAGGGAGAGGGATCCGGGTGGTTTCACATCCACCTATATCCGGAACGCTCGCTACGCGGCGGCGAATAACCTGCCCGTGGCCATTCGTGGCATGTGTCTGAGCTCGTGCATCATCAAGCTGGCCTCCGGCGCCAACCTCTGTGTTGACCCGAAGGCAGTCCTTGGGGTGCATGAACCTCGTGCGTCGGGCAGTCGGGCTGCCGCCGTGTATTCAGGGCCTCGAGCCGAAAAGACGCTGCGGGAGGTCCGGGAAGTTCTCCCAGCCTGCGCAGCTAAGCTTTTCCAGGAAAAAGGAGGATTCGATGGTGGCTCAATGACCACCTTCTCAGGCCGAGAGGTTCTCGAAGCCTGTCCCCAGATCAAGAAGTGTCCCGACTAGGGGCACTTTTCTTTTCTGAGCAAGGTCGAACCTTGCTCAGAAACGATATGATCGGCTCCAACCACTGTCCTGTTCTTTCGGAGTTTGATATATAAAGAAAAAAGGAGGTTGATTGCT
>JAIEMM010000010.1 GCA_019752125.1 Patescibacteria group bacterium | reverse complement strand
TCTGGGCCGCTCATGTGTGCGGAGGAAATTGCCAGCAGGAAATGTCCATTAATCCATATCAATACAGAACCCTCCCTTGTCCTTCAGGCCAGACAGGCCAAATTGATCAATATAGAGTGGGGTATTGCCCCAATCCACCTAGTAGCCCGCCCGCATATGGAGCATGGATAACTACAAGTGACACCTGTCAATCAGCGCCATCCCAACCGGCCATGAACGCTGTGCAGTGCAATGGAAACGGTACGGCGACTCTTTCTTGGGGTTCAGTATCGGGAGCTACTTCATATCCTGTCCGATATCGCGCAAGTACTCTCTCGTCGTGTCCAGGAGGTTGGTTTAGTGCAAACCCAGGTGAGTGTGATCTCGACAATAATTCTGCTACTTCAATTACTGTTCCTGTTGCGTACGGTACTACCTACGACTGGTGGGTCCACGCGTATAGTACGAGTGGGGGGTGGAGTGACGCTGTTCCTCAGACGTTCAATTGTGTACAAACCTTGCCCGATCTCACTGCCAGCTCAGTCGCACCAACATCTGCCACTGTTGGAACTGCAGCAACATTCTCGGCAACCATTTCAAATATTGGAAACGCATCTGCGGGTGGTTCATCGACGCTCTTCCAAAGAGCCACTGATTCAAGTGGTAGCGGCGCAACTACTATTGGCACTGGCGCTGCGTCGGCTCTTGCCGCAAGTGGGACTACTGGTGCGTCAGTGTCCTACACGTTCTTATCTACGGGCACATACTATATGCGCGCATGTGCAGATACTGCGAGTGCAGTCAGTGAGTCAAACGAAAACAACAACTGTGGTGCGTGGACTGCTGTGAATGTCAGTGCCGCTCCAGTTGCTTCGGTCGCCCTGACTGTCACGCCCACCTCAATTACTTCAGGGCAGAGCGCTATCCTGAAATGGAGTAGTGTAAATGTCACTTCCTGCAGTGGTACAAACTTCTCTACATCAGGCAGTGTCAATAATTCAACTGGTGTTACTGTATCGCCTACGATTACTACTACCTACTCTATAAGCTGTACTGGCTCTTATGGTAGCGCCAGCGACAGTAAAATAGTAACTGTCTCTGCTGCGCCTCAGCCCGATCTCACTGCCAGCTCAGTCGCACCAACATCTGCCACTGTTGGAACTGCAGCAACATTCTCGGCAACCATTTCAAATATTGGAAACGCATCTGCGGGTGGTTCATCGACGCTCTTCCAAAGAGCCACTGATTCAAGTGGTAGCGGCGCAACTACTATTGGCACTGGCGCTGCGTCGGCTCTTGCCGCAAGTGGGACTACTGGTGCGTCAGTGTCCTACACGTTCTTATCTACGGGCACATACTATATGCGCGCATGTGCAGATACTGCGAGTGCAGTCAGTGAGTCAAACGAAAACAACAACTGTGGTGCGTGGACTGCTGTGAATGTCAGTGCCGCTCCGCAGCCCGATCTCACTGCCAGCTCGGTCACACCCACATCCGTGGCTGCCGGGAGCGCAACTACATTCTCGGCTACGATTTTTAACTTTGGGACCGCCTTGGCTGGCAACTCACTGACGCTCTTCCAAAGAGCCACTGATTCAAGTGGTAGCGGTGCAACCACTATCGGCACTGGCGCCGTAACGTCGATAGTAGCCTTTGGTAACACTGTTAGCTCAATATCCTACACATTTTCCTCTTCTGAGGTTGGAACAAAATATATACGTGCCTGTGCAGACACTTTGGGTGTAGTCAGTGAGTCAGACGAAAACAACAACTGTGGTGCTTGGACTGGAATAGCTTTGAACTGTGCTGCTACTGCCACTATGTGTACCTCTGCACCCAATGCGTGCGGGCAGACAAATTCAGGCACACTTGATAGTTGTGGCAACTGCTCCGCTACTGTCCCTGCAACGCCTTCAAACTTAGGTCAATCATGTCTTTCATCCCCTAATGTATGTGGTCAGACTAACGCAGGGACATATCAATGTAACGGAAATTGCTCGGCAATCACGCCACCGAATTCTTGGTGTCAGCCGCCCACAATGACCATCGCAAGGTGGGGAGGAAGTCCGGCTTCCTTTGAATATTTTGTCTCTGGACAACCAGCAACGCTTAGCTGGTCGTGTCCTTCTCCAAACATCTCAGCTTCTGGAATTAACTACTCAACGGGTGGTGCGGTTAGTGGTTCGACAAATGTTGTGGTGGGTGCAAGTACTATGTATACGGTTGTGTGTGATCAGACCTCTGCACAAGCAAGTGCGCAGGCAATATTAATTAGCCCAGCTCTTTCTATAACAGCTAACCCATCCCGTGTACGCCCTAACAACTCTTCGGTTTTACAATGGTCTGCCAATAATATAACAAGCTGTTCAATATCTGGTCCTGGTACTTCAGTTGGGCCTGTCGCGGCGGATAGCAACGGTTATCTCGCTCCGCGCACAACCACAACCGCGGTCATCACTGGAGAAAGTACATATACTTTAACTTGCCAGACACTTGGGAGCGCTGTAAGTGCGAGCGTTCGAGTCATATTGATTCCTGCTCAGATTGAAATTTAGATTGCCGCACCAACTCTTGTATGATAAATTTCTTTTACCTCGTAAGCTGAAATAATTCAGTTCACAAGGCCAACGTAGCTCAGTTGGTAGAGCATCTCACTCGTAACGAGAAGGTCGCCGGTTCAATCCCGGCCGTTGGCTCCAGAAAATAAAAAACCGCCATGGTTAGGCGGTGAATCCCAAGAACTGCTTAAAGAGCGGGTGGTGTAGTTTGAAGAAGTTCGACATTGACCCGACGTCTTCGAAGGAGAATATCTTTGTCCTGAAGTACTCGTCTGGGTCCATGCCCGGAAACTCCTTCTCTCCAAGGTCCCGCAAGCGAGCGTTCGGAATACGGACCTTAAAGAAGTACCGCTCATGTGGAGTGTTGCCGAACACTCGTTCCACCGGACGAACTTCTTCAATGCTCATTTCGGGGTCATCCAGCCGGGCCATAAAGCCGCCCTCTTCCCAAAGCGCCCGTATGACCGTCTCGAGAGGAACTTCGCCGGGCTCCATTTCTTCGCCAATGAATTTCCACCAGCTCCACCAAATTCCTCCCTGTCTATTTTTGATGAGCAGTATCTGGTCAGGGTTGCGGGAATATACCACTACCATAACGGCAGGTAGTCCTCTGTGTATATGCATAATCACACCTCTAGTCGCACCGTATCAAACAATGATGGAAAGTCAATTGCTCAGTATGCTACTCTAGTTCCATATATGGAACTGAAGGAAGAGGTCCAGAAACGAATAGCGGAGATTGAAGCGGCAATGCAGCAGAGCGACTTTTGGAGCGTGCCAGCAAAAGCGCAGGCGATGATTAAAGAACTTCAGGATTTGAAAACAGAAGCAGAAGGTGGCGGTAAATACGATCGCGGCAATGTCATTATGATGATTGTTGCAGGCGCAGGCGGCGATGACGCTGAAGATTTCGCGCACATGCTGCTGGAGATGTATCGAAAGTATACGGAGAAGCGCGGATGGGGCATGCGTATTTTGCATCAAAACGAAAACGATCATGGCGGCTACCGCAATATTACTGTCGAAATTGAAGGTAAGAACGCCTACGGAACATTAAAGAATGAATACGGCGTTCATCGTTTGGTCCGCATCTCGCCGTTTAACGCATCTCAAAAGCGCCAGACGTCGTTCGTGCTGGTTGAAATGTTGCCAGTGCTGGAAAAGATAACTGATTTTGAAATTCCAGAAGATGAGCTTGAGATATCGTTCGCACGTTCCAGCGGTCCGGGTGGACAGAATGTCAACAAGCGCGAGACCGCAGTGCGCATAGTGCATACACCTACAGGCATCTCCGCGCATGCAGATGGTGAGCGTTCGCAAAATTCTAACCGAGAGAAGGCTCTTGCGATTGTAAAGGCAAAACTTTTTCATCAACTCGAAGCGCAGCGCAAGAAAACCATCGCAGAGCTTTCTACGAATGCCGCAAAAATAGAATGGGGGAGCCAGATCCGTTCCTATGTGCTCCATCCGTACAAGCTTGTGAAGGATCACCGCACAGGCGTCGAAGTCCATGACGCTGAAGGGGTTCTTGAAGGCACCATAGAGCCCTTTCTGGAGGCAGAAAAAATGATGTAGAATACATAGGTTGCAAAATGATATATTACGACCGCGTAGGTAAAGTATACGCAGACAATTCCATCGCACTTGAGGATGTAAGCTTCTCAGTAGAGCCCGGCGAGTTTATCTCCATCGTCGGTCATTCGGGTGCCGGTAAAACGACACTCGTTAAGATGCTCCTCGCCGAAGAAAAGCCGACATCCGGCTCCGTTTTTTTTGAATCTATAAACGTGCACGAGGTGCCGATGAATCGCATCAACCATTTGCGCCGCAAAATTGGCACCGTATTTCAAGATTTCCGCCTGCTTCCACAAAAAACCGCGTACGAAAATATCGCGTTCGCGATGGAGGCTGCTGGCCGCGCTGAAGAGGAGATCCATTCCGACGTGCCGCACGTACTCGACCTCGTAGACCTCACCGACAAGGCAAATAATTTTCCAGATGAACTTTCGGGTGGGGAACAGCAGCGCATTGCTATCGCGCGCGCCATCGTGAACCAGCCTGATGTGATTATCGCTGATGAGCCAACCGGCAACCTCGACCCAGTAAATACCTTCGAAATTGTTCAGATTTTGAAGAAGATCAACGACCTCGGAACGACCATTATCCTTACAACACACAATAAAGGCGTTATAGATGCGCTTAAAAAGCGCGTTATTACGATGGATCGTGGGAAGATCATCCGCGATGACCGAGAAGGCAAATATATATTGTAAACTGTACCTATGCCTGACTCCGTTACTATAAAAAGAATTTTGCGTGCAGGGTTTCTCGATTTTTGGAGAAACGGTTTTGTGTCCCTCGCGTCTATTTTAGTAATGACAGTGACGCTCTTCGTTGTTGGCACAACGCTCTTTGCGGGCGTGATGTTGCAATCAACGCTTGCAACGTTGCGTGATAAGGCAGATGTAACAGTGTATTTCACTACCTCTGCGCCGGAAGAAAAGGTATTGCAGTTGCAGAAAACACTCCAGGCGTTGCCACAGGTGCAGGAGGTTACATACACATCTGCAGAAGACGCACTCACCGCGTTCCGTAGCCGTCATCAAAACGACCAGCTCACATTGCAGGCTCTTCAGGAGCTTGGAGATAATCCGCTTGGTGCAGAGCTCGACATTAAAGCAAAAGATATTTCTCAGTACGATGCTATCGCACAATTCCTGCAGCAACAGCAGCAAAACGGGGGAGGTGGGGCAAGCATTATCGACAAAATCAACTACTTTGACCAGCAACACCGCCAGGCACTCGACCGTCTGCAGGAGATAACAGACTCTGCAGGACGTATTGGGCTTATCGTCATTCTCATACTGGTGGGCGTAACCATCGCAATTTCGTTTAACACGCTTCGTTTGGCTATCTACACTTCGCGTGAGGAGATCCAGGTTATGCGCCTCGTGGGCGCAGGCCAATTCTATATCCGTGCCCCATTTATGGTGGAGGGCGTGCTATACGGCCTTATATCAGGAGTCATTACGCTCTTGCTTTTGTACCCAGTGACGTACTGGATGGGGACCGCAACGCAAAGCTTCTTTGGTGGTATTAACGTATTCTCCTACTATCTCTCGCACTTCTTCTTCTTTTTCGCTATTATCATCGGAACGGGTGTGTTGCTTGGTGCCGTTGCAAGCTACCTCGCAGTGAGACGATATTTAAAGATTTAGTACATGATGTTTTCTTTTTCCAAAGCAAAAGCTGACAGTCCGAAATACATTTTCGTCGTCGGCGGGGTAATGTCGGGCGTGGGTAAAGGTGTCGCCGCATCTTCGATAGGAAAGATTTTGAAGGCAAAGGGCTTTAAGGTGACGGCGATAAAGATCGACCCGTACATAAACGTAGATGCCGGAACGATGAACCCGACCGAACACGGGGAAGTATTTGTGCTCAATGATGGCTATGAGACAGACCAAGATATGGGTAACTACGAACGCTTCTTGGATGAGTCGTTCCCTTCGATAAACTACATGACGACAGGCCGCGTCTACCAAGAGATTATCCGCCGCGAGAGAAACTTGGAGTACGGAGGCAAAAACGTAGAAGTGGTGCCAGATGTTCCGCTTGAAGTAATTCGCCGCATCAAAGAGGCGCAGAAGCAGGCAGAGGCTGATATAACTATTGTTGAGATCGGCGGCACCATTGGTGAGTACCAAAACATTATTTTCTTGGAAGCTGCTCGTATGCTTAAACAACAGCACCACAAAGACGTGGGCGTTGTTATGGTTTCGTATGTTCCAATTCCAGGAAATATCGGCGAAATGAAGACCAAGCCGACGCAGTATGCGGCGCGCTCGCTTAACTCAGTGGGCCTCCAGGCAGATGTTATCTTGGCACGCGCAGCTGTTCCTCTAGACGAAAAGCGCAAAGAAAAAATTGCGGTGTTCTGTAACATTCCTACAGAGCGTGTTATCTCTGCTCCGGATGTTCAAAGCATCTATGATGTGCCGGGGAATTACGAACAAGACGGATTGGGTGATATTTTGACTGATGTTCTTTCGCTTCCACAGACCAAAACAGATTTGCGCGAGTGGGAGACATTTGTTCAGAAATCTAAAAACGCTACAAAAGAAGTTGAAATCGCTGTTGTTGGAAAATACTTCTCATCTGGAGAATTTGTTCTCTCTGATGTGTACATTTCCGTGCTTGAAGCAATTAAGACCGCTGCATACAATCTCGACCTTAAACCAAAGATTACATATCTTTCTTCTCAAGACTTTGAGTCAGGAAAGATGGCGCTTGCTGAGCTCGATAAGTTTGGGGGCATCTTGGTGCCAGGCGGCTTCGGTGCAACAGGCGTAGAAGGAAAGATAAAAGTTATTGAATATGCACGTACAAAGAAGATTCCATACTTTGGTATCTGCTACGGCATGCAGCTAGCGGTTATAGAATACGCGCGTAATGTCGCTGGAATGAAAGATGCGCACACAGCTGAAATTTCAAAAGATACAGCACATCCTGTTATAGACATAATGAAGTCGCAGAAGGAGATAGTAGAGAAGGGGAACTACGGCGGCACTATGCGTCTTGGAACATATCCTTGTGTTATCAAAGACGGAACCCTCGCGCGCGAAATATTTGGTACAAACAAAATCGAAGAACGCCACCGTCACCGCTACGAAGTGAATCCTACGTTTATAAAACAAATAGAAGAAGCTGGAATGGTCTTTTCTGGAACATCACCAGACGGTGTATTGATGGAAGTTGCAGAACTCCCTCGCGACCAGCACCCATTCTTTATTGGTATCCAATCTCATCCAGAATTCCTTTCTCGCCCTCTCACTCCGCACCCGCTCTTTTCTGCTTTTATAAAAGCAGCAAACGAAAAGAAATAGTTTTTATATTTGAAAAGGTCTCTAGTTTGTAACTGAGGGACAAACCTGGTTTCTATGAATCTCTATAGGAATTTCGCGTATGTTTTTTGCGCGACCATTTGAAAATGTAATAGCAACCATCAAGCCGTGAGTTGTTTCGTACGAAAAGTATTGGTCGAAGATAAAATTTCCAAGCGAGTAGTAGATGGGCGCGTCTTTGTATAACTCTGATTCTCCAACAACGTGTGGGTGCGAGCCTATGACCGCAACTGCGCCAGCGTCTACAAACTGGTGTGCAAGCGTCACGATGTAGCCAGGCGTCGAGGTAGCATACTCCACGCCCCAATGCGTGTATACGACAGGTAGGCGGCCTGCAGCGGCTTCTGCACGCACTTGGGAAAGAGTTGTGGAAGCTGCCTGCGCATGCGCGACAAATTCGTTGTAGTTTATAAACGAGAGAGATACCCCACCTACATCTTTTCGTGCCACGCTGTGCGTAAGCGGATCGCCAAAGTATTGAACGCCTGCTTCAGACAATAGCTCCATAGTAGAGATAGTGCCTGCGCTGCCAAAGTCTAGAATATGATTATTGCCAAGATTAACTATGTCGATGCCATGCTTTGCGAGGAGTGGCCCCGTCGATATGGGGAAGGTAAAAGTGTAGTTGCCGATACCTTCGGGTACAGATCCAACGCTCACTGACTCAGCTTCAGTAATAGGACCTTCAAGATTTAAAATAACCAAGTCCGCGCTTTTAAGAGTTGGGTCAATGCAATCAAATAAATAATCCTCGCCATAGCGTTCTGCAGTGAGGCGCACTGTTCGGTCAAACATTGCATCTCCTGCAAACAATATCGTTGCCTCTTTGGGAGTAGGGGCAAGTGGAGCTGGTATAGCAATTACCGTCCCGATGCGTTCACTAGACACCGCCAGCCCATACGCTAGCGCCAATGCGCCAATAATTACCGCTGTTCCTATAAGTGCCCGTTTCATAGCATTACTGTAACAATAGTTTTATCTTTTCCGCATCTTTTTCTTAGAATTTGCGAGCCCAAACTCGCTATACTTTCTTATGTGAAGCAATTCTTTGAGTGGATTCATGTGAAAAAGAAAATTGATGGGCAGACTCATAATCCGCCGTTCGTCTCGGAAGGCGATATCTGGTGGTGCCATGTAGGGGAAAATGTTGGAACAGAGGTGGGTGGAAAAAGCGACAAATTTACCAGGCCAGTTATTATTTTAAAAAGATTTGGACCTTCTAGTTTTCTTGGCATTCCACTTACAAGCAATCGCCGTTCGGGAGATTGGTACATCACCTTTAGACATAGAGGCATACTTCAAACAGCAATGTTGAATCAAACGCGCACTTTTAATTTTAAACGCCTCAAAGAAAGAATGGGGTATGTAAACAAGACGGACTTTGAAAACATAAAAGAGGCGTATCTTCGCCTCTTTAGATAGACCCTCGCTTTCGCGAGGTCGCGGGCAATCCCGAATGAGCTCCTTATGAGCTTGCGCCTAGTATAGCAAAAAGGATGATGAAATTTCAATAAAATTGAAATAAGCTCATTTTTAGTGTATTTTGAAGCGGTATTGCCGTCTCCGGTGTACAAATTGCCAGATCGTCTAATGGTAGGACAACAGACTCTGAATCTGTTTATCTAGGTTCGAATCCTAGTCTGGCAGCAAGATGCAATTCAATCTCAGCTATAGAAATAATATATTTATTCTAGGGGCAGGGGCTTCTAAGGACTATGATCTGCCGACATGGAATGAATTAGATTCATTGATGAGGGGAAGATTAAAAAGCGAAGCTGGCAACCAATATCCTCGTGCAAAGGATGTGCTTGCTTGGCTTGATAAGGTGGGGGAGAACAAAGAAAAAGAGTATAAGACAATTGATGAGTGTATAGAAAAAGAATCAGTGTCAGAAGCCTATCACACAGATGGCGACAGTGTAGAAAATGAGCTCTTCGCTGTGATGAAAGATATATTCAACGATGTATACAAGGAAAATAAACTTGGATGGATTACATTATTGAACGATAAAATTGTAGAAAACTCTAGAATCAAATTGGAAGATAGTTTCGCTTTCGTAAGTTATAACTACGATAATGTATTAGAGAAAAATTTCCTGCGTTTCGCGCATTTGCCAGGGAAACGCCAACGACTTAACAGTAGATCGCGACTAGGGCAACTGTTACAGACAATTGTACCTGTTCTGTACGCACATGGTAGTCTTTACGAAAAAGATGAAATCCCAAATGATTCTCATACGAAAAGACATTATCGCACAATGAAGAGTGGTGTAGGAGGATATATAGACGCTGTTTCGTGTTATGAGAGTGATCCTCACACTGTCACACATGATGCGTATGCTGATAAATTAAATCTGTTTATCTTAGGTTTAGGGGGTGGTCTCAAATATAATTTGAGTAAACTGGATTTTTCCAAAACGGTTAATCAAATTTTTGTCACAGTTAGCGAATCTCGTAATCCAGCAGAAACCGTAGAATTCTTAAGCGATAGGTTCAAAATTTCAAAAGAAAAGATTTACGTTTTTAAAACCTGTGCGGAATTAGTCGAAGAGTGTTTTTAGGGATTCGGATCAGACCCTTCAACTTCACCAGTCAATGCAAAAAATAAAGACTACAGTCAAAGATCTCTGCCGAGAAGTGCTTGGCCTCCTGTCTTGGACAGGGAGGGTATTATTGAGCTTTCTGTGTTTCCTAGGCTCAATATGCAGGCTAGTAAATCACCACATTCGATTAACGCTTTTAATCATCGGTGTTTTTTTGGCTTTGCTTTTCCCGTTCCCAAATATTCTACTCAATCATGACTACAAATTAGTTGCCTCTACGACACCGTCTAAGACTGACAAGGGAACGATAGCTATAGGAAATGCCTATCTAAGTTCTGACTCCTTGATTGCGCGTGTTGCCAAGATTGCTGGGCAGGAATTTAAATCGCCAGCTATTTCCGTCTGCTTGGTCAACAACTCAAAACCGACGCCAGCAGGTTTAGAATTTGCTAGCACAACAGACACATCAGAATTAGGCGCATTATCACTAACAGTTAGGGACACGGAAGGTCAGCCAATCAAGGAAATATACGCGAAATTGGGAACTACTTCTTGTCAGACATTTCCAACCGGGCATATAAAAATTGGACCAGACGTTGTTTACAAGGGAATGTTTCTGCAGACTAACATGAACGGGCAACAATATCTCCTGGAATATCTTGATTTTGGTAATACAGAAGTTAGGGTAAGGGTGAAATTTGATATAAATGAATATCTATTTCTTTCTTTTGTAACATTTTTAGCTATTGTCGGAATATTTCAACTCATGAGAGTCTTCCTTAGGAGAAAAGATTAAAGAGTCAGCGTCAGACCCCACAAAATAAGAAAAAGTATTGTGTAATGCGGAAGTAAAGGGAGTAGCCTTTTATAACCCAATTGCCTGTAAAAAAGTGCTGAGTTCTGTTTTTTGAATTGCTCGGTACATACCTCCCTTTAGCTTCCCAAGAAGTATGTCCATAATTCGTACACGTGTAAGTTGAACGACACTTTGGCCAAACGCTCCGCACATGCGGCGGATCTGATGTTTTTTGCCCTCAGTCAAAACAATTGAGAAACTATTATCACTCAATATCTTCACTGAACATTTTTTTGTAATGTAGTCGCCGATGTCGACGCCGCGTTCCATATTTCGTTTAAAATCTTTTGGCAGCTTGTCTAGCGTTGTGACGACATATTCTTTTTCATGTTCATGCTTTGGGTTAAGCAGGGCATTAGTCGCGCGGCCATCATTGGTCAGGAGTATAAGACCGTCTGAATCTTTATCGAGCCTGCCGAGGGGGAATATCCAAGGCATATGGATGCTGCCTGCAATAGATACTTCATCACCTTGGGGTGAGTGGGTAATAACCCCGCGCGGTTTGTTGTAGGCGTAGTATTCATATACTCGCTCTGGCGCATCTACCTTTACGACATCGGTCTCCAACACTTTGTCACCAAGCTTTGCGTGTACTCCGTTGATGGTTACAAGTTTTCGCTCAATAAGCGTATCCGCCTCGCGCCTGGTCGAGTGCTTCTTAAACGCCAAATATTTGTTGATCCGCATAGGGAAATCTGTCATGTATTCTGTATGTATATCAGTAAGCTGAGTTTATTCCTACACTCATTCTTCATAAGAAAAGTATTGGTTAATGCTAAACTGAACTATATGAAAAATTTTACCGTTATATACATGGCCCCAGTAGCAGGTATGGAGGAGTGGATGAAGAAGCCGGAAGAGGAACGTAAAGAGGTTGAGGCAAAGATGAAAGCGGATTGGGACGCGTGGATGCTTGTTCATAAGGATTTAGTCCTCAACACGATCGCCCTTGGAAAAACAAAGCGCGTAAGCGCATCTGGTGTAGAAGATGTAAAAAATGACATGATGATCTCGTCGTATGCGCAGGGAGAATCTGCAGAAGCGGTGGCAGAACTTTTTAAGGATCATCCCCATCTAGGTATTCCTGGAGCAACCATTGAAATAATGGAAGTCCGTCCGATGTAATCAAATAGGATTGAGCTTGGGGTCAGGCGGCAAAAACTAACTTTTTTGGCAACATTGACCATGTATAACTTTTGGTATTGACTGTGCATAGAATACCAACGGTTCCTCGAAAGGAGAAAGGTCGTGACAAACAAAGATCTTATACGTGATGAGATTTGGGGAAGAGTCATCTACAACCGCCAGAATGATGAATTCTCAGCTGAGGTTATGAATGGAGATCAGCCGCTACCATCATCCCCAATCGGAATAGGTTGGGTCATTGTAGGGGGCTGTAATTTGAAATGCATTCATTGTTACGGAAATGTTGAAGAGTTGCCTAGTGTAGTACTTTCTACAAATGAGTGTCTTACGATTGCGGAAAGAATTATTGAAGCTCGTGTGATGAGAGTCGTCATTTCTGGCGGTGAGCCGCTCTTGAGAGACGACATCTTCTCCATTGTTCAAAAGTTAGTTGATGGTGGCGTAAGCGTTGTTCTTGGGACAAACGGCTCATTCATTGAGCAGGAGAACGTGGAGAGCCTCCGTGTTTGTACTCGCGTCGAAATAAGTCTAGACGCAGCTACAAGTGAGTTGAACAATAGGATTCGCCCAAGTAGGCAGAGGCGAGGTAATGCTTGGCAGGAAACCCTCCAAGCTATTAAGCTTTACGTGAAGCACAATATAAACCTAAGGGTTCTCACGGCGCTTAATGTTTGGAATCAGTCTCAGATAGTGGAGATGTCCGCAGTTCTCAACGATCTGGGGGTCAGAGACTGGGCTTTGTCGTGGACTATTCCTGCTGGCCGTGCACGATCCATATACCAGCAGCTTCGACCCGAACAAGATGTAATAAATGAAGGGGTCCAAAAAGCTAGGCGTGCCTACCCTTCGATGTCCATACGGTATTCATACAGAGAATCGGACTTCAATCGATTCTACTGCTTGATCCTCCCGGATGGTCAGATAGCGACCGAAGATGTATCTTTGGGGACAAAAATCACCTTTGGCTCTCTGCTAGAACAACCAATTGCGACAGCCTGGAACTGTAATAACTACAATCTCCCGCACCATTTCGAGAAGTGGGTAGGGGGTAGGTTAAGGAAAATCTGATGGTTTTAAGCCTTAATATAGAAATATTTTAAGGCTTTTTCTTTTTGCTATAATAAAGACATGAAAGTGCTTTTCCCAAATGAGGTGGTCATTGAGACCAAAAATTTTAAAGTTGCTCAAGATTGGGAAGTTCCAATTCCCGCATTTTTTATTGTTTCAACGATTAGAAACATTCGTTCAATCGGAGATTTTACAGACGAGGAAGCTTCGGAATTTACTCCATTAGTAAAAAAAATAAGGAAAGGAATGGAAGAAGTTCTTGGTTGTAAAGATGTATATATTTTTCAGAATGAGGATTCTGCGCACGGTTTCCATCTTTGGATGTTGCCAAGGTATGAGTGGATGGATCAATTTGGAAGAAAGATTCAGTCAGTAAGGCCTATTTTGGAACATGCCACAAATTCTCCCATCTCTGACAAGTTACTTGAAGAAGTTAGAGAAAAGGTTGAGCTAATGAAGAAATACCTTGGAGAGTTGGGGTCAGACACCTCAAAATAAGAAAAACTGTTTTGTAATATGCAATACGTTGCCCTCCTCCGCGACATCATGCCAATAAGCCCCAATATGAAGGGGCTCAAGGGATATTTGAGGGCCTTGGGTTTTTACAAACGCACCAGTAGTTTACTGCCCCGTTGAAGTTTTGAGGTTTGAGAACAGGAGGTTAAGCAAGTGTGCTTGGGCGCTTGCAGATAGGGTAGTGGTGCCCGTAGAAGCTGCTGATTGTTCTAATTGTGCAGCAAGATCACTGTCGTGCTTCGCAAAGAGAAACGCATACCACGGATACGTAATATTTACTGAGCCGTTGCTATCAACCGATACCTTTGCGGTAAGGTTCATCGGAATTGTCCACAAGAATTTTGCAGGCATTTGGTAGTGGGTTTCAATCGTGCTCGAAGATACGCGTACGTCAGAAATTCGGTCATCGGCTTTGATGACGTGGTTTAGGAAACTGCGCAGTTCTCCACGATTGGAAACGTGTTCCGGTGCGTCGATAGTTGTTGATGCATTATGAGCAGACTCTTGGTCGATCTCTATCTCACTCTCTATTTCATTATCGTTCTCCTCTAACTTGCGTCCAGAAGAATCATTAGATTTATCCTCATTATCGCCTCGCACTGTGGCTGTTGTTGCGGAGTCGGCAGATATACTGTCGTCACTGCCTTCAGATTCTATATGCGTAGAAACATTGACCGGCAGAGTCGTCCTCGAGTCTTCTCCGTCGCGGGCAAGAGCCGCTGCTGGTAGAAGTGTAGTAGCTAGTACAAGTGCGCCTACGAGCCCCTGAGCTAGAGTTGATTTTTTATCCATAAATTAATTACTGGTTAACTTGTATAATAAGACGAACGCCTCTCATCAATCTTACCATTTCTAAAAAAGGAGTTTCTATGCAACTAAGTGTACGAGTAACGGCGGGGGCGAGGAAGGATGGGGTTGAAGAAATTTCAGCCAAGCGCCTCAAGATCTCCGTCAAAGAAAAGCCCGAGCAAGGCGCTGCGAATGCACGAGTTGTGATGCTTGTTGCTGCGCACTTTGGCGTGCCGAAGTCCCGCGTGCGCATTGTCCGCGGACATAAGACACCTTCGAAAATTATTGAGATTAAGGAATAAAAAATGAGAACCAAAACTGTTCGGGTACATGACAAGGTGCAGAAGGTGTATGTATACACGCTAACCGAACCTGCAGGAAAAAATTTTGACCCTCGGTTCAAGCCGGAGCTTACGCCCAAGCAAATGCTCGCACTCGGTGTTTTTGGTGGCGTGTATATGCGCGACTGTGTAAAAGAATTTCCTAAGGATTGGTTTACTAAAGCAAAATTTCAAAAGAAGGGCGTGTATACGCCCGACGCGAATCTTAACTTCTTTGGTGTGAATGCAAGCCAACCACTTTCCGTGTGGCGTAAGAAGGGGTGGATATATAAAGATGACCCGCGCGGCTGGTTTCAGTGGTACTGCAGGTACTACATGGGCCGTCGAGGCCCTGACGACGAGCGACAGATCAAACGATGGGTAGCGATGCGCCGCCACACTGCACAGATTAAGAACAGCTGCCGTGTCGGAGACTTTAAGTGTCATGCCAAGCAGCGGCAAGCTGTCCTACATTGGGCATACGACAGTCGGAAGATGTAAGTCGTATGATATACACATGTATTACGTGTATATACTCGAATGTAAAAACGGCTCGTTGTACACAGGTATAACGACTGATGTTACACGCAGGTTTAACGAACATAAAACTGGGGTAGGTGGGCACTATACAAGAGCCAAGGGGGCAAAAAAGATGGTGTATATAGAGGAACAGCCCGACAGGTCATCCGCTTCAAAACGTGAAGCGGAGATTAAGAGTTGGCGTAGGGAAAAGAAGCTTTGCCTCTTCAAAAAGTAACCCCCTATCTAAAAATCCAAAACCTGTCATAATAGGGGGGTCTAAGAGACTAAAGAAACAAGGTCGGATTTCTCAAGAGAAAAACAAGCAAAAAATATGACAGGAACAATCAAAACCAAAACAGACCGCGGATTTGGATTCATTGCTCGCGAAGGCGAAGCAAAGGACCTTTTCTTCCACTCTAAGGACTTGAATGGCGTCACGTTTGATGAACTTCGCGAAGGAGACACAGTCTCATTCGAGGTTCAGCAAGGTGAAAAAGGCCCAAGCGCAGTCAACGTAGTACGCGCGTAATCGCGGCTCGTTTAGAAAAGCTCCCTCTTCTGAGGGGGCTTTTCTATTGCATGCTCGACGCGATGCAGATTCTACGGTAGTTTTTGGGAGAACAGTTCCAGGAGAGCCTGCATGATAAATGTCGAAGGACTCGATTTTGAATTGCGCTCAGGTATAGCGGCAAGGAAAGACGAACTCCGTCTGTGCCTGCACATTGCTTCCACAGGGGAGCTTGCGGCGTGGGTGCATGTTATGCCGCCTGGCAAGGACGGTAAGAGAGAAATCTTCAGCCAAGACATGCAGCAGCCGCATTTCACTAACACCCAAAAGGGTCGCATCAGAAGGTGGCTCAAGACCATGATTGATGCAGCTGCGCCATGATAGTCGGAGAAATCCGGCTTTTTCTTTTGGCAGACAATGCGCGCTATACTTACGGTATGAAAAAAATACTATTTTGGGTTGTTGGAATTGTTGCGGTGCTGGTGGGTGGATTCTATATATTTAACTCATACATCTATAACGAGAAGCAGGCGGTGGGCGTGAGCGATTATAAAAACGCAGAATATGTCATAGACGGCCAGAAGGTGAAGCTTGGAGAAGGCGGTACAAAATATTTTGGAAATGAAATCAAGACCGACCTTGATGGCGATGGCCGCGAAGACGTCGCGTTTATTATTACCCAAAACCCTGGTGGTTCTGGAACATTCTTTTACGCTGTCGCCGCTCTTAATACCAAGAAGGGGTATGTCGGTTCAGACGGATATCTTTTGGGTGACAGAATTGCACCACAGAGTACGAACTTGAGCACAAACCCTAAACAAAAATATGTTGTTGTCTTTAACTACGCAGACCGAGCGCTTACAGACCCAATGACTGCCAAGCCTTCAATAGGTAAGAGTGCATATTTGAAACTCGACCCCGGCACAATGCAGTGGGGCATCGTCGAGCCTGACTTCGAGGGCGAGTCTCGATAAAGGAAATCTTAAACTCGGAACCTTTTCCTTCAGTGCTTTGAACGGCGATAGTGCCGCCGTGTGCTTCGGTAATGGTCTTGGCTATAGCTAGTCCAAGACCATTTCCATCTTCTCCCGCGCTCACTTGCCCCGGCAGGCAGGCTCTATAGAAGCGTTCAAACACATGAGGAAGATGTCTTTGCCCAATACCTATGCCGGTGTCCGCGACAGAAAGAGTAATATCGTTAGCCTTGCGGGCAAGGGTGAGAGTTACCGTTCCGGGAACATCTGGTTTCCGATATTTCACGGCGTTTGAAAGCAAAATGAGGAATAGTTCTTCGAGCTGTTTCTCATCTCCCGTCAAAGATATATTGGGGTCGATATGGTGGGTGAGGGATATGTTGTTTGCATTGCAAATAATATCGACGTATTCAACAACTTTTCCTGCAAGCGCGCTTAAGTCTACTAACTCGTAGTCGCGCTTTGTTTGTAGTTCAAGATGTCCGGCACGGAGCAATTCATATATAAGCGAGGAAGAGCGATCTATGCCGTGCCCCATTGCATCTAAGATAGGTTTATTGTCGCTGGTTGAATGGTTTTGTTTGAGCCTCTCTAGGTCTGTCTTCAGAATGGTGAGAGATGTCTGTTGGGCGTGTGCGATGTCTTGCATCAGCTGCCGTTCGCGCACGCGCATTTCCTCTATATGTTCTGTGCGTTCTTTGACACGTTCTTCCAGCTCTCGCGCATAGATACGCTCTTTATCGAGAAGGTCTTTAAGGGTGCGGATATCAAGAAATTCGTAGCGCCATAGTATATAGAACACAAAACCAGCAAGAACCAGAGAAAATACGGGCCCAATGGCGTCAAAGAAAAATAAATGGAAGAAAACGGGGAGTATGGAGTTGGTGAGGATATTTACTCCAAGAAATATAGAGAATCCGATTACCAAATATTTTAGTTGCGCGCGTAGTGAATGATCCCTTGCGAATATCCACTTCCAGGCCAGAATAAAAATCGGTGCAGCGACAAAGGTGAGCGCAAAGATCGAATAATATTCAGAGAAGAATCCATTTTCGACCACGGTGTAACCTTGCGGGCTAAAGTCTAATACCGAAAACATGGCGCCGTTCCAAAAACTACATATAAAGAAGAATGTGCCCACGCAGACACTCCAGTAATGAAAGAAGCGTATACGGCCAGTAGGAAACGATTGAACAAACAACACTTGGGCAGTTAAAAATAGTGCCGCGGAACCAAAGACAAATTTCTCTACAGTTGCGCTGTGGGCCCAGAGATTAATAAAAATTGCAGCGGTCCATCCAATAATCCCTGCAACAAAAATCGCAAAGAGCAGCGTTTTCGTAGAACGCTCCTCCTTTAATACAAAGTAAAGAAGAAGAGCTTCTCCTATAAGTGTGCACCCGAGAATAAATTTTGTGAGCGTTAGTATATCCATACCACTCTATATAAAAACGAGGATTACCGCGGGTGCAGTAATCCTCATCGATCGTATCATGAACTGCGATTACGTACGAAAATGTCGCGATCTCTTAGCCCTAACAGTACGGTTTCGCATCCATCTAAAGATGAGATGTGGAATCCTGCACAGATCTGAGGTAGTCGGAAGAATTTTTGCCAAGTCGCTTGAAACGCTGCGTCTTTGCTGGATAGATTCGGCCTCCCAAGATTTATAAGGTCGAACTTCAGCGTGTCGGTAACGCGTTTGACGAATCTGGTCGTCGTAAAGCCAACGTATCTGATGCCAAGAGGGTGGGCGGTTAAAATTAGAACGGCTGTTAATGCAACTGAGATGTCGCCGCTACGAGAGGGTGCAGATGGTATATGCACAACCCGTGTTCCTAGTTCTGCGAGCGCACTCCTGTCAGGTTTTAAGGTTCCAGATATTTTTTGATAAGCATTTGAAATGTAGCTTTCGAACAAAAGCTCTTTGTCTTCTTGTGCGCGATAAAGACCCAAGCATCCTACTAACTGAGTCTCCATACTTGCGTATGCAAACAGGTCAGGCATTGGATCGATACGTACATCAAACTCCCGCAAATACACTTCTTTTGCAAACTCAGAGATGTTTCTGTACGAAGCTTCTCCTGGATATGCAACGCCAACCTCAATCATGATCACCTCTCCTTTTGTTTGAACAATCCACGTCAACAATAGCAAAACAAGCTCATTGGGAAAGTTCAGAAACAGATAAAATAAAAATGAAAAGATATGGCAAGGTCGGACCTTGGCGCCTTAACAAGACAGGTGAGGTGTTTGTTGTTATAGTGTGTGGAGTTTTTATGGCAAAAGAGAAATACTCCGCTGCAAAACATATCCTCATTCTCTTGGCAGTGGGCTGCGCGCTCGTCTTTGGTCTCGTATATCTTGCCGGCTACAGTAGCCTTGTCTCTTTGCAATACGCTGGCGTAGCAGATGCGGAAGCAACTTCAACAGTTAAAACCAATACTAATACTGCGCCCATATTCGACAAACAGGCGTACGATATAAAGTTGCTCGACTTGGCGCATGTCGCAACCTCTTCGCCGTGGTACCAATATTTCTTAACAGGAACTGCTCCTGGGACGACAACAGTTAAAAAACAACTGTGGCCAGTGAAGGCAGTGTACCCAAACCCAGGTGCATTGTTGCCACACAACCGCATTGTCGCGTACTACGGTAACTTCTATTCAAAAGGAATGGGCGTGCTTGGCCAGTATCCAGAAGAGCAGATGTTGGCAATGTTGAAAGCGGCGGTTGCAGAGTGGGAAGCGGCTGACCCTAGCACCCCCGTGGTCCCTGCTATCGACTATATCGTGATCACTGCGCAGGGAAGTGCTGGTAAGGATGGAATGTATCGTCTGCGTATGCCTGACACTCAGGTAGACAAGGCCATTGAACTTGCCCAAAAAGTAAACGGCATCGTTATTTTGGATATTCAAGTAGGTTTGAGTTCAGTACAAAAAGAAGTGCCGCAGTATGAAAAATATTTCTCAATGCCAAACGTACACCTCGCGCTCGACCCAGAGTTCGACATGCCGGGCAATATACCGCCAGGGGATGTGATCGGCACAATGTCTGCTGCAGACATTAACTGGGCCGCGGACTATCTCGCACATTTGGTGAAGCTTAATAATCTACCTCCAAAAATTATAGTTCTCCATCGCTTTACCGAAGGCATGATTAAAAATACTGAATTGATTGAGCCATTACCCGAAGTGCAATTTATTATGGACATGGATGGGTGGGGATTTGGCGCGAAGAAAATAAATACCTACAACTCGGTTGTTGCGTCTGAACCAGTACAGTTCACAGGCTTTAAGCTTTTCTACAAGAACGATCTCCTGCCTCCAAGCAAGGCAATGCTCACTCCTGCAGAGGTTCTCAAGCTCACGCCAGCTCCATCATTTATCCAGTATCAGTAGAAACGAGGGGGATTTGACAAAAATGGCCTAATATATTACTATTATAGGTAATGGCATATATGGGCAATAAAACCCGCCCCACAGGCGGGCAACGCTTTGGAAATAAGCCTGGAAACAGGCCTTTTTCTTCATCACGTCCTCCATACAGAGGGGGAGGTAATCGCGGACCTCAGCGCGGCAGGGGTGGCTTTAAAGCTTCCTCTTTTGACCCATCTCGTTTTATAAACAAGACTATTGTTGAAGAGAAGGTTGTTGAGTTTATCCCAACACACACCTTTGCAGATTTTGCTTTTGATGAACGCATTAAGGCAAACATTGCAGCGAAGGGATATACGCACCCAACTCCTATCCAAGACCGCGCAATTCCAGAAGTACTTACTGGCGCTGACGTTGTTGGTATTGCCAACACAGGTACCGGAAAGACTGCAACCTTCCTCCTTCCTCTTATCGATAAAATCTTAAAGAATCGCGACGAGAAAGTTCTCGTTATGGTGCCGACACGTGAACTCGCTGTCCAGATCGGTGACGAGCTCCGCGGTTTTGCTCCAGGCCTCGGTATCTACCACGCTATCTGCGTAGGAGGTGCAAGCATTGGTCCACAGATCTCACAGCTCCGCCGCAAACCAAACTTTGTTATTGGTACACCAGGACGCCTTAAAGATTTGCTTGAACGCAAAGCCCTTAACCTTTCAACTTTTAAAACAGTAGTGCTCGATGAAGCTGACCGCATGCTCGACATGGGCTTCATTAACGACATGCGCGCGATTCTTTCGCTTATGCCGACACCTCGCCACACGCTCTTCTTCTCAGCAACACTTTCTCCTGAAATTGAAAAACTCATCGGTGCATTTTTGCACAACCCAGTACGCATCTCTGTAAAGACTCGCGAGTCTTCCGCGTCTATTGAACAGGATGTCGTCCGTGTACCTCGTGGCACTGACAAGCTCACTGTTCTCCACGACCTTCTCATCCAGCCTGGCTTTGACAAGGTCCTTATCTTCGGCCGCACCAAGCACGGTGTTGAGAAACTTTCGAAGACTCTTACTCAGAAAGGCTTTAAGTCTGAGTCTATCCACGGCAACAAAACACAGAACGGTCGCCAGCGCGCACTCGACCTCTTCAAGAAAGACCATGTAAACGTCCTCGTTGCGACAGACGTTGCAGCACGCGGCTTGGATATCAGCGGCGTCTCACACGTCATCAACTACGACCTTCCTTCGACACACGAAGACTACATCCACCGCATTGGCCGTACAGGCCGAGCAGGGAAGCGCGGCAAGGCCCTTACCTTCATCGAAGGCTAAACAACTATGCAGAAGCAAACTAAGAAAATAACCTCATCAACAAAAGTAGTTGCCAAGAAGTTGGCACAGAAACCTCTTGCGACACTGGAGGTTGTTAAGCCACGCGCTAATGCACAGCTCCAAGGTCCACATAAAACCTTCCAGCAGGACGGCCATTGGATAGAAAAGCCAAACAAGACTCAGATTTTTATCTGCCTCTGCGGTAACCGCTACCTCAAGACTCGCCCCAAACAGGAAAAGTGCCTTCGCTGCGTTTCTGCAGCCTTCACGTATAAACCACGTTAGTCCCTGGTATACTTAGGAACATGGCTCCTGAACATGTTCCATCTCTGCGCGGACGCGCGACTATTACTACTGTCATTGTTGTTGTTGTACTTATTGCACTGTGTCTTGTGGCATGGGTGTATCGTAATACTCCGCCGCTTTCTAATTTGCTTGGGTCAGGCCAGGCTTCGCTTGGTACCCCAATAGCAACTGCTAATTATTTGTGTGATGGAGGAAAAACAATTACAGCTTCGTATTTTGAAGACGTAGTAACTCTTAAACTCACTGACGGCAGCGCTATGACAGTGCCGCACGCAATGTCTGCAAGTGGCGCACGATATGCAAACAAAGACGAATCGTTTGTATTTTGGAATAAGGGCAACACAGCTTTTGTAGAAGAAAAAGGGAAACAAACATATACGGGTTGCATTGAAGTAAGCGCTCGAACTTCCGAACAAGAAAGCTGGAAGGCCTATGCTTCATCTAAATTTGGTTTTTCGATTCTTTACCCAATGGATTACACAGCGGATGCTTCGTATCAATATCAGGCTATGGGCCCTGGCTTAGAAATCAATGGCGTAAAATTTACTATTCCGACAACAATGGCCACAGGCACGAACCTAAGTTCAGACACCTATGTTTCAGTTGAACAGCTGTCAGACGCAACTGCGTGTTCCGCATCTCTTTTCCTCGATGACGCAAAGAACCCAGGCACAGTTACAGAGAACAGTGTTGAGTATTCAGTAGCCACTGGTGGTGGTGCAGGGGCAGGCAATCTCTATGAAGAGATCGTCTATGCAATTCCAGGCACTATGCCATGCACAGCAATCCGTTACATGATCCATTCAACTCAGCTCGCAAACTATCCAGCTGGAACGCGCACCGCGTTTGACCACGCAGCACTTGTTGCTCAGTTCGACCAGATCCGCCGCACCCTTATCTTGGGCCGCTAGACCTTCTCAAGCTTCTGTGCTGTATACTTACGGCATATGTATATGCATTACTATGGGATGAACGAGGGGTGGTTTACCAATGTTCCGTTCTGGGCTGGTCCCTTACTAGGATTGATGGCGTTAGCAGCTCTTTGGTCACTCGTATGGAAGGGTCTGGCGCTGTGGCACTCAGCACGCAACGCCCAGCCATGGTGGTTTGTTGCCATACTTCTTATCAACACCTTCGGTATTTTGGAAATTGTCTATTTGTTTGGTTTTGCAAAGCTACGCTTCGACCAGCTTTTTACCAAAGGCCCACATCACAAACACACACATCACGAACACTAGAGTAGGGATATCCACATACTAGTGTGTCTTGTGTATTGCATACACAAACTTGTGTTATTCTAAGTGTATGCAAATACAAAACCTCCTCACGTTTAAGCAGCAGCGAGTACTTAGCACCCTTCGGGATTACATGTACACGCAAAATCAGTCTCCAACACTCGAACAGCTTCGCTCCGCACTCGGTTTCAATTCGCTCCGCACGGTTACACAGTATTTAGACATTTTGGAGCGCAAAGGCTACATAGTCCGACGCAAAAACGCTTCTCGTAATATAGAGCTGCGTAACGTGGATGGTGCGTGGGGGACAGTAAGTATACCCGTTATCGCCAACGTTGGCTGCGACGACCTCAGCGTTTTTGCACAGAACACTCAAGGCGCTGATGAATTTCTAGAAGTCGACAAACGCATTGTTGATGAAGAGGACGGTGACATCGTTGCGGTGCGCGCTATCGGCGACAGTATGAACGACGCAGGTATTAACACCGGCGACTATGTCCTTATTCGTTTTACTGAGGATGTGCAAAACGGTGACAGAGTTGCCGCAATAGTAAATGACATGGTCACAGTTAAACGTTTGGAAAAGCGCGAGGGGATGGTCATTCTTTGGCCAGAATCAAAAGATCCTAAATTTAAGCCCATCATTCTGAAAGAAGATTTTAAAATCGCAGGCAAAGTGCTCTGCATTATTCCAGCACCTCAGATGCAAATGACAGAAGTGGTCCCGTTAGACGAAGAACTAATGTAGGCGAAGCCAAAGTATACTTACTGCTGTGGTAAAGAGACTACTGAAATGGACATTTTTCGCACTCCTCCTGTTCGTTTTTGGGTGCGTGCTTGTTGTTGCGTACGTTGATATCTCAACCGCCCGCTTTATATACAGCGGCAAAGACACTCCGCCTAAGGCTCAGGTAGCCCTTGTGCTTGGTGCCTCTGTTATGTCCAACGGCACCTTGTCCGCTGTCATGAAAGAGCGCGCCGACCGCGCCGCAGTGCTCTACCAATCCGGCATTGTTTCAAAAATTTTAGTAACTGGCGACAACAGTACGCTTCAGTATGACGAAGTGTATCCAGTGGGCAAATACTTCCTCGCGCTTGGTATCCCGCAAGAAGATATCTTTCTTGATTATGCAGGCTTCGATACATACAGCAGTATGTATCGAGCGCACGATGTATTTGGAGTCACACGCGTGTTGGTTATAACGCAGCACTATCACTTGCCGAGAGCTTTGTTTATTGCTCGGACGCTTGGCCTTGATGCCTACGGCGTCGATGCTTCGCAAGGAGAAAAATATTTTTACAATTCTTTGCGAGAAATTCCCGCGTCTTTAAAAGCGGCATTTGACCTGGCTATTGGCCGCACTCCTAAATATTTAGGAGAACAATTTCCTGTCTCTGGAAGTAGCGCTACCACGTGGCTTGGGGGAGAAACCCAAATGATATATTTCAAGCAATGAAATTGTAGTATACTTTGACGGTATTATTCGAAATTACGACTAAGCACTAAAGAAATACTATGTCTATGGCAATTAAATGGGGTATTGCAGTAATAGTTGTCGCCGCCCTCGCATGGCTTTTGTGGTGGAGCGGCTGGCTCACACACAAACAAAATAATCCTATGACTGGAAATCAGAACGCTACCTCAACCCAGGAGGTAGCCCCTATTAACGGTATGAGCGCATCAAGCGACGCTTCTGATGCGGCCATTGCACAAGACAGCGCAGCTATCGATGCACAGTTGAGTGCATATACAACCGACGCATCGGATGTCGATTCAAGCATGAATGATAAGCAGATAAGCCAGTAATATGAAAAAACTACTCTACACACTCTCACTATTGCTCGGTCTCGCAACTCTTACTCCAGCACTCGCGTTTGCACAGACTGGTGTAAATGCTACTGCAAGCACAACAGTTAAGACTCCAGTTGTAAATGCGACAGTAAGTGCCGCTGCAACCGCCGCAATGACTAAGAAAAAAGACAAGGCGCACCAAGAATTACAGCGCCGCGTTGATGCACTTACTTCAATAAATGCGCGCGTTCAAGCAATGCAGCAAGTAACTCCATCATTCAAGCAGAGTTTGGCAAATGCTGTTCAGACACAGACAAGCGCATTCCAGGCATTAGATAGCAAGATCCAAGCAGATACCGACGAGGCAACTTTGAAGGCCGACATACAGTCCATCACTCAGTCGTATCGTGTGTACGCGCTTGTGTTGCCACAGATCCGCATTGCAGCTGCCGCAGACCGTGCAGTTGCCATCTCAACCATGATGCAAACACTTGGTAACAAACTGGCTGCTCGTGTCCAGGCTGCGACAGATGCGGGCGCTGATACAAAAGCTCTCCAAACGGCACTTAATGATTTGGCCACAAAGATAACCAACGCAAACACGCAGGCACAAGCAAGCGTCTCCTCGACAGCCTCACTCGCGCCTGATACTGGCGACAGCACACAGATGGCGGCAAATACAGCGGCGCTTAAGGCAGCTCGCACTAACTTGAAAACAGTTGAGACAGATCTCAAAGCGGCTCGCGCAGACATAAACGTAATAATTAAGGGCTTAGCAAAAATAGAGCCAGTCAAGACAAACGCAGCGGCAAGCAGTACAACCTCAGTTCAATAATCCCTCTTGCTTCGCATGAAGCGCGTAACACACATTTTTATAGGCATCGTACTCTTGTTGGGGGCGATGCCTTTGTGCGTATATGCTCAAGCAGAGCTTGTACCTGACACTGTTCGTATTGAACGAGCACGGGTGCTTGAGGCAACACAGACGCAAAACGCTATCATCCCTGGAACTGACACGCCTTCAAAAATCCAAATGCTTACGGTAGAAGTTCTGGATGGTCCGGATAAGGGCCAGGTTACTACGTTTCAAAATGATTTTACTCAATTAGAAACAGGCGATATGTTCTTTGTACGTCACATGATCACATCTGACGGCACTGAATATTGGACGGTTTCAGATGCGTATAGGTTCGACTTGCTCATTAGTCTTACGCTCGCGTTCCTCGTGCTCCTCTTTGTGTTTGGTGGCTTGCAGGGTGTCAGGGGTCTGTCTAGTTTGCTGGGCAGTCTCGTCCTTATTTTCTACGTTCTCTTGCCGGGAATATTAGGAGGGCACTCTCCAATATTTGTGAGTGTCGGAGTAGCTTCTTTGATAATTATTCTTGGTTCGTACATAACCCATGGTTTCAATAGAACAACCAGCTCTGCTGTCATAGGTATGCTTATAACGGTTGCTAGTACAGGGCTCGCGACGTATTGGGTAATACACACAGGCAATTTCAGTGGATTTGCGACTGAAGAAAACGTATATCTTAATTTCAACACTAAAGGAAATATAGACATGGTCGGTCTGTTGTTCGGCGGCATTATGATAGGCCTTTTGGGAGTGCTGTACGACATTGCCATCGGTCAGGCGATAGCCGTGGAAGAGTTATTCAGAGCAGGAACGCATATGAGTCGAGCTGAAGTATATAAGCGCGCAATACGCATTGGACGAGAACATATTGGGGCGTTGGTAAATACACTCGCGATAGCGTATGTGGGTGTGGCGTTGCCTCTGCTGTTGCTTCTTAAACAAACCTATTCATCCAGCGCGAGCCTTATCTCGATGCTCAATAGCGAGCTGTTTGCGAGCGAGATCGTGCGGATACTCATGGGCAGTATTGGTCTTATTCTTGCCGTTCCAATAACTACTTTCGTCGCTTCTTTTATCCTTGAAAAACATCGAGATGCGCTCGCAACTCATCAGAGCCATAGCCACCACCATTAGTCTTGTTTCAGATAGATAATTCCAGAAGCAGAGATGTTTGTGATTGTTAGGGAAGGAGCTTGACCGGCAAATTCTTCAGCGTCATCTGCTATATTTGCTGCCACTGTAAGGTGTAAGGTAGTGCCTACAGGAATAACGATTGGCACAGTAATCTCTTCTCCGTCCGAATCAAGAAATAGAATATCTTCAAGCGCGTCGTCATTTGCAAAGCCGGTTTGAATAACTGTGATCTCGTCGACCTGTATATCTGTTCCTCGCGCTGTTAGGTCGACTTTTGTAAACGGTACACGCTGGGCGCCTATAGGTGCTATGCTCGACACTGGTTGAGCAGGCTTTGTTATCTCAAGTACAGGCGAACCAGCGCCGTGGGCAGAGTAGGTCTGCGCGTATACAATACCTGCAGTACCTAATACGACACTACTAATAATTATTGCAAATAATTTGCTTTTATTCATACAAGCGAATATATATCCACATACATATACTCGTCAAGTATTTGCAAATAAATTGCATTTAATATATACTCTCTGGTATGCAAAAAGGCGAGTACAAAACTCTACTTCAAAAGGCTGGGTTCCGCGCAACGCCGGGCAAGATTGCCTTACTTGAGCTGCTTCAGAAAGAGGACAAGCCTCTTACCGTTGCAGAAATTCAAAAGAAGTTGAAGCGAAAGCAAGATACGGTCACCTTGTACCGCTCCCTTGAAGCGCTTACAGAAGCAAATATTCTTATGCGCTCAGAGCTTGGTCATGGGCACGCACACTATGAACTTTCGATAGGGAAGAAGCACCACCACCACCTTGTGTGTACAAACTGTGAGAAGGTAGAAGATTTTTCTGACCCATCACTCGAAACAGCCCTTACGAAAGCAGCTAAAAACGCATCTTCATTCAAAAGCATCAATAGTCACTCGCTAGAATTATTCGGTCTGTGTGCTCGATGCTCTTAGTAATTAATTATTTTTTATGACACTGATTTTAATTTCCATTGCAGCATTTTGTGCCACGATAATTGGCGGTATGCTCGCACTTAAGCTCCGCGACAGACTGCATCTTATCCTCGGCTTTAGCGCCGGCGCTGTTATAGCAGTTGCGTTTTTTGATCTTATACCTGAGGCCATTGAACTTGCAGGAGAGTCGCACGACATTTCTACCGTAACTAGTTTTATCGCATTGGGCTTTTTGCTTTATCTATTACTCGACCGTCTTTTAGTGCTTCATAGCCATGGCCACGCAGACGATGCAGAACATGGTCATTCCCGAGGCCACGCGCGCGCAGGGTCTCTCTCTGTACACAGTTTTCTTGACGGTGTAGGTATCGGCTTGGCCTTCCAGGTCTCCCCAGTGGTTGGATTTATTGTTGCAGCGGCAGTATTGGCTCACGATTTTTCAGACGGTATCAACACGGTAAACGTCGTGGTCCGTCATGGAGGACAGAAGAACCAAGCAATACGCTGGCTTTTTGTGGACGCTATTGCGCCAGTCGCTGGTATCATACTCACACTTTTCTTTACGGTTTCAGCTGCGTGGCTCGGACTACTGCTGGCACTTTTTGCCGGCTTCTTCCTCTACATAGGAGCTTCGGATCTTATTCCTGAAAGCCATCATGTCCATCCAACCTTCTGGACTACCTTCATGACTCTTGTGGGCGCGGCAGTACTTTTTGTCGCAATTTCTATCGCAGGGTAGGTTATAATTGCAGAATATGAATGAACAACTTGACCGAATCGAACAGAAGCTCGACGCTACCTACAAATCAGCAGAAAAAATGCGCAAGTATTTCTTGTGGAGCAGCATCATTACCTTGTCGTTTCTTATCCTTCCGTTGGTAGTAATACCTTTCGTCCTCCCTGCGTTTTTGGCGTCTCAAGGGGTCAGTGGAATCCCTGGATTTTAAGCCTTGCCGACCAGCAGGCTGGTCTTGCATTTTCAAAATAAAGTGGTAATCTTTCGGCTAGGTTCACCCACCGCGGCGGGTTCATTCTAGCTCCATGTGCCGTGTGCACTAATTACTTACATATTCTTAATAACAACCCTTATTCCCTATGACATTCCGCCGTTTTGCTGCAGCAGCCATTTCTATATCTATAGTCGCACTTCCAGTTATTGCATTGGCGCAGACTAGCCCCAATTCGCAGGTTGTCATTACAACCGTGCTTGCCCCCGGCGTCTCCCAGCCTTCCAATGCGCCGATCGTGACTGTGACAGCTACTTCGCCTTATATGGCGGGATACATCAATAACACAAGTGGGGCCAACTTGAGCTACGCTTCTGGTTTTACTGGCGAGACTCGCGGAGTTACATTTATCCCCGGCAGCTACTCGGTAACTGCAAGTACGAATAGCTCGGGCTACTACTTTTACTATTCAAACACCTGCTCAGGTTTTACTCGTTTGAGCGGCGAAATTGTTTCTTGCGTAATCACACTTTCAAACACTCCTCCAGCGCCGACAAACACATGCATCTCAGGAGTGTACGGCAACCCAGGTTGTCCTGCGCCAGTTGTTCCGTACCAAGGTCCGTACGGACAGTATCTGCTTACATGCAGCCCGTCGTACCAGACTGTTGCGGCAGGACAGCCAGCAACTTTCACGGCTGCCGGCGGCAATTCCAACGCGTACACATGGACCACACTTGACCGCACTACATTAAACATCGGTCCTTCCTACACAACTGTATTCCAAAGCACAGGTGTCCAGACCGTCATGGTTAACAATGGTGTTCAAACTGCACACTGCACCATCAACGTTGTGGCAAACGGTGCAACTGCTATCACATACCCAGGCACGCCAACACTCACCTCTAACTTCATTCCAGCATTCTTACCTAACACTGGTTTTGGTCCGCAGGATAGCGCAGTGCTCGCGTTCGCTCTCGCACTCTTGATCGGCGCAGGAATTTACGTCGCACCTTATGTCAAAAGAGCTATCAGTGTCACACTTGGCTAAGCATTCTACTTTGGCGCGCTGGGTCCTGATTGCAATCGGAAGCCTAGTGATCCTTATAGGAGCAGTGAATCTTTTTTCGCGAGCATTTAATTATGTTGGTGGAACAGATGCTCTGCAGACTGCCTTTCAACCGTTAGGGACCCTCGGTTCTTCTCAAGGTTTTGCTTCGGCCTTTCCTAATGTTTCGTTGGTGGCCACAACAACTCCTATCACTCCAACGCATGTAAAAATTCCAAGCATTGGAGTCGATGCGAACATTGAACAGGTTGGTAAAAAAGATGACGGCTCGATGGAAACCCCTAAGTCCTTCCAAAACATTGGTTGGTACACACTAGGTTCAAAACCAGGCGCTGTAGGTAACGCAGTTATGGCTGGCCATGTAAACAACGCACTCACTACGTCAGGTGTGTTCGAACATCTCTCTGATGTAAAAGTGGGGGACTACATAACTGTCGCGGACAGCGCAGGAAAAACTCTTATTTACATCGTTACGCAGACTGCGCAGTACAATCTCGACTCTGCGCCAGTGTCCGTCATTTTTTCTCAGGCAGGGCCTTCACAGCTTGTGCTTATTACCTGTGACGGTGCGTGGGATGCAGCCGCTCATTCATACAACAAACGTCTCGTCGTATACGCAAAGCTGACGAACAAATAAATCATTTTTTCTTGATCAAGATTTACTTGCAATTTCATATAGATGTGCTATGCTACTAATGTTCAAGTAAGTATCTCCACGAGGTCCGTTTGCGCGGAAGAAGTTCGGAGGGTCGCCTTACCAGAACATCTTATTTAGTTGTTTTGAATTCGCGCATTATGGCACGCAAATTGTTCATCGGCGGACTCCCATACCGTACTACGGGTGACGAGCTCCGCGATGCGTTCGCACAGGCAGGCGAAGTTGCTTCGGCATCTATCGTTACTGACCGCGAAACTGGTCGTTCACGTGGCTTCGGCTTCGTTGAAATGGCAGATGATGCTGGCGCCGACGCCGCTATTTCTATGTGGAATGGCAAGGACTTCGGTGGTCGCATGCTCACAGTTTCTGACGCACGCCCAAAGGCACAGTAATTCTGTCCCTTTCAAAAACCTCCCTCTCCGCCGCTTGGCGGACCAGGGAGGTTTTTGTTATGTAAATTTTAAAATTATTTCAGTACTGTATTTGATATTGTTGTCTCACCATCGCACGTACCGATGCGATGGAATAAGCCAACAGTATGGTTACGACATAGGACTCGGTAATCCTGTGTCGAGGGTTCGACCCCCCTCTGTTGGCTGTACTAGCGGAAAAGGGTTTGACATAGTTCAGAATCAGAATATCATTTATCCATACCGAGTCCTATGTCGTAGTTGAGGAGAAATCCTCTGGAGCCAGCAGAAACAAGAACCTCCCCAACAGGGGGTTTTTGTTATGATAGTTTTGCATGTTGCGAGAGCTAAAAAGCTTCTATAAAAAATCTGGGCGAACGCATCTTCCGTGGCGCAAAACACGCGACCCATACAAGATCTTAGTGTCTGAATTGATGCTGCAACAGACTCAAGTTGCGCGGGTGATACCTAAGTACGAGGCGTTTCTCAAACGTTTCCCAACGTTTTCTGCGTTGGCAAAAGCATCTCTTTCAGACGTTCTTAAAGAATGGCAGGGACTAGGCTACAACCGCCGCGCAAAGTTTCTCCACCAAGCCGCTAAGGTGGTTGTGGCGAGGTCGGACCTTGCCGGAAAATTCACCACAGAATTTCTCGAGAGCCTGCCAGGCGTTGGCCCTTATACTGCCCGAGCAGTCTCAGTATTTTCATACAATAGACCCGAAGTCTTTATCGAAACTAACATTCGTACAGTTTTTCTTCATCATTATTTTAGGCGAGGTCGGACCTCGCCGGAAAATTTGGGAGGTTCAGCCTCCCAAGAGAAGAAGATTGCAGATAACGAGATTTTGCCTTTAATAGAGCGAGATTTGAAAAAGTCGAAGATGGAGCCAAGGGATTTCTACGCGGCGTTGATGGACTACGGCTCATACTTGAAGGCGAGTGGTGTTCGTATAAACAACAAAAGCAAACACTACGTTAAGCAATCTAAGTTCGAAGGGTCTACGCGTCAAAAGCGTGCCGCGTTACTCCGCGATGCATTAAAGAGGGGAGTGAGTGAGAAAAAGTTAGAGAAACTCTTGCGTTAATATAAAAGAAAATAGCGGCGTGGTGCCGCTACTATGTCTTGAACGAGTCGCCATAACGAGCCCGAAATCGATCAATTCCTGAGCGAATTCCGGCCGGTGTGGGGGAATTGATGGGCTGTGTGCTCATCGCGCCCACGTCCCGAATTTTATACGGAGGCGGTCGTTCCCAGACCCTCCGAGGTTTCTTGGGCGCGTCGACCTGGTTCTCTTGTACAGCAAGAACGTACAAGTGTCCTCTCGCTTTGCCCCCAGATTTGCGGGGGTGTAAGGCGTCGAGCGGCATGTGCGGCAAAGATCATCCTCTCTAGTTAGAGCGAGGATATTTTGCCACAATTACACCCCAAGCACAATTACTGAGGACAGTCCTTGGTAAGTATGATTGACAATGTCTATAATGCCTAGTATAAACATTCCAGTTAAACCGGCTCTTTAACACTGTGTTTGAGCCCTACATGGAGGAAGTGAAATGAAGCGCGAATCTTGGCTTGTTGCCGTTGTGTGCGCCTTTGGCGCCCTCATCGGTTCGCTCGGTGGCCTCGAGCTCAGCACCTACTGGTCACCGACCTTGCGCTGGTGGTGTGCCGCCGTCGGCATGCTCTCGGGAGGCATCGTCGCCTATGTGACGATCGACTTCCGACAGTTCTGCGCTGGCGTCGCCGACTCCTGGCGTGCAACCATCACCTGGCAGCCCAACCGTGCCTACTGGCGGACCTACATGGCGTGCTGGGTGGGCATGTCAGCTGCATGCGCCACATCCATCCTTGGGCTTGGTGTCGCGCTGGTCAGTGTCGGCTTTCTCGACAGGACAGCGGGGATAAGCATGGACGGTATCGTATGGGGGGCTTTCTACGGCGTCTTCTGCTTCTGGCCAGCCGCCAGCTTGACGTTCGGAACCTGGGCATCGTTTGAGTCTCTCAGGCGCCCCGCGGAGATGACCGACTCCGAATACGAAGACAGACTTCGTTGCGCGGAGACAATGTACTGGGAGATGGCGCGCGACGGTAATCCCGTCAACGTCATCTACCTGGGGCTGAAAGGTCTGTGGTGGCTGGTGAAACTTTCGCCGACCATCATCGGCGCAATCTCCAGCTTTCTCGACGTCGCCATGATGTCTGCGTCGAAGTTCATCGCCGCGACGTTCATCCGCGTGCACTCTTCGCGGCGCGCGATTTGCTTCGTGGCGGCTGGACTCGGTGCGTTGTTGGGCTTCGGCCTCGGCAACTTCGTCGCTGGGACTCTCATCGGCGCTGGCCTGGGGTTCGTGCTCCACGAGCTCATCGCGGTGCGCTGGCTCAAGCTGGCGGTTCGTCGGTAAGAATCCTCAACACATACAAAGAACCTCTGGACTCAACATCCAGAGGTTTTTCTTTTACAAAAGATCGTCCTTTGTAAAAGTGGAAAAAAGAAAGCCGTCCGGTTTTGAAGCCGGACGGTGGTCGTATTGCGTTCATGCCCAGCAGCCTTCGCGCCGCTTCTTCAAGAAGAAGTGAAGCACTAGAAGCATCAGGAGGACCATGCCTAGCTGTGTCGCCAGTGTTGGCCAAGAAGCCACGCTGTATCCATATAGGGGATACTTGGGTACCGGCCCAAAGAGGCTGGTCATCTCCGTCGGCATTGAGAGGGCACTGTCGGTCGCCAATGTGACGCTGTTGGCGAGAAGACAGAACCTTACAGCAGGGAGGGCTTCGCCGTATCTGTGTGTCATAGCCAGCAGCAGCATCACGAAGGGGATGAACACCATGGCCTGGATGCGACGCGTATCGAAGCCGTCGTCGAAGGGGCTGATGAAGATCCAGATGAAGAGGACGATCTCCGCGAGGCCGGCGATAAACCACATCATGGGATAGTTCTTGAACAAAGGCCCGAAGGTCTTTCTGAAATCAAAGTCCATTTCAACCCTCCATCCGCGAAATGCGGCAGTTGAATGGCTCTAAAATACAGTATTTTTTAGATTTGTCTAGACTCCCAAAACTACTGGAAAGAATAAACCCCACACCGGTTGGTATGGGGCTGGAGTTGGACGCTATTCTCCCGAGCGTTTAATGGTACTAGCTAGTTTGAGGTGGCTGTGGGTTCGAGAACATCGAACCCGAAGGCTTCTGCACGATATTCTCCAGCGACCTTTTTCCGACGCCAGTGCGATCCTGCGGCGAAAGGCTTGTCAGCGTTGGCAATCTCAACCCCAGCCTTTTCCAGAGTTTGCTGCCAACAGCAGTTGCATTCCCAGTGCGGGGGTTCCTCGATAAGTGTCTCGAAGAGCAGGTTGGGATTTTCATCCCCCGGATCCCACCGCCCACAACTCATGACGTTGCCCAGAGGAGATCCCCTCCAGCAACGCAACTGATAACGGCACCGATGGTGCCTGATGTGGTTACCGTAGACGTTGTGGGCGATAGTGAAGAAGATTTCGTTGTGCGGAACCGTCTTCAGAACTACTTTCCACGCACCCTCTACTTTCGCAGGGGCGGCGTAGCTGTAATGAGGTACCGATCCTTCCTTGCGGACGCCGGCTGCTTCACTCCCGATTCGCGCGAGAACTCGGTTCGCTTGTTCAGCGTCGAGCCCTTCGAGAAGATTGAGAACTTTCTTAACTTGAGAAAGGGTAGCTTCGTTTTTCATAGCTAGTCCTCCAATACAGACGTCGCGTTCGGTAACCTACTTGCGGGTCTCTTGCTAGGACGCACCGGAATGGTTCCGTCGTAGCGAGGAAGGGCCATATTCATAGCCATTTTTCGCTGCGACGGATTGAGTAGTACATTACAAAGAGCCTACTCGTATTATACCCCATTTAAGAGTATAGGTCAAGTAGGCCCTAAGATAATTCTATTTAAACACCAAGCACCACCGGAATAACGATAGGGCGTTTGTTTGTTTTCTCGAAGAGGAAGCGGGCGACGGCGTCGGTGACGTTGTTTTTGACGTAGTCGAAGTTTACCGGCTGCATGCCCTTGGTTGTGTCTTCGATTGTTTTCTTAACGATAAGGCGAGTTTGCTGGAGGAGTTCCTGGTTCTCGCGGAGGTAGACGAAGCCTCGGGAAATGATGTCAGGAGATTTGCGCAAGCGGCCATTCTTTGGATTTACTGTTGCGATAATCACGAACATTCCTTCTTGCGCCAAGACGCTTCTGTCGCGGATAACTACTTCCTGGATGTCGCCGATAGAGAAGCCGTCCACCAAACGAAGTGAGTTAGGTGCCATCTCTTTCAAACGGACAAGGCTCTGGCCTTCGTCGCGGATTTCAATAACCGTACCGTTGTCGGGGACGATAACCTCTTCTTCACGGCGGCCGCAGGCCTTTGCGATTTCAGCGTGCGTGCGGAGCATGTAGTGGTAGCCGTGCATCGGCATAAAGAAGCGAGGGTTCACGTGCATGTGGATCCATACAAGCTCGTCGCGGTTTGCGTGGCCCGATGCGTGGACATCCATCGTCTTGCGGTGAATGATCTTTGCACCCTGGCGCGAGATGTTGTCTTTAAGTTTTTGAACTGAACGTTCGTTGCCTGGGATAACAGATGATGAAAGAAGTACCACGTCGGTTGGTTTGATTTTGACGTTCTTGTGCGTCTTCATCGCGATACGCATAAGCGCAGCAAATTCGTCGCCTTGTGCACCTGTCGCCAAGATAAGAATCTTGTTGTCGGGAAGTGCCTCAAGTTCCTGTGGACCAATGAAAGTCTTTTCAGGCACTTTAAGCATGCCGAGCTGCTTCACTATGTCGATGTTGACTTTCATTGAGCGACCTTCGATCAAGATAGACTTGCCACAGTTTGCTGCCGTTTCAATGATGTGGATGAGACGTTCAAGTTGAGAAGAGAAGGTGCCGATAATAAGGCGGCCTTTCGTGGTCGAAATAATCTCCTCCATATTTTTGCGCACAGTTCGCTCTGGGAGAGAGAAGCCTGGCTCCTCGCAGTTGGTTGAGTCGGCCATAAGCATCAAGACGTTCATGTCTTTGAAGATTGACCACTCTTTTTCTTCTTCTTCAGTAGGTACGCCGTTTATATGGTCGAGCTTCAAGTCGCCCGTTGCAACAATGTTGCCGTGGGGAGTTTCGATAATGATACCCATTGAGTCTGGGATGGTGTGTGTCACCGAGAAAAAGCGAATTTTCAATTTACCTGCACGTACTGTCTCATTCTTTTCAACTTCGTGAATAGTGAGAGGTTTGAGGTTAGGAAATTCATCCTGACGCTTCTTGATCATGATAGAAGTGAGCAAGCGCGTATACAGGGCAGGGTAGCCGATACGATCGATGATGTAGGGAATAGCACCTATGTGGTCGAGGTGGCCGTGTGTGATGAAAAGACCACGGATTTTTTCGCGACGCTCTTCAAGGTAACGGGTGTTAGGCAAAATGTAGTCGATGCCCGGAGTGTCATCTTCACGGAATTGGAATCCGCAGTCGATGATTACAATGTCATCTCCGTATTCAACTGCTGTCATGTTGCGGCCGATTTCCTCCACACCGCCAAGTGGAATAATACGGATGTTCCCAGCCTCAAGTGGAGGGACTGGTTTTTCATCCGGACCTCCGTTTGAGTTGCTCGGAGTATGCTCTTTTATCTCGCGCACCGGATGTGTCTGGTGAGGTTTTGGTCCACCACGACGGAAATCATTGCGGCGTCCGCGTCCTTTGCCGGACTGTGGACGTGATCCTGCTGGTCGGGCCCCGCGCCCGGTGCGTCCCGGCTGGGACGGCTTTTTCGGTTCTTCCATACGTTCTAATTACTGATGAATAAATAAATACTAAAATTTTGTACTGCACTAATGTGCAAATGGTGGCCATACCTTGTCGGTGTCCGTGTGCCACAATGCGGCGCTCAAAAACCTGTCGCTGGGGGTCTCGATGAAGCCAAGATCAACCCCGTGTAAGTCCTTGGGTACAATATACACGAAATCGGGCGCATAGAGAAATACTGCGGGGATGTCTTTTTTTAATTGTGCGTCGAACTGCTCATAGAGCGAAGCTCGCTTGCCTTCGTCGCTTGTTTGGCGCAACTGTTCAAGCACTTTGTCTGCCGTAGAATTTGCATACATGGCAATGTTTAGCCCTGGGTCGTTGCGCTGAGAGGAATCCCAAAATGCGAAGAGATCGAGTTCGCGGCCTATAATTTCTCCAAAGAGCAACGCATCATATTTGCGTGGGCGAATGACGTTTTCCGAAAGATCGCCTTGATCGTAAATCTGGGTAGTAACTTTTACACCGAGCTGTGACCACGCGTTTTGGATGTATTGAGCGGCGGCGCGGAGTTCAGGCACATTGTCGGTTGCAAGCGAGAATTCAAGCGTCTGAGTCTTCTTTGTTTTTCCAGTACCCGTGATTTTTTGACGAACGCCATCTTCGCCCATGGTCCAGCCAGCTGCGTCGAGTGTTTTTCCTGCCTTTTCAATAAGTGACGCTTGTAGGGTAGAGCTTGCAGTAAGGGGTAGCACGTCTAGAGTTTTCATAACACTCGGGGGCACAGGGCCTACAAGTGGGGTACCGTAACCATTGAGGACTTGCTGTACAAGGGCGCTGCGGTCGATCGAATTGTTAAGCGCCTGGCGTACTGCTACGTCACGGAGCACGACTGACTGATTTTGATTGAAGAAGACTGCAAAGACGCGGTTAAGTGAGGTGGTGTCTACTGTAAGGCCTTTCAAGGCCGAAAGTGCAGCGGGCGAAATTCCGCTCGCTGAGTCGACAGCCCCGCTCTTCAAAGCGGTTACAAGATCGTCATCGTTTTGGTAAAACGTAAACGTAATGTTGTCCAAATATGCTGTGCCTAGTACGTAGCGGGAGAATGCATTGAGGCTATATGAAGAGGGGATACCAGAGGATGTGCGAGTGATGTTGGAAACTTTAAATGGTCCCGAACCTATTGGTGAGGTATTTAAATTACTGAATGGGAATTCGTCATCGCTGATATTTTGCCAGAGGCTTTTTGGCAGAATGCCGAGCGTTAAGTTTTCGATAAACGGCGCATACGGAGCCTTGAGGGTAAATTGCACTGTGTGCGAATCAACTCCAGTTACTGTTACGCCAACCCAATTTGCACGTTTAGGGCTTTTGAGTTCAGGGTCTTGTGTTTTTTGTATTGTAAAGACAACGTCATCGGCAGTAACAGGAGTGCCATTCTGGAATATGGCATTTGGACGTATGTGGAACGTATATATCAGGCCATCAGGGGAAATGGTGTAGTCGGATGCCAGATCGGGAGTATAGCCGCCATCAGACGTTGCTCTCAACAAGCCTGAATACACAAGGCTCGTAAGATCTAGGTCTGCGTCTGATATTGCCAATATGGGGTTAATAAAGCGAGGGGCCCCTATAACACCTTCGTGTAGCGAGCCACCGTGGGTAGGGATAACAACAAGTAGACGCGCATTGAGTATATAGACAAGACCAGTACTACTTACAATAAGGAGCGCAGCAAAAAAGAGAAAGAGGGCGCGACCGCTCGCTGAGAATGAACGATATGTAGCTTCTGCGTTTGTAGAGTGTTTGCGCCAAAATGCACGCATATAAGTTTACCCCGCTAAGCGGGGAAGTTAGTGAATGACAAGAGCGATGAGTGCCGATGCGGCAAACAAGACGCCGATGACGGTAGTCGCCCAAAAGAGGTACTTCTCCATGCCGCGGCGTGTATGGTATGCGGCGCTAAAGTTGTCTCCGCCAAATGCACCACCAAGAGATGCCCCAGTTTGCTGGAGCAGGATGCACACAATAAGCGCGACTGAAAGCACTATTTGGATGTAGGGAAGAATCCCTGCGAGCGTCATTAAGAATTAGCCTAACATAGCCATACATAGGGCGCAATCTTGACCAAAGACGCGTATCTTCTATATTTAATGCGATTTTGGAGGCTCCAGAAGGCCTTATTTATAAGCTAGATGAAGCATTTCTCTATGAAAAAGAAGACAAAGAAGAAAGTAGTGAAGGCGGCAAAGAAGACAGTCAAAAAAGTAGTAAAACCTTCAGTACAAAAAAATACACTCGGAACCCCATACGGCGACCGTGTGTTGGTAAAGCCTAAAGCGGCAGAAGAGATGACTTCCTTCGGCATCATTATTCCTGACTCAAGCAAGGAAAAACCAGAACAGGGAGTTGTTGTTGCGGTAGGCGAAGGAAAAATTTCAAACGATGGCAAGATCCTGCCAATGCGCGTGAAAGTCGGCGACACTATTATGTTCAACAAGTACGGCTACGACGAAGTAAAGATCGACGGTACCGAGTATTACCTTATTCGCGAAGATAATATCAGCTACATTCTCTAATCTGTATGGCAAAACAAATTCTCTTTAACGAACAAGCACGAAAAGCACTTAAAAGCGGTATCGACCGCGCAGCAAACACCGTAAAAGTTACCCTTGGTCCTCGCGGCCGCAATGTCGCACTCGACAAAGGTTACGGTGGCCCAACTATCACTAACGATGGCGTTTCAATTGCGAAAGAAATCTCTTTCAGCAATAAGTTTGAAAACATGGGCGCGGAGATTGTGAAGGAGGTCGCAAGCAAAACGAATGATATTGCAGGCGATGGAACGACAACGTCTGTCGTGTTGCTTCAGGCAATTGTTGATGAGGGTATGAAGTTTGCAGCGGCAGGACACTCTTCTATGGCAATCCGCGCTGGTATTGAACTGGGCGCAAAAGATGCGGTCGCTGCGCTCAAAGCGCTTGCAAAGAAAATCCAAAATGACGAAGAGATTAAACAGGTCGCAACTATTTCTGCAGAATCTGAAGAAATTGGAACTATCATTGCGGACACTATTAAGGAGGTAGGGAAGGACGGCGTTGTAACTGTTGAAGAGTCACAGTCGCTCGGTATTGAAAAGGAGGTTGTTGAGGGAATGGAGTTTGACCGCGGGTATGTCAGTGCCTACATGGTGACAGATACGACTCGTATGGAGGCTTCGTTTAAAGACGCACTGGTTTTGATCACCGACAAGAAAGTTTCTTCAATCCAAGAGATACTCCCATTGCTTCAAAAAGTTGCTGAAAGCGGCAAAAAGGATCTGGTTATTATTGCTGATGATATAGAAGGCGAAGCGCTTACAACCTTTGTCCTCAACAAATTGCAGGGTCGCTTTAACGTACTTGCTGTCAAAGCTCCAGGCTATGGTGACCGCAAGAACGATATTCTTGAAGACCTCGCTGTTCTTACAGGAGGAGAAGTGATAAGTGAAAAGACAGGTCTCAACTTTGAGAAGGCAACATTGCCGATGCTTGGCCGCGCAGACAAAATTGTCGCAACCAAAGACCGCACAGTTATAGTCGGCGGCAAGGGTGGTAAGAAAGAAATAGGCGCGCGTGTCGAACAGCTTCGCGGACAACTTGCAGACGCAAGCAAGTTTGATAAAGAAAAAATCCAGGAGCGCATCGCAAAACTCTCAGGCGGCGTGGCGGTTATCCGCGTAGGTGCTGCAACAGAGACTGAGATGAAATATCTTAAACTTAAAATCGAAGATGCGGTGAATGCAACCAAGGCTGCTATTGAAGAGGGTATTGTTGCAGGCGGCGGTTCGGCACTTGTGCGTGTGGCACAGGATCTACGCGACGCACTTGCTAAGAAAAAAACGGAAACAATGAGTGCAGATGTTCGCGAAGGATACGGCATCTTGGTAAAAGCTCTTGATGTGCCACTGCGCCAGATTGCAATGAATGCAGATAAAGATGCAGGTGTTGTTGTACAGGCAGTTCGCGCTGGAAAAGGAAACACTGGCTACGATGCAGTAAAAGATGAAGTTGTTGCAGATATGCTTGAAGCTGGCATCGTTGATCCAGTAAAAGTAACTCGCACAGGGCTTGAACGCGCAGCGTCTGCAGCAGCAATTCTCCTTACAACCGAAGCTGCTATCGCTGAAGAGCCAAAAGAAGAAAAGAATGATGCGCCTAGCCCGGGCATGGGCGGCATGGATTATTAAAACCTCCGGAGATAAAGAAAGGGCGCGGAGATAGACTCCGCGCTTTTTCGTATTCACCCTGATTTAACCGTCAGGTCGGAATTCGAGCTGTCTTTTGAAATCGGCGAGTTCTACAAGACCAAACCTTGCCCGTTCGAAATACGAGCGGAGTTCCTTACCAATACAACTCGTACCTCTGGAGCCGTAAAATTCGGTAGTGAGCCACCACACTCGGTTCTCAGTTCTTCTTCCGTGTATGGCCTCGATCTCCTGTACTTTTCTGAGTGCAGGGCGAACGTAGCGGTGGTCGCCACCTACAATGGCAATCTCTGAAATCGAGTTTGGGTCAGCGCTTTTTAAAGCGTCAACCAGAGCCATGTCGTCTTCTTCGTTCGTGCTGTCGGCGTGGATTACATGAAAACCAGTCTTCTTGAACTTTTCTGTGATCGGGTTTCCTGGTACATCCAGGCAGGGATGCAGAGTAATCACTGGCCGTTGGTAAAAATTTCTTTCGTGACCGACCTTGTGTTTGAGAATCCCATATAGTCCAGCTGCAGATATTCTACCGATGCCCATTCCCTGTACGGCGGCACTAAGCCATGCGTTGTCTACGAGGGCGATTTTTCCAGGCCTCTGAGTTTCCATTTTGATCCCCATTCACTTCATTGAGTAGAAGGAATCACGCTCGTATAAAAGGTACGCGTACTGCGAATAACTATATACCTTTAAAATCCAGCCACAATAGATTTTTTACCCATACTTGACATATACAAATTTGTGGTATAAAATATATTCAATCATGCATGGCGCATGAAGGACTTTGATAGGGGAGTTAGCTCATGACGACGTTGTCTCTCAAGACCTCGGATGGAAGCAACAGCGATATGCTGCTGGCCAGTGCGGCCAATAAGATCGCGTACGGCCGCCTGAAGGTGGTCCATGTAGCGGACATCAAGAGATCGTCTGCGGTGGCGCCGGCAGCCAGTGCGCACAGGGCGGTCTTCGGGACCACCATGCCGTCGCAGAGCTCCTGCCTCAGGGAGCCCATCAGCAAGGGCAGCCGTCGCTGGCGCGGGTAGCAGAAGTACAACAGTTTGTTTAACAAGGGGCGGCTTCTCAAAAAGGAGCCGCCTCAAACTTTTTCTGAAACCTTCTACATGTTTGTAGCGTATATAACTGTAGACAAGGACAAGGAGATATTCGTAATGGACGAAAAACAAGCTTCTATCAGGGCACAAGAACAAGCGTTTCTTATTAGGGCACGAAGAGCGCTTGCTCCGCGGTTTGTGGGCGCCACTGGGAAGGAAAAAATCGAGGAAGAAGTTAAGGCGATCCGAGCTCAGCGTATTGAGCGTTGGAAAAGCCCGAAGACGAAGACCTTCCTTCCTTGCAACGACAACTAGCCCAACCTCATCGGCGACCTCATGTAGGCCGCCATTTTTCTTTGTGTTATATTCTTCGAGCACGGAGGCGTCGCATAGCGGTCTAGTGCGCACGCTTGGAAAGCGTGTGTGGGGCAACCCACCGAGAGTTCGAATCTCTCCGCCTCCGCACCGTTACACATGATATAGTTTTTCTTATGGACAAAGGGAGTGAGCCAGCAAGTGGTCTAAAAACTGAAATTGCTAAGAAATCTTTTAAAGCAGTTCAATTGACTGGCTATTCTTTCCTGTATGGTTTTCTGTGCTGGATAGGCGCTGCGGTTGCATTTGCGATCATTATAGCAATTGCCACGGGCGTGAGTTTCACTGCGGACCCGGGGAGTGTTGTAATAGTATTTGCAAAGAATTTTCTTCCATTGATCGTTGCGATTCTGACGGCAACCGCGCTTCTTAGACGGAAATTCAAGAATTCTCATTTTCTTATAAAGACCCTTTTATTCTGCGCAACCTTCGTTGTTACCTATATGGTGGTGTATATAATTGCGTACAACGTATTCTTTGGGCGATAAATAAAAGACGGGATAAATACGTGTAGACTATCCGTATGACCTTCGCCGCATTTGGGATAACAGGAGATTTAATGCGGCTTAAGATTCTACCGGCACTCCACGGTCTCTATAACAGGGGAGAATTGCCGAGTGATATGAGGATTATTGGTATCTCGCGCAAAGCGTGGGATGACGCTCAACTACGTGCATATATAAAGGAAGTGCTTCCGCATGCGGAAGAATCTTTTTTATCTCGATGTATTTTTTTACAGGGAGACGCGGAAGACGCCGCAATTTTTTCCAAGTTGATGCAATCGTCGGATGGCGATTTGCTTATATATCTAGCACTCTCTCCTGTATTGTATAAAATAGTGTTTGAAAACATGAGTCGTGCCCGTCTGCCTGTCGACAGCAAAGTACTGATAGAAAAGCCATTTGGCACAAGCGGAGCTGTTGCTGAAGAATTGTACTCGCAGCTGCTGACGATCGTGCCCGAGCACAATATATTTTTTGTCGACCATTATCTCGCAAAAGATTGGGTGAGAGGGTTGAAGAATCTTCCGGTCGCGCGAGAACATATTTCTCATATCCATGTTCGACTTTTTGAAACGCTTGGAGTTGAAAAAAGAGGAGTGTCATACGACCAGCTTGGGGCACTCCGAGATGTGGGACAGAACCACGCGCTGCAGATAGTCGCACATATTTTGGGGAAATTACCGCCACCAACACCTTCAGAAAACATCCGCTCTCAATATGAAGGCTATACAGATATTCCAGGCGTCGCTGCACATTCTCACACAGAAACGTATTTCAAAATCATTACTCCTTTTTTGACACTTGAAGGAGGAAAGGCTATGCTGCATTCTTCCAAAGAAGTAGTTGTGTCATTGAAGGATGGAAGTGAAATAAAAGTATCTGAGACTCCAAACAAAATACCGGAATATGAGATGCTTATTTCTGCCGCAATGCGCGGCAATCAAGACTTGTTCCCATCTATGGATGAAATTCGTGAGCAGTGGCGTTTTATTGACCCAATTATAAAGGACTGGGCTACACTTACTTTATGAAATATATAGTCGCGGCTCTCATCATAGTGTTTTCTCTTGGTGTGTGCGTGTATCTATACAATGCTCATACTACACAGCTGCAACCTAACCCAGGACTACCTATGAAAATTATTACGATTGGTGAAAAAAGTATTCAAGTTGAGATTGCCTCAAACGACGCGCAGCGCCAGCAAGGTTTGTCTGACCGCACATCTCTTGCGACAGGCCGTGGCATGCTGTTCATTTTTGATCCGGCACGCAAGGTCTGGTTCTGGATGAAAGATATGTATTTCTCTATTGATATGATTTTTGCCGACGACAAGGGTTCGATCGTAAAGATAGTCAGAAACGCTTCTCCTGAAAGTTATTCACAGCATCAGCCTCCGCAGATATTCCCTTCAGACGCCTCGGTGAGATATGTGCTGGAAGTCCCTGCGGGGTATGTGGAGGCTGAAGGTATTGCCATAGGGCAAAAAATTGTGGTACAATAGTGCCAGCGCGTTGGAATGTAGCCCCGAGATAAAATCTCTGATTTTATCTCGGGGAGGAAAGTCCGAACACCATATCTCATTGAGATACAAAAGACAGCAGCCTCGAAAAATAAAATCTTCGATTTTATCTCGAGGCCACGCGGCAAAGGCGACTTTGCTTTGCGTGGGTAATTCCTGTCATTCGCTTTTTGCGGGCGAAAGGGATGCGAACAGAAACGACCCGGTTAAGTCCGGCTGAAACGGCTAAATTCCTGTCCGGGTGCAAGGCCGTACTTCCCAGCATTAGTTGGGATTGGGAGCCGCTCGAGCCCCTCCGTGAGGAGGGGCCCAGATAAATTACATTCTTCCGCCAGTTGGTGGAATACAGAATTCGGCTTACATACGCGCGCGCAGAGATGTGGACGCCCCGCTTAACGCGGGGCGTTTGCGCGCTATACTGTTCGTATGAAAATGTATTTGCAAAAGTTGCCCCTCCTTGTGTGGGCACGCTACGTCTATATGGCAGGCGTCGTTCTCGCTCTCGTTAGTATTATTCCGACACCGTGGTTTCCTCTGCAGCTAGGCAAATTAACAGTCGCAGCGTTTTGTATCCTCGTTGCGGGCATTTTATTTGTGCTTGGCGGGGGTCTGGGTGGCGTGGTTGGAAAGAAAGGGTATCGTGCAGCGTGGCTCATCGCGCTTCTACCTTTTGCTTACATACTCTCCTATGCCGTGTCCTCTGACCGTTCTGTTGGCTTGCTTGGATACTCCATTGAAACAGATACTATCTGTTTTACAGTCATTGCCGCATGTACATTTCTTATATCTTTTTTCCTGTTCCGCAGACTTGGTTCAGTGCGCCTATTGCTTGCAAGTGTTTCGTTGGCGGCATGTTTTGCAATCCTATTCCAGTTCATCAGTATATTTTTTGGGGCAAAAATCCTGCCAGCAATATTCTCTGATCCTTCCGTAAACTTGGTTGGTAAGTGGAATGACCTCGGGTTGTTAGCCGGCATATGCCTTCTTGTCCTTCTCATAGTCATTGAGTGCGTACCTTTGTCTATGGGTCGTCGCATAGGCCTGCTGTGCCTCGCACTCGTCGTGACTTTGTTTTTAGCAGTGGTGCAGTATTCAGTTATTTGGGCACTCTTGCTTGGAATGATGCTGCTTGTTGGCACATGGTCTTTTGTAACAACTAAGAAATTGCCAAAGGTCTCCATTATTGCAGGAGTCGTCTGTGTTTTCTTCTTGGTGTGGGGAGCTGGCATACAATCAGGGTTGGTAAAGGTGTTCCCAGTTTCATCATTCGAAATACGACCTTCATTTAGCACGACACTCGATGTCGTCCGCTTGTCGCATGGAACATCTGTAAAAGAATTCTTGGTGGGTAGCGGGCCAGGCACCTTCAGCAATGAGTGGCCTTTGTACAAACCAGAAGCTATCAATCAATCACAATACTGGAATCTTAGTTTCAGTGCGGGGTATAGCACGTTTACAACTACTCTGGGAACAGTTGGTGTTGTAGGTATGCTCGCGTGGTGTCTACCGCTCGTCCTTGTCCTTCTTGGGCTTATACAAGTTATACGTCGTCGCGAGTCCTTCAATTGGTATGAACAAACGGCAATACTTATGTGCGCATGTTCCAGTGTCTACCTTTGGATAGCGGCGTTCGTATATACTCCGAACCAGAATATTCTTCTTCTTGCCTTCGTTTTGTCAGGCGCGTCATTCGCGCTGTCGATGAAGAGCGACGCACAACCAGAAAATTCTACAGTGTCTGTGTTGATGCAGCGCGTGGCGCTCGGGGCACTCATCCTTGTATTGCTGGTGCTTGCGATTGCTGGTGCAGCCGTTGCTCGCCGCTTTATAACAGAAAAGAATATAAACCAGGGAGCCATCGCACTGGGGAATAGCGATGTTCAAGGGGCTCTCAATAAAGCGAACGCTGCTCTTGCGATTGAGAAAACAGGGGACTCTCTACAGTTTGCCGCTCAGGCAGGTTTTGTGGCGATGCAGCAGTTAGCACAGTCAAACCCGACGCCAAGTGCAGAAGTGCAGCAACAGTTCACCACACTTGCACAAACTACTATCGCGCTTGCTCAGCAGGCGGTGCAGATGAACCCGCGTGACTTCCGTGCACACTTCGTTCTTGCAAAAATCTATGACTTACTCGCAAGTGTTGGGGTAGAGGGGGCATACGCTCAAGCAAAGCAATTCTATACGTCTGCCCAGACACACAATCCTCTGAATCCAGAAATTCCACTGGCAGTTGCTCGTCTTGAATATGGCCAAAAGAAGACCGGGGCAACAACCGATGCTCTTAAACAGGCGCTCACACTTAAACAGGATTACACCGACGCAATATTGTTTGCAGTCCAGATGTATGTGGCAGAAAAAGACATCCCAAATGCAATTATTGCTGCAAAAGCTGCTGTAAACAGTGCCCCCGGAGTTGCCTCTATATGGTTTGAACTTGGCCTCTTGTACTACTCGAACAACGACATGCAAAATGCAGTAATTGCACTTGAGAAAGCGGTATCGTTGCAGGCAGACTACGCAAATGCAAAATACTTCCTCGGTCTTACGTATGCTGCGCTCAAGAAAACACCTGAGGCAATACAGCAGTTTAAGGACCTCTCTGCTACAAACCCGGACAATGCGGAGGTTAAACTTGTCTTGACTAACTTGGAAGCGGGGAAAGCTCCATTTGATGGGGCAAAACCTCCAGTGACCTCAAAACCTCAAAATAGAGAAACAGCACCGATTTCACAGTAAGATAGCTTCATGGTACGGTCCCTACTGACGATGTTTGGAAAGGAAATACGCGGCATGCATGAAGCCGCGTATCTTCTTGCTTTCTTCGCGCTTTGCTCCCAACTGCTGGCGCTCGTGCGCGACCGCTTGCTTGCTGCTGACTTTGGCGCGTCACACACACTCGACCTCTACTACGCAGCGTTCCGCATTCCAGATTTTCTCTTCGCCACAATCGCCTCACTACTTTCACTATATGCGCTGTTGCCAGTGCTGACGCGACTGGAGCGCGAAAGGGAGGGGTATATGATCTCGTTCTTAGAGCAATGTCTGCTCCTGTTCTTCGTAGGTATGGGCGCGGTGTCACTTGTTGTGTTTCTACTTACGCCGTGGCTTGTTCCGCTCGTTGTTCCTGGTATTCAAGACCCGCAACTCATAGTGCTTGTGCGTATTTTATTGTTGCAGCCAATTCTTCTTGGTGCATCAAATATTCTAGGAAGTCTTACACAGCTGCGACACAGATTCTTTCTCTACTCTATTTCTCCACTGCTCTACAACTTCGGCATTATCTTTGGCGTGATTGCGCTCTACCCACGTATGGGGCTCGCGGGGCTCGGCTGGGGTGTTGTGCTGGGTGCAGCAATGCATTGTGCGCTCCAGATCCCATTCTTCAGTATGGAGAAAGTGTCCCACAGATTGCCATTTAAGACAGCTATGCGTGAAATACTGACCGTCCTCTCCCTCTCTGTTCCTCGAACGCTAGCATTAGCGGCAACACAGATCTCGCTTCTTATTTTAGTAGCACTTGCGTCGTTCTTCTCTGCGGGCTCCATCTCCGTTTTTATGTTTGCGTACAATCTGCAGGCAGTGCCTCTAACTATTATTGGCGTTTCGTATTCTGTCGCCGCGTTCCCGACATTAGCACGGCTGCATGCGACAGGAGACCATGGTGAGTTTATTAAATATGTAGAGACTGCGCTGCGCCATATTTTCTTCTGGTGTATTCCTGCAACAGTCTTCTTCATTGTCCTGCGCGCGCAGCTGGTACGTGTTATTTTGGGAGCCGGTGCGTTTGACTGGAGTGCGACACGTCTTACTGCCGCAGCCCTCGCGTTATTTATTATTTCACTTGCAGCGCAGTCGGTAACCATGCTTATTGCACGTGCATACTATGCGGCAGGTAATAGCAAAAAGCCTCTTTATTTTGGTCTCAGTGACATCCTCGTCTCAGTTCTGTCCGCAGTGGGTTGTATGTGGGTATTTCAGCACAATGAGTTTGTTCGTCACTTTGTGGAGTCTTTGCTCCGTGTAGGTGATGTGCCAGGTACGCTCGTGCTGGTGTTGGCTTTCGGCTACTGCGTAGGCTCCGTGGCGGAGTTCCTCATAGGACTCATTGTGTTTATGCGCGACTTTAAAATTCCTCAGATGCGCGTATCACGTCTTATATTTCAAAGTTTCTCTGCATCGGTTATTGGAGGTGGTGTGTCGTACCTATTTCTTGCAGAGACAGGTATTGCGGGCACTATCAACACGACTGGACTTTTGATAGTGCAGGGAGCGTGCGCGGGTATTCTTGGTCTTTTGGTAACTGCGGGGGTGCTTGCGCTCCTTAAAAACCAAGAATTGTTTGAAGCGGTAGCAGCGTTCCGCCGCCGTTTCCAGGATGTTCGTGGCGTTGCGATTGAAACGACGGACATCTCGTCCTAGTACGCCGAACATGCTAGACTCCTTTTTGTGAACCAGATTCGCAATTTTTCTATTATCGCCCATATAGACCACGGCAAGTCGACTCTTGCTGACCGTTTTCTTGAGGTAACAGGCACTATTGAGAAGCGTAAAATGCGCGACCAGGTACTGGACTCTATGGACCTCGAGCGTGAGCGCGGTATTACTATCAAAATGCAACCGGTGCGTATGCGCTACAGTAAGGACGGCAAAGAATACCTACTCCACCTCATCGATACTCCTGGCCACATAGACTTCTCATATGAAGTCTCAAGAGCGCTTACTGCCGTGGAAGGCGCAATACTTCTCGTTGACGCTACTCAAGGTGTGCAGGCCCAAACGCTCACAACTCTGCGAACGGCACGAGAGTTAGGGTTGGTGATTATTCCAGCTCTTTCAAAAATTGATTCGCCACTTGCGGACGTTGAAAACGTTCGTGAACAAGTTGCGCTTTTGCTCGATATAGATCCTGAGTCAGTGCTCACCTGTTCAGGTAAAACAGGTGAGGGGGTTCCAGAACTTCTGGAGGCAATTGTTGAACGTGTTCCGCCGCCTAAATTTGCAACCGAATCTGCGCAAAACTTTTCCAGCGGTTCCGGGGAACCGGGAGAAAGTTTCGCTCCGACATCCGCAAAGTCGGGGGTGACACCGCCACGAGGTCTTGTGTTCGACTTTCAGTATTCTGACCACCAGGGCGTGATCGTGTATCTGCGTATGTTTGATGGGCAGATGAAAAAAGGCGACGTTCTCGAATTTGCTGCAACTGGGCGAAAATTTACTGCACTTGAAGTCGGCACTTTTTCTCCTAAACCAGTCGTGCTTGCAGAAGGCCTCAGTGCTGGTTCCATCGGCTATGTAGTAACGGGCATTAAAGAGCCGGGCTTGGCGCGTGTTGGTGATACTGTTCGACAGTTTGGTTCAAAAGCTACACCACTTTCTGGCTATGGCGAACCTAAGGCTGTTGTCTGGGCCTCTGTATATCCTGAAAGTCAGGATGACTTTGTTGCGCTTCGCCAGGCGCTCTCACGTCTACGCCTTTCCGACTCATCCCTTTCTTTTGAAGAAGAATCCTCGGGAATTCTCGGACGCGGATTCCGTTGCGGCTTGCTCGGCATGCTCCACTTGGAAATTGTTACTGAACGTTTGCGCCGCGAGGCAAATCTTTCGCTCGTAGTAACTACACCAACCATTACGTATGAGGTTGAAACACGGGATGGTAAGCGTCACACGATTTATTCTCCACCTCAGTTTCCTGAATATGGTGATATTGCTCAGGTGTGGGAACCATTTGTATCTGCAGAAATTATCCTACCGGCTCAATATGTTGGGGGTGTGATGCCGCTGCTCTATGAGCACGAGGCAAACGTCGAATCTACCGAAACGTTTTCTGAAGCCCGCGTCATTGTAAAAGTAGTGATGCCGCTCCGCGAGCTTATGCGAAACTTTTTCGACAAGCTCAAGAGCGTTTCTTCAGGGTATGCATCTATTTCGTATGAACTGCGCGAACTTCGTTTGGCAGATGTGGCCCGCCTCGATATCTATGTTGCTGACGACATTGTTCCAGCATTCTCTCGTATTATTGCAAAACACCGTGCCGATGAAGAAGCTATAGCTGCAGTTGAAAAGTTATATAAAATTTTGCCACGACAGCAGTTCAGTACGAAGATCCAAGGACGGGCACTTGGCCGCATCATTTCATCGCGCACGCTTTCAGCACTCTCTAAAGATGTGACCCAACACATGTACGGCGGCGACATTACACGCAAAATGAAACTCCGTGAGAAGCAGAAAAAAGGAAAGAAGAAGGCACTCGAAAATGCAAAAGTTAACATCCCCGAGGACGTCTTTTTAAAGATGATCAAGAGCGACTAGCTTATACCAGCAGCGAGAAATAGGAGAGAACCATGGATGCAATAACTGCGATGCCAAGCATAGCGGTGAGAACCTTCAGAGTGCGCTGATTGCGCTTGTGATTTTTTCCGTACATGCCTGATACAATAGCATATATGAGAGAGTTCAAAAAGCATCGGAGCCGCAGGGCAGAATTGCTCAACTTCGGACTTCGTTTGGCCGGAGCCACTCTTTTACTTGTTTTTACTATTGGCATGGTGCGGGCAGCCTGGGATATGTACGGACGCCTCGCCACTGCTACTGCTGGCCAGCAGGACGCTGAGGCTCGGCTCGCAAGCCTGGAGGCTCAAAAAAAGGCTATATCGGCCTCGGTAGACCAACTGTCCTCAGAACGAGGCCAGGAGGCCCTCCTGCGCGAACATTATGGCGTTGTTAAGCCTGGAGAAGGGGTAATACAAATAGTCACTCAGGCTTCAACAACAGACTCTGCCGACACGTCCTCAAAGGGGTGGCTCAAGGGGTTGTTCCGCACCCTCTTTTCTTGGTAATTCAATTGTGCGAGTGGGGAGAATCGAACTCCCGCCCGATGCTTGGGAAGCACCAGTTCTGCCACTAAACTACACTCGCTTTTCAAGCGGATTTTAGCATTTAAAGATATTTCTCTCCATAGCGGCGCATAGCGGTTTCTATGGTGCGCAGACCTTTGCCTTTAGCGGTAGCTTCGTAGCAACCGCTCTTTGTTTTACGTATCAGTTTTTCCTCCTCAAGCTTCTTCAACTTATTTGTGAGGGTGCGTGTGGAAATACCTTCAAGTGAACGCTCAAGGTCACAGAAGCGCTGCTCTCCTCCAAGCAAGTCGCGGATAATAAGCATGGTCCATGTGTCTGAGAGGAGAACGGCTGTTTTTTGGGTGGGGCAGGAGCCTGAAACTGGCATACCCACAGTATATCAATTTTTAAGTACTTTACAAAGTAAAGTATCGGACTATACTACACGTATGGAATATAACAATCTTGCTTCCGATGAAGCACTTACAAGTACAGTAGCGGCGCTTGAGGCACGCAATTTTAAACCTATTATTGTCAGCACTAAGGAAGAGGCGTTTGCGAAGATAAAAGAACGTATACCCGCGGGTGCCTCAGTGATGAACGGTGCTTCTAGAACGCTCGAGCAGCTTGGATACATAGACTATCTAAAGGGCGGACAACATGGTTGGAATAATGTGCACGAAGGTATTGTGAACGAGAAAGATCCTGTAAAACAAAATGAGTTAAGACGCCAAGCGCTCTTGTCCGATTTCTATCTCGGCAGCGTGCATGCGATGGCAGAGACAGGTGAGTTGGTTATCGCATCTAATTCAGGCAGCCAGCTACCACACATTGTATACAGCTCTCCAAACGTTATCTTTATTGTAGGTACAAATAAGATTGTCCCAACTCTCGAGGATGCTCGTGCGCGTCTTCGGGAACATGTCGTACCACTCGAGGACGAGCGCATGAAGTCGGTTGGTATGGGTGGCACCGCACTCAACAAAGAGTTTATATTCCACGCTGAACCAACCTATACAGGTCGCACTATAACGGTACTTTTGGTCAAGGAAACTCTGGGCTTCTAGTGCTATAATTAGCCTTATAACGTTAATAAAACCGTATGAAACCCGTCACCATCTACACCACGCCGACCTGCCATTTCTGCAAACTCGCAAAAGAGTTTTTTGCTGAAAAAAACGTCCCATTTACAGCCTACGATGTCTCAACCGATGCTCAAAAGCGCGAGGAGATGATCCAGATGACAGGCCAGCTCGGCGTGCCGGTAATCCAGATCGGCGACGACCTTATGGTCGGCTTTGACCGCGAGAAAGTTGCTGCTAAACTCGGTATCGAGGCATAGTAAGCGGCCCTTGTAGTTCAATGGATAGAACAGCTCCGTCCTAAGGAGTAGATGTAGGTTCGATTCCTACCGAGGGCACAGAAAAAACTGATATCATGAAGATATGCAAGTTGATGTGAACGACGAAGAAATACGCGATTTGGCCAAAAGAACCCTCGCGCTTACGGAAGAAAATAACCGGATATTAAAAGGAATGCGCTCTTCAGCACGATGGGGAAGATTTTTCTCGATAGTGTGGTGGATTATCATAATCGCAGTCTCTGGTGCAGCATATTATTACTATCTTGAGCCGTATGTGCAAAAAGCAGAACAGCTCTACAATCAGATAGGACAGAGCGGCCAGCAAGCAGAGAATTACGGAGCCCAGTTTGCAGAGTTCCTAAAGAAGTTTGGAAAACAGCCCTAATTTTGGTAGTATCTCAAAGACGCCTGGGTAGCTCAGTTGGTAGAGCATTTCCCTGAAGAGGAAGGGGTCGCCAGTTCGATCCTGGCCCCAGGCACACTTCGACTCGCTTCGCTCGCTCAGTGTAAACCTGAGTAGGGTAGGCGAAATAAAAAATCTCCGTGAAGGGGCGAGGTATATCTCCCCGGAACGGAGATTTTTTGTGTAGCTAGTTAGACTTAATCTTCAATTTAGCCTGGCGGCCTTTGTCGAGTTTTGGAAGCTTGATGGTGAGTAGGCCGTGTTTTTCTGTAGCTTCTGCTTCTTCAATTTCAACCTCCTGCGGGAGGACTATAGTTCGAGAGAATGAGCCCCAGTAGAGTTCCTGGAAGAAAAAGTCGCCTGCGGTGCCTTCTGTGTGGCGTTCGCGCTTGCCGCGCAGCGTAACCATGTCGCGAGTTATTGAAACGTCGAGATCTTCTGGGCGTACGCCTGCGATCATAGCCTTGATGATGATGTGGGTTGGGGTTTGATATACGTCTACAGCAAGTTCGCCATCTGGTTCTTCTTCAGTAATATCGCTTGGAGAATCTTCAACCTCGATATTTAAATGTTTTGCCCCTTTTGCCGGGGTTTTTGGTGTGTATGAAGAACCACCGCTTTCCAAGTCTTCAAAAGAATAATCGCCGTCAGCAGCGGTGCCGCCTGTGAGCCATTCAAATAATGATCGTTTTTCTTTTGCCATGTAAGTTTAACAATATTCTTTAATCGGCTGTTTAATTCGTTCAGTCATAAGCAACGCTGCAACGACGCCGATCCAAATGCACAGGAAAATCCAAAATGTTGCCGAGTTTCCTAATTTCAGTATAAAAAAATTAAAAGTGGTATGCAACAATATTGCAAGGACAACTCCGACAATGACGTATCGTTTTCGTAATTCGGACGGCATATAAAACGAAAGTGCGAGTGAAATACCAACGGTAACTGATGCGAGTGTGTGTAGTAGTGTCGCGCCCATAAAACGCAAGTCTTCAGTAACTAGTGCGCGTAACATGTCTCCTTGTTGGAGAGGGCTCCACAAGAACAGTGCGTTTTCCAGGGCTGAAAAACCAAGCGCCGCTGTTACAAGGTAGATGACCGCATCGAGAGGTTCGTCATACACAGCAAAACGTAGCGCAACAAAGTAGGCTGCGCCAAATTTGAGAAGCTCTTCTATCGTGGCCCACGACAGAAAGAGCCCAAAACTGTTCATAGAGAAGTATCCTGCGGCGAGACGTTCAAGTGGGAGTGCTAAAAGTACAACACCCATGCCAGCAATGAACGAATAGAAAATAAAGCGCTTAGGTTCGGGATGAACGCGGTCTTCAAGTAGCCAAAAGAAAAGCCAGATGAATGCTGGTACAACACCGCCTAAAAACGCAGTCAAAAGAACTGCTGGGCTCATGCGTACAGTATAAGGCCTACTTTGAAGGCCACTCCTCGACCATCAACAGGGAGTTCTTCTCCGGCATGCTAGACCAAATTTCTTCTGTAATAAATGGCATAAAGGGATGGAGGAGCTTGAGTACATTTTCTAAGATGTAATAAAGAGTTGCTCCGTATTCGTCCGCCGGCTGGCGGATGCCTTTGCTTTCTTCCAAAATTTCAGCAGCAAAGCGGTCCCATACATAGTGGTAGAGTTTTTCTGCTGCCATATAGATGCGATATTCCTGCATGTCCTTTGTGACATCTGCCGCCATTGCCTCAAACTCTTCTTTCAACTCCGCTTTTACTTCACCAGTATTTTCTTGAGAAAGTACGAAGCGTGTAACGTTCCAGAGTTTGTTTGCAAAGAGTTTATAGGCTTTAATTTTTTGTTCGTCGAAACGAATATCACTACCAATAGCCGCACCAACAATAAGCCCCATACGAAGAGCGTCTGCGCCATATTTTTCGATCATCTCAAGAGGGTCGACACCGTTGTTAAGGGATTTGCTGAATTTGCGTCCATCTTTTGCGCGTACAAGGCCGTGAATCATCACTTTTTTAAATGGCACCTGACCCAAATGGAAGGTGCTCATAAGGATCATGCGTGATACCCAAAGCTGGAGAATCTCGTAGGCAGGGGACATGAATGAGGTTGGATGAAATGTCGTAAGATCAGAAGTTTTTTCTGGCCAGCCAAGTGTTGAAAACGTCCAAAGGGCAGAGGAGAACCATGTGTCGAGTACGTCAGGATCTTGCTCCCAACCTTCGCCTTCTGGTGCTTCTACTCCGCAATATATTTCTGAATCCTTGTACCAAACGGGAATACGGTGCCCAAACCAAATTTGTCGGCTAATGCACCAGTCGTGCAAGTTACCTATCCAATGGAAGTATGTATTACGGAAACCATCCTGCGGCATATCAACTGCGCCGCTCTCAACCGAAGCGCGCATAAGTTCTTTCAACGTTGTCTCACTGCCACTGGCAATCCCTGGAATTTCAGAATGAGGGATTACGAAAGGTTTATCTACGCCGATAAACCACTGCTCCATAATCTGTGGTTCAACAACGGCGCCTGTGCGTTCGGAGACTGCAATGTTGTGTACATAGTCTTCGTCAATTTTTTCTACGAGCCCTTTTGCTTGTAACTTTTCAACTATCTTCTCACGGGCATCAGCAATCTTGAGACCAGCAAATTCTCCCGCAACAGGAAGTAGCTTGCCGTATTTGTCGATAATCTGTTCTTTATCCAGTCCATGACGCTCCGCAATTTCAAAGTCGATAACAGAATGCCAAGGAGTGATAGTCATGGCGCCGGTTCCAATTTCTGGGTCAGACGCAGTGTCTTTAATCACAGTTGCCGTAATAGGACCGTTAATCCATTCAAGCTCTATCTTTTGACCATGTGTAAATTGTGCGTAGCGAGCGTCGTCTGGATGAACAACAACGTATTTGTCGCCGAACTTTGTCTCAGGGCGTGCCGTCGCGATAGTAAATGGACCGTATTTCAAATAATAAAATTTACTTTTTTCTTCCTGGTAGACCATTTCGTCATCAGAGATAGTCGTCTGACCTTTTGGATCCCAGTTAACAATGCGATGGCCGCGATAAATAAGACCTGCGTCATACATATTTTTAAAGGCGGTCATCACTGCCAAGTTGCGCTTGTCGTCGAGTGTGTATGCGTAACGCGACCAATCAAGCGACGCACCCATACGACGAATTTGATTCAAAATAGTGCTTTCGCTTTGTTTCGCAAATTCTTTAACTCGTTTTACGAGTTCCTCGCGGCCAATATCGTGACGCGTTTTGCCTTCATCTTTTTGGAGATTTTTTTCAACGCGCGCTTGGGTGGCAATTGCTGCCGAGTCGCTGCCAGGAATCCATAACGCCTTTTTACCGCTCATTCGTTGAAAACGCGTAACAATGTCTTGCAAGGTGTCTTCGTAGGCATGGCCTAAGTGCAGCGTCCCAGTAACGTTTGGAGGTGGAAGTACAATAGTAAATGTTTCCGTACGTTCTCCTGGGAGGTTGTCAGGGTTAAAAAAGCCGCTTTCCTCCCACTTTTTATATATAGCGGTTTCGGTATCTTGCGGTTGGTAGGGCGTATTAAACTTTTCCGGGACCTTGTCTGGCATTTGCCAATTGTAGTTTATTTGGGCGGTAAAATCGAGAACCTGTTGCTGTAGGCGCGGACAGGCTCCTTAGCCACATCGTCGATACCAGAGAGGGCACGAGCGAGTGCCGCTTCCGCTATCATCACCGCATTGTCGCCTGTTATAGAGAGCTCTGGTAGGCGCATCTCAACATTGGGGAACTCGTCCTCAACAAATTTCACCAAACGTTCGCGGAGGTATTTATTTGCAGCAACGCCACCACCAATTACAAATGTTTTTGCCCCAGACTCTTCAAGTGCGCGGCGAGTCTTTGAAATAAAGATGTCCCCAACTGCGTTTTCAAATTCCAATGCAATTGCTGATACTTGATCTGAGCTTAGAGTATGAATTCCTCCTGCGTCGCGAATCATATACAGCACAGCAGTTTTTAAACCTGAAAAAGAAACATTTAAATTTTTGTCGTGAATCATCGGGCGAGGTAGTCCCATATATGGGACTACGTTTTTGATTCGAGCTTCTTCTGCGAGCTTTGAGATCTGCGGGCCACCTGGGTAGGGAAGTCCAAGCATGCGTGCCACTTTGTCGAACGCTTCACCAACCGCATCGTCCTGCGTCTCTCCTATGACTTCATACTCAAACCAGTTCCTCATCAAAACATATTCTGTGTGTCCGCCTGAAATCAAAAGGCCAAGTACTGGAAGCTGAACATTTTCCATTTTTCCATCTTGTACAAGGGAAGAGATAAGATGCCCTTCCATATGGTTTGTTGGGATAAGTGGAAGATTTTTCTCTTTCGCCAAGTTTTCTGCAAATGTAATGCCGGCCCAGAGCGCAGGCTCTAGTCCTGGCCCCTGCGTTACCGCAATTGCATCAATCTTCTCATCAGCTACATTGCGAAGCGCCTGCTCCAAAATAATTGGAAGGTTTTTTTCATGCTCACGTTTAGCTAGGTTAGGGTAGACTCCGCCGTATTCTGCGTGCAATTTTGCCTGTGAGTTAAGTGCAGCGTTTCCGAGCTGCTTGAATACAAACCCTTCGCCAGCTGGCGAATCAGTTTTCTGCCCCTCGACAAGCGCAACGCCTGTCTCATCGCAGGATGTTTCTATGGCTAGGATTTTCATTGGATCGAAATTATCTGGAACCCATACTTTTCAATCTCTTCTTGCGGGAAGAGTGTTACGTCTTTGGTTTTAAGCACATAGGTAACCTTTTTCTCCATTTCTCGTCCCGTGTACTCTTTCGTCTCAGCGTTCCATTCGCGTAGCAAAAGAGTATCGCCAGGATTGCATTCCCAGTCGGCTAGACGAAGTTCAAATGTCTTTTCACCGGAAGCGATTTTATCAAAATGTTCCGACAATATCTTTTTTTCGATTTTCATTGGTGCGCGGTAAGGGACTCGAACCCCTGGCCCTCCCCACGTCAAGGGGATGCTCTACCAACTGAGCTAACCGCGCGTGAATCGACAATACCAAAAAAAGCCATTTTTGTCAGGAGTATACTTACAGAGGAAGGTGGAGATGGCTTATGGTTGCGCAACAGAAGCAAGATCGTTTCACCAAAAATCGTCAGGAGATCCTGACGCAGGCTTGCAAGACAGGAAATCCTTTTTTGATCGTCACATGTATCAGCGTGTTCTTCTGGACTGAGCTTTTATGGCCAGTCCAGGAAATCTCACGCCAGACACCCGCAGAGTAGGCCTTCATTGGCCTATTTTCTTTTTAACGGTGGAATTTATTCCAGACCCACGCACCAATAAAACCGCACACATACCCGATGACTGAGGTCATGATGACAAGAGTGACTGCTGCAGTAAGGTCAAACGGACCAATAGTAAGCGGCAGGTGTATCATGTGCGCCCACAAAATAAAATCATACATTGCCTGCGCAAAACCCGAGAGTACAAGCAAGGCCCAGCATAGGTGGAAACCTCCAAGAAGGGCACCGAACACGAGACCTACTTTATGTTTGTTTGTCATAAAAAATAGTTTTTCTACTACTAATGACTTTATCGTAGCACGCTGCGGAGAGGGAGGGATTTGAACCCTCGATCCAGTTTCCCAGATGCCGGTTTTCGAAACCGGTGCCTTCGACCACTCAGCCACCTCTCCGTTGCTGCATACAGTAGCAATCTTTTGCTATTTCGGCAAAAAAACGCTATTATCTGTGCGTTTAATGGCCCTATCGTCTAACGGTTAGGACGCCGGCTTTTCAAGCCGTTAATCGGGGTTCGATTCCCCGTAGGGTCACAAAATTAGTGCGATTTGATCCAGTAGTAGATATCTTCAAGAGCTTTTACCGCATCGCCTGCGGCAATGTTGTTTTGGTGGTATAAGCCGTCCGTGCAGTCTCCTGCAGACCAGATACCTTCTACTGATGAGCGCTGGTTTCTCGGATCTACTTTGATGTGCTTGTATTCGTCCATATCAACAAGACCTTCTACAAGCCCTGTTGCGGAAATCATACCGATTTCAACAAATATGCCTGTGGCTGCGAGTTCTGTTGTTTCTCCAGTCTCTGAGTTTTTTACGACCATGCTCTTAACGAATGGTCCGCCCTTTATTTCGACAGGCACGGTACTTGAAAGCGCTTTAAAGTTTGCATGCGCTATAACAGCTTGTACTGTCGCCGCATCTGCCTTCAAAAATTCTGCGCTGCGGTTTAAGAGCGTAACTGACTTGCAGTAGGCGAGTAGTTGAGCAGCGCTTTCAAAGCCAGCGTTGCCGGCACCAACGACAATGACATCTTGGCCTGCAAACAGCGGACCATCGCATGAGGCGCAGTAGGTAAGACCTTTGTTTTCAAATTCTGCAGCACCTGGCACAGTGAGCTTACGGCGTGAACCACCAGTTGAAATAAGTACCGCTTTTGCTTTAAGTGTTTCTTTTGAAGTTGTTATTGAAAAACCCCCTGCAATTTTTTCTACCTTGTCTCCACGAATCCCTAGTTTGAGGTCTACAAATTCACCCGCGTATGCTTTGAGGTGCGCTTCAAGACTTTTTGCAAGATCTATACCAGAAATTGCAGGAGTCCCAATCCAGTTCTGGATCTCAGTTGAGTCCGTGCTCTGTCCGCCGATGCTTTCTGCAATAAATACAGTCTTTAGCTGTTTACGAGCAGCATACACTCCTGCGGCGACACCTGCTGGCCCGCCTCCAATTATTGCAAGATCGTACATAAGTGAGAGTATAACAAAAATGTAGAGTATGCCGAAGCGAAACCCTCTCGCGGTTCCCCAGAACCGATCGAAGGGTTTTGCGCAGGCTCTTACTACTTAATTTTCGGTCGGCGGAGGAAGGAAGGTACAGCACCCCATTCATCCTCTTCGTCTTCTTCTTTTTTGAGCTTTGGCTCTACCGTTGGCTCAACAATAGGTTTTTTAGGCTCTTCCTCCTTCACCTCCTCTTTTTTTGCTGGAGCTGGAGTATTGAAGATTTTTCCAATAGGTGGAACATCAACTTCTTTTGTTTCGCGGCCAGTGAAGGTAAAGAGCGGGGTGCCGCGTGGCGCGATACCTGCCGCAGGGAAGCCTGTCGCAATAACTGTTACGCGGACTTCACCCTTCTTAAGTTTTTCGTCTTTGATTGCGCCGAAGATGATCTTTGCATTTGGGTCGACAGATTCAGTGATGATCTTTGCGGCTTCGTGGACTTCGATCATGCCCAGGTCGTCCTGGCCAGCGATAGCGAAGAGTACGCCCTTTGCACCGTTGATTGAGATTTCAAGTAGGGGAGATGACACAGCAGCCTTTGCAGCAACTGCGGCGCGGTTTTCGCCTGACGCGATACCGATACCCATAAGCGCTGAGCCAGAGTTTTCCATGACTGCGCGTACATCGGCGAAGTCGACGTTGATGATACCTGGGTGGGTGATAAGGTCAGAGATTCCTTCAACGGCTTGCTTGAGCACATCATCGCAGGCTGCAAACGCAGCTTTGAGTGTCGTGTCCTTTGCAACCGTTGCGAGAATGCGGTCGTTTGGAATGACGATGAGCGCATCAACTTCGCGACGAAGTTCTTCCAAGCCTTGTTCTGCCAAACGCATACGCTGCTGACCTTCGAACGCAAACGGCTTTGTAACAACAGCGACAGTAAGTGCGCCGAGTTCTTTTGCGGTCTTTGCAACAACAGGTGCGACACCAGTGCCTGTACCGCCGCCCATTCCGCCTGCGATGAACACCATGTCGGAGCCCTTGAGCGACTGCTGAACTTCTTCTTTTGTTTCTTCTGCTGCGCGCTTGCCGATTTCTGGATTCATTCCGGCGCCAAGACCGCGCGTGAGGTTTTTACCAATGTGGATTTTCTTTTTTGCGAGTGAGTGATGCAAATCTTGTGCATCGGTATTGATGGAGATGAAATCAACGCCACGGACTTTGCTTTCAACCATGTGATTGACAGCGTTTTTGCCTGAACCCCCTACACCGACGACTCGGATCCGTGCGAACGCTTCAATGTCTGGTTGTACTTGTGCCATAGGGTGTTGCTTTTTCATTAAATAATGCGTGCGAGAAGTATACCACTCCTGTTTGGAATGCAAACTTTGACAAAAAACATATAAGTGCTAGCGTTTTTTCAGACTACAGTAAAAAGTATTAGGGGAGCGAAATGGCTATTGTTAGCAATGTCTCACTAGGCCCTTCTGAGCGTAAAAAACTCAAAAACAGAGTGAACAAGCGTCGATTTGCTGGAGGTGGTCTGAAGGGGCGCACATGGACCAAGTTTCAGGACGCAGAAGTCTTGGAGCAGAAAGTGCCCGACAGAGAGCTTGCGAAGTGCTTTGGTCGCTCGGTTCACGTTATCCGTGAGCGGCGAAGAAAGTTGAGAGCGGATCTCGAAGTGCACGAGAGATTCCAGAATCAAAAAAAGATAAAAAGACTTGCGGAAGATTTCCTGTCTTGGAGAAGCCTCAACAGCAAGCAGTAAAAAATCCGGACGCCTAGCGTCCGTTTTCTTTTTACGGGAGGAATTTTTTGAACCAACGCCAGAGGGCTCGAAGGGTGTCACCGAGTGTGCTGTCGTCACGGACTTCCAAGTCGCCACCCGAGGTGAGGCCCCACAGCGTAAGGCCGTAGGCCACTGCCCACGAGCCATCCTTAAGTTGCATTTTAGTTGCCGTACCTTCTGTAAGTGATGCTGTGCGGGCAGGGAGGCGTAGCGTCGCCTTCGCGAGGTCGGCGATGCCTTGGATAAGAGATCCTCCGCCTGTCAAAATAATTCCTGCAGGGAGTAATTCGTCTTTACCGATTTTTTTCAAATGAGCCTCAACAAGTTTAAGCATTTCTGAAAGTTTCTTTGCGATGATGTCGTCTATTTTCTTTTTTGGAAATGGGGCACCGAGCACAGCGCCTTGCTTGAGTTGCTCAGCGTCTTCTGGGGCAATACGGAGGCCAAGCGCTAGGTCATTAGTAATGTTTGCTGCGCCAACCGGGAAGACTTTTATAGATATTGGCGTATTATCCTCGAATATAATTATTGAAAGTGTTTCAGCCCCAATATTTGCAAGTACACAACCCACACGCTTCTGCATTTTAGTGAGCGCAACAAAGCTTGCGGCCAAAGGTCCTGCAACAACATCTTCTACTTCAACCCCCGCCTCTTCTACCGCAGAGACCAGGTCGCTGACATGTCTGTCCAGACAGGTGATAAACAGAGACTCAACGGCGATGCGCATGCCCTTCATCCCAACAGGGGAACGACCCATCACTTTGACGCCATCAACGGAGAAACGAAGAGGGATAGTATGAATTATTTTTCTGTTTACAATCGCTGCCGGCGCTAGAGATTTCTCGCTGGCTGCAATTGCTCGAGGAATGTCACGTTCAGTGATCTCAGAGTCGCCACGTTCAACAACCGCCTCTCCACGTGAGAAGGCTTCGTCCACGCCAATGCCGCTGATGCTGACGTACGCGCGCTTCACTTTTACATGGGCGGCCTTAGAGGCTTGCGCAACAGCGGCCGCGATAGAACGAGTAGTTTCGGCCTGAGAAAGAATGTAGCCGTTTTTCATGCCGCGGCTTTCTGCATAGCCCGTACCTAAAATACGTGGAGGTTGGCGTGGGTCATCCGCGCTTTCTGCAATAACCACTTTTACATGGTAGGTGCCAACATCAATTCCTGTGACGATTTTGCTCATGCATTCTGAGCTTGAATTGTTTCAAAATTCTGCGCTCTTGAGTTTCCATTCTAACACCATGTTTGAAGCCCTTTAAATGGAAGAGGCCGTGGATAAATAGGTATCCGACACTGAAGGGTGCGGCAGCTTTTCTACAGATAAGTATTTCTCCAGAAGTTTTCGAAAGATGGAACGACAGAACATTTGAGACTTTGTCGACTTTTTTTGAGCGCATGGTTACATCGCGCATTTCTGAGGCAGACAAAAAGGCAAGGGATAAATCGTATTCCTTGCCCAACACTTCGTCTTTTATTTTTTTATAGGGGATCCGCATTACCTAGCGGCGGCGGCCACGAACTGGGCGCTCAGGCATTTTACCAAGCTTGATGAGTTCTTTGACGTTTTCGCGGCGCTTTATAACCTTAAGAGTCTGTGCGCGGCGAACTTCGCGTGACTTAACACGAGAGTGGTAGCGGCGGCCACGGAGCTCAGAAATAACACCAGCACCCTGCACGCGCTTAGAAAAGCGTCGAATAAGGTTTATTGGCGATTCGTTCTCGTTTTTGCTAACTTCCGCGTTTGTTGCCATATGTCACAACACCTTACCATAGCAACGCTATATTTCGCAAGTATTGTCTATAAAAACAAAAAAACCCCCGAAGGAGTTCTTTTGCGCCTTGATAAGCTACAGCAATTATAACGCCGTGCTTTCCGTAGTCAAGTGCTGGTAGAGGGACTCGAACCCTCAGTGGTACGGCTTATCAAGGCATCCACCGCACCATGCTGCCAGCTCGACCACAGTAGCAAGCAGACCTTCAAATTTTCGTAAAATCTTGTTAAACCTTTTTGAAAGTATGTGACTACTTTATCGATTTCAGAAATCGGGGGAGCGCGGCGAGTTGGACGATTTGTTGGGAGGAGTTTGTGGCAGAACGGACAATAACGGTGCGGTCGAGGGCTTCGCGCTGACCCATGATAAGTAGGTGAGAGACGCCTTGTGCCTTTGCAGACTCAAGCTGAGGTGTCAGGCTCTTTGCGTCAAATGATTGGGAGACAGGCATGCCTGCGTCGCGGAGCATGTCTACCACAGCTAACCCTTCGAGCTTTGCGCGGAGGCCTAGCTGTACAAAATACACCTTCGGTATCTTGGCTGTTGGGACCGGTGCAAAATGGGCTCGAGCAATACCGTTATTACGGAAGAATATGCTTGCGGACACCAAGCTGCCTTCTTTTTTGCCGGTTACTTTGCGTACGTAGTCGTCGTGACGACCGCCAACAACAGAAAGCACTGTTGCGTCAGGGGTTTCTAGATCAAGTTCAAACACTACGCGTGGGTCGCGGTCGTCTCCTACAAGCAGGTCGTCGAGTTCATACGGGAAACCGAGTCGCTCGATATGTTCAAGTACGTCTTTAAAGTGGACGCGGCTTTTTTCTGACAGGAAGTTCATCGTGCGCGGACCTTCGCGGACAAGGTCGCGACATGCGGCATTTTCGCATCTATAAAGAGCTAATGCGTTTTGTGCACTTCCGGCACGGCAACACTCGCTCATCTCGTTTGCGCGTTTACGTGCGAAGCCCGAAAGCTCGCGTTCGAAGCGGAGTTTGGAATCTCGATCTCCAAGGGTATTAATGCGGAGTCGTCCAACATGTGCGCCCCATTCATTTAAGATTGCGAACAGTGTTTTAAGTACAACTATTTCACCAAGGCTGTCATCCGCACCAACTACCTGTAGTCCAAACTCGCCTGTCTCGCGCGGTATATACGAACCTGGCAAGTGTGAGGGAGTATGAGACGCATAAAAACTGAGTACTGGTTGTGTAGGTTTTTGTGCAAAGTACGAAGATGATAGAGCTGTCGTTGTGACGAAAGAGTGCGGGCCTTTTGCACGCAATGCGCGCGGTACGCCACGTTCAATCTCCTTCATCGGCTTGAATCCGTAAAAGTTTGAAACGTCTGCGGCGTGTTTAATGAACGAGGCTGGAGAAAGTCGTTGCGGTGCACTCATAGTATTCGTCGTTTCTCTTTATATAAATAATCATTGCGGCTCTGCGGCAACCCCAGGGAACAGAGCGGCAGTTTGGACGGGCAGGAGTCTTACAAATACACGGCCCACGACGTTGGCACGAGGCACAAAGCCCCACGCGCGACTGTCAGAGCTTTCAGGTCGATTGTCTCCCAGTACAAAATAACTATTTTCTGCAACGGTATAAGTTTGCTCACTGCCGTTGCCTTGGTTAACCACATACGATTCGTCGAGTTGGAGCACCGTGCCATCTTCTTTTGTAACTGAAATGCCCGCAGAGGAAATGTGAACTTGGTCGCCGGGCAGACCAATGATGCGCTTGATGAAAAACTGTGTAGGGTCTTTCGGATAGCGGAATACGATGACGTCACCGCGGTGAGGCTTCTCAAAATGGTATGTAAGCTCATCAATTATGAGATATTGAGCGTCTTCAAAGGTGGGGACCATCGAAACTCCCGACACAATAAAGGGTTGCGCAACAAAAAGTCGTATCGGGACGACAATAACGAGCGCGAGTATTCCAAATTTCAGGAGTTCGGTGAAAAAATTCTCACGTTTCTCCTCTTGCATGGGAACATTGTAGTCTTCTTTTTGTAACATGCAAGTTTTTCGCGTAGTGAAGCAAAAACTGAACAAGAAAATGGTCTGGCCGAGGCTCTGCGAGGAGACCCGAGGACCTTTTCTTGGACAGATTTTTGCAAAACAGCGAACTTTTTGCTCTGTGTTATCATATTTCCCATGAATTGGATAATCGCAGGACTCGGAAATCCAGGGAAAGAATATGATGGCACTCGCCACAACGTGGGGCGCGACTTTTTAATGGCAATTGAAAAGAAAGAAGGCGAGAAGGGAAAGCTTTTTGGAAAAAAAGTTACTATTTTGCTGCCCGATACGTATATGAATAACTCCGGTGCGGCGTTTAAAAAGCTTGTAACATCAAAAAAGCAGGCAGAGCAGCTAGTTGTGTTGCAAGATGAACTCGACTTGCCTCTTGGAAAAGTAAAATTATCCTTCGGCTCTTCGTCAGGTGGTCACAACGGAATTAATTCCATCCACAAAGCACTTAAGACAAAAGATTTTGTACGTATCCGTATCGGTATCAGCCCTTCGACAAGCTCAGGGCGAGTACGAAAGCCGCAAGGAGAAGACAAGGTTGTGGCTTTCGTACTCGGAAAATTCAAAGCTACAGAGCAGGACAAACTTAAAAAATCAAAGAAGCTCGTTCGCGATGCGATCGAGCTTCTCGTAACCGAAGGTCGCGATAAGGCGACCATGGAAATTCATTCTAGACAGTAGTCTTATTTCTTGTCTCCGCCAAACGAGAGTGCCATGCGCATTTCCTTAGGGTCGAAGAGGGAAATGGTAAATGGGTAACGTTTACCAAGCTCAAGCGCGCCACGGAGTTTGTCTTCTGTGCCGAACTCTGACACGTGCACGAGGCCTGCAATACCTTCTTCAATAGATGCGAGCGCGCCGTGTTTGTTGAATTTGATAACAACGCCTTCAACTTTGTCGCCCTTCTTGTATTTTTCTGAAGCTTCCATCCATGGGTTTGCCTTAAGCTGCTTCACTGAAAGCGATACTTTGCCTTCCTTGATATCAATTATTTTGACGCGAACCTTGTCTCCCACCTTAAAGAAGTGGCGAGGGTCGTCAACGAGGCCCCAGTCTATTTCTGAGATGTGTACGAGGCCTTCCAAACCTTCTTCAAGCTTCACGAAGACGCCAAAGTCCACCATGCCGGTAACTTCGCCTTCGAGAACATCGCCAACTACGTAGCGTTCAACAATTTCTTTCTTTTCTTTGTCGTCAGCGCCTTTTTCAGAGAAGATGAGCTTACCTTCCTTTGGAATTGCAGAGATAAGGGAAACAGGAAGCTTCTGTCCAACAAGTTTACGGAGTTCGTTCAAGATTTCATCTTTATTACCATCCGCAACGCGAGGATAGTGTTCAGCCTTGAGCTGTGAGGCAGGGAGGAAGCCTGCGATACCTTGCCATTCCAAAATAAGACCACCTTTGTTTGCTTCTTTAATAACGAGGTCAAACTGGGTTTTGTTACGGACTGCATCTTCTGCTTCTGCCCAGATGATAGCCTGGCGTGCTTCCTTGAGGGAAAGCTCGATATAGCCGTCCTTGCTGTCGGTTGAAATAACCTTTGCGGCGATAATGTCGCCAACATTGATGCGCTTGATAACTTCGCGCGCGTTCATGTATTCGCGGCCGAAGATTACACCAGTACCAAACGGTGGGAGGTCAACGTACAATTTGGCACGATCAAGCGCCAATACGGTACCTTCAATAATGTCGCCTTCCTTAGGCGGCATGTGTGCCTGCTCTGCGAACATCGCCATTACAGACGAGGGGATAGAACCTTCTTCTACTTCTTTCATATAATTATTGGTTTGTACGGTGGGGTTTCAAAATTCTGTAAGGTTCGACCTTGAGAACCCTGAGCTAAGGTCGAACCTTGAGGAATTTTGAGGTTACCTCCACGCGCTGTTTCTAATAAAAAGCTGGGCTTTCTATTACTGTGAATATAAAGGATATATGCCCATTTTGCAACTATAAAAATAGTGCGGGCCCCACTTGTGGTGGGGCCCGGGTTGGTGTCCTTGCGGACGTTGAAGGATGGCGAGCCGATCAGGTCACGAGGCCGGTGGTGCAGCCGGTGGCGCCCAGGCCGATCATGCACAGCGACATGGAGCTCAGGCCGTGGAGGTCGTGGCCGCTGGCGCACATCAGGGTGTTGCAGCCGATCTCGACGCTCATCTTCTTCTGCTTCACGAGGAACTGTTTCGACTGGGGCATGAGGCCTCCTCTTCTGCCGGGCTGAATTACCCGAACTTCTAAACTCTACCAATATATGAATTTCATGCAAGAGTAGAAAAAACACGGGAGTGAATATATAAAAATCGAAAGGCCTCCCTCCAACCTTGCGGTCAGAGAGAGGCCCAGAAGCGGCCGTTTGTGTGGGGTCGTGAATCCCCGGCCGCTGGCGAGATCGTGGAAGGCGGCTTAGCCGTGTTGGCGCTGCTGCTCCTCGTACTTCTCATTGTTGTCCCGGCGGCGCTGTTCCTGCCTGACCGGTCGTGAAGAACTATCGCTCATTTGTTGGCTGCTCCAAAAACGAATGGACTAACACTATACAGAGCGTGTTTTAGGCTGTCAATCATGGGTTTTTCTTCATTTTTATGCTATAATTAAGGCATGGTAATCAACTATCTCGGAGGCCAATGTTTTAAGATTTCACAAGGAGAGCTGACACTGGCTTTTAACCTTCCTTCTAAAGATTCAAAACAAAAAAGTGTGAGATTCGGCTCCGACATTGTGCTTGTAAGCCAGAACCACGAAGACTTTAACGGTGTTGAAAATGCCGCATTTGGCGAACGCGAGCCGTTCGTTGTTTCAGGTCCCGGAGAATATGAAGTAAAAGAAATCGCGATACGCGGGTTTGGTTCAGAATCAAACTACGGAGGCGGTAAACATATCAATACTATTTATGGTATTGCCTTTGAAGGTATGAATCTCTGCTTCCTTGGCGCGCTTGGCACAACCGATGTTCCTCAGTCTGCAAAACAAGAGCTCGACAATATAGACATTCTCTTCCTTCCTATTGGAGGTGAGGGTGTTCTCGACTACGCAGATGCATACAAGCTTGCCGTGCAGCTTGAACCAAAAGTAATTATCCCAATGCACTATGAAGCCGCAGCGCTTAAATCATTTTTGAAAGAAGCGGGTTCAGAAAAAGTAGAGCCAATGGACAAATTTACCGTCAAGAAAAAAGACCTTGAAGGTAAGGAAGGGGAGATCGTCGTTTTGACTGCCTAATATATGTACAAGAAATACGTCAAACACGTACAAGCAAAAACACCACATCATCGCCGCCAGCATGCGGTGCAGTTTGCAGGAGTGTTTACGGCCCTCGCATTTACCGTCTGGGTGACGACGTTAGGGGTACGGTTTGGAACTACTGGGGGCACGGTTGCCACTAACGACCAAGGAAGTGGGCAGCAAACAATGCTTGCAGGGGTTGCCGCAAGCGGCGATACTTCACAAGCTGGTATCGAAGTAGTTGGCACAACAACTACCACGTTTAGTAACTATTAAGATATATGCGCACTTCGTTTCATATAACCGTCGCTCGCTCGGAATTAAAAGTAAACTTTCATTCACTCGCTCTCTAGGTTATGGCAAAAGAAGAAACAAATCCGCCAGCTGGCGGAGAACAAAATCCACAAGGTGTCGTAGCGCGCAACATTTCAACAGAAATGCGCGAGTCGTACTTGGACTACGCGATGAGCGTTATCACATCGCGCGCACTTCCTGATGTACGCGATGGTCTAAAGCCCGTACACCGCCGCATTTTGTATGCCATGCACCGCATGGGTCTTACGCCAGGCGCCCGCTTCCGTAAATCTGCAGCAGTAGTGGGAGATGTGCTCGGAAAGTACCACCCGCACGGCGACGCGTCTGTGTATGACGCGATGGTAAAGATGGCGCAGGATTTTTCAATGCGCTACCCACTTATCTTGGGTCAAGGAAACTTCGGTTCAATCGACGGCGACTCGGCCGCTGCTATGCGTTACACGGAAGCAAAGATGTCCCGCGTGTCAGAACTTTTGCTTAACGACCTTGAAAAGGAAACTGTTAACTGGCGCCCCAACTACGACGCAACTCTCCAGGAGCCTGAGGTGCTTCCCGCAGCTGTGCCAAACATTTTGCTTAACGGTACGCTCGGTATTGCCGTTGGTATGGCAACCAGCATTCCTCCACATAACCTGACAGAGGTGACGAATGCGCTTACACATTTGATAGAAAACCCAGAAGCTACAACAGAAGACCTGATGGAATTTATTTCAGGTCCGGACTTCCCAACAGGCGCTGTTGCGTTTAATAAAAAAGATTTGCTCCATGCCTACTCGACAGGCAAGGGCGGCGTTGTCGTCCGCGGCAATGCAGAGATTGTTGAAAACAAGAAAGGCGATTTCCAGATTGTCATTACCTCTATTCCGTATCGTGTAAACAAGGCAGACCTTATCATGCGCATTGCAGACTTGGTGCGCGATAAAAAGTTGGAAGGCGTCCGCGGCCTTCGCGATGAATCAACCAAGGACATTCGCGTCGTAATTGATTTGAAGGGCGGTGCACATCCGCAGAAAGTATTGAACTTCCTCTACAAGCACACAGCTATTGAAGATACCTTCCACTTCAACATGGTGGTATTGGCCGATGGTATTCCTCAGACAATGTCCCTCAAGGGCATTTTGCAGGAATTCATCAAACACCGTCGCGATATTGTAAAACGCCGCACAGAGTTTGATCTTAGAAAGGCGCAGGAGCGCGAGCACATCTTGCTCGGTCTTACGAAGGCGCTCGACCATATCGACGAGGTTATCAAGCTGATCCGTGCATCGAAGGATGTTGTTGAGGCAGAAGCTAACCTCATTAAGAAATTTAAATTCTCCAGCCTCCAGGCACAGGCAATTTTGGAAATGCGCCTTTCACGCCTCGCAAACCTTGAGCGCAAGAAAGTTGAGACAGAGTTGGATGAAGTACAGGCACGCATCAAGGAGTGGACGACATTGCTCGCAAGCGACAAGAAGATGCTTGTTGTTGTGAAGGACGAAGTTGCCGCTGCGGCAAAGCGTTTTGCCGATGACCGCAAGACAAAAGTTATGAAAGGCTCGGCGGGGGTTATTAATGTTGAAGACCTCGTTGCTGATGAAGAACAAGTGCTTGTTCTCACTGCGGGTGGGTACCTCAAGCGCACCAACCCAGAAGAATTCCGCCGACAGAAGCGCGGGGGAGTTGGCGTGATTGACCTCAACACCAAGGAAGAAGACTTTGTCACAACATTCCTTACAACCTCAACACACAGCGACCTTCTCTTCTTCAGCGACCTCGGCAAGGCGTACCAGATAAAGATGTATGACGTGCCAGAAGGAAAGCGCTCTACAAAAGGTAAGGCAGTTGTAAACTTCCTCTCTATTACTGATGCAGAAAAAATCTCGTCAGTGCTCCCGATGCGCAAGATAGAAAAAGAAGGAGAGAAGTTCCTCTACATGATTACCAAGCAGGGTATTGCAAAGAAAGTCGATGCAGCGTCGTTCCACGATGTCCGCCGCAGCGGCCTTATCGCTATCAAACTCCAGAAGGGTGATGAACTTATCGCAGCGCTTCTTGTAGAGAAGGGTGATGAGATCTTCCTTTCATCTGCAAAAGGTCAATCAATCCGATTTAAAGAAGGCGACATCCGCCCTATGGGCCGCGCAGCAGGTGGCGTTAAGGCTATGAAGCTTGGTGCAGGCGATGTGATCGTCGGTGCAGATGTCATCCCTAAGGGCGCAAAGAATGTTGAAGTGCTCGTTGTCTCTAAGAACGGATACGGCAAGGCAACTGGCATTGATGAATATAAGGTACAAGGCCGTGGTGGTTCAGGCATCAAGACAATGGCGATAACTGCAAAGACTGGTCCATTGATCACTTCGCGCCTTATCACTCGTGCAGAAGGTGGGGAGGAAGAAATAGTTGTTATCTCAAAGAAAGGTCAGGTTATCCGCACCGGCCTCGATGAAATCAAAACCCAATCTCGCTCAACCCAAGGCGTCCGCATCATGAAACTCCGCGATGCTGACGCAATCGCAAGCTTCGTTTGTTTGTAAAATATGAACTCCGCCGATATTATAAGAAAATACGGGGATGGCTTAAAGAAATATCTCGACGACGCAATTAAAGAGAGAATTACTGAGGAAGATAGATTTTTTCCTTATTTAATTAGTCTAGAAATTGCCTTGTTGTTGGGAGGTATTGCTGCGCTCTCTACTTGGTCTATCGAGCAATCAAAGATTACAAGCGTTCTCGTGCTGGCTTCAATACTATGCATGGCCTTATCAATATTCTTGAGACTTTGGTATGTCTCTCGTAGAGATTATCGCTATAAAGTTTTTCAAGGGAGACAAAAAGAGAGTTTAAAAAAAGCTGAAGATTTTTTTAGCCAAATGTTTGACTTATTAAAGGACAACGCTTCATTGAAAGCTGAGATTTCGGTTCTAAAAAAGAATACCGATTCAAAAGAATTTGATAAAGAAAGATTCATTAAGGAAACTGCAGACGAAGTAATGAATGAGTTTGGAGGAAAATTTTCTTTTATTTCTGAGCTGTTAAAAAATTTTATTTCCACAGAAACACGTAATAATTCTAGGAGTGCTTTCAAAACTCCTTTGGAAGAAAAATTGTCCAAATCAAAATTAATTATGGACGATCTTTCGGAACTAGTAAAAAACAAGTTATTACTGGCTGGAGGAATGATGCTTGTGATTGCGGTTACGGTTCATGTTTTGATTTAAAATCCATGGCATGGGGAATTGGTGTCAGGTACCTTTTTGTGGTTTGAGTAGATAAAAAGAAAATAGCCCCGAGAGGCTATTGCAGAATTGGTGTCAGGTACCTTTTCCTCAACTTATCATCGGCAGCGGTATCCGCAAATCAAAACTACTCGTTCCCGGAAGTTTCTTGGCGAGCTTGCCAAACGTCCAAGTTCTTGAAGGCTTAGGCCAACCAAAAATTTAATTTGGCCGAGGACAGTCCTCGGCGCTATTGCGAGATTAGGAAAATTTTATTTAGATTTTAGACGAGGACTGTCCTCGGTAGAGGGTAAAAAGAAATAGCCCCGCAGAATTGGTGTCAGGTACCTTTTCCTCAACTTATCATCGGCAGCGGTATCCGCAAATCAAAACTACTCGTTCCCG
>JAIEMM010000012.1 GCA_019752125.1 Patescibacteria group bacterium | reverse complement strand
AATTTGGGGCGACTCTACAAGAGGTGTTGAACTTTGCGCGATCGGACAGTCAACCAGATTGTCATGATGTTCCGTATCGGTGCGATGATTGAGTGTTTCATGCAGATCATTTGAGCATGAGAAATGATCGCTCTCTTGAGTCTCGTGTGATTGCGCGTGATGGTCTATTGGGATTTGAGAATCGCCAAAACTTTGAGCAGCGAGTACGATATTTACATGCATCGCTGAAAAAGCGAGCAACGACAGCATCAATATCCCTATTCTCTTTTTTTGTTTATTTAGCATGGTTGCTCTGTGGGGAATTCATCTCGAGATTTCTACTTTACCTCAAACTTCATCATCATTCCAGCTTCTAAATGTTCTGCAATGTGACAGTGCGCCATCCAGGTGCCTGGATTGGACGTGTCAAGAATAATATCGACGTACTGGCCCGCAGGGACAAGCACGGTGTCTTTCCACACGAGATTGTCATTCTTCTTTCCATTTTGGTCGAGAACTAAAAAGCGCTGGCCGTGGAAGTGGATGGGGTGCTGCATCGGGTGCGCCGATTTTGGATCGTTAAAGATGCGAACCTTGACTGGCTCGCCGCGTTTGAACGTCCAATCGATGTCCATGTTTTTCTTGCCCGTATCTTGGTCAACGATATTCCAATCGACCATGTCAACATTCGACATCTGATTCATCATCTGCATATCAGCATCTTCCCACTCAATACCTCCTTCCTGTATTCCGCCCATGCCCATCCCGCCCATCATGGTGCCATCCGACATCATATGGCCGCCTGCATTACTCATCATGCCCCCCATCATATCGATGGTGAGATTGATGCGTTTGTCAGGGATTCTGCTGAATGCAAACCTTAAGGGATCAATACTGGTGGTTGTCTCATTGTGCGAACGAAGCATCTCGAAGTCCGCTGCGTACGACTGCGCGATCTGTTCGTCCGAAACGACGACCTCTCCAAGCGTGTAGGTTTTCTCGGGTGTTTGATTCTGCATCACATAGGTCCCAGGGGTGTCGAAAAGAATTTCAACAATCGCTCGCTCCGAGGGTCCCAAGACAACACTGTCTGCCCATCTCTCTTTTTCGTACGCGCCCCCATCTGCACCCACAAGTTTCATTCGTGCGCCCTCTACGCGGAAGTTGAATGGACGCGTATTGGCAGCGTTGGTCATATAGAAGCGAACGGCCTCGCCTTTCTTGGTATCGAGCTTGTAGTGGGTCTCGCCGTTTACCAGCATCACATTGCCGAAGCGGCCCATGAGCGTACGGTCGGCTCCTTTCGCACTCAAGTTGATCTGTCCATTCTCGATCAGTATGTCGTCGAGAAACAAGGCGATCTCACGGTTCACTGGTGACCAGTAGTTTTCATTGCTGGGGACAACAAAGTAGTTGCCGTACAGCCCCAGCTCCTGCTGGAGGTCTTCGCGGACATGCGGATGGTACCAGTACACTCCGGCATCGGGGAATTTCAGTTTGTACGAGAATGTCTCTCCCTGCTCCATTTCCTCCTGTGTCGTCTGTGAGCCATCGAACGCGTTATCCATGCGCACGCCGTGCGAGTGGAGGAGCGTTTTCATTCCCGTGTCGTTTTTGAAATTGATGGTTACTTCTGCGCCCTGCGCGATCTTGATAAGCGGACCCGGAATTGAGCCGTTATAGGCGAGCATTTTGTACTTCACGCCATTGATTTCTTTTTCAACAGGGCTTGCGGTGAGAACATAAGTATCGCCGTCTTTGAGTTCAGTGACTTGCGAAGCCTCCGCAACCGGCAATTGTTTAAGTGAACCACCCAACCAGCTAAAGGCAACGATAGAGCCTCCTACTAGCGCAACCACTACCCCAATCCAGAAGTATTTCTTATCCATACGGTTATTTTACAATTCTTTTGTTTTTAATAAACTCTCTCCAGAAAAAGAACGCGACGATGGGAAATAGGAGGGCGGTAATCAATCCAGGATAGTAGCCACCTGAGAATAGGGCTTTGACTAAATGGTGAAGCTCAAAAATATAAATCACACCGACTAGACCTAGGGCGTACAGTCGTGTGCGCTCACTAAACAGTAAAATCAGCGACACGAGGAGCAGCAGCCAGAACATCACCTGAAAGGTCGCAAACATCGCTTGATGAATTGAGGTGAATGGCAGTAACCCGAAGATCCATTCGTCCCATTGATCTAGGTTATAAAATCCTGTGAGATATTCCTCGATCCCATGCGCAATAAAGAGTGGTATCGAGAGAGCAAAAATGTATTTTAGTTTGTTGGTGATCATAATTGTTTAGTAGAAGTGGTCCGCATAATGAGCCCCTCGCTCGTTTGCCGCTTTGGCAAGAGGCCGATGCACGGGCTACTTATACCCCGCGCATCATCCGCAAGAACATTTTGTCTCTGCTTCCGAACATGCTTTGCATTTCGGCATGCAGTGGCCACCACCGCATTTATGTGTGTCATCGTGTTCCGTCGCCTCGACTCCGCACATATCGCACTTGTAGCCTTCCGTCTCACCACCACAATTTTTACACGACATAGGTCTGTGAATTAATCTGTTAAATGACCTGACCACTCTTCTCAAGCATCATGTGGTGAATGGTCGCTATCTGCGTCCACGTAGCAATGAGAATGAGAATTGCGCTGCAAGCAAGCGCGTCCGCTTTAGAGATGCCGAATGTTGCATCAGCGCTTCCAAAAACGGTAATGAGGAAAACGACAACTCCTACAAGTCCTGTAATAACACTCGCGACATGCATTAATTTTGAGAATTTCATATTTTATAGATTAATTTTTAATGTAGTTTGCAAGCACCCCGACCAACCAGATGCTTGCGCCGACGATCACATTCCAGAGAATCAAGCCGACTATAAAATTGCTGACCGTCATAATATTTTCCACGGGTCCCACGTTGAGATGCAGGATATACGGTAAGATTGACGGCCTTGCAGCTGGAATGAGACCCAAGAGTACGTAGCACAGGACGTACGTGATGTTGATCCAAGCCAATCCGATTTTTACTGCGCGAAAGGTATTCATAGTTTTGTTGGTTAATTAATATTTGCTAATAATTAGGTGGCTGTTTCGACCTGCCTTTCGGCAACAGGATTTCTTTGGAAATACCAGTACACGATGACGCTCAAGATGCCTGCAAAGAAGCACCAGACCGAAAAGAATGTCTCGGTAAAAAACCATGCCGCGATGGCAAAGGAAATAAACAGAACGACCCCAAAGATGTTGATGATTTTATGACTCGACACAAGACAACTTCCGCATGTCGCCATGAGGTAAAGAGCCATAATGAAGTACGCGTACAAGTGCGGAGAATGATAGGCAATGCTGTTATTAACGATATGCGCCGTGACTGGATCTACAATAATAAAATAGAAGAGATAGAGTCCCACCGCGAGACCAATAAGCGAAAACAGGCGCAGGATTTTCTTCCGAGTTGGGTCAGTCTCAATCATCAAAACCGAGAACGGTACGAATATCGGCCACAATACGTGCGAGAACATCGAGTACGCATAAGTCGCTATGGTGTTTACAACAGGGGCACCAAAAGAAACCCACACCGCTCCTTCAATAGCCTGCTGGAGGCCAAACAAAAGCGGAATGCTGGCAAAAGGAAGCTCAGACTTTTGTTTGACCTTGGCGAGCGTCAAACCACCCGTCACACTGAGCGCTCCTCCCGCTGCAAAACTTGCTGCTGCTGAAAAACACATATTATTCTTTGAGGCGAGACTCGACTCGCTTTAATAGTACCGCGTTTGTGGCGACGATTATTGACGAGGCTGACATTAGGAGCGCGGCGATTTCGGGGCGTAAAGACCAACCGAGCGATGTGTAAAAGACACCGGCGGCGACCGGAATCGCAAGAACATTATAGATTGCGGCCCAAAAGAGGTTCTGCTTCATTTTTGTGACGGTCGCTTTGCTTAAACGCAATGCCGCGACGATGTCGTATGGGTCGGATTTCATCAAGACTATGTTGCCCGTCTCAATGGCAACATCGGTGCCTGCGCCAATCGCTATGCCGATATCCGACTGAGCCAAAGCGGGAGCATCGTTAATACCGTCTCCAACCATAGCAACAAATTTTCCTTCGTCTTGTAGTTTTTTCACATATTTTGCTTTTTCTTCCGGTAGTACCTGTGCGAAGTAGCGGTCGATACCGAGGTTGGCTGAAATGGCTTTCGCCACTTGTTCGTGGTCGCCGGTTATCATGGCGACTTCGAGCCCCATCTCTTTGAGTTTTGTGATTGTTTTCTTCGCGCTTTCGCGCACCGTGTCGGCAACTCCAATCGCTCCTGCGACTTTTCCATCTATCGCGACAATACTTATGGTATTCCCTGTATTCAAGAGTCGGTCAATTTCTTTCTGAAGCGGCTCGAGGTCAATATTGCTTTGCTTCATGAGGCGTTCGGTCCCCGCGATGACATCCTTGCCATCCGCAAGCGCACGCACGCCATGACCGCCAATCGATTCGAATTTCTCAATTTTTTTCTCGGTTGGTATTCCTCGTTTTTCCGCTTCCTCGATGATCGCGAGACTAATGGGGTGATTGGAACTGCGCTCAACTGCGGAGGCGTAACTGAGTACGTCTTCTTTGGTGTAGGGAGCAGTAGCCACAACCTCCGTTACTTTCGGTTTTCCCTCGGTCAGCGTGCCGGTCTTATCCAAGACGATAGCGGTAAGTTTGGAAGTATTCTCAAGCGTCGTCGCATCTTTGATGAGAATGTTGTGTTTTGCACCGAGCCCGGTGCCGACCGCTACGGCTGTCGGCGTTGCTAAACCAAGCGCGTCAGGACAAGCGATCACGACAGTGGAGACGGCAAAGGTGAGCGCTCCGAGGAGGCCCGCGTCGCCAACGAAATACCAGCCAATGAACGCCGCTGCGCCGGAACCAACCGCGACGATGACGAGCCGTCCAGCCCAGAGGTCAGCTATCCTTTGGCCGGGCGCTTTGGAGTTTTGTGCGGTCTCAACCATCTTGATGATCTGCGCGAGCACGGTATCAGATCCCACTTTTGTAGCCTTGAAACGCACAGCGCCTGTGAGATTGACCGACCCCCCGACAACTTTATCGCCGGACTTCTTGATAACAGGGATCGACTCACCGGTAACAAGCGACTCGTCGATCGAGCTTTCTCCTTCTGTCACCTCACCGTCTACCGGTACCTTGTCGCCAGGTCGCAACATAACAATGTCGCCCTGCACAATTTCCGCGCTCGGAATGGAAAGCTCCTTTCCATCGCGAATCACGCTTGCCTTCGGCGGTACGAGATCAAATAGGGCACGGAGCGAATCCGATGTGCCGCGACGTGATTTCATCTCCATCCAATGGCCAAAGAGCACGAATGTAACCAGAAGCGCTGCGGCTTCATAGAATGTTTCGCTTTCAGGCTGTATGAAGGTCAGTAGCACGCTGAAAAGGTACGCCGCGAGGACGCCGGTTGCGATCAAGACTGACATATTCAGGACGCGGGCCTTGAGCGAGTAGTACGTGCCGGTAATAAATATCGAGCCAGTCCAGAAAACGATTGGTGTTGTGAGGATTAAAAGAATCCAACTTACCGGAATCGGCGTTGGAAGATTGAGACCAAAAAAGTTTATACCAACCGGTGAGTAGAGAAAAATTGGAATGGAGAGAATAAGCGATATCCAAAAGCGGCGGCGCATGTCGGCCTCCATCTTTTTGGCCATAGCGGGGTTTGTCATTGCTGCCTCGTGATCCATATGGCTCATCTTCTGCATATCGTGTCCGGCGTGAGGATCAGACGACTTCTTTGTAGCTTTGCCCGCTGTAGCTTTAGCGGAGACTGGAATAAGCTCCATGCCGCAACCCGGACATTTGCCTGGCGAGTTTTTCACCACTTCTGGGTGCATGGGGCACGTGTAGCGGGTTTCTTCAGAATTGTGGTGGTTGTGGTTCATAACATTATAGCCAATAGTTGATAACTCCAAAGATGAGGATCGCTGTCACAATGAGCGTGTTTATAAACATGCCCACTTGATTCGCTTCTTTCCAGGCCTTGTACGTGCTGTAGAGCCAGAAAACTTCCGAGACCAGATTTGCAATAAGGCCATACTCAGGCAACTTCAACGACGTGAGCAAAAAACCGAGCATCGTAAAACCGACAAGCCCGACCTGCATAACACTATTGAGAGCTCTTTGTTTTGGATCCATCATAATCATTTGACCTCTATTACTCCTTCGAGTGCCGGATTGATGTGGTCGTGATAGGGCCATGAGCCCTTTTTATCAAAGGTGTACATATAGCCCTTATTCTTTGCGACTCCTTTGAATTGATCAAATGTGGGCAATATCTCGTGCGATGGATGTATATTCGATGCGACCCACATCTCGCTTCCGCTTTGATTTATGAACTCCACCATCGTGCCGACCGGAATGGTGAGTTTTGCGGGCTGAAAACCTGCATCGGTATATCGAACCGTTACCATTCCCATGCCATCGCTTGGCGCAATTTGCTCTGCAAATATCGAAAGCGGTACGGGAGCTCCGGTTTTGGCAAATATGGCAGAGGTGTCCACAGGCACGTCGAGTTCACTGAATGATTGATCGCCATCATCGCGATAGATCATCGCGACAAGCTGATCCTCTTGGTTGTACGGGTAAAACTCGCCGAGCTCGATTGTAATGTTTGTATGTGTACCAGGTGGAAGATAGCTACTGATCTCAATAACTTGGCCAATCCTCTTGCCATCACCGCCCCGCACAACAACATAGCCGCCTTTAGTAAGCGTTGCTGAATCTATGCTGACACTTGTGCGTGCTTCCTGGGGAGAAACTACAATCTCCTCCGCTTCACTGGATTGAGATGTGGGGATATCAGCATCCTTATTTTTCCCAAAAAGAAAGTACCCAATGCTACCAAGCACAGCTACACCGATTACTACAATGATAATTGTATTCTTCATACCTCTTTTGTTTTCTGGCAAAGCTGTTGCGCTTCGTTAAGAATTTTCTCAGCAGCATCTCCCTTTACACCAACGGACGATAAAACATCTGCACGCAGAAGTAATTCTTTGCACAAATAGATACCTTTCTGCATCAAAGCGTTCTTTTGAAAGCGCGTGAGGGTTGTGAGACAGGTAATGGGGTGAAGCCCGGCACGTTCGATGCGGTTCTCAAGACTATTACCTTGCGGGTAACTCCAACCAATCGCGGTCATGCCGACACATTTCGCATAGTCAGTCGCATCGGACGTGAGTTTTGTGTTTGTGACGAGCCATACTTCGTGGAATTTCTCGCCGTGCTGCGGCTGTTTTTTCCATCGACGCTCGACGTCCTCAAACCGTGCTTGCACGTAGAGGGAAATCTTTACGTCGGAACGAAGCCCTGGTCGGTTATGGAACTTGCATTCGACCATTACGTGCCGGTCATCCTTAGTACCGACCACATCGACTTCGTGCTTTACGCACACACCCGGTACTATCTTCGCGACCTCGACATCAAACCCTTCAAATTTCATCAGCTCACCAACAAAATGCTCGAACGGGCGGCCTGTCGGACCCAACTCCATGAGCGCATTTTTCAAACTGTAGCGAGCCGCGACCGGCCGACTCTTTTTTCGGAGATACGCGAAAGCTTTGCGATATATATCTGCCGTCTTCATCCCTTCCTGTAGTTCAGCTCTGATTTGCGCGACGATTGCATCAATCGCATCTGACGACGCATGCACACGTTCGAGCGAGCGACGCAGTTTCATTTCTGAGAACGGTTCCTGCTCCCCGGACGCTTTTGTGACGAAAATTTCTGCGTGGGTGTTAGTCATACGATTTATACGTTTTTTAGAATGAAGTCCACGCGTTCTTCTGGAGGAAGAACCGGTACGTGCATAGCGTGGTACCCAAGCGACTCATAGGCTTCAATGAGTAGACCATGGATGACGTTCTGGTCGTTTGAATTCTCGGTGCGTGCATAGTCCTTAACGAGTGGTAGCGGGTCGAGGATAAAAACCTTTTTATAGAGATGCGCTTGGAGCGCCTGAAGCAGGTCTCTGTCTTCAGGCAGATTGAGAAAGCGATAATATGCAAGCGCATCAGGTAATGCACGATCAAGAAACACTGCTTCATCGAGAGTAAGTTCATTTTCCTGGGCGATCTGCATGTCTAAGACACCGCGTTGAAACACCAGCTGGTTTGCTCTGATTTCCTCGACCGTTTTCCCCGTGATTTTCTGCGTATCGATGTAGTGCCGGGCGTGTTCGATTGTTGTTTTGTATCCGCGACCCGCTAGGAGATTGACCGTCGTAGTCTTGCCGGAACTGGGGCCTCCTGTGATTACATACCAATTCGTTTTGATAGGATTCATAGATATTAAGAGTCCTTTTTCGTAGGTTCGTCATGAGCGTGTTGATCATGCATCCCATGACCGCCATGTCCAAAGAGATGCATAAAGAGACAGCCCGATAGGAACGCGAGTGGTAGGTACGGAAGGACGTGCTGTCCGTGATCCGCGATAACATATATACCCGCAAGTACGATCAGACCGACCAAAACCCATCGAATCGTTGTTTTGTTTGCCATAGACATTATTTCTTTCGCTGCGCCAATCTATATACTTTTAATATTTCTTCAGTGGCGTGTATGCCTTTGCCGTTTTTCATTTGCTCAATCACATGCGTAGAAAGGTGGTTTTGGAGCAGGAGGTCTTCAACGCCCGAGAGTGCTTCTTTGATTGCGCTCGACTGCGTAATGATGTCGACGCAGTATCGCTCGTCCTCAACCATCTTACGGACTCCCTCAACCTGTCCACGGATAAGGCTAAGTCGCCGTAATGCTTTTTTCTTGATGTCTGCTTTCATGCCACCATTATACCCTATGGGGGTATATGTGCAACTATACTATGCGAACAGGAGGTAGCCCTAAGGCGTACCTCCTGTCTGTGCATTCCAGATGCTAATGCCGTTCGGCATGTCACCGACCGGAACGCGTGCGATTTCCTTTCCCGTTGCTGTATCTATCACCGACACGTCGTCGCTTAGTAGGTTGGTCACGAAGACTCTCGCCCCGTCGTGGCTCACCACGACTCCGTGCGGAGCCGAACCGCCGCTGATCGTTTGATCAACCACTTTGTCTGCAATGTTTATTCGGTAGACAACATTTCCTGTCGGTTGATCGAAGTAATATCCCTGATCAGCTACGTACAGATATTGCGAATCCGGTGTTGGGTACAACTGCACAGGACCTTTCGATCCAGATGGAAGATTGATGAGTCCTTGTTCGCCTGTTTGTCGATTCAGCCAGAACACCTGCTTGGTATTGTAGACGGAAGCGAGCACAAAAGTTCCATCCGGAGTGACCGCTGCTTGTACGCCTGCTCCCGGAAGTTTAATCTTTCGAACACTACCCGACCTGGTATCAAGGACGTCGACACCTTTTCCATCAAGAAGCGCTATGTATGCTTCCGATCCATCCGGCGTGAGGCGCAACCCATGCGGTCCGCTTTTTTTCCCCAAGTCAACTTTGTTGGCGATACTGCCGGTCGTCAGATCGACGGAATAAACCTTTCCTTTTTCCTGGAGCGTCACGTACGCGGTCCTGCTATCCGGGGCAATGACCACGTGTGCGAGGTGGCTGTCGGTGTCTATCGTAATTCTTCGCGCGATTTCGTCCCGCGAAGGATCGATAACAACCAGTTGATCGAATGCTTCTCCGTGGGACATTTGCATACCCTGCGTCTCACTGTCTTCCATATCCATTCCTTCCTCGACATTTGCCGTAACCAGTACGCTTTTACCGTCTGGCGCGACTTGAACGTTGTGCGCCATATAGCGGACTGTTCCGCCATTTGCACTGTCAGAGAGATCAATGGTTTTTAGAATCCTGTTGTCAGCCGCATTGAGTACGGCAACCTTTCCTTCGCCTTCGAGCGCTATGTAGACTTTTTCACTGATGGTTCTTTCTGTTGAGAGGGTGCTCGCGGGCGTACTATTCGACGAGCTGAGCGCTACAAGCGCTGCAACCCCTATGAGCGCCACGGTACCCCCAATCCAATATATTGTTTTCATATTTGATGAAGTGATTATTAGTCATATCGCAGTTCTATCTTGTCTCCGTCGCGCATCATGTAGCTCTCGTACTCGGTGTTTTCTTTGCCGTTAACCGTCATGCGCATGTTAGATCCGAATGAGCGCATATCCTTGCCCCACATGGTGAAGAACTGGCCGAGCGTAGTATCAGCTTTCCGCACGGGGCCTTCCATGAATTCGAAGTGGATGGTGCCCGAGGCGTCATGCGTATGCGACGCCGCCATTTTCATCATGGGGTCGTAGCCCGGCATACTGGCATGCTCCGGCCCGATGCCAACGTTTGCGGGGATTTCGACTTTTTCGCCCTTTACATAGATAGCAATGGAGGGATGCCAATGGATGCCGCTCCGAGAAACGATGTCGGGATCATTTGATTGCAAGTTGTTTGAGAGCCACACGCCTCCGACAAGCACGGCGACAGCGACGCCTGCAATAATAAGTATGGTTTTCATAACTGTTAGTGATTTGCGTGATCGCCGGGACCACCACAGCCGTCTGAAAGATTCCAGACTTCCGTGACCTGTTCGCCGGTGAATTGATATTTTTGGATGAGTAATTTTGCTAAGCCCCCGTAGACATACCAGCGCCAGCATTTGCAACAGCAGGGGCCCTTTTCATTCGAGTTCGCCATCGCATAGTCGTATGCTTTTTGCTGTTCCGGTGTTAGCTCTACGTCGTAGTACGCTTTGAGTTGCTTTGCGAGCGCCGCATCAATGTCGTAGGGGTCGCTCGGAATTTCAGGAATGTCTTTGAATTTCTTAAGTCCCGTCACTTGTTCTTCGTAGCGGTGTGCATCCATCGGAGAACAGCAGGAGCCTTGAATTCTGCCTGAATCGGGCATCGTGTCGATGGAATCTGCAAACGATGCCGAGCATGTCGAGTTTCCGTTTTTGCTTAAGATGTCGAACTTGGCTGCTAATGCTTGATTGGCAATCGGGGTAGGAACGATGGCTGGCTTCGCGCCGAAGTAATATGCACTGCCAATGAGGAGCACTGCTATTACAAGGGCGATTGATAATGGAGTGTTCATGCTTTGAGATCTGCAGGTTCGCACACGAGCGGCTTGGTAATTTGTTTTACTAGGAAGTACGTTGATGCGCTAAGAAGTACAACACCGATAATTCCAAACTCGCCGCCTCTTAGGGGAAGCGCAGCTGCAAAACCAGCTCCGCCGACAGTCCCGAGAAGAGATGTAAGAATAAGCGAGCCGCACGCGGCGCATCCCATCCCCACAGTCCCACTGAGAATTCCGAATGTCCCGGCCACCGCTCCAGATTGCGAAAGCTTCTGTTGTCGGTGGATCAGATATGCAATGAATGCGATATTGATGCCTACAAGAAGCGCAATCGCGACCGTGTAGAGCGCAGAGAGCGTAGTGAAGTTGGTGATTATCGACTCAAGTAGGCGTATCGGGAATGTCAGTTTGTCAGCGATTGGAAGCGATGCATCAGACCAGATGGACCACAAGAGACGCGTGTTGGGAAGCCAGGTTGCCACAGCAAAGACCGTGCTACTCACGACTGCCGCTAGAGCGGCAAATCTCCAATTTTTGAAGACCATCCGGAATGCTTCCATAGATCATTTGTCCTTCAACGCGAGCTCAATGAGCTGCTTCACTGCCTCATACGGCTGCGCACCCGAGAGCGGATATTTCTTGCCGCTTTTCGTGACCACAATACTCCACGGCGTACCGTTGCCACCCGTTGCAGTGGCATTTTGCACATCGTCCTCGATATGCTGAGAGAACTTATTACTTGTGAGACAAGTGTTGAATTTCGTCATATCAAGACCAACGTATTGCGCGATGTTGTGAAGTTCCATCGGATCGAGTCCATTGTTTGATGGCGTCACTTCGTAGAGCCGGTCTGCGTACGCCCAGAATTTGTCATTGCCGCCGAGCTCTCCGGCACACTCAATAGCTGTAGCCTCATTGCGGGCCTTAGGGTGAAGTTGATCGAGCGGAAAGTTTCGGTACACCCATGCTACTTTCCCGTCCTTGCCGTATTCATCCATGATTTGCTTCATGGTGTCGTGGAATCGCTTGCAGAACGGACACTCCGGGTCCGAATACTCGACGATTTTAACTGGTGCGTTTGTATCGCCTCGAATGTGATCCGCACTTGTAATCGCCCTCATTTGCTCAAGGTCTCCGGTTTGTTGTGCGGCTGCCTGTGGCTGTTGAGGCAATGAGCCAGTCGAGGGAGTCCCTCGCATACCAAAGAACAGTGCGACGGCAACGAAGGCACCGGCAATGACTATCGCTACAGGTGTTGAGAGACTAAACTTTTTCGATTCGGTTTCCATGTAATGACGTTAATTACTGCAAATAATAAAGACTGCACAACCAAGCTGTGCAGTCGCAGAAAGACGTTGTTAGAAAACCTTCGGATTTAAGATGCCGTTTGAAAAAAGCTCCTGTAGAAGTGGCGGCGGTAGATATGTTTCTCTACGCGCGATACGGAATAGCGGCCGAAGCGCTCTTTGAGAAGTAGGCCATCGTAATCTAGTCCAAACAAGCGCAAGGGCGAGTGCGGCCAACAGCAACAAAATCAAGGTCGAGCCATTTTGCTGGAATGTGCTCGTGAACATGCTCTGCCACGCAGCGATGTGTTCGAGGGGATTCATGTTGCATACAGCAGCTTGCCCCGACATAAACGGACAGTTCGACATTGTCATGTTTCCATCCGGACCCATGATCATCGAGTGCGGCATACCAAAGACTCCCAAAAATAGGAACGTGGCAAGTCCAAAAAGGAGAAGTATTTTGGCAGTGCTCTGGAAAGTCATTACCAACAGTATAGCCGAATTTTTACACGAGGAAAAGTCCAAAATCTTAGCAGAAATACGGCGTTCTAGTTACCAACACTTGGGCATTTGGGACGCTCTGGACTCCTAGAAGGCTTTGCGTCATTCCTTGTGTTGTATGGAAAAAACAACAACATCAAGGACTAACCTCGGCGTGAGGCAGGCTGAGCCAGCTCCTATCATTAAGTACTGCCTCTATGCGAGAAAGTCGACCGAAAGTGAGGAGCGACAAATCCTCTCTATAGATAGTCAGATAAAAGAGATGATTCAACTCGCAGAACGCGAGGGTCTTGAGATTGTCGAAATCAAGAGAGAATCACACTCGGCAAAAGAGACGGGGCAACGTCCTGTCTTCAACGAGATTATCGAGGAAATACGACAAGGCAAGTTCACGGGAATACTGACGTGGGCACCAGATCGTATCAGCAGAAATGCTGGCGACCTCGGAAAGATAGTGGACTTGATGGACGCAAAGTTATTGGTGGAGATACGTACCTTCGGACAACGGTTCACCAATAGCCCGAGTGAGAAATTCCTGTTGATGATTCTGGGGTCACAGGCAAAGCTAGAGAATGACAACCGAGGTATCAACGTAAAGCGCGGACTACGAACGAGGGTGGAGATGGGACTATGGCCTGGGGTGGCACCACTCGGATACTTGAACCAAAAGTTAATGGACAAGAAGTGCCAGATTGCAGTCGATACCCTACGCGCACCGATAGTAAAGAAAATGTTCGAGAAAGTCTCGTACGAACGCTATTCGGGGAGAAAGATATACAACTGGCTAAAGTTTGAACTGAACTTTCATACACGCGGAAACAAACCACTGACGCTAAGTGGTGTGTACCGCATACTCGATAATCCCTTCTACTACGGACCATTTGAATATCCGCGAGAAAGTGGAAACTGGTATCAAGGCAAACATACACCGCTCATCACTCAAGAGTTGTTTGAGAAAGCTCAAGCACAACTGAAACGCGACCAGATAGTGCGTGAGAATAAAGAGTTCGCCTTCACGAAATTATTTACCTGCGGATACTGCCAGAGTGGTATATCGGCAGAAGAGAAGTGGAAACCACTCAAAGACGGCACATCGGCACACTACATCTACTACGGATGCAGTCGTGCACGAGACAGAAACTGCAAGAACAAGTACATTCGTGAGGAAGAGCTGATAGATGAGCTATTGAAAATAATAGACATCGTAAATATTAACGAGCTGGGCATGAGGCAAAAGCTCGAAGATGAAATACGGCGATTCAACAAACTGCAAAAGATAGTGAATGGAAAATCAGGCAACTCACTGGTGGAGGAGGACGATGTGAATATCAGGCAATACGCAAAGTACCTACTCAAAGAAGGAAGCACATCAGACAAAAGAGAATTACTCGCCAACCTACGAAGCAGACTGAACTACAAAGACAAAAAGATAACGATGCTTGAGGAGTAGAGTAAACAAAAAAGAACGATCGAAATCGTTCTTTTTTGTTACAATTTTTTAGGCACTCGGGTCACAGCTTGCTCGCAACACTGCGGGTCATGCCGATAAAAAATTGTCCTGGCGGAGAGGGAGGGATTCGAACCCTCGGTCCAGTTTCCCAGACAACAACTTAGCAGGTTGCTCCATTCGACCGCTCTGGCACCTCTCCTTGTATTGAGCGCGAACACACACAACCTTATCATTTTTACGCCTAAAACGAAACTAACTGGAATTTAATACAACATGGTGGTACCCTCACTCTCGGCAACCATAGAGGGTACATCACATGGAAAGAGATCTGGTGGGAGTCCAGGAGAACTGGGGGAAACTCTGCGCCTATGTAGAGCAGTGGGGAGTCGTGGAGAATAGAGCGACTCAGTGGGCCGCCTTACGCGCCCAGCAGCGCGAGGAGATTGCGGCTGACCTGTATGATCGCATGATTCCTTACAATCAGGTGGTTGTGCTGTTCAAGCGCACCAGTCTGCACGAAATGGTGAATCAATACCGGCTCTGTCGCGCCGTGTTTGTCTACATCGCCGCGCAGGGAGAACTCCACAGCGTAGGTCCCATTCGTGAAGTGATCGCAAGATATCTCGTGCTCTACTACAGCACGGTGTCCGGCACGTTCGATGTTGCACATTTTGCACAGAACTACAAAGACGCGAACAGATTCTAGAACCCTCCGGGGTTCTTTTTTATTTAAAGAAGACAAATATATAAGAGTTGTGTATAGTCTTTTTGGATTCATTGGAGAGGATTTGGTAATGCTGACAGAAATGGAACTGCGCGAACTTGGTATAGGCCACGAAGGCCGCGAGCGGTACGTTGCAAACACGCTCGCCGTCGGCGGCGCAGCGGTACTCGATTCGAAGGATTCCGAGTGGTATAAACGTATCGATACCAAGAAGCTCGACACGTCGACCACCAGCAAATGCATTCTGGGCCAGCTCTATGGTAGCCACGACGCAGGCGTAGAACGCCTTGCGTTGAAGGGTGAAATGGACGCCATGCTTGGTTTTATCTGTTCAAATAGAACGCACGCTACGATGCTCGACGCGGCCTGGAAGTACGAGATTGATCGACGGCTGCAAGCGCGCTAACCCCCGGAGCACATCTCCGGGGATTTCTTTTTGTGAAAAAGAAAAGGTCCGTGCATTGCACGGACTCTTGAAGTTACCCTCCAAAGGAGTTGTCGGGGAGAGGCACTATGGTGCCGAGGGTAACGCCGTCCTCGGTGCTTGCCGTCCACACAGCTCGGAAACCAAGCTCGGCCTGGACCACACGGGTCACCCCCTTTACTACGACCCTCTGAGGGTCGCCAGGCACATAGCCAATTTCGAACACAGCCGCCAGAGCCGGATCCATTCCGATGACGGTCGGGTGGAACGCCTTCGCCAACATCCCGTTCGGATTCATCCGCATCTTGTCAGCCATATCGTGCAGGGCATTCGCAGCCGCATCAAATGCCTCTGCCATGAGTTGCGCGTACTCTGCCCGATAATAGGAGTTCGGGAGCACATTGTCGTGCCTCTTCTCAGTTACGTCAGTCAGGGTAGAATTGCCCACCTTCCCTCTCTTTCTGGCTCGAGATCTATAGCCTCGTATACTGTAGATTATTTTATTGCCTTTGCAACCGCTTCCACTACCCCTTTGTCGAACGGCCCTGGGACAATTTTGTCCGCCGTTGGTTTTTTGACGAGCGCTGCGAGATTTTTTGCAGCCTTGAGTTTCATATCATCAGTAATTTTCGTAACTTTGTTATCGAGTGCGCCACGGAACACTCCTGGGAATACCAGTGAGTTGTTTATTTGGTTTGGATAGTCGCTGCGGCCAGTTCCAATAACTGCCGCCCCACCCTTCTTTGCCTCTTCCGGCATTATCTCTGGAGTTGGGTTTGCCATCGCAAACACGATTGGGTTTTTTGCCATCAAACGCACATCGGATGCGCTCATAAGGCCAGGACCAGACACACCAAGTACTACATCTGCCCCCGTAAGTGCGTCCTGCAAAGTCCCGTCAACACCGCGTGGATTAGTTTTAGCAGCCAATTCTTTCTTGTGGCCTGAAAGGTCTGTTCGCTTCTTGGAGAGAGTTCCTTTACGGTCGAGTACAATCACGTCGCGTACTCCTGCTTTAAGCAGAAGCTTTGTTACTGCTGTACCTGCAGCACCCGCACCAGCAACAACTACTTTTAATGTTTTAAAATCTTTTTTAACAACCTTGGCCGCATTGATAAGCGCAGCAAGTACGGCAATAGCAGTGCCGTGCTGGTCGTCGTGCATAACAGGAATATCGAGCGCTGCTTTTACGCGGTCTTCTATTTCAAAACAATTAGGCGCAGCAAAATCTTCTAAGTTTATGCCGCCAAACGCAGGCGCGATGTTAATTATTGTTTTTACAATTTCATCTACGTTCTGAGTGTCTAGAACAATTGGAAACGCATCTACGTTTGCAAAGGTCTTAAAAAGCGCCGCCTTCCCTTCCATAACAGGAAGTGCACCGAGCGCACCAATGTTGCCAAGGCCTAGCACTGCCGAGCCGTCTGAAATAACAGCGATCATCTTTCCTTTTATTGTGTATTCACGCGCAAGTTTTTTGTTTTTTGCGACAAGCATAGATACTGCCGCAACACCGGGCGTGTAGGCCAGTGACATATCTTCGCGATTTTTGATAGGAGTTGTTGGTGAGATACGAATTTTTCCACCCCATTTCTTGTGTAACGCAATAGCCTTCTTAGCAGTGTCGGTTTTTTTCATAAATTTTTCCTAAAAATTTACCCCGAGCGAAGTCGAGGGGTTGCGCCTATAATATATCAGTGACTCCAAACGACCAACTCTCCGAACATTTCCGCCTAACTGAACTCCAAAGACTAGCGCTTAAAAAGCTTGCTATTAAGACAGTTCGCGACCTTCTGTACCATTTCCCTGCCCGCTTTGACCAAGCAGGGGGAGAATCTAATGTAGGCCAACTTGCGATAGGACAAGAAGTTACACTTGTTGGAACGCTTGAAAAATTGGTAACGAAAAAATCATGGAGAAGTAAAATCCCCATGTCAGAAGGATATCTTCGCGATCAAAGCGGACGGGTTAAGCTGATGTGGTTTAACCAGCCCTACATTGCAAAGATGTATGCGGAAGGGACGCATGTAAAAGCAACAGGCAAAGTGACTGGCTCGGCTGGAAAACTCTACCTTGCAAACCCTCAGTTAGAAAAAATTTCTTTAGAGGAAGTTGGAATTTTTTCCAAGCCTGCGCAGGAAACAAGTTTATCCGGAATGCAGGGAGGCGCGACGGCGCCGTACGTAGGAGAATTCTTAGCAGAGAATTCTCCGCGTTCCGGGAAGCTTGATTCTGCGCAGGCTTTCTTTGCAATCTACCCAGAAACGAAAGGTATTACATCTCTTTGGTTTAGGCATGCGATCAAGAAATTAATTGCCGAAGGCGCAGTAGAAGCAGCCGAAGATCCTATTCCGCCAGAGATTTTAAAACGCTACAACCTGCCCACATTAAAGACAGCTCTTGTGTGGATCCATGCGCCGGAGAAGCTAAAAGATTTTGGAGCGGCAAAAAAGCGCTTTGCATTTGAAGAGGTGTTTATGATCCAGCTCGAGCGCGGTATAGAACGCCGCAAGCAACTCAAAGAAAAAAGCTTTGCTGTTGATGCGCCCACACAAGCAATTAATGACTTTATTGGGACATTCCCCTTCCAAGCAACGAACGCGCAACAAAAAGCTATAGAGGCTATTTTGGAAGACATGCGAAGCGGCCATCCTATGTCGCGCCTGCTTGAAGGCGATGTGGGTTCAGGTAAAACCGCCGTTGCAGCTACCGCCGCATATGCTGCAGTGCGTACCCGCCCCGCAAAGCAAAATTTTGGAACACTACAGGTTGCATATATGGCGCCAACCGAAATTTTGGCGAAACAGCATTTTGAATCGTTTATAAAATACTTTGAAACATTTCCTATAAACATCGGGCTTATTACAGGAAGCGGATGTTATAAATTCCCTTCAAAAATTGGACGCGGTAAATCAACAACGATCTCCCGCACCCAACTTTTAAAATGGGTGGCGAACGGTGAAATTCCTGTGCTCATAGGCACGCATGCCCTTATTCAAAAATCCGTAAAATTTAAACACTTAGCGCTCGTTGTCATAGACGAACAGCATCGCTTCGGCACGGCACAGCGACAGAAGCTAGCGACGAAAGATGTAGTTCTTCCCCACCTGCTTTCAATGACCGCCACACCTATTCCTCGCACCCTTGCACTGACTATATATGGAGACCTCGATCTGACCCTCCTTGATGAAATGCCTGCTGGCCGCAAGCGAATCATTACAGAAATTGTTAAGCCAGAAAAACGCGGCGAGGCGTATGCAAAAATTCACGAGCAGTTGAAAGAAGGTCGTCAGGCATATGTTATTTGTCCGCGCATCGATGAACCGGACCCAGACAAAGCGTTTGCACTTCAGGCAAAGTCGGTAAAAGCAGAAGCGAAACGCCTTAAAGAAAAAGTCTTTACAGAATACGAGATTGGAATTTTGCACAGCAAAATGACGCCGAAGGAAAAAGACGAAGTGATGAAAAAGTTTTCTGACCACGAGATAGATATTTTAGTTGCAACCTCAGTGGTTGAAGTGGGCGTGAACGTCCCCAACGCAACGATGATATTTATTGAAGGCGCAGAACGCTTTGGGCTGGCCCAACTCCACCAGCTTCGCGGCCGCGTGGTGCGTTCAAACCATCAAGCATATTGTTTCGTCTGCCCTGAATCCGCCGGCCGGCGGACGGGCGAAACTACACTCGCACGACTTAAAGCCTTAGTGACTGCAAAAAATGGATTTGAACTTGCAGAACAAGATCTGCTCCAGCGCGGTCCTGGCGAACTCTCCGGCCGCAAACAATGGGGCATCTCCGACATTGGAATGGAAGCGTTGAAAAATCTAAAACTTGTAGAAGCTGCACGCACAGAAGCGCTTAAATTAATAAATTCGCCAGCTGGCGAAGAGAACTTGAAAAAGTATCCTCTACTCCAGCACGCACTCTTTGCTCGCGCGAACGCCGTGCATTTTGAATAAAAAGAAAAGGCCCTTGAGGGGCCTATCGTGAGGACAGAAAGGATTCTTACTCCTCGTACATATCGGCGAACGAGCCGCGTGCTTTCCGCTTGATCTCTTTGCCGTCTTCGTACGTGACGTGAGTGACGATCTTGTCACGCTTGTACCACGAAGGGTGTTCGATACGATGACTGAGGCGAGCGAAGGCTGGCACCAGCCACAATGCGAGTAGAAGCAGCGCGAGGAGGGTGAGAATAAACGCATCTCCTTTAGAGAAATCCTCGAGCATAGCCGCACACTCAGCAATGAACCCGCAAAAAACGAGCACACCCATCTCCACCAAGTGCCCAGAAACCGGACCTTCAAGGAAGGCTTCGACAGTACCTTTTGGCCTGATAATGTGCCGCACGGCGGCCTCCTTTCTTCTTCTAAAAGTCTAGACCCAAGACAACTAAAGCACAATGGGTTACTATCTTTGCATTGGGGCGCGTAGCTCAGTGGTAGAGCGTTCGTCTTATACACGAATGGTCGAAGGTTCGATCCCTTCCGCGCCCACAGAGAAAAGAAAACACCATCCTTAAGGATGGTGTTTTCTTTTTAGAAGTTAACCGTAACTGGCTTTACTTCTATTTCTTGTTTCTTTTTTGGAGTGACGCCGTGAGCGACGAGGATAGTTTCAAACTCTTCGCGTTCGAGAGTCTCAACTTCTACCAAGCGATGTGCGATAGCGTTAAGGAGCGGGCGATGTGTGTCGATTATGTGCTGGGCTTTTTTGTATGCCTCGTCCATAATGCGCTTCACTTCCCCATCTATCTCCGCAGATACCTTTTCAGAATATTCTTTTCCGTTTACGCCCGCACCAAAGAGTGCGCGGCCATCAGCGCCTTCAAGCGCAACAGTTCCAACTTTCTCTGACATGCCGTAGCGCGTCACCATGTCGCGTGCCAAGGCACTTGAAACCTGGAGGTCGTTTGAAGGGCCTGTGGTTACATCATCAAACACAGTCTTTTCAGCAACATAGCCACCAAGTGACATTGCGATGTCGTCGAGGAATTCTTTCTTGCTCTGCATGCGCTTGTCTTCAAATGGAAGCTTGAGCGTATACCCTGCTGCGCGGCCGCGAGAAATGATAGAGATTTTGTGTACTGGGTCTGCGTGCGGCAAGAGCGAGGCAACAATAGCGTGGCCTGCTTCGTGGTACGCAGTGATCTCTTTTTCTTTCGCATTCATTACATGCGACTTGCGCTCCGGTCCGAGCATCACTTTTTCTATTGAGCGAACGAGGTCAAATTGCGCGACCGTCTTACGACCTTCACGTGCAGCAAGAATTGCCGCTTCGTTCATAAGGTTTGCCAAGTCTGCGCCAGAAAAACCAGGGGTTCTCTCTGCAATAACTTCCAAGTTTACGTCCTCTGCAAGCGGTTTTTTGCGCGCGTGAGTTGTCAAAATATCTTTTCTGTCTTGGCGGTCAGGCAAATCAATTGCAACGCGGCGGTCAAAGCGGCCCGGGCGCACAAGCGCTGGGTCGAGTACGTCTGGGCGGTTCGTTGCCGCCATGACTATAACTTTTTCATTCGGCTCAAAGCCGTCCATTTCAACAAGAATCTGGTTGAGAGTTTGTTCGCGCTCATCGTTACCGCCACCCACACCTGTACCACGGACACGGCCGACCGCATCAATTTCATCAACAAAGATAATTGCAGGTGCTGCGTGCTTTGCCATATGGAACAAATCGCGTACGCGTGATGCGCCGACACCTACAAACATTTCAACGAATTCAGAACCAGAGATGGAGTAGAACGGCACACCTGCCTCCCCTGCCACCGCACGGGCGAGCAATGTTTTACCGGTACCAGCAGGGCCCATAAGCAAGATGCCTTTTGGAATACGCGCACCAATGTCTAAGAATTTTTTAGGATTCTTCAAGAAGTCCACAATTTCCAGCAATTCTATTTTCGCTTCTTTCGCACCCGCAACATCTTTAAATGTAACTTTCTGAGATTTGTCGTTTGGGTCTATGACTCGGTGTTTTGACTGGCCGAAAGAAAATGCCTGCATGCCCGCCCCTTTTACTTGGCGAGAGAGATACCATACAAAGAATGCAATCAAAAGCAGTGGCGCAACAAAGGGCGCAAGAATACCGAGCCAGTACTGCCAGCCGCTCTGGCGCTCAATACTAATTGTTACTTTGTCGAGAGAATCTTTTGAAACTCCGTAGTTGTTGAGCGTCTCAGTAAGTGCAGCGTCAGGTTCTTTTTTAGAAATCTTTTTTACAGAGGCAGCTTCTCCAACAGGTGCGTAGTTGATGGTGAGCTCGTCACCGCTTACCGTTATCTGCGAAACTTTGCCCGACTGTATATCTTGCGCAAGCTGCGATACAGGAATAACCTCTGGCGCACTCTCTTTACTTGCAGTGAAGTATGAATACGCGCTTGTAAGTATAAGAAGTATCAAAACGGTCGTAGCAACATTTACCCAAAAAGAATTTTTTGGAATCTTTGGTAAATGGACCTTGCCATTGCCCTTTTTCTGCCCGCTATGTTTGAGATTTTTTTGTTCAGCCATTTGCAAACATAGTAACACTTTGGAATATGAAAAACAAAAGAAAATGGTATATTCAGAGCGTGAATCTTATAGAACACAAGAAAGCGCGGTTGGACTACGAGATCCTCGAAGAATTCGAGGCGGGCATCGAATTGCTCGGACACGAAGTAAAGAGCATTCGTGCTCGCCACGGCAAGCTTGAAGGTTCTCACGTGGTAGTGCGCGGGGGCGAAGCATATATAGTAGGGATGCATATCCCACCCTACCAGGCAGCCAATACCCCAGACGACTACGACCCCGACCGTAGCCGTAAACTTCTCCTTACAAAGAAAGAACTTCCTGAACTTGCAGCATATGAAAGCCAGAAAGGCTTGACAATTGTGCCAATTTCAGTGTATAATAAGGGCAGTAAATTGAAGGTGAAGGTCGCTGTGGGGCGCGGACGTAAGAAATACGACAAGCGCGCCGTCTTAAAGAAAAGAGACACTGATCGCGACATTCGAAGGACTTTGAAAAATCAATAAAGGTGAATAGGTCAAAAATCTGCAAGAAGCACGGGTTAGCGTCGCGAACTTCTTGGGGATGACAGGCCTAGACATTGCAACCACTCTTTACGTTGCCAATCAGAACTGGGGTAATTCTTTAAACTGCTCCAAACTCTAACTGGCAAATCAGTTGCATCGCCGTTTTTCACGGCGAATGATTTCGCGTTCGCCTACGCTAAGGCTTAACGTGTCACTTCCCTTCCAACACTCGTGAGGAAGGATCAAGTGTTATAACATCGAGTTGCTATAAACGGATTGTTCGCCCGTTTGTCTAAGACTTGAACTTTATCTATCTGCGCTTTTGTTCGCTCTTGATGCAGATAGACGAGAACTTAGAACGAACTACGTTTGGTAGATCGCGTAAAGAATTTGCTTTGCACCCGGGTTCAACTCCCGGCATCTCCACATCCTGAGATTTTTTGGCATGAACCTGCTCAAAAAGACCTATAAGCAAGGATTTTTGAGCGGTTCCAAAACCAAGTTCGTGATGGTACGCCAATTTGTCCGCAAAGATTAGTCGCAAGACTAATCTTTTTGCGTTTAGGTCGCCGTTTTCCCATATAGCCAAAGGATTATTGAGAAACGCCATGACCACTTCCAATGCGGTTTCAAAACTTACTGCTGATAAACCCAAATTCTTGAGTTGCTCCTGCAAAACCCTACTTTCGTTGGTCAAACTCAGGATCTGTTGCTCGTAATTACGTATTAAAGATTCTTCGACTGTCTTTGCAATGCGACGGGACAAAGCGTCGATATCCTGCTTGATGGCCGCGAGCCGTCGTTCAAGCATCGCCTGATCATTTTTAAAATCTTTTACTTTGCTTGCCCATATATCCAAGACTACCGCCTTGGCGAATTGCGCCATCTCTTGCTTAGGGAGAACAGATTTGAGTAATACTTCGAACTCCTTATCAATTTTGTCTGCACGGATGCTCTTATTTAAACGTTCGCAGCCTGGCTTGTTGCAACGGTAATATCGAAACTTACCATTCCTCCCTTTCGACCAGCTGCCGGTATATGCATGGCTACAAGATGCACACAAAAGGAAACCTCGCAGAACGAAATAAAGATTATCTGTCTTGCGAGCACGCGCTTTGTAACGTCCAGCGAGACGATCTTGAATAATTTGATATGTCTCAAGACTTATAAGAGCCTCGTGATGACCTTTTGTAGTTGCCACATCCCATGCAGGGTATTCGATATAGCCGGCATATATAATTCGCTTTAATAAACGCCTGACGCCTTCTACATAGATGGGACGGCCACGGAAGCCGACCTCCCGGAGAAAATTCATTACATCCGTAAGGTGCGGAAATCTGCCAGATGCAAAACCCTCAAGGGCTTCTTTAATAATGGGGGCTTCTACATCGGTGGGGATTAATATCCTTCCATGTACAGGATCTTTCACTTGTCTGTAACCAGGAGGCGGATAAAAAGCCCAGTAGCCTTTCTCCAATCGTGCTTTCATTTTTTGAACTACTTGTCGTTTATTTTGTTTGCGTTCCAATTGTGCAGCACCCATCAGGACAGTTTGCACAAATTCATCTTCCGCTGAATTTCCCAAAACAATGTTCGGGCTCTCAAGCGCCACACCTCGTATTTTAAATTCCTGCAGCAGTTCAAGATAGAAAATAGTATCTCTTGCCAAACGCTTAAGATCATCAAAAAGAACCACGAACTCTATATGTGGATACTTATCGATATATTCCAAAAGACTGGTCATTCCAGGACGATTTCTATAATCGCCTCCGCCGCTAAAACTATCTTTGAAAGCAGTTACGACTTCATAGTCTTTGGCGCGTGCAAATTCACGGCATCGATGTTCTTGAGCATCCAAGCCATGACCTTCAGTAGCCTGCCTAACGGAAGATACTCGGCAGTAAATTAGTGCTTTCTTTGCCATATCAATTCTTTTCCTCCTTCACGCTGTCGTGCTTTGGAACCGAAAGCAAACCACTATTCCCCGCCCTCTTTTGGGCATCAAAGTAGGCCTCGAGCACCATGCTCGAAAACGAGTAGAGAGTATCTCGAAGATTCTCCACTTCCTTGTCTGACATGTCGTTACCGACATATTTTCTACATTCTTCAACCGACAACATTTTGTCGGAGGCTTCGCTGGTGAGAAAACGAACGCCCCCAAACTTAGTCCGAATATAAATTCAGATTGAGTTTGGGGGCCCTTTGCCTATTCTTCCCACCAAATTCCGGATTATACCGGCCTTAAAGAACGGTCGCTCTTTAAGTTATTTCGTAACCCAATTATACCAAGCACTAAAAATTTCCCAATAAAACTTGATGGGTTATCCCCTGTTTATAAAACTTTTATATTTTATAAGTTTGCTTCCATTAGTTGATCCAATTCAGCTTTTTCCTCCTCTGAGAGTTGGTACCCGCTTACATCAACCTGGTGCACAGTACGTTCATTCCATCCCTCCATTACTTGGAGCCAAAGTTTTATAGCAGCTGGATCTCCCGTACTCAATCCCTTTCGATACAAAGCACCCATAAGGTTGATGCTCAAGTGTTTCATTTCCTGCCTAAAATCGGCGAGATCATTGCCTGCTTTTTCTATCTCCCCCTTCCAGCGAGAAAGAGTGGGTTCGGCTACCCCGAACTTTTCTGCAAATTCTGCCTGAGATTTTATTGAATACAATTCGATAGTTTCTGCATCTATAAACCCGAGAGCCCTGAAGATTTGTTCGTTGGCACCAAGGAAATTCCTTGGCACTAATAGCCAGGTCCTAAATATTCCTCGAGTGCGCTCCAACTTGTTGCCACGACCAACCCCACCCCCAAATTCCTTATCCTTTTTAGCCTTTTCCTCCAGAGAGAGTTTTGCTTTCTGTGACAAGTTCTTTTTAGTCATCTTAGTTTTATTATAAAACGCTATCAGGAGACGTTGACGATATTTTCTTTAAGCAGTTTTTGATAAGTTTTAATTTGTTTCTTTGCTGACCTGCTGTAACTCTTCCACAGAGACGAAATTTTACGGAGAAACTTTTTTCCCTTCCACATATATTCTATATCTTCGTTCTCAAAAACGAAGTTGGTGTAGCGAAGACCGAGACCAAATACTAATAGATAATCATTCATTTTAGTGATCTGAGTTTCTGCTTCTTTTTCGGTAACTTGCCATGGGTGTTTGATTGGCCCAGAAGTATCTATTTTCCCGTTCTTTCTACCAAAACCGACGTAAACTGCATTTTGTTTTTCACCATCCAGTACCCCCTTCCACGCTTCTTCCATAATCCTCCTTCCACGAGCCGAATAATTATTTTCTATGGGAGAATTTAGTAAAAAATGAGCTTGCTTTAGTTTATGTAGAAAAATTGCTTCCACAAACATTTTTTCGACACCTTTAGCGTATGCTTTTGGATCATCGCTTGTGCCTCGCTGCCAAGTATAATCATTTATCAAATGCATTTTCCCAATCTCTTCTTGTGACAAAACCGACAAAAAGAAAGCCGATGAGTAGCTCTTGATCTTGTAGAGTTCTATCGCATCTTCGTGCAAACGAATTGCATTGCAGAAGGCCAAAAATGCCATTCTATCCAGCTTCTGGTTGGTAATCACCCCTCCATTCAACCATCGTTTACTAATAACTGAAATGACGTATCATAAATGCACAACTGAATAAAAAGGACCTAACCCGATAGCTTCCCTATCGGCAAGGTCGAAAGTCCGGTGAAGGCCAGAAAACCCGTCGTGGGGTCTGCCTTCACCGGCCGTGCAGGGAAACTTGCATGAGTGGCTTCGGCCACTACCCGCGGCGGGCTTTTTGTTACCAGTTAATTAATTCGCATGAAACATAAAATTTGGAACTGGGTGGCTATTTGTTTATTTCTCCTCGTAGCATGGCTTATCGCTGGCACCCAGAGTTTCTCATATACAGTAGAAACTTTTGCAGGGGCAGGTCTAATTCTCTACATCGTATGGAGCTACTTTGAAGACAAATTTAGAAACGTCGAAGAAAAGATTGATAGACTATTGGGGAGATAAATTACTCTTGGAACTTTAGCCCTATCCTTTTGGCTTTTTCATCACTGCAACCACAGTTCCATTTACTGAAAAATCATCACTTATTGAAATATAGATTGGAGGATAATCTTTAGTGGAGTCTGAAACCAAAACAAAAGAATCTTGTTCTTTATATAATCTTTTAATATTTGCCGCTCCATCAATAATAGAAAGAACTATTTCCCCCTTACCCCGAATGTTAACTTTTGAAGTATCTACAACTAAAAAGTCACCATCTTCAATTCTTTTACCTCCTACAACAGCCTTATTCATTGAATCTCCGCTTGCCCTTACAACAAAAAGATTCTCGGATCTAAAACCCTTAAGAATATTTGAAGAAATTTTTATAAAACTCTCAGGTATTTGTTCTGCCAGACTCAAGGCCGGGCCACAGTTAACTGCGCCATACAGCGGGAGTGTATAGAAAGATTGTTTTTGCGATTTTTTTTCAGTACCAACTGTGATTTCAATCTTTTTTGTATTTTTATCTATTGAAATAAATCCTTTCTTCTGTAGTTGTTCTAAGTGGTGTTTGACCTGTTGCGCGGAAAGGGTCTTGCCAGTCAGTTCGCCAAGTTTTCGTAAAGGTGGAAGCACCTGTATTCCCCTCTCTTGAAGGATGGTGAGGAGCACTTTTTGAATCTCATGCATATCCCCATTATATCCCCAGCTTATCCCCGTGTCCATCTCTTGTACAGCCTCTGGACAAAAGCCCCAAAGTGAGTATCATATGAAGTAGAACCGACGCTCCTGCGAAGGTTTAGGGCGAGTAAGCCCGCTGATTGTCTGCCCGGAGGGCGTTTCTTAGGACGGTAGATCGCGAAAGTCTTACAACTAAAGCTTACCATGCCCGCTCATTAACAACCCGTTCGATTATCCCCGACGTACTTATGCAAACAGCCTCATGGCAGCAGTGTACGAACGGCTGGTGTCCCCTTCCTACGGTCAATCTGGGTCATACCCATTTCGACGATATGGTTGGGGTCTACATCATCTGGCACGGCGGATTGAGCCCAGCGGTAGTGCGCATCGGTCAAGGAATCATCCGCGACCGCCTCGCATCCCACCGCGACGACCCAACTATCATGGCCTACAAGCACCTCGGCTTGTTCGTGACTTGGGCACCGGTTCACTCCTCCAAGCTTGATGCTGTGGAACGATACTTAGCGGACACGTGGAAACCCAAGGTGGGCGACCGCTTCCCTAACGTACTCCCACTCGCTGTTACGTCTCCCTGGTCTTAACGACCACGCAGTGCGGCGCCCGGAACGCCCCGGGCTCACCCCTGCGAACTGCTTTGCGCGTACGTAATATTAATTAATAGCTATGGGTAAAAAATTACCTCCGCTACCGCAGTACACACTCGGGTTCAACGAGGGCAAGGAAAAGTGGGAATTGTTCAAAAATAAAACCCACCAGGTCGTTAAAACATTCACGACCAAAGAAAAGGCCACAAAAGGTGGCGTCCTCGAAAGAGCATTGGGTGCCAACGGCGGCTCGGTGAAAATCCAGCTTAAAGAGAGTGCGCGCATTCAGGAAGAGCGCACATTCCCAGGCGATCGCGATCCGGCAAACTCCCCTGGTTAAGTCTCTCGTTAACTCCCTCTATGTGACCCATAGAGGGAGTTTCCTATTACCCTACATGGTTGCATAACTCCTATGTGACCCTACGTTTCGCAGATAACGTGTGGTGTGGCTCGTTTTATGCCCTCTGGGGCACGAGTTTGGAGCTCGATAGGATGCCGTACCACTCAAATACAAGCGCTTCCAGTTGGTTCCAACTTCCTGAGACCTCCTCCACAATAGTTAAAAAACACCCAATTAGGGTGTTTTTTCGATAGAAAGATTTCTGACCTATTACTTCGAACCAGCAGTGATCGTCTCCACCTTGAGCAACACTGGAGTGTGCTGGTGTGCATTGTGAGCGTCATGGAAAGTTCCGCTCACTGTTATCTCTTTACCAACCAGTGCATCCACTATTGGACTACCAACAAGCTCAAGCTGAATTTTATTTATATTTGGGTAATATTCATTATTTACAAAATTTGTTTCATTTCCTTGTACATTTACAGGTTTAGATAAAAGAAGCATAAGCATATTCTGTTTTGAATCCGTCTGTGGACTTTCACCATAATTTGGTGGGCCAAAAAATTGTTCTTCTACGAGTTTTCCACTTAAAGTGAATACTGTCGTAGAGTCAGACACTAGTATTTCTCCTCTATGAACTCCAGCTGCCTTATGTAGGTCAGAAATATGAGGTGTAAATGGTTGTGTCGCTGCTTGGTACTGCATCCCTATATAAAAAGAAAGCGCGGGCGCCACACCAATGAAAAAAATTATTGCTCCTAGTTTTGAATACCACGTTACTTCATTCCATTTAATTTTTGAAGCAAAGGTTGATCGCTGTGAAGACATGACAGTATTGTATACCACTCCAAAACAAAGTTTTTCGTGCGACGTCCACAAAATACAAAAACCGCCTCAAGGGCGGTTTTTGATCACACCATAACTTTTCAATTTATTTGGTACCTGACCCCAATTCTTCCGATACTAAATATGAAGTTATTGTTCTTTGTCTTAATCACTCCCCTACGGCGGAGTGATTGATGTCGATGTCCAATGCTCACACAAGAAGTATACAGGCAGATTTTTATCTACATTCCCTTAGTTAGTGAGCTTTTGTTTTTTGGTAAACACTTCTACGTACTCGTGATACTGCTCGTAGTCAGCTACGAGCTCCTCCCCTTTCTTTATCCGACGGGCAGTGACAAACACTTCTCCTTTATCCTTTGCTACCATGTTGGGCTTGTCAGAATGATTTAAGAAATACGATTTATCTATCGCATCAATGCCATAGTCGGGTACAAAATACACGCCATCTTGCAGTGCACAGAAATCACGCACCAATTGCTTCGCCTCTTTTGGCGCGAGACTAGCGTCCAATTCTTTTTCTGAAATCTCAAGCACGTCGCCGTGAGGGTCGCAGTTTTTAAATGGGTCAATACCTTTAGGGATGTCGCGTATGGCAACTACCCCCACCCCATGTGCGGTCACTGCGAGCCGGCACCACACATCATTTAGAGATTTTAAAAACTGCTTTTTGTTCACCTTAGATCTCTTCCTTCTTTATCTCCACCAAATGCAAGTGGTAGTGCTGCGGAATGGATTTGGTCGAGTGGGTCGCTTCCATAATGTAACGATAGTGGTGGTTGATATACGACTTTTTTATTTCTTCCAACTCGAGCCGCTCCTCTTCGTTGATGTCGGCCGTGTGGCGAATAGGGATAAGCATGTCATGTGGCTCAAACACCTGGTCGTATGGGAAGCGGTTAGGTATAAGCCTCCAATGCGTAAAAGTCATTGTTACATCTTCATCACACAGCCGGCAGCTGTTATTCATAATGCCGCTATCCTTCATCTCTTGGTATTTTGCCTCCATCTCTGGGGTGCGGAGTGTTCTTACGTGCATTGAGGATAGCGTATCACAGAAAATATCTTCTTCATGCATGCTTCATTAGATATCTTCTATTGTTGAGTTGCTTGGTAGTAACGGGCTCAGTACGCACGCGTCATCATTAGTGACCTAGCAATAGGTTTCGATTAGTAACCATTAGCACATTAAGTAACACATTTTATGAAAAAAACACTTGGTCTTTCAGCCGCAGCACTTGGTCTTTCAGCACTTATGTTGGCAACACCCGCACTTGCTGCAACAATTTCGACACAGATGGACATCGGCACTAAAGGTTCCGACGTTACAACGCTCCAGCAGACGTTCGCATCAGACTCATCCCTATACCCAGAAGGCTTAGTGACAGGGTACTTTGGCTCCCTAAGTTCAGGAGCAGTAAAACGCTTCCAAGCTCGTAATAGTATTGTGTCGAGTGGAACCGCAGCATCAACTGGCTACGGTCGCGTCGGCCCATCGACCATAGCAACCTTCAACGCGGTATATGGTGGCGGTGTGGTAAGCACAGCATCAGCTCCGATAATCAGTATCCCAGCACTTGCTGCGAATAACACCGGCATGACTGTGATGTGGAATACAAGCCAACCTGCAACCGGAACAATCTACTACAGCACATCCCCTCTCACTGTTACTGAAACCACAGGTCCTGGACAGTCTCCTGGCATAACAGGTGTAAACCTCCAGACGAGCACTGTTGCTATAGGTACAACAAATTCAGTGAACCTCACTAACCTCTACGCACACACGACGTACTACTATATGATTCTTGCGGTGAATGCCAGCGGACAGATCTCTGTCACATGGCCATCAACGTTCATGACCAACTAGCACACCAAACTCTTACATAACAAAAACTCCCCGTAGAGGGAGTTTTTGTTATGTATATTATTTATCTCCTTTCTCTCCCCTATCCGAGTGGACTTCTTCATTAAGCTGCTGGAGAATTTCTGCCTGCGCAGAGAGCGAGGCACGCAGTGTGCGAACAAAATCATGTGAATTGCTTTGTCGCGCAGTGGTCGTTGCCGTGCTTGTGGCTTTTATCGCAACAGGCGGAACAGCCTTCATCGTTCTCTGAATACGCATAGTTGAAGGAGAGGAAGTAGCCTCATCTACTGTGTCCTCAGACGAAGCTTCTTGGATGCGTGCTGAAAATGTTACTGGCGCAGTAGGAGCAACGGCAACAACATCACCGGCCGCATCTGAATGTTCCGCTTCAGGCTCTACTGGCTCCGCCATCGTTGTTGTTATAACAGCAACATCATCATCTTCCCCATTGTGAGTGTCTATGTGTGCAGCAAGCGCGAGCGCTGCGCGTGCGTGTTCATTGTAGTTATCAGAAATTTGTTTTACTGCCTCTGGAGTGAGCGCTCCCTTTGCAGCCAAGGTCTGCGCTTCCTGTACACGAACTTGTGCAATATCTGCATTTGCCTGCGCCTTAGCCTGCACTGTTGACGCAAGCGCAACCTTTAGAGGCTCTACAATTTTTGTCTTTACTGGGTAAAGAGGAGAACCGGGCAATGACCCCTCTGAAGCGTACGCACTACCCGTTGAAAAAATCACAAGCAACGCAACGCTGAGCATTGCGAGTGAACGCGGCGCAAACATCCATACATACGGGCTAGGCGTGGCTGAAGAAACAGGAGCTGGAGTAGCTGAAGCTGTTTCTTGCTGAATACGAAAACGCATCGCGCTCTTTTCGTCGCTGGTCATGCGGATCTGCTCTGCCGCTTTTTTAAAATGTTGTTCTAGGTCGTTCATAGTTATTTCTCCTGAGTAAGGATCTGCTGCAACTTCTTGATGCCGCGATGAATGCGGACCGATACGGTATTTTCACTTTCACCAAGACTTTCTGCGATTTCGCGCGGAGACAGCCCATCGATATAGCGAAGCATAAGGACAGTCTTGTGCTGCTCCCCCAACTCCTCAAGCGCCGCAAGCGCTTTCGCACCATCAAACCGCACAATAGCTGCTTCAAGCTCATTGGTTTCGTCCCGCAGTAATTCCCCCTCCATCATAACGCTGGTCTCTTCGTTCGCGAGCATGGCATCCAATGACTGTGTCTTGTGCTTGCGGTATTCGTCGATGACCAGGTTGTTGAGAATGCGATATAGAAAGGAGCGCCACTGGCGGATCTCCTCAGCGCCTTCCTTTGAGACATGGTTCCATGCCTTAAAGAAGGTTTCTTGGGTCAGCTCCAAAGCCCGCTCACGGTCCGAGAGCCTCATGAAAGCATGTCTGAAGAGCTCATCAGAATGCTTCTCAAATATGTCCGAAAATTGCTTCTGTATATCCTCCATATAAGTAGACGTGAGTAATTGTACCGCATTACCTAAAAAGGGCTGATATGGTATACTGCCTTCACAAACCGCTTTGGATACTCGCATCAATAAACAAATACGTGCAGCCGAGCTCCGCGTCATAGGTGCAGAGGGAGAGAACTTTGGTGTAATTACCCTTGCAGAAGCCCTCGCACACGCCGACGCAGCCGGCCTCGACCTTATCGAGATCTCCCCTAACGCCGTACCTCCAGTTGCCAAGATAATGGAGTTCGGTAAATACCAATACGAACAGGAAAAGAAACGAAAAGAAATCAAGGCCAAATCTCACACGACGGAGACTAAGTCCGTCCAGGTCAAGATAGGCACTGGCGAAAACGACATGATGCTCAAGGCAAAGCGTGCTGCAGAGTGGCTAGGAGAAGGGCACCGCGTCAAAGTAGACCTATTTCTATGGGGCCGCTACAAGTACATGGAATTCGCATTCTTGAAGGACCGTCTAGAGCGCTTTTTGAAGATCATCCCCGCAGAATATAAGCTCAGTGACCCTATAACCAAGAGCCCCAAGGGCCTTAGTACTGTGATAGAGCGTGCAGGTGCCAAGAAATAGCCTTTCGCTTGAACTTCTAGAACCTTGGTGGTATAGTGCACGAGTCTTTCAAAAAGGCCTGATTTGGGCCTTTTTGGTTGAAAAACCCCATGAAAACCAACAAATCATTTACGAAGCGCATCAAGATTACCAAGAACGGTAAGATAGTTGCCCGCAAGCCAGGACAGAACCATTTCAATGCAAAAGAGGGTCGTTCAACCCAGATGGCCGGTAACCGTTCTCAACTACTTTCTTTGTCCGCAAAGGTTTCGCAGCGCTATATTGGCACTGTTTCCCCATCAAAACGTTAATTCTATTAAATCACTACTATGGCACGCTCAAAAGGAGGAGTAAATTCACTAAAACGCCGCAAGAATATTCTTGCGATGACCAAAGGCTACCGCTTTGGCCGCTCTACAAAAAAGAAGCAGGCACGTGAAGCTATCTTCCACGCCGGCAAATATGCATTTGCGCACCGCCGCGACAAGAAGAACGATTATCGCAAGCTCTGGAACGTTCGCATCAACGCAGGTCTCGACATGATCGACGAAAAGTTCTCATACAGCAAATTCATCGGCGCACTCAAGAAAGCCAATATCGAAATAAACCGCAAAATGCTTTCTGCCCTCGCAGAACAGTCTCCAGAAACCTTTGCTCGAATCGTAGCAAAAGTAAAATAAACTAAACCTGAGCAGTAACAGGAATATGGGTAGCCGATCTGGCTGCCCTATTCTTTTTTACGAGCTCTAGTACCTTTTCGACAAGAATTTTAGGGTCACTATCAAACACAATGTTGTCGTTGGGTCGATGGCCGTTGGCCAATATATCCTTAATGACTTCATCTGTGTCCCATGAGCCTTCAAGAATGCCTATTGGTTTTCCATCCTCAAACGCTACGGTAAATTCATGTACGGTACCAATGCGCCCGCACCCAAAGAGCATGCCATCGGATGAATGTGTGAAAATAATATCCCGCCCAGGAAAACCAAAGCCTGTGTACAAAATTAGATCCATGTACTCGAGCGGCAAATTGTAGGTTTCGATATGCTCTTTTTCTGAATTTGCTGGAGAAACACCTATGGAAATACCATTCGCCTCTTTAGTGCCCATAGCCGACCACATTGGGAACCCTGTAGTAGCTCCTGTAAGAAGGATTGCTCCTTGCGCAGCAATCTGTCGCCCAAGCTCCATCCCCTTTTCATATGCATCTATCCCGCAGTGTCCAGTCTCTGCGGCACCCGACACGCCAAGTTTTATTTTCTGCCCTTGTTCGAGTAATTCCATCGCTCAATTATAACTCTACTTGTTGCTCGGTGCCTGCATCTGGAGTAAGTGCCTGGATGCCGGCGTATTCACGAATACGCTGCGCTAAAAATGCAGACGATGCAGGCTCCCCCATGGTTACAAACACTTGTGTAAGCGATGGTCCAATTTGTTCAACAAATTCAAGTAGCTGCGAGCCGTCCATGTGTGCTGAATAGCTGTAGATTTTTTCGATACGGCAGCGAACAGAGATTTTCTTTCCTTTGATAGGCACGCTTTTAAAACCTTCGGCCAACTTACGGCCCAAGCTTCCTGCGGCCTGGTATCCGACAATAAGAATGGTGGAGCGGGTGTCGCCAAGCACATCAAGCTCGTGTTGTACAACGCGGCCGCCATTACTCATGCCAGAGCCTGCGATAATAATTCTAGGGCCACTGCGTGAGCCTATATTACGTGATTCCTCCGCATCATGGATATAGTGCAGTCCGTCAAACTCAAAGAGATGCTCTCCTGCCTTCATGCGCTCCTGCATATCCTCACTGAAGTACTGCGGATGGCTTACATAACTTGCCGTAATCTTCTGCGCAAGCGGAGAATCGAGAAACACGGGCATTGAAGGGACTTTTTTATCGTGGAGCAATTCACGTATATCGAAGATTAAATCCTGTGTACGTTCAGTAGAAAATGCCGGGATAAGCAATGTGCCATGCGACTGTGCCACTTCTTTTATCCGTGCCGCAAGCTGCTCCAGACGACTCTCGCGCGACTTGTCGCTTTGTGTCCTGTCACCGTAGACACTTTCCATAACCATGTAGTCTATGCCCTGGGGAATTTCGCACGCAGCCAAGAGCGGCGAAGCGCCTCCGCCCAAGTCTCCCGTAAACACAATGGATTTTTCTCCACGGGTAAATTTTGCCATCGCAGAACCTAAGATATGTCCGCTGTTCAAAAATTCCACTGTCACCCCGTCGGGCAATTCAACTTTCTTGTGGTACGGCACCGTATCCCACTGCGACAGGGCTTGGACAATATCATCTTCGGTATACAGTGGCTCTTTGCCGATTTTGAGCGCTGTTTTACGCGACAGCTCCATTGCATCTAAGAGCATTGGCTCAGCAAGTGACTTTGTTGCTTCAGTTGAAAGTATTCGTCCCCGATACCCATCTTTTACCAGCTTCGGTATACGGCCAATATGGTCGATGTGTGCATGCGTATTTATGAGATGCGTAATGCTAGATGGATCAAATGGAAACGGTTTCCAGTTTTCATCATCAAAGGCGTGTGCGCCCTGAAAGAGCCCGCAGTCTATTAAAAATTTTGCACCACCCGTATCTAATAAAAAATTAGAACCTGTGACTGTTCCTGCGCCCCCGTAAAAGTATATTGTTGACTGCACTGACACAGTATATCAACAAAAAATCCCCTTAAGGGGGTTCTTTGTAGACCGCAGGAGCAAGTGTCTCCCTGTGTTAGGTGGGTGCCCTACCGAGCACTCCACAGAGTGTCCGGACAGCGAGCTCCCGGAAGATTCACTTAAGGACATTTGCCCCAGCAGTCTGCTTCTAGTATATCATTTTGTCCAAAGCTGCAAGCAGAGCTATTTTGTTCGGGGTGGAGGTATACGCAGAAACATGCAGATTTTCTTACTTACCCACGGACTAATTTCTGTATGCCGCGGGACAGCACTTCTCCGATTATTCCGAGTATTTATATAAATTGTGTGGTTGGCACCTTCTCGGGAAAATACGCAGTTGTGGTATTCAAGATACGCGATTAAATCGCGCCGTTTCACGCACCTTTTAAGATAAAGCGTTCCCGACGTATTTTTCCTTTATAAGTTTTTACCGCCGACTCCCTATTAATCTCTAACATAAGCTGTAATGCTTCTTGGAGATTTTCTCGGGCTTCTTTGAGAGTACGTCCTTGGGTAACCACACCGGGAACTTCTTCAATCCAGGCCGCAATCCACTTACCATCTTTTTTGAATGCAGCAGTATACATAGCACTAGTATATCAAACTACTAGATGAAATATTTCTAAATTACTCGTCTACACCGAAACGTTTGTATTTATAGATGGCGTTTTTGCCAAACCAATGGCTGATTTCGTGCTTTGCTTCTTCAGGAGTTTCTGACGCATGGATGAGGTTGTATATTGCGCGCTTTTCTATATTGGCTGAAATTGCTGAGTCAGCTGAATAGTCTCCGCGGATGGTACCCATTTCGGCCAAATACGGCATTGTAGGTCCGACAATCTTGCGAACCATATCTACTGCATGCGGACCCTGGACAACCATTTTGACGAGAGGTGCCGATATCATGAACTCGATAAGCCACTTGCGCACCTCTTTCCCGATCTTAACCGTGTCGGTAGTGCCGAAGTCACGCTTAATGTCATGGCCGTATTTTGAATAGGTTGCAGATGTGCGTTCACCTATGCGCGCAATCCACTTCTCATCCTTAGGATAGTGATTATCCATTTCGGCGCGGGTCGGCTGGAACATCTCCAGAGCAACAACCTTAAGGTCGCGACGCTCGAAGCGATTTAGAATCTCCCCCACCAAACCCTTACGGACGCCGTCTGGCTTAATAAGCACAAACGTCTTTTCCTCCTTCGGATGTATCATTGCGCTACTCTACAATATATACGGAAAATTACAAGAGCGGCGTTAGGATTTCACACCCATTCTCAGTGAGCATAATAGTCTGCTCAAAGTGTGCAGCGCGGGAGCCGTCGAGAGTTGAATAGGTCCACTGGTCGTCTTCAAGCACGATATCGCCCTTGCCGAGCGTAAGATGCGGCTCAAGCGCAAGGACCATCCCCGCAGGCAAAATTTCGCCCTTCCCTTTTGTGCCAACGTTTGAGATATATGGTTTTTCATGAACACCTTTTCCTACTCCGTGTCCTCCCAAATCTTCTACAATCGCGACCTTATATTTTTTTGCAACAAGTTCTACTGCAGCACCCGCATCTTCTGCGTGCGCACCTGCTTTCATCGCGCTGAGCGCGACTTTCAAGGTCTCCCGAGCCGCTTCAAGGAGACGTTTTGAATCTTCATCCCCTTCTCCCGCGATGCACGCAAGCGCTGCATCAGTAACATAGCCGTTGTATGAGACACCGAGGTCAAGAGAAACGATATCGCCTTCTTGAATAACTCGATCCTCGCTTGGTATACCGTGTGCAACTTCATCATTGATAGTCACGCAAAGTGCTGCTGGATATGGGTACGAAGCACCAGATGGTTTGTAGTTCAAAAACACTGGTACTCCACCTCTATCGCGAATCCCTTTTTCTGCAGCAATATCAAGAGCGGCCGTAGTAACCCCCGGCTTCACCATTTGGATACACTCCTTCAAAACTTCTGCAAGAATCTTGCCCGAAATCCTGAGTTGTTCTATTTCTGCTTGAGATGTCGCAATCATTTTTTATAAACCGAGCTGTGCGATGATATCTTTTTGAATTTCTTCAACACTACGCTCGCCGTCTATGTCGAGCACTTTGTATGATGGGTTTGCGCGGAACCATTCAACGTTAGGCATAGTATCTTTGCGAGACCATGCAAGACGTTTGCGAATACCTTCTTCTGTATCGTCATTGCGGCCACGTTTCAAAAGACGCGTTACCGCCTCTTCATCGGATATATTGATGCACACAACAGTTGCAGGCTTTGCTTCAAAAAAATCGAGCGCTGAGTCGAGCATTGGCACCTGGTCTGGAGTACGTGGGAACCCATCAATGATGATGTGTTCGTCTCCTTGTGCGTTGTTCATCAGATACTGAGCAAATACTGCACAGCTTACTGAATACGGAATAAGGCCGCCGGCTCGCAAAATTGCATCAGTTTTTTTGCCAGTAAAATCTGCGTGGGTTGCAAGCTCACGAAGACCTTGCCCCATTCCAAACTGGAGTATGGTGCGGCCCGTATCAACCTTTGCGAGATGTTCTTTTAATAAATCTATCTGCGTTCCCTTCCCTGAACCTTGGGGACCTAGAAATATCAGTGTCTGTTTATTCACGCTAGACATTGTACACTACTGCGCCGCCAATTCATGGACGGCGTTTATAAAATCAATTTTTGCCTGCTCAAGGCCGCCATCAGGATTTACAACCACACGAGCGGCTTCACCTTTAAATGTAAGTTCGTCTTCGTAACGCTTGCGGCGCGCGAGCAGTTCAACTTCACTCATGGAGGCGCGTGCAAGAATGCGACGCTCAAGATCCGCCCATTCCCCGGCATCAATAAAGATAATTTGAAGATCATCCTTAGAAATCAATGTCTGGATCTGACGGGCACCCTGAACCTCAACTTCTCGAATAACCGTTTTACCTTGTTCTATAAACGGAAGGATTTCTGATTTTAGCGTGCCGTAGTAATTGCTGCCGTACGCAGCCCATTCAAGGAAATCGCCCTGCGCTTCGCGCTTTTCAAATTCTTCTTTTGTTAAGAAATAGTACGTCTCTCCGTCTTTTTCTCCAGGACGAGGTGCGCGGGTAGTGCACGATATAGGAAAGACATACGAGCTTCCTTCTGTTTCGCGTAAATACGAGAGGAGTGTCCCCTTTCCGCTACCGGTCGGCCCGACAACAAGAATGAGTTTGCCTTTCATTGCTTAATATTCGCGGATTGAGATTTGCGCGTCAATGCGGCGTGCAAGATCAAGGATGACTGAGACAACGATGAGGAGTGCGGTGCCACCAAGTGCGAGTGATGTGATGCCCGTGAGAGACTGCATGATGATTGGGAGTACGGCAATGACACCAAGGAAGAGCGCGCCAACAAAGGTGATCCGAGTGATAACGCGACCTAGATATTCCATGGTTGAGCCGCCTGGGCGAACACCTGGAATGAATGCGCCGTTCTTCTGGAGGTTCTCTGAGATCTGATGTGGGTCAAACGTGACCGCAGTGTAGAAGTACGTAAAGAGAAATACAAGCACGAAGTAGACTGCTCCGTACACACCAAGGTGCTGGAAGAGGCTCATGACTGTATGTGAAGCGCTTGCAAGCCATCCAATAGACGACGTCGCGAAGAAGCTTGCTATCATTTGTGGAATCAAAAGAAGTGAGAGCGCAAAGATGATTGGGATAACACCTGCCTGGTTAAGGCGAAGTGGGAGGTAGGTAGAAGCGCCACCGAAGAACTTCATGCCGCGTACGCGTTTTGCATATGTCACCGGCACTGGACGTTCCGCTTCTGTAATAACTACAACCGCCGCAACAATAGCTATAGCTGCCGCGATAAACGCGATGTATACAGGAAGCTGCGATGCGTTGAACGAAAACAACAACTGTGAAGCATCGCGAGGTAGGCGGGCAACGATACCGGCAAAGATAAGTACTGAAACGCCGTTACCAAGACCGAACTCAGAAATAAGTTCGCCGATCCACATCAAGAGTAGTGAGCCTGCGACAATAACAAGGAGGTTAACGCCAAACTGGAATGACGTGAGGCCAGGCATAATACCTTCACGCTGCAAGATCAACAGGAAGCTGATGCCCTGCACAACAGCAAGAGGAAGTGTGAGAAAACGGGTGTATTGGCTAAATTTCTGACGACCTATCTCCCCTTCTTCCTGGTACAGCTGTTTAAGTGCTGGCACCATCATAGTAAGAAGCTGGAGAATGATAGACGCGGTGATGTATGGGCCAACGCCGAGGAGTACGAGGGAAAGATTGCTCAACCCGCCACCTGAGAAGAGGTTTAAGAGGCCAAAGAATTGGTTGTTGTTGAAGAAAAGCGTAAGCTGGGCGACATCAATACCAGGAATTGGGATAGAGGCAAGCACACGAAATACAGCAAGTGCGCCAAACACAAACAACAAGCGGTTACGCAACAGCTTGTCTGTGAGGAGAAGCGTTAATTTTTCAGAAAAACTTCCCATATAGTATGTATTTATGCGATCGAACCTCCGGCTTTTTCTATTTTTTCTTTTGCAGATGCTGAAACAACGAGACCTGAGAACGTGAACTTCTTTGTGAGCTCACCGTCGCCCAAAATCTTTACTACTGGAGTGACACCCTTGCGTCCACGTACGATACCATGTTCAAGCAACAACTTTGCTGTAATGGTCTCCCCTGCTGTAAATGCTTTCTCGATAGATGAGACATTTACAACTGACGGCTTGTTTTTGATGCTGACAAGACCTGCGATACCACGACCGCGGCGCTTAGGAAGCTTCTTCAAGATTTCGCGGATTTCTGGGCGCTTCTTGTGACCTGCGCGTGCGTTCTGACCCTTAGTACCACGGCCAGAGGTCTTACCCCTGGACCCACCACGGCCAACCTTTTTGGTTTCCTTATTTTCAGTTTTGCGTTTAAGTTCGTGAAGTTGCATGTTGGTATTTAGGCTTTGAGCTTACGAAGCGCCTCGACTGCGGCGCGTGCATTGTTAAGACCGTTTTTGCTACCTGAGTGGATCTTTGCAACCGTGTTAGTAACACCGGCAAGCTCAAGCACTGGGCGAACCGATGAACCTGCAACCAACCCACGGCCGCTTGCTGGCATCATTGAAACGCGTGCGGCACAGTATTTTGCTGAGACTTCGTGTGCAATAGAGCTGTCCTTCGTAAGATGCACAGTGATCATGTTTTTCTTTGCATCGCGAACTGCTTTTTCAATAGCGAGTGTTGTGTCCCCTGCCTTGCCGAGACCTACGCCAACTTTTCCTTTCTTGTTACCCAAAATGATAGCAACGCTGAAAGAGAAGCGGCGGCCACCTGCAACAACGCGGGCAACGCGGCGGATATTGATCATGCGCTGATCAAATTCGCTTTTTGGACGAGGAGGGCGGCTTGATGGGCGGCGACCACCACGCTCAGGACGACCACCACGGCCACGAGGAGCACGAGCAGGAGAGGTTTCTGCAGGTGCAGACGTAGCGTCAACAGCCACTGCTTCTTCAGTAGCTACTTCTGGTGTTTCTGTGACGTTTTGTTCTAATTCAGCCATCTTTTTAATTTATCTTCGTAAACTTCAAATTTTCTTTAAAATTCCAGACCTCCCGTTCGTGCCGCATCAGCAAGTGTTGCAACTGCGCCAGTATAGCGGAAACCTCCGCGATCGAACACAACCTTGGTAATACCGGCTGCTTTTGCCTTCTTAGCAAGTTCTGTGCCCAACTTCTGGGCATCATCCATTTTGCCTGCGACCAAGGTGCGGCCGCTAACATCATCGATGATTTGCGCTTCGAGGTACTTGTTCGATTTGTACACACACAGGCGTGGGCGTTCAGGAGTACCCTTAACTTTTGCGCGTATTCGGTTGTGGCGGCGTTGCCGATTAGTATCCATATAGTTTATGCGGCTTTCTTACCTTGCTTGCGGCGGATAACTTCCCCATCGTAGCGGATGCCCTTGCCTTTGTACGGCTCTGGCTTCTTCATCGCACGGATGTTTGCGGCAAATTGTCCAACCTCTTCTTTGTCATGACCTTCAATTGTGAGGGCACCCTTGTCTGCTTTAACCGTAAGACCTGCAGGGATTTCTACATGAACTGGGTGCGAGAAGCCAAGCGCAAGGTTGAGCTTTGTTCCTGCGACATCCCACTTGTAGCCGACACCTTCGATCAAAAGCTTCTTTGTGTAGCCTTCAGTAACGCCCTTGAACATATTTTTGACATGCGATGCGTAGGTGCCGACAAGTGCCTTGCCCTCAAGCGAAGTACCGCGGACAGCAACCTGCACACCTTCAGGCACAACCTCAACGCTTACGAGGCGGTGTGTAGGCTTTGTAAGTGTGCCTTTTGGTCCTTTTACCACGATAGAATTATCTGAAATAGAAATTTCAGCTTTAGGCGGTATCGCGATTGGTTGTTTTGCAAGACGTGACATATAAATTTCAGAATTACCAGATTTCGAAAAGGATTTCGCCGCCAACATTCTTGATCTTGGCCTGCTTGCCGCTCATAACACCTGCTGGAGTTGAAAGGACAACTGCACCATATCCGCGTTTAACTGGCTTGATATCGCGAACACCAACATAAAGGCGACGTGATGGTTTAGAGATGCGCTTTACTCCCTGTACGACTGGCACACCATCTTTGTATGCAAGGGTAACTGAGAGCACGCCTTCTTTCTTTGCCTTCTTGTCGATTCCTGTGATGTAGCCTTCTTGCTCGAGAACTTCAGCAATTGCCTCTTTCATATTTGAGTACGGCAAAGAGACAACACTAAGCTTTGCGCGAGAAGCGTTTTGGATACGAATTATGAAATCTGAGATTGGGTCCATTAACATAAATTACCAAGATGATTTGCGGACGCCCGGAATAAGACCTTCGTTGGCTGCTTCACGGAAGCAAGCGCGGCACATACCGAAGTCACGCATAAAGGCGCGCTTGCGACCACAGCGGAAGCAACGGCGAACGACCCTCGACTTAAACTTCGGGGTCTTGTTTGAGCGTGCGACTGTAGATTTCTTTGCCATGGATATAGTATCCCTTTCTTTATCTTTTCTCCGATCGAGCTCTGGTTATTTATCCTGAGCCTGTCGAAGGATGATTCTGGGGGTATGCCTCGCCTTGCGACTAAGCGGCACCTTACAGAAAAAAGGAGCCCTGATGGGCTTCAAGCAATATACTTGACCCCACCCTGGAAGTCAAACAAATTCTATACTCCGCCATATAAAACAAAAACCCCCGCTCAAACGGGGGTTTTGTTTCTGCCAGCGCCAGAGGATTATCCTCGTTAGTAATGATACTTCCGCAAAGCTACTAAGGTCAACGTACGCTGGCAGAAGGACTCGAACCTTCGACGCCTGGATTAGCAATCCTGTGCCGCACCGTGCTGCCAGCTCTGACGAGAATAGCAAAATGAGTACTGAAATATTTCTAAAATTTCGATTTGCAAAAGAAAAAGGCGGCCTTTTTGGGGCCGCCCGCATCGACGGTCGCTACTTGTGCAGCTTCCGACGAGCAGTGAACTGGATATAGAGCATCGTCAGCTCTGATCCGCTGGCAAGCTGCTTGGACAACAAGCCCTTCGCGCCGAACGCAATCCTGCTCTTGAGATACTCAAGGATTTCATCGTAAGGCCAATTCTCATCCTCCATAGAGACTTCCGGAGTGTCCCTCATGAGCTCCGGGGCCATACCCGACCAGACGAGATGTGGGATGGAACGCACCCTCAGCTCACGCAGATACTTAGGCACTCGCTCAGGATCATGCAGGCACCACAGCTCTCGCAGGAAACGCTTAAAGGTCTCGATGTGCTTCCCCGCCTCCTTGGTATTGCCGTAGAAGTTTCTATGGTCTGGAGAAGTCATATATGGAGGCGAAGGATGGAACAGCCTGAGCATGTCCTCCGCGACCACATTTGGCTCCATCCCCTGACTGAAGTCGTAGAGCTGAGCCAACGTGTATTGGGACTTGTAGGTGTCTCTGACAAACATGTTGTTGCAGAGCTCCCTCCATGCCCGCCGAGCCAAGTTGCAACGAGGATGGTAGTTCAAATGCGGCGAATCGATGTCTGCAAGACTAAAGTCACCGTACTTCTCCCCTTCCGCAACGAAATAGCGTTCACAGTTGTGTCCATCAGCAAGGACGGCGCAGATATGGAACACTTCCCGAAGCTCAGAAATCGTATGGGTGGGGCTGAAGATTGCGTGTAGCAGACCTTCTGCATACTCGCTCTGGACGGGAGTCTTTTTCCACATTTCATCCCAGAGTGAGACCCAGTGTTTAAAGTTCCTAACATCGTGAATTACAGCACCCTGTGCTGCCAAAGGATGACGCAGAACGGTTGACTTGGACATAACGGTCTCCTGACGTAGAACTAACCCCTCCTTTCTGGCGAGAGGCAAACCGCGCCAACCATACCACCCAAAAAATTTATTGCAAAAGAAAAAGGCGGCCCGGATGGGTCGCCTGTATCGTTCTAGACCTCGTAACCATAAGCTGCCCTGAAGAGCATGCGGCCGAGATCCTTGATTCCGGAGTGATTCTCGATCAGCTTTTCCTGCCAGTCCGCAAAGGTAAGCTTCTTTGGACCGTAGAGCGCCCCAAAGCATGCCGCGGTGAACATACGTGCGTCCCCCGGCACAAAAGGAAAGATCGATTTCTCACCGCCCGGTAGAGGGAAGAAGAACCCGTCCTTCGCTAACCCGCCGACATCCGTCGTAAAGAGCACGCCGGTGCTGTAGCTCCGAAGAACGAAATCTTGGACACCTTTCGAACCCCTACCCTCAAGCAACTCAGCCAGATACGCACTACGGAGAATTGCACGGTCATGTGCATTCCGTTTCTCCTGCCTCGAACACTCAAGAAATTGGTGTTTCACAAACTGCGTACGCATTGTGGGGTCACGCTGGAAGCGAAGAGCAAAAATGATGGGTAGCTCAATGAGCGAGTGAGGCTTCTTTTTGCTTGTGAGACCGCCATTCGTAATCGACTTTACCAAAGTGAAGAGCGCGGATGCTTCCGTGTCCACAACAGCCTTTACGCGCGTCTGCATGAGCGCCTCACTGAGCGCATACATGTACGCTCCGACAAATCTTTCCTCTATGCTGAGCATAACTAGCCCCTTTCGTTGATCAACTGAAACCACCCTACCTACCCACTACTTCTTTGTCAAAAGAAAAAGGGCGGCCTGGATGGGTCGCTCTTACATTAACGCCGACGCTCAAATTCAGAGTCCAGCTGCTTTTGAAAGTCGCTCATGAAGCCTCGGCCAATATTAGTGCCGAGCCATTGGATTACCGCAAGGAACACCTGCTGATCGCGCTCCGAGAAAGGCAAAGGGGCTGACGACCTTACGTGGGTGATGTCTTCCTGCACGGTGACAGGGTCGAGCACGGAGCGGATCTGGAAAAGTGCGTTACCGTGGGTCCTTTGGTCGGTAGGTACTTTCCGATCGAACACCTGAAGCGCCAGCTTTTCAGGCCAACTCTCCTTATGTTCCAACCGCCCCTTACTTTTGGGCAATAATGGGAGCTGATCGAGCCAGTCGGACATGTTGAACCTCCTTACGTTGCAGTCTGAAACCACCCTACCTACCCACTACTTCTTTGTCAAAAGAAAAAGGGCGGCCCTTGCGGGGTCGCCACGTGAATGTTAGTCGTCCAGCACTTGGGCAAGACGCTGAACCGATACGTCCAAGGTGCCGAAGCTTGCGTTACGACGGATAAATTCAAGTGCAAGCTTTGCTTGAGTCTCTTCGTTCCGCTCTTTCTGTGGGAGTCGATGCACTGCCGTTTTTAGACTGCCCTTGGCGGCCCAAACACCAGGCAAGAACCAGATTTCCCAGAACTCTCCAGTCTTGCCCCGGCGGGAACGTAGACACTCGAACCCCCAACTCTCAAGGAGGGCAGCTTGCGCCTTGTACTTCTCCGGCGTGTAGCCGTAGCCGCACAGGTGCTGGATGGTGAATGAGCGACTCGAGTGTAGGCGCTGGTCACCAGTTTCAGCGTGGCTGAACAGTTCCAGTTGGACAGGAGGTTTTTTCTCACCCTCCCTCCAAAACGGGAGCATACGGTCATCGTCAGCCGGACTCGGCAAGGCATTGAAAGATGGTGTGTGCTCGATGCGGCCATTCTGCCCCATACGGACCCAGTGGTGGCCAGTCCTGAATGCGCCTTCAAGGATATCCTCTTCCGCGCGGTTCAGGCCGTTGAGGCTTATTCCACCTCCTCCATATGAACTCAACGCTGCCCGCTTAGGCTCATGATGTACGTCCATGGAATCCTCCTCGTGTGGACGGTGTACTCGAAAACTCTAAAGGAAATATGCCTAATTGTGGAACATAAAGCAAGGTAGATTTATAAAAAGAAAAAGGCCCCGCATGGGGCCAATTTCATATTTCTTAAAAATTATTTCTTGAAGGGAAAACCGAGGTGTGTGAGGTATGCTTTTGCTTCTGCTTTGTTCTTTGCAGTAGTAACGACAGTGATAGCCATTCCGAAGATATCCTTGAGTTCTTCGTCTGCAGTTTCAGGGAACACACTGTGTTCTTTGATACCAAGAGTGTAGTTACCCATCTCGTCGACTGAGTTTGCTGGGATACCCTTAAAGTCTTTCGTACGAGGAAGCGCGATGTGGAGCAAGCGGTTCAAGAAATTCTGTGCACGAATACCGCGGAGTGTTACTTGGTAGCCAACAGTATCACCAACGCGAGTCTTGTACGACGCAATAGCCTTCTTTGTGATACGAGTTGCTGGCTTCTGGCCCGTAATAGTAGCCAAGCGTTCTGCGATAAGCTTAATTTTGTTTTTGTCTTTAGTTGAACCAATACCAACTGAAACAACTACTTTTTGAATTTTTGGAACTTGCATGACGTTAGCCCACTCAAATTCTTTTTTGAGGTCATTGAAAACAGTTTTCTGTTGTTCCTGAATGAGGTTAGCCATATATTATTTCTTCTTCGCTACTTTGCTTGCGGCAATTGGGTGGTGCTTGTCGACTATCTGTCCTTGCTGACCTTCGCGGCGAGCCTTCTGATGCTTCTTGTGCATGCCGATGCCTTCTACCAATACCATGCCGGTCTTTGGGAAAGCCTTAACGATTTTGCCAGACTTGCCCTTGTGGTTACCTGATAGGACTACCACGGTATCGCCTTTCTTGATGTGTAATGTATTCATAAAATTCTTTTTATTGGTGTAAAAATAAATTTTTACACGACTTCCGGCGCACGGGAGATGATTGTCTGGTACCCGAGCTCCTGGAGTTCGCGTGGGATAGGACCGAAGATGCGTCCTGCTTTTGGTTCTTTAGGGTTCTTGCCTGTGCCTTCGATGATAACAACTGCGTTTTCATCAAAACGGATGTACGAACCATCTTTGCGGCGGAATGGCTGGCGCTGGCGAACAACAACACCCTTGAGGATGTCTTTCTTTTTAACTGCCTTGCGAGGTTCAGCTGTCTGTACAGACAAGACAACAATCTCCCCTATCTGCGCATAACGCTTCTTAGAAGATCCAGGAATCTTGAAAATGCGGCCAATCTTGGCGCCTGAATTATCTGCAACAACAACGAGTGAGCGGTCTTGGATCATAAATTAATTCTCAAATACGATTTCAAACGATTTGGTCTTGGAAAGTGGGCGGCATGAGCGGATGACGACTTTCTCGCCTTCCTTTGCGCGGTTGCCCGGATTGTGCACGTGGTACTTTTTATGTTGCTTCAAGAACTTCTTGTATTTAGGGTGCTTTACATAGCGCTGCACGGAAACCACCGCAGTTTCCTGCATCTTGTCCGAAGTAACAACGCCTCGGAGGGTTTTGATGTTTTTTTGTGTAGTGGTTTCCATATAGGTTATGCGTTCTTGTGAGCGTTTATTGCCGTGAGGGCGCGCGCAACGTCCTTGCGGAGCGTTCTGCTCTGCTTCACATTACGATTTTTACTACCTGCGACCGAAAAGCGCAAGGTACGGAGTTCTTCACGCTTGTCTTTGACAAGGCGGTTCAAATCTTCGACAGAATGATTTTTTATTGATGTTTTCTTTGCCATATAGATTTAGTGGGTGCGTGTTACGACTTTTGCCTTAAGCGGAAGCTTCTTTGAAGCGCTGATAAGCGCTGTAGTTGCAAGCTTTGCGTCTACGCCATCGACTTCAAACAAAATGCGGCCTGGCCAAATCTGGACCTCGTATCCAACTGGATCTCCCTTACCTTTACCGAGCTTAACTTCAGCCGGCTTTTGAGTGTATGGCTTATCGGGGAAGATGCGGACCCATGACTTACCTGTCTTACCGAGTGAGCGAGCGATAACTTTGCGGGCGCTTTCGATCTGGTTTGAGCGAACGCGTGCAGCAGTTGTAGCCTTCAAACCATGGCTGCCAAAGGCAATCGTTGCACCACGAGAAGCAACCATCTCGCGTTTAGGATTGCGACGCATCGTGTGAGACTTTCTAAATTTTACTTTTTTAGGAAACAACATAAATTATTTTTCTTTTGCCTTGTCAGCAAAGACTTCGCCTTTGTAGATCCATACTTTGATACCGATGACGCCGAGTGGAAGGTTTGCGCGCTCCTTTGCGTAGTCGATGTTTGAACGGAAGGTCTGGAGTGGTACGCGACCCTTCTTGAGCTCTTCAGTGCGGGACATAGAACCACCGCCGAGCATGCCGCCAAGAGCGATACGAACACCCTTAACATCGCGGTTTGCCATCACCTTCTCAACTGTTTGTTTCAACACACGGCGGAATGGGAGGCGTTTCTCGAGACCCTCTGCGATCATATACGCAACGATAGCTGCGTTGCTTTCAGGAGAGCGGATTTCTTCGATATCGAGTTTGATCTCAGGCGCGTTTAATTTGTGACGTGTCAAAAATTCAGTGATCTTGTTCTTCAACTTAGTAGAACCTTCACCTGAGCGGCCAATGATAACGCCTGGGCGTGAGGTTGAGATCTTGACGCGGAGAGTCTTGTCATTGCGTTCAAGCTCAATACCACCAATGTACATACCGCGAAGCTCCTTCTGCAAAAACTGGCGCAGGAGAATGTCCGCTTTCAGATATTCCTGAAATTTAGGGCCCGTCGCAAACCAGCGATGACGCCAGTCATGGATGATTCCCAAACGATGTGCAAATGGATTTACTACTTTAGACATATTATTTTGTGGTTTCTGCCTTCTTTTGCTTTGGCTTCTTTGGCATTGGGGTCACGGTGAGTGTAACAATGCTTGTCTTCTTGCGGATAGGCGATGCCTTGCCGCGGGCGCGTGGCATAAAACGCTTGAAGACAATACCTCCGTTAACTTCGATTTTCGAAATGACGAGGTCGCTTGCGCCCTCCCCTGCATTTGCCATAGCAGACTTGATAAGCTTTTGCATTGGCTCAGACGCACGCTTAGGGAGCATGGAAAGTTCTGCGAGAGCCTGGACTACGCGCTTGCCGCGAACCAAATCAGCAACCAAGCGCACCTTGCGGGGCGACTGGCGGTAATTCTTAAGTTTTGCGGTTGCGCCTGCCATATATTATTTCTTCTTATCCTTAGTGTCGGTAGCTGCTTTTGCGGCCTGTGCAGAAGCGATTTCAGACTCTTTCGCCTTCTGTTCCATTTCTTTCTGCATCTTACCGCCGTGGCGAACGAATTTCTTCGTAAGAGCAAATTCACCCAAGCGATGACCCACCATGTCTTCTGAAATAAGCACCTCTATGTGTGTTTTACCGTTGTGAACGCCGAATTTGAACCCCACCATTTCTGGTGCGATCTGGCTGCGGCGTGCCCACGTCTTAATAACCTCAGCTGTCTGCGGTTTCTTACCCTCAATCTTCTTGAGGAGCTTTTCGTCTACGTATGGTCCTTTTTTAAGTGATCGAGCCATCTTTCCAAAATTAAATTCCCTGCCCGTCGTAGCCAAAGAGCGGCTAGACCTTGCGGCACGGAAGTACAGAGATACTAGCAGGTAGGCTCTTATGAGTCAAACCTGTCTACCGGCAGGTGTGCTGTGCGCTATACTAGAGCCTAGAAGGAGGGCAGGACCGATGACTGACGCACCTGAAGTTGCAATTTCAAAGGCGACCGTATCACAAGACCTTGAAGGTCTCGACAAGGGCGCCGGCCTGTACAAGCCGTTCAGCGAACAGACAGAGGCCGAGTTTGTCGAGTGCTGGGTTACCGCAACTTCCCAGGCTCTCGAGGCTGACCTGCGTGGCCACATGAAGAGACAGCTTCAAGAGCTGTCCTGAAACACCCTTCCCCGCCCTGCAGCGGGGATTTCTTTTACTTGCAGTGACAACTTTTTATATCTAGAATAGATGGCAATCATAACGCGGGAGATTGCTCTATGGCGTATGAAGTTGCTGAAGCCGTTTTCGGAGATATCCACCGAAAAACGCAACAACGGCTTAGCTATAAAAAGGGTTTGGGAATTTGGTGCTCTATGATCTCCCATCCTCTGTACCCCGACCTCGAGGTCGAAGCTGTGCAGGTTGGATTCCTGGATGAAGATAGTCCGGGGAAACCAAGCACACTGATTTACCTGAAGGTCTACATCGACGGCCAGTCGCTGAAGCTGTGCTACGAAGATCCCATGAAAGAGGAGACGGAATCTGCGAGCATTCCATTAGGCAAGGAATATGTTTCCGATCTGATGAAATTCCTCGACAAGCTCGCCTCCTACGACTATTAAACCCCCGCCCTGCAGCGGGGATTTCTTTTTTACAAAAGAAAAACCTGCCTAAAGGACTAGGCAGGCAAAACTGAAAAATCTGGGTTCGCTATTTCCAACACACATACCGTTCCAAGAGTCTGTCTGCATAGCGATTACGGGCACCCTGGTCCCGGCTGGCCGAAGGACAAGGAACACGAAGGACGGTGGGGCCTCCATATACCTTCAATTCTAGGCATCCCAGCATTAGCGTAGAGTGTGGCCCCGAACTATCTAGGCGTTACTATAGGATATTTTCTCCAAAGAGCAAGAAACAAAACTCCCGCCGTGAGGCGAGAGTTTTTATTTTTTTATTGAGTTTGGTTTTACTGTGCGCTGCCTCTCTTACCAACCTTTCGGCGAGAAACGATGAGGTAGTTTGAGTACTTCTTCGGAGTACGAGTCTTCTGACCCTTACCGGTTGGTTTACCCCACGCAGACTTTGCGCGGCGGAGACCGCGACCCTGACGGCCTTCACCGCCGCCGTGTGGGTGGTCTACTGGGTTCATCGCAGTACCGCGGACTGTTGGGCGAATACCCATCCAGCGCGAACGGCCCGCCTTACCAACAACAACCAAGTGGTGTTCATCGTTAGACACTTCACCAAGAGTTGCGTAACACGTGTCGAGAACTTTGCGGACTTCTGAAGAAGGCATCTTCAAGTCTGCGTAGCCTTGGTCACGAGCGATAAGTTCGATATGAGTACCTGCTGAGCGGCCAAGTTTGCCACCGTTACCTGGCTTAATTTCTACATTGTATACAAAGGCACCGATAGGCATATCCTTAAGAGGCATGCGGTTACCCGGGAGTGCAGGAACGTTTTCACCAGTCTGGATCGTGTCCCCCACCTTTGCACTACCTGGCAAAAGCATGTAGCGGCGCTCACCATCTTTGTAGAGTGCGAGGCCGATAAAGCCTGAGCGGTTTGGATCGTATTCGATAGTTTCAATAACCGCAGGAACCAATTTTTTGTATGTGAAATCCACTTCGCGGTAGAGGCGCTTGTGCCCACCTCCTTTGTGGCGAACGCTGATGCGGCCCGCATTGTTGCGACCAACTGAACGCTTACCTCCCGTGGTAAGAGCCTTAAATGGCGCGTGGCCCGACAACTTCTCACGGAAGTTGATGCCAGTCATGTGGCGACGCGATTTTGTGTATGGTTTATAGGATTTCATAATGGTGTCTTAGAAATTACACGATCTCGATCTTATCTCCCTTCTTAAGGTAGACATAGGCCTTCTTGCCGCCTGCAGTCATACCCTTGCGGTTCGTGTTGCGTGTCATAACCTGCTTGCGTGGGATGTGCGCAACGCGAACTGAACGTGGAGTTACTTTAAAAAGCTCGGTGATAGCCTCTGCGATTTCCTTCTTATTTGCAGTGTTTGCAACGTTAAAGACGTAGACGCCGCTTTCGCTCATGTATGCGCCTTTTTCAGTGATGCGCGGAGAGATGATTATGTGTCCAGGGTGCTTTTTCATACTATTTGTCTTTCTTTACGACACGCTTGCTGCCGAGGGTTACAAATGCGGCTTCAGGGTTTGCGATGATGAGGTATTTGCTCGAAAGTACGTTGACTGGGTTGAGCGTGCGAACTTCTTCGACGTTGACGTTACCAATGTTTGCAAAGCTTTTTACTGTTGCGGTGTGGCGTTCAGGAAGTGCAATGAGTGCACCGTTGTACTTCTTCTTCATAACAAGCCCTGCCTTGCCGAGGTTTGCAATGATGTTCTTTGCTTCAGCAGTTCTAGGTGCTGCCATTTCAAGATTATCGACAAAGATAATTTCACCATCTTTCCACTTGCGTGAGAGTGCTACAAGCAATGCCTTCTGGCGAGCTTGGCGGTTGATCTTCTGAGCGTAGCTCTTTTCATTGCGTGGGCCGTGAGTAACACCGCCGCCGCGCCAAATTGGAGAACGAGATGAACCGTGACGTGCGCGGCCAGTTCCCTTCTGCTGCCATGGCTTCTTACCGCCGCCACGAACTTCACCGCGAGTCTTTACGTGCGCAACCGGTGTGCGGGCATTTGCCTGCATCGCAGTTACGACACTGTGAAGAAGGTCTGCATTAAATGGCAAACCGAAAATGTTTTCAGGGATCGTGACTGTTCCCTTCTTTTCGCCTTTGATGTTGTAAAGTGGTGCTTCCATAAAATTGTATTAGCCGCGAATTTCTACGAGCGTACCGCGGCGGCCTGGGACGGCACCTGCGATGACGATTTCGTTTGTTTCAGGGTGTACCTGCAAGATTGCGAGATTTCGAACTGTAACACGGTCGCCACCCATGCGGCCTGCCATGCGCATACCCTTGGCCACACGACCGCCTGCGCGACCGCCTGAACCGCCGATAGAACCTGGTGCGCGTTCAGAGTGCTTCTGACCGTGAGAACGAGGGCCACCGTGGAAGCCATGGCGTTTGATAACACCCTGGAAACCCTTTGCCTTTGAGATTGCAGATACCTGCACCTTCTCGCCTGCTGTAAATACAGTCACGTCGATAGTTCCACCAACTTCGACACCCTCTGGGAGCTTGCCGTCGCGCTGGCGAATTTCTTTAAAGTTCTTGAGTGACTTGCCCTTAGCGTGGCCAACCTGTGCCTTGTTAGCACGGCCTTCTTTAACCTCGCCTGAACCAATCTGAACGGCGTTATAGCCTTCTTTTTCCTTAGTTTTGAGCTGGGTTATAACCGCAGGCTGAGCAACGATGATAGTTGCCGCATGCGCAATACCGCCTTCATCAAAGACGGTAACCATGTGTTGCTTTGTTCCGAGTATAAACTTCATGTTGTCTAGTGGTCCCTCTGGGCGCCGGTGCCCGGGACATGGATCAACTCCTTATGTAAGAGTCCACAAGACTATACACGGGGTCGCTATTTTATGCAAATACAGGTACGAAAAACCTCTCTACGGCCGTAGAGAGGTTTTTCGTAGAATTTCTTTGCTCGGGGCGTAGTCTCCTACAAAACGCTCCAAACAAAAAACCCGATTCATGATATCAGGCAGAAATCGTTTCAAAACAAGTGCGATCGCGAACAAACTAACCAATGAGCAACTTTTTCTAAGTATATAAGAAAAAATTATTACTTCAAGTGGATAAATAAAAAGAACTCCCCCGGAGTGGAGGAGTTCTTTTTTTCTTTTCGACTTGATTGTTGATTAGACCATCTTCACCTCGATCGTCACGCCAGATGGGAGTGAGAGATTGGTGAGAGCTTCGATAACCTTTGCGTTTGGTTCAAGGATGTCGATCACGCGCTTGTGGATACGCATCTCGAACTGTTCGCGTGCGTCTTTGTAGACGAAGGTTGAGCGGTTGACGGTGTACTTTTTGATCTCAGTTGGCAGAGGTATTGGGCCTGCGATCTTCGCATCGTAGCGAAGTGCGGTGTCCATAATCTGGCGAACTGACGCATCAAGCACTTTGTGCTCGTATGCGCGCACTTTAATGCGGAGCTTCTGGACTGCGGCCGGAGCTGCAGTCTTCTTTGCACGCTTGGCTGGTGCTTTTTTTATTTCTTCGGTAGCCATAGTTGTTTGGTCTAGTTCTCCCCTCTCCGCCAGCTGGCGGAGAGGGGTAACCTATACCTTGATTAGCTTACTCCAATAAGTGATTACGCAACGATCTTTGTAACGACACCTGCGCCGACGGTCTTACCGCCTTCGCGGACTGCGAAACGAGTCTTCTCTTCAAGCGCAACTGGTGCTGTAAGTTTTACCTTAAAGGTAACCGTGTCGCCTGGCATAACCATTTCTACGCCTGCAGGAAGGGTTACTTCGCCAGTTACGTCCGTAGTACGAACGTAGAACTGAGGCTTGTAGCCGGTGAAGAATGGTGTGTGACGACCACCTTCATCCTTTGTAAGGACGTAAATTTCTGCTTCAAAGTCTGTGTGAGGAGTTACTGAGCCTGACTTTGCAAGAACCTGACCACGGTGGATGTCTTCCTTCTTTGTACCGCGGAGCAAGATACCTGCGTTGTCGCCTGCCATACCAGATTCGAGCTGTTTGTTGAACATTTCGATACCAGTGACAGTGGTCTTAGTAGTTGGAACGAGACCGATGATTTCGATTTCTTCACCTACTTTGACTGAACCGCGTTCAATGCGGCCTGTAACTACCGTACCGCGACCTTCAATAGAGAAGATGTCTTCGATAGGCATAAGGAATGGCTTGTCAGTTTCGCGGACTGGGTCTGGGAAGTAGCTGTCCATGGTGTCGATAAGGTCTTTAACCTTCTGAGACCATTCGCTGCTTACGTCAGTGCTTTCAAGAGCCTTGAGACCTGAACCCTTGATAACTGGAGCGTCAGCGTAGCCTTGTTTTGCAAGAGCTTCTTTGACTTCTTCTTCGACGAGGTCTACGAGATCCTTGTCATCAACCATGTCTACTTTGTTGAGGAAGCAGATGATCTTAGGCACACCAACCTGCTTTGCAAGAAGGATGTGTTCACGAGTCTGGGGCATAACGCCGTCAGTTGCAGCAACTACGAGCACTGCGCCGTCCATTTGAGCGGCACCGGTGATCATGTTCTTAATGTAGTCTGCGTGGCCCGGAGCGTCGATGTGCGCATAGTGGCGCTTTGGCGACTCATATTCCGAGTGGTGGAGAGCGATAGTAATACCGCGCGCCTTTTCTTCAGGAGCGTTGTCGATACCGTCAACTCCTTCAACGCGAGAGCTGTAGCCCTCTGCCTTGAGCATGTCGAGGGTGTGGAGGATAGACGCAGTGAGCGTTGTTTTTCCGTGGTCGACGTGACCAATGGTGCCGACGTTCATGTGCGGCTTTTGTCTGTCAAATGTTGCCATACAAAAATGGGTTAAATACTAATTACACAATAATTAAGCACAGCCAAACACGGCTTTTGTACGTGTTAGAGCCATAGTAGCAAAGCACTACAAAAACGCAACTGGCGGGGCTAGTTTGGAACGCACAAAGGTGCCATAGGGCAACCGTTAAGGTCGTTTATGGACGATGAATGATATCCCGCTGGGCAATTGGCCACTTGGTACGCAGATTGGAGGCACGTGGTTCCCGGGACAGGGACGCTGGATGTAGCTGAAGAGCCGCCGGAACAATATGAAACGTTTGGGCAACCGTACTGGTCGGTCCCAGACACGAGAGTTTGTCCTGCAGGGCAAGACGTAATCTGTTGTATGTAGCTACATTGAGCCGGCTGGCAGTAAGAACCTAGCGAGCATCCATCATAGTCAGTTCCGAGTGATATGAGCGTCCCATACTGACATGAAGGGTTTTTTACGACTGGACACGATATGTTTTGAGTTTGACCTACGGGCATCTGGCACACCTTTCCAAGCGAACATCCATTGTTATCAAACCCAAGAGGAATAAGAGTGCCCCCCACCCCACAGACAGGCTGTGGAACTAATGGGCAACTTATGCGTTGTGTAGGTTGCTGTGCGCTATTTGTAGGAGCAGTCCCCTGACATGCAATCAAGGAGCGAGTTCGTGCGCCAACTAAACCAAAGCCGGTTGTCTTCTCATCACCCGACGAGACAATGCCTGCACTGGATTGGAATTGCTGTACTGCCGCACGTGTCAGCGGGCCAAAATAACCAGTTGCCGAACCTTCAGGAAGCAATCCTTTTTGTATCAAGAAGTTTTGGAGGTTTGTTACACCAGTCCCCCGCCCTCCTATCTGCATGGTTGCGGTAGGTAAATCCGCGCAAGCGGTTACAGAGGGGGCAGCCGTAGATGACACCGGCGACGTAATTTGTGGCACCGAACCAGAGGTAGAAGGAATTGCGGCTATTAACGTCCCGAGAATCAGTAACAAATTGTTTTCTCCGTAGAGAGAAAGAGAGTATGTGCCTGTGGAAATATTTGTAAGAGGAATAGCCCAGCGCCCGTTCAACACTGACACAAGCGGACTCGTATATACATTCCCTACAGTATTCTTTACTTCCAAACTAACTTTGGCGGTGTTTGACGTGCCGGTTATTGTCGGACTTGAGGTAGAAGTTACTAGAGACGTCTTATCGAACGCTGTGTTTGTAGGGACTGTTGCACAGTTTGGATATGTGCCTGTCGTACCAGAAGGACACGCGCTGCCTGTCGCCGCTGTTGAATTATTCACTGGGAGCGTAACGACGGCTGAGGATCCTCCACAGCTATTTTGAGCCGTAACGGTGATTGTATATGTCCCTAGTTGGGACGGCGTGCCAGTGAGCACCCAAATGTGTAGAGAGGCGCCACCTGCAGCAATAGTGGATTTTTGATCTTGAAGTTCAATGCCTGGAGCCAAGCCCGTGGCAGTTACTGTTGGGGCATATGTTCCATCTAACGTTGAAAGCAGCGGCAAGGTCCAAGGAGAGTTAAGGACAGCGGGAGGCACATTAAAAGAATAGAACGAAGGCGCTACACAACCAGATTTTTGTGCAGTCGTACCTGTCGTCTGCGCGAACGATGTCTCGGGCGATTGCAAGACAATCACCATAGCCAACAGCACTCCAGCAGCGAGGGCAAAATTGCCGAGTGCAAATATTCGCGACAAACGATGAATGGTCATAGAACTTTTTATAAAATTAAGGAAATAAATACGAGAAAGGGCGTCCCGTTTCCGGGATGCCCTGTTACTCATGATTCTATGTCTCCTTCACTACTCGCACAAGCGAGTGTGTGGGGATAATTATTTTCTTGCGGCGATGATTTCAGCGGCAACGTTTGGCGGAACGACTTCGTAGTGGTCGAATTCCATCGTGAACGAACCGCGACCTTCTGTCATAGAGCGGAGTGCGCTGGTGTAGCTGAACATTTCTGCAAGCGGCACCTTTGCTTTAACTGCGCGTGCGAGACCGCGTTCTTCCATGCCTTCGATAGAACCGCGCTTACTTGAAAGAGAGCCAGTAACGTCACCCATGAATTTTTCTGGGACAACGACTTCGACTTTCATAATAGGCTCGAGCAATACTGCCTTTGCTGCCTTAGCTGCATCCTGGAAGCCCATCGATGCTGCAATTTTGAAGGCAATTTCTGATGAGTCCACATCGTGGTACGAACCGTCGTAGAGTTCTGCAGAGATATCAACCATCTTGTAGCCGGCAACGATACCGCGCTCCATTGCTTCACGGATACCCTTTTCAACTGGGCCGATGAATTCTTGTGGAATAACACCTCCCTTAATGCTGTTGATAAATTCGAAGTGGTCTTCGCGAGTGATGTTCTTTGCGATTTTCTTTTCAGGATCAAGCGGTTCAAGCGGTTTGAGGCGCAAACGGACGTGACCGTACTGACCCTTACCTCCCGTTTGTTTGACGTACTTACCTTCTGCTTCTGCTTCCTGGAGAATTGTTTCGCGGTATGCAACTTGTGGCGTACCAACGTTTGCTTCAACGCCGAACTCGCGCTTCATGCGGTCGACCAAAATTTCCAAGTGGAGTTCACCCATGCCTGAGATCAATGTTTCCATTGTTTCTGTATCAGTCGAGACGCGGAAGGTTGGGTCTTCGTCTGCGAGCTTCTTCATAGCCATACCCATTTTTTCCTGGTCAGCTTTTGTCTTAGGTTCAATGCGGAGCGAGATAACTGGTTCAGGGAATTTAATTTGTTCGAGGACAATTGGATTTGCTTCATCGCAGAGCGTGTGAGAAGTTTTTGTGTCCTTCAAACCTACTGCTGCTGCAATTTCACCTGCATACACTTTCTTCACTTCTTCGCGCTGGTTTGCCTGGAGGCGCACAATGCGGCCGAGGCGTTCTTTTGAACCCGTTGTTGAGTTGTAGATATATGAACCTGCTTCAATAGAACCGGAATACACGCGGAAGAATGTAAGCTGGCCGACGAATGGGTCTGCCTGGAGTTTAAATGCGAGTGCGCAGAATGGTTCAGAGTCTGACGCAGTGCGAGTTGTTGGCTCACCTGTGCGAGGGTCTGTGCCTGTAACTGGCGGCATGTCCAAAGGAGATGGCAAGTAGTCTACAACTGCGTCGAGCACAAGCTGTACGCCTTTGTTCTTCAATGCTGAACCGGTATATACCGGGAAAATTTTATTTGCGATAACGGCTTTGCGGAGAGTTGCCTTGAGTGCTTCAAGTGTTGGCTCTTTGCCATCGAGGTAGTCGGTCATCATCTGGTCATCGTTTTCAACGATCTTTTCGATGAGCTCCGCGCGATATTTCTTAACATCGTCCATCATTGCTGCAGGGATTTCCATCTCGACAACATTGTCTCCCATAGCTCCTTCGTTCTTGTAAGCCTTCATAGAAAGAAGGTCGACAACGCCGGCAAGCGCTTCTTCTGCGCCAATTGGGAGCTGCATGCGAACTGCATTCTTAGTGAGGCGGTCGAGAATAGACTGGTACGATTTTTCAAACGATGCGCCCATGCGGTCGAGCTTGTTGATAAAACATACGCGAGGCACGTTAGCTTCATCGGCATAGCGCCAGTTTGTTTCAGACTGAGGTTCTACGCCGGCAACGCCGTCGAAAACGCAAACTGCGCCGTCGAGTACGCGCATTGAGCGCTTCACTTCTACGGTAAAGTCGATGTGGCCAGGAGTGTCGATGATGTTGAAGCGATACTTCTTAGAGATATCTTTTTTATCTGCTTCGTCGGTGCGGCTCCAGAAACAAGTGATGGCAGCGGCAGTGATAGTGATACCGCGCTCCTTTTCCTGTTCCATCCAGTCGGTGGTGGTTCCGCCATCGTGCACTTCGCCGATTTTGTGCTGTGAGCCGGTGTAATACAAAATGCGTTCAGACGTGGTGGTCTTGCCTGCATCGATGTGCGCGATGATTCCGAAGTTACGAACCTTCTCCAATGGGTAGTCTCTAGTGTCAGCCATAAATAATTGAGGATTAAAAATAGCGCAAATGCGCGTTGACTACACAATACCTTAGATAGCCAAAAATGCAAAAAGAAAAAGCCGTCCCTTTATTAAGGGGGACGGCTTGCTTTGTTATTGAGCTGTGACGATGACAGGAGTCAGGTCCTGTAAGATCTGCTCAATGAGCTTGCGGTCGGGATGTTCCACCATCACGCGGATTAGAGGCTCTGTTCCGGAAGGACGGACGATCAGCCGTCCAAGCTCTCCAAGTCCACGCTTAGCAGCCTCGATCGCGGCGATGACAGTAGGAAGTCCCAGCCGCTCCTTGGGAGCTCGGATATTCCGGAGCTCCTGTGGAATCGGCTCGAAACAGTCCGCGATTGCCGACATTGGCTGCTCAGTTTCCTTGAGGATGGAGAGGACTTGAAGAGCCGCCATCAAGCCATCACCTGTTGTCGCATAGTCAGACATGATGATGTGCCCAGACTGTTCCCCACCGAGCGTGACGTTGAACTTACGCATGCGCTCGAGCACATAGCGGTCGCCTACATCTGCCCTAAAAAAGGCAGTCTCGAGCGTTTCCCCACAATATCTCTCGAAGCCGCCGTTGGTCATGACTGTCCCAACGACACCGTTTTTCAACAAACCCCTGTTCTTCAAATTCGTCGCGATAAGCGCAAGGATTTGATCGCCGTCCACTACGTTTCCTTTCTCGTCCACGAGCAGCACGCGGTCGGCGTCTCCGTCGAGCGCAATACCAATGTCGGCACGCAGACGACGGACTTCGGCTTGAAGTTTGAGTGGGTTTGTAGAACCACAGCCGCTGTTGATGTTCACTCCGTTGGGCTCGACGCCGATGGCGAACACTTCTGCGCCCAACTCCTCAAGAGCCAGTGGAGCAACCTTATATGCGGCACCATTCGCGCAGTCGATGACAACACGAAACCCCTCGAAGTCGATATCAGGCACGACACTTTTGACGAGTTCGATGTAGCGGTCAGCAACACCGTTAATGCGTTGTGCCCGGCCGATACGGTCTCCATACGCGAGCTGCTCTGAATGGTCCCTCAACATCAACTGCTCGATGCTGCGCTCTTCGTCATCCGAGAGTTTGTAGCCGTCGGGTCCGAAGAGTTTGACGCCATTGTCCTCGAAAGGATTGTGAGACGCGGTAATCATGACGCCCAAGTCGGCGCGCATGGAACGTGTCAGGGCTGCCACTCCAGGCGTCGGAATAGGTCCTGTCAAAAACACATGCATACCAGCCGACAAAAAGCCGGCGGTAAGTGCCTGCTCCAACATGTAGCAGGAAAGCCGTGTGTCCTTGCCGATAAGCACCCGATGCCGATGATGGGGATTGTTGTTCCGGAAATGAATTCCGGCCGCCATCCCAACTTCAAGCGCCAGCTTCGGAGTGAGCTTCTTATTCGCTTCTCCCCGAATACCATCCGTGCCAAAAAACTTCTTGGTCATTGTCTTTCCCTTCTCTTTATGAAGAACGCTAAAAACTACAATCCCCCACAACGGGGGAAAGTTTCTGAAACCACACTACAACAACACCTAACGAAGTGCGAGCGCATGGAAGATAGCGCCAAGCGCGTACATCGCACGTATTTCATATGCGCTTATCGAAACACTGTAGAGGCGCGCATCGTCCACATTGCCAATGAACGTCGTCCCTCCGCGCGAACCTATGTAAAGCGGCTGTGCATTCGTCACATTTTGACTTGAGGCTGCTGTTACAACTAAAGCTCCGTCATAATACAGACTGAGTTGAGAATTTCTTCGCGTTCCTGCTATAAAATGCCAGTTCCCGTCAGCATAATTACAGCTGGTGCAGCTAGGGCTTGATGCCGTTGAGCCATCAGCCAGCCATATTTCAATATTTGTTGCGCCACTAGGTCTGATTCCAAATCCAGGACCTGTGCCGCTTAAATTTTTTGCAATAAATCCTGTACTTCCGGTCTGTTGAGTATTTGTCTTTATCCAAACAGCCATCGTAAAGTCACCTGTTCCAAACGCATAGGTACTTTTATCAGGAACGGAAATCGCTCCACTTCCATTTAAGAGCACTGAACATCCCGTTCCATATGGAGTGTTGGCCGTATCCCATGTATTTCCACTACCTGTAAATGCACCCGTGTTACCAGAACCTGAGGTGTCGCTCGCGTTCGTGCCCGAACAGTCATCAAGAGGCCACTGCCCCACAACCTGTTCGATTCCATTTCGCATTGCTGCATCTTGCGCCTTTGCAGAAGTCAGCCGCGCCTTTGTGCGGGCACTTTGGAGCGAGGCCATCACAATGGCCCCAAGCAGACCAATAATGGCAATAACCACAAGGAGCTCTATAAGCGTAAACCCACGCAACCTTAAGGGCATACAAAAAATGTAGCATGTAAAAACACCGCCCTTTTGAGGCGGTGTTTTCTTTTGTGTTTGAAATTACCAGGCGAAGTGTGCGAACGCCTTGTTTGATTCTGCCATCTTGTGAGTATCTTCGCGCTTCTTGATTGCAGGGCCTTCATTCTTAGATGCTGCAATGATTTCTTCTGCGAGGCGGTTTGCCATAGGCATACCCTTGCGAGCGCGAGCGGCAATGAGTATCCAGCGGTACGCGAGAGCCTGCTTACGTTCTGGACGAACTTCGCGAGGAACTTGGTAGTTTGCACCACCAACACGGCGTGAACGGATTTCCATTGCAGGACCTACGTTGCGGATAGCTTCTTCAAAGATTTCGAGAGGGCTTTCTACTTTAGTTTTCTCCTGAATGATATCGAACGCATCGTAGACAACCTTGCGAGCAGTGCTCTTCTTGCCGTCCCACATAACAGAGTTGATGAACTTCTCAACCTTCGTTGAGTTGAACTTCATGTCAGGACCGACGATATTGCGATTTTTAACTGGTCGACGCATATAAATTATTTCTTAGTTGAGCGCTTAACACCGTAACGTGAGCGAGAAACATTACGCTTCTCAACCGCACCTGCATCGAGGCGACCGCGCACGATCTGGTAACGAACGTTGATGTCTTTCACACGGCCTGCACGAACCATAACCACTGAGTGTTCCTGGAGGTTGTGGCCTTCACCTGGGATGTATGCGGTGATTTCCTGACCGTTGGTCAAGCGAACACGGGCAATCTTACGGATAGCTGAGTTTGGTTTGCGGGGAGTCATAGTCGTTACTTTCGTGCAGACTCCGCGTTTGAATGGAGACGAGTAGAACACAGGACGATTTTTGAGAACGTTGAAACCACGACCAAGGGCCGGTGACTTCGACTTGCTCTTCAATTGTGTGCGTCCTTTGCGGACAAGCTGTGATATACGTGCCATTTCTTGAATTAAAAACGCCCTCAAGGCGTTGCCAACAATCTACTATATATAAATGGCCAGCGCAAGCAGAACAATTTTTGCTGTCCTATTGCCCTACTAAAAGAGTAAAGGTTGCCTGAACAACAAAGGAGAAGTACGGATAGAGAAGGTACAAAATAACCAAAATAATAAGCGTGCCGGAGAAAACGCCGACGCGCTCAAGGCTTGATCGGAAAGACTCATAGGCGCGGCCGACCACAGTGCGGGTGCCGAGCAACCCTGAAAGCACCTTTGATCCATCTAGCGGAGCGATAGGTATGAGGTTAAATAAGGCCAATAAAAGGTTGATGTAGACGATGGTCGCAAAGGCGGTCAGGGTTTGAGTGGTCATCGCAACGCTTCCAGCACGTATAAGGATGGCGAAGATACAGGCGAGGAGAAGGTTTGTGCCAGGGCCAGCTGCAGCCACCAGCGTTTCAGCCCACTTCCCTTTCAAATTATAAGGATTGTATGGAACCGGCTTTGCATAGCCAATCAAGAATGGCGAACTACTGAACACGAGCAGGGCGGGTAGAAGAATAGAGCCAATAGGATCTATGTGGGAGAGAGGATTAAGGGTAAGGCGGCCCTGGAGACGAGCGGTTGGGTCGCCAAGATAGTTGGCCATATAGCCATGGGCCACCTCGTGCAAAATAACCGAGATTATAAGGATTATGAGGCCGAAGATGAGGTCCGTTTGCATATCAACAAAAACATGATAGCATGTCCAGGCTACACATATGGCAAAGACTTGTCCCATCACGAATAAAAGCTCTCTAGTTGCTGGCGGCTACAGCAACCGTATTCGTGCTACAAAATTCAACCCTACTGGCAATGTCCGTAAGCAGGTAAACCTCCAGAAGAAGCGCATTTTCGTCCCTGAGCTCAACAAGACCATCACTGTCACTGTCTCGACTCAAGGCCTCAAGACTATCGCCAAGAACGGCGCATACAAGACCCTCAAAAAGGCTGGTCTTATCTAAACTAATATTTACATAGAAAAAAGGCGGCCCGAGAGGGTCGCTTTTTGATTATCCAATCTTATCCAACAAGGTCTTTCTGCAAAGGCCGTCGAACCAGGCGTCAAGTTCGTCTGACCTATGAGGCATGTCTGGGACACCGATCTGCGAGAGCAGTATTCTGCCACACTTTGCGGCAAAAACAGGATCGCCGTCGAGCACCGCGTGGTGCAAATCTGCACGCGTTCCCCAGCAATAATATATATGCCGTTCGGTATAGCCCGCCACATCTGCAATCTCTTTCATGGTGGGGAAAAGATTGCCTGCAAGCATGAGCCTCCTCGTAGCCTCCAATGCGTCTCTTACAGCTTGCCCATTCGGAGAACCACAGCGAGGGCCAGGTTTCCGCCTAGATGCCGTCCCAATTTCGCATATACTCATAGCTAACATTCCTTTATTAAAGGATGTACTGAAAACATACCGAGGTACACAATACAACATTTTGTAAAAATAGCAAATATCTTCGTGCGCCAACCTGTATACAACGTGTCCGGTGTACAATGTTGGCATATGGAATACACACCAAAAACTTTTAACATCCCCGCCCTTGATGGGATTTCGACTAAATCTGTAGAGGATCATATTGGTCTGTATCAGGGCTACGTTAAAAACTTCAACGCAATTTCAAAAAAGATCCCTGAATACGCACAAGACAGCGAGGCAAACGCTCACGCGCTTTCAGAACTTATTCGCCGCCGCTCGTTTGAATTTGGCGGTATGCGTTTGCACGAACTCTATTTCGCACAGTTTGAAGGGGGTTCGACTCCGCTCACCCCAAGTAGCTCACTTGCAAAACAATTTGAAAAGGAATACACGAAGGTTGAACACTTCGAGCCGTACTTCAAAGCAATTGGAAATATGCGCGGACCAGGTTGGGCAATTCTTTATTGGGACGCTGAGGGTCAGCAGCTTCTTGCAGGTTTCTCAGGCGAACAACATCAAGGCCACTTCGTAACCCTCCCTATCGTGCTTGCTCTGGATGTCTGGGAACATGCATTCCTTTTGGACTATGGAACTCAAGGCAAAGGAAAATACATGGACGCATTTTTTAAGAACTTGAACTGGTCGCTCGTCGAGGAACGTTTCGAAAAACTGACACGTACGCAATAAACGTAAGTGGTATGTAACACAGAAGCGCCGCCCATAGAGGGAAGGCGTGGATAACTGTCGCTGAATGCGGAATTGCTTCAACTGCTTGGGCAATAAAAATAATCCAGCGCAGTAAGAGCTGTGCGAAAAATGCGGGCACGAACGCGAGAACCAAACCGAGGACGCCAGGCAACATTCCAAAAAGCCCTGCAAGAAATCCAAACAACATCGCCCACGGCAAAACCGGTAGAGCAATTACATTTGCAGGCAACGCAAAGTATGAAAGTGTGCCCGTGTAATACAGAAGCGTGGGCAGAATAAAAATCTGTACTGAAAGTGTTGAAGTTGCGATTCCTCGCAGATCAAAGCGCTTGGGTATCCAAAATAACCATTTCTCTACTAAAGGAGAGAGTGTGATGAGCCCAAATGTCGCAAGTACACTCAATATAAAAGATGTGTCCCAAAGAAGTGCGGGTGGATTTAACAAACCCATAATGAGTACTGCCACAAAGAGTGCTCTTAACGCATCTGCATTGCGGTTGTAAAAACGTGCGAGCATGCCAATGCCGGCCATTATTCCTGCACGCAGCGCAACGGATGAGGCTCCAACCATCATTATAAAAAGCACGCTAAACAATGCGGCAAGAACGTAGCGCGGTCTCTTGGGCAAGAAAGAAAGCGTCCGCATTATTGCATCAGTAATGAGAGTAAATACATGTCCCGACAACACGACAATATGAATAAGGCTCGCCACAATAAACGCATGGTTGAGTGTGTCGGGGATGCCGTGTCTCTCACCTAAAATAATTCCCTGCATCAACGCGCCCTGTGGTGGAACAAAAATTCTCTCCAGTGAACGGTCGAAGCTATGTTTAAGATTAAAAAGTGAACCTCGTAGTGAAAACCCAGCCGGCGTGCTGGACGCGAGTTTACCACTTGTAAGCATCGCTGAAATTCCTTGCACCTGTAGGTAGTGCGGGTAGTCGAATGTGCCGCCGTTGTCTGTTTCAAACGGGTCGGGTAGACGAAGTGTTCCTTTTGCAACAATGCGCTGGCCGTATTCTAGTTTTGTATCAGTCGGAAAAAACGCAATGAGTGTACCTGTTTCTTTTTTGCCATCTATTGTCTCAACTTTAATATTCGCGTGCAGTGTCGTATCCCGCATATCCGGGTCCGCAACCACCCTTCCCTCCACAACAACTTTTTTACCTGCCCCGAGCAGAGTCGAGGGGCCTTTCTCCGGCAACGTACGCGTAAGCGCAACCAAACTCTGTTTATTCCAATCTGAAACATACATTTCCACCCTCGCAATAAAAATGCACAGTAACCCAGCACACATTACTGTAATAAAAAATATTCTTCTCACTTCCCTACTCTAGCGAAAAGACGCTAGAGAGAAGATAAATTTAGGAAAAATCTTTTATGATTTCTGTTTCTTCTTCGGGTGATGTCGCTTTTTTAAAGCGCGCCGCCTTTCCTTTTACACGAGCCTCACATTCAGCCCATGTTTTGTGAACCAACACAACTCCGTCGACTTTACTTACATACGAATATGCTTTTGCTTTAGAGCGAGCGCTCGATGAAGATTTTGCTTTTTGTTTCGACTCATCAAGGGACATGTCGTGGACAGAAACTGTGTAGGCGTCGGTAGAACCTGAGTAGAGCGTGACTGGAATTTTTTCTGCAAAGTTTGACGCTATTTCATCAACTCGTTCGTTGCCCGCAATACCCACATGCCCGCCAACATATTTCCACGAAATCCTTCCTGTCCGCGAATCTACGGCCTCCACAAGCTTTTCCCACAAATCTTTATTCAACACATCTTTCTTCTGTTGAGTCATCCATCCATTTCTCTCCCAGCCCTTCACCCACTTTGTAATTCCGTTTATGACGTAGCGTGAGTCGGTATACAAAACAACATCCGCATCTTTATGTTTTGCACGAGTGAGCGCTTCAAGAGCACCCGTAAGTTCCATTCTATTGTTGGTTGTATGATCTTCGCGTCCTCCTAACTCGGTAACAGTCTCATTATCAGCAACTATCGCGCCCCACCCACCTGGACCTGGGTTCCCCTTTGCCGCGCCGTCAGTAAAAATAGTAATTTTCTGCATCGCTAGAGTATATCAACAATCCTTACACGAGGCTGGCCGCGCCAGTCGAGCTCAACATGGCCAACGATGTCGGCCTTCATATCTTTAGCGATTGGTTTTTTAAATGATTCAGGAGTTGAGAAAAAAGCTATTGCCTCGGTTCGTGCAGTATTTTTTACAAGAGTCAGGCCAAGATGGTTTTGAGTTTTACCAAACAATTTAATATTAGAAATTGTTACGTTTGGCAAAATAAATAAAGGCTTCGTGTTCCCTACTCCAAATGGTGCGAGTTTTTGAACACCCTTAAGTGCGTGAGGAAGTTCCGCTAAATCTAGCTCTCTGTCTATTTGCACTTCAACGGCTGCAGAAATTTCTGAACGTAAAGATTCGTATGCTTGTTCAAGTCGTGTATGGAGTTCATGCACGCGTTCTTGTGTAAGAGAAAAACCTCCTGCTCCGTGATGCCCGCCAAAGTCTACGAACAAATCTTCTTCATGGGCGAGGCGCATACAGTCAACGACATTTGCGACACCGTCCGAGCGGCACGACCCCCGCAAAAATCCTTCGGATTCGCGGGGCAGGCCTTCTTCGCGACCCCATAGGAACACTGGCTTTTGATGCGTCTCTACAAGCGAGCTTGCGACGAGGCCAAGAATGCCCGGTCGCCAATTAGGGCTCCCCATCACAATGACAGAGCTTGGAGTCGCTTCTGCAAGACGCTTATTAGCTTCTTTGACTGTTGTCGCTACAACAGTTTTGCGTTCATCGTTAAGCGCTTGGAGTTCGCGAGCGAGCGATGCTGCCTCTTCCCCTTCTGCGGCGAGCAGGCGCGCCGCAGTAAGCGGGTTACCCATTCGTGACGCTGCATTGATGCGCGGCGAGATCATAAACCCAACATCATCTTCTGTAAGTGTTTGCGGCTTTATTTTTAAAAGTTTAAGAAGCGCACTCAAGCCCGGTCTGCGGGCGCGGCGCATCACCGTCAGTCCAAAATGTGCGAGCATCCTATTTTCATCAACAAGCGGCACCATATCAGAAAGCGTCGCGATGCCCACTAAATCTAAAAACCATTTTTCGCGACCATCTGCGTACCCTTCAGGACGATTCTTTTTTAAAATTCCTTGAACCAATTTCCATGCAACCCCCGCGCCGCATAGTCCATCAAATGGATACGCGCTATCGAGACGTTTTGGATTTATTAATGCAAGCGGAGCAGAGAAAACACTTTCTGAAGCGTCCCCTTGCTGGCCTGCAGCTGAAGAAAGTGTTTTCTCTGCGGAGGCAGGAACCATATGGTGATCCGTCACAATAGTGTCTATGCCTAGTTCATTTGCAAACGCAATTTGCTCCGCATCAGTCGTGCCGCAGTCGGCAGTGATCATCACTTTTACCCCCTGTTTTGAGAGTTCCTCTATCCCTTTTTTATTTAAACCAAAGCCCTCGTTGTTTCTATGTGGAATGTGGTGAATGACATTCAAACCTATGTCGCGCAAAAATTGCGTAAGCATCACACCAGCAGGGAGACCATCTGCGTCGTAGTCGCTCCACACAACAACTGTTTCCCCATCTTTCTTTGCACGCAAGATACGCTCAACAGCCTTTTCCATATCTGGCAAAAGGAATGGGTCATGAGAGTCTCGTTCAAAATCAGGTTGTAAAAATCGTTCCTGGGCTTCTTGTTCCACGCCCCGAGCATTTAACAGGTCTAAAATAAGGTCTTCGTGGCTTCGCTTCCGTAGGCGGTATTGTTTCTGCATCAGTTCAGTATAATAGACTCATGGAAAACTGTATTTTCTGCAAAATCGTCGCGGGCGACATCCCTTCTACCAAAACATACGAGGACGAGGATTTTATTGCATTTTTAGACATTCATCCTAAAGCGCCCGGACACACCCTTGTTGTTCCAAAAGCTCACTTTGCATGGTTCCTAGATTTACCTGATGAACTTTCAGATAAATTCTTCCGAGTTGCGCGCACAATTTCAGCACAATTAAAGAACGAAACTTCCGCCGATTATATCCATCTCTCTATTGTTGGTAAGGACGTGCCTCATGCCCACATCCACCTTATACCGCAGAACCTTTAAGAGCCTCAATGCCAGGCAGAGTTCCATCTGCAAGCAACTGAAGCATTGCCCCACCGCCAGTTGATACAAAAATACGCGACGGGTCGAACGAAAAATTTGAAAGGGCCGCGGCCGTGTCCCCTCCACCAATAAGTGCTTTGCACGATGACTGCACAAGCGCTTGCGCTAACACCTGTGTCGCCTTCGTAAAACCTTGCTCGTAGATACCTGTTGGTCCGTTCCACAACACAAAAGAGGCATTATTGATTTTTTTGCTCCACGCAAGAGTTGTTCGGTCTCCTATATCGACAATGCGTTCCGCTTGGCGGACATCACCTGTGTTGGTTGCACGTGCCGCAGAACCGAGCGCAACGACAACATCTACTGGCGTCCCAAGTTTCGTATTTTGTGCGAGTCCTGCTGGAACACCCTCTGCAGATATGAGCGACGCCCCCACCGGAAGTCCGCGGGCCTTAAGAAGGTCGTTCGCCAACGCCCCACCAAGCAGCACCTCTGAATACTGCGACAATAATTTTTCAAGCAACGGCTGCTTTGTTTCAAATTTTGCACCACCAACTATTGCGAGTGCGGGTTGAGGGGGAGTAAGTGCAGCGCTTATGTGTTCAACTTCTTCTTCAAATCGTAGCCCCGCATAACTTGGTAGTAGTTTTGGAATCCCAACTATAGATGTATCTGCTCTATGCGACGCGGAAAATGCTTCGTTAACATAGACATCTCCGAGTGCAGCAAGCTCCTTTGCAAACACCCCATCGTTCTTCTCTTCTCGTGGATCGAAGCGCAGATTTTCTCGAAGCTCTATTTCTGGAAACGAAACAAGTGACTGCAGATGCTTTGCAATTGGGGCAATTTTTAATGCGTCTATCTCCTTCCCTTCGGGACGGCCAACATGTGTAAGTAAAATGATTTTTGCTGCTCCTTTCTCGTGCAAATAGTTGAGCGTTGGAATAGCTGATCTAATGCGACTATCATCAACTATTTCCAATGCTTCGTTGAAGGGTACGTTAAAATCCACACGCACTAAGACGCGCTTTCCTTGCACATCTGTATCCCTAACACTTTTTAACCCTTGCATGCGTCAATAATTTCAAATAATGATTTTGCGTCTGCGCTTGCCCGACCGACCAAAAATCCAGATACTCCTCCTTGCGTTAACAATTCGCGAGCGTTGCTTCCATCTACTGAACCTCCATAAAGAATTGGAATTTTTGTTGCAGCGGCTCTGTCAAATAATTCCGTGAGTGCTCGGCGGATAAAGATGGACATCTCTTCAAGATCTGCAGGCTTGCATGCCTCCGCAGCATTCTTCCCTATCGCCCACACTGGCTCATACGCAACAATGAGCTTGGTCCTTCCGCCAGCTGGCGAAGTTGGGAAGCGAGCCAACGCAGAAGAAAGTTGTCGCTCGATAAGACTGAAGTGCGCGCCTTGGGTGTCACGTTCAGTCTCGCCCACACATAAAATAACTGAAAGCCCCGCTTTTACTGCAGCTTGGACTTGAGCTTGAATAACCTCTTCACTTTCCCCTGCCCGACGTTCTGAATGGCCAACGAGTGCCCATTTTACTCCAGCAGATTTAAGAGCGGCAGCTGATTCGTATCCCGTATGTGCCCCATCAAGAAAAGGAGATACTGTCTGCGCCCCAACAGCTATAGATGTTTTTTTGACTACTGCCGAAACCGTAGAAATGAGCGGTGCAGACGGTAGAAGAATCGTATCGATGGTATGTATTTTAGATAGTTTCTTTTTGAGTCCTGAGGCAAGATTTTTTGCATCCTCAACTTCCGTAACGTAGAGCTTCCAATTTCCGACAATAAGTATTTTTTTCACTCCTTAAATATACCTCACTCGTAGCGGCCCTGGTATCCAGCTGCCACCTGAAGTACTCCATCTGCACTAATGACACCTTGTATTCCTTTATAGAGAGCGTCTTCAGCAAGTGTCATAGACCCATCGCGCTTAGCTTGTAACTCAAGCGTAAAAGTGTCCGCTCCTGCCCGCACAAGTTCTTTTAGCGTGCGCGACATTGTAACTACCTCTTGCAAACCAACTAATCCTGCAAATCCATCCTCACACTGAGGACAAGGTATTGGGCGACGCAGCTCTATATCCTTCCATACAGTTCGCGCATCAATACTATGTTCTTTTTTCAAGGCTGCAATAACTTCTTTAACATCAATTGTCTCTTCGAGAAGCGTTTGTTCGGCACGAGTCGGTTTGTAGCTGAGGGTTTTGTGTGTACATAGTCGCGATATGGTGTGTACACCAATTGACCCAACACATACTGCCGCAAGAAGTTCTGGTTCTACACCAAGGGCCAACAACTGGGCGATTCCCTCTCCAGCAACCGTCGCCTCAACCCCAAGGAGTACGAGACTGCCGCGATTGGCCGCCTGAGCAGCAAGCAGTGCAACTTCTTCTGTAAGCACGCAGTCGATCATAAGGACATCAGGGTGCTGCTTAAGCTGTGCGCGCACACAAGAAGAGGCAGTCAGGCCCACAGACTCATCAATTTCCATCTGCGCCACACCAGGGAGCACGTGGCTCACTGTGTCCTCAACACTAGCCATATGTTTTGACACATCAGCACACTCATCAAGAAGCGTGTAGAGCATGGATGTTTTTCCAGAACCTTCCACTCCAGACACCAATACAAGCCCGGATGCATGACTCACAAGCCGCTGAATGCTTTCTATAGTATGTGGCGCGGCACCAAGCGCGGCTAGTGAGAAACCATTTTTACCTGAACGTTCATGCACAAATGACAAGAGTAGTTTTTCAGCAGGTCCATTCTCTAAAATAATTGGTATTGTGGAAACCGTCACAGTGACGCTTTCATTCTGCGCCTCTTCTGGATTCCTCCCGCCCATAGGGGCGTTCATTTTAAAGCGGCCGCTTCCTAAAACATCGGTGAGTGGAATATTCGCAAGTGATTTAAAGCGAGCGCCAAGAAACGGTGCGGCATGTGTTGGCACTTGCATAGAGTCGTAGAGCGCGCTCCCAAGACGATACCGAATACGTAGACCTTGAGAGCTTGGTTCAATATGCATTTCTCGTGCTTTCATATGAAGAGCGTGTTGCAATAACGCCTCGGCGGCTCGCACTGACGCCTCCATACTCCCCCGCCCATCTTGTATCTGATGTGCGCGCTCAAGCGAACGAAGTTCTTCTGCGATACGGTTCCCGAATAACTCTTTGAGTATTTTTTGGTACTGCGTAAGTGCGTATTTTATCGATGCGCGGTTTGTAAGATGCGGCATAACTGTCCAGCCAGAACCAAAAAAATCCTGAACTGGTTTAATATCTTTTGTATCCAAAAAAACAACTTCGAGTTTCTGTCCTTGTACACCAACAATAATTGCGTTGTGTGTACGCGCCATAGGTTCAGGCAGACGCATAAGGCTTTCTTTGTGCAAAGGCTGGCTTTCTAAAATAACAAAAGGAATGCCGAGCATCGCGCCGAGCGTGCGACGCATTTCATCATCACCTAACACACCGCTTTGTACTAAAGTTTCAGTAAGAGGCTGGTCTCTCTCGAGAGCTAATTTTGATGCACGGTCGAGCTCTGTGCGAGGCACAAGCCCACCTTCAAATAAGAAAGCCTTTAGCTGTCTATCATCTACCTGCATACGTTTCAGTATACCTGCCTGCTGGCAGATAGGTCGCGAACTTAGATCTCAATTGAATTTGGAATAAGGAGAACGTTCACACTTGTGCGTATTGGAGTTGCTGTTGTTTGGCAGGTCAGTGTGTAGGTGCTTTGTCCGGTGATAGCGGCAGTTGTTTTGTTTCGTGATGCGATAGATCCACTGACAGCGGTAGCAGAATCTGATGTTCCAGGGCCAGAGAGTGAGCAGCTG
>JAIEMM010000002.1 GCA_019752125.1 Patescibacteria group bacterium | reverse complement strand
GTTCGGATTGAGGTCTGCAACTCGACCTCATGAAGCTGGAATCGCTAGTAATCGCAGGTCAGCTATACTGCGGTGAATACGTTCTCAAGTCTTGTACTCACCGCCCGTCAACTCAAGAGAGCCGGGAGTGCCCGAAGTCCGCCTAGCGCGGCCCACGGCAAGCTCGGTGATAGGGAGTAAGTCGTAACAAGGCACGGGTAGCGGAAGCTGCTCGTGGAACAATTCAAATGAAAGCTGTTGTGTCTCGCTTTGCGGGGCATAACTGAATCGGCGATTATTTGTCTCGTGGAATTCGCGAGATAAATAGAGTGATAGTACTGACTCTAAACTGTACTCGCTATCTCATAACAACGACATGAGCTGTATGAACGGAACAAAATAAAGATGTGTTTTTTATCCTGAGCGTAGTCGAAGGACTAGTTTTGATTAATAAAACTCCAAAGAAATACGGAGTGTTTTCGCATATATAAAAAGCAAAACGCCGATTCCCGGATGGGGGAATCGGCGCAGTCGCACAAGGTAGCCGTAGTATTAGGAGGGGATTAGCCTCCGGCGCTTAAGGTTGGCCCGTTTGTAGGCCCACCCCTTCGCCCGACTGGATCACCTCCCTTCGAGCCGCGCATCTCGCGGCGAGCTCGAGTTGGGTAAGTGGTTTTGTGTCATGACGACGCCCTCCTTCTTCTGACGATGAACTCTGTTTGCGCCGGCGCTGGTTGCGGTCGGCGGTTTGAGGTTGTGCCCGATGCCGTTTGCATTCGACAGGCACCCCGGAGGCTTGCTTCGTGGTGCCGCGGTGGCATGCGTGATTCCTCAAGACGTTCTCCCCGTACTGTTGAACCTGCCCGCACTGTAGCTCAACAATAGAAAATCTGCAACTGAAGGGTTTATTGAGTCTGTGGAAGAAATCTGCTACTGTAGGCATTGTTCGGTAACGCGCGCTTAGCTCAGTTGGTAGAGCATTCGACTGATACTCGAAAGGTCCTAGGTTCGATCCCTAGAGCGCGCACAAAAGGTACAAACACCTGCCCCAAAACCACAGTTTAATAGACTTGACAAGTTTTTAGGGTTTTGTAAATTAAGGTTGTCAGCAACCGAAGAAGGAGGACATGACATGTACATTCGCGGTGCCCCGAGGCAGAGCTTCGATGAGACCAAAATCTTCAATGTGGTGAACAACGACGACCTGACCAACGCCGGCCGCGCGCCGGGCGGGCCGACCAGCTCGATGGGCGGCGGCGCCTAGCGCCACACGGAGCCCTCTAGGCTCCCCTTCAAAAGACCCTCGTCCGCACAGGACGAGGGTCACTTGTTTTTATAAGAGTGGATAACTCTAAGATATTTTAGAATTATTTTATGTCGTTTCGAGCTCGCGTTTGAGACTATTTATTTTTGAGAACAGTTCTATCAGGCGGTCTTCCTCCTCTTTTGTAAGAGCTTTGTCTTGCGGGAGACGAGCAATTTTTAGTAAGAAGAGGTGATAGTACTCATCAAACTGCTGCGCCAAAACGTTGTCGTGCAATGTGTGAGTGGGTCTGTCGTTGAGCGTGAAGTACGGAGAAACTATGCGATACATACAGTGTATATGATTACGAATAATTAACCGGGACGCTTGAAAAGCCCTCTTTTGTGATTATAACGTGGTCGAGTAGTGCGATGCCCATAATCTTTCCTGACTCAACAAGTTGTTTTGTGAACTCGATGTCTGCAAGGCTAGGGGACATGTTTCCGGATGGATGATTATGTGCGAGCACTATCGCAACTGCAGAATATTCCAGTGCTGGACGAAACACTTCGCGCGGATGGACAAGGTTTGCGTCGATAGTGCCGATGGAAATTACCTCGTCGTGTATGACTCTGTGGTGGCTGTTTAAATACAACCCGCGAAGCTGTTCTTTTGCCAGTCCACGCATGTCGTGTAAGTGATTGAAGACATCTTGCGGCCCATTTATTATTGTCGTTCCAGCGTTTGTTTCTTTGAAAAAACGTTTGCCAAGTTCCGCACATGCTGCTATTTGGAGGGCTTTTACAAGAGGGATACTCAACTCTTTGCTCATCGCCTCAGGGTTAATGGCGCCAAGCAGGCTTCGCTCGCCATATTCGCGCAATACGCGTTTACTCATGGTAAGCACGTCTTCTTTTATAGTTCCTTGTACAAGGAGTATTGCAAGAAGCTCTGCATTGGAAAGCCCGCCTGGTCCTTGGCTCAGCAGTTTTTCACGAGGTTTTTTCTCCTGAGGAAGGTCGCGGAGTTTGTAGACTGCAGGGGATGAGGAAGAAGAAAAAGGCGAGTCGGTGAGTAATTGGTGCGTATCGAGTATTGTGTACGTGTCCATATGTATTTAGGATACCGCGATTTTATAGCCTCGTCCGGGTATGGTTTGGATAAGCCGCTTTTTGCCCGTATCGCCAATTTTTTTACGAAGTGAAAGCATGTGCGATTCTATTGTGTTTGAGAAAATGTCGGTGTTCATATCCCAGACGTGTTCGAGTATCATGCCGCGAGAGAGCACCGCTCCTTGGTTTTGCATCAGATATTGGAGCAGCGAAAACTCTTTGCGTGTCAGATAGATATCTTTCTCTCCGCGCTTAACCGTGCACCCTTTTGTTTCAATGGTTAAGTCTCCAACAGAGAATGTTTGCCCTTGTATCCCGGCTGGGCGGCGCAGTATGGCGTGCACACGAGCAATTAATTCTCCAAGCGTGAAAGGCTTTGTGAGATAGTCGTCTGCCCCTGCGTTTAGCATTGCAACTTTTTGTGCCACTTCAGTTTTGACCGAAAGTACAAGTACAGGTGTTGTTATGTCTGCTGCGCGGATCTCCTTCAATACTTGAACGCCATCTTTTCCGGGTAGGATAATGTCGAGAATAATCAGATCATATTCATTTATTTGAGCAAAATGTGCGCCGTCATCGCCGTCGCGGGCTACATCTATAGTGAAAAATTCGGCCTCAAGTGATTGCTTTAAAAACTGCACAATTTTTTCCTCATCTTCAATAATAAGAATTTTCATACCAGTTTTTATTTTTTCTCTATTAACACCACATCTTAATGCTAGCACCCACCTTTTATAGTTTGGGTATATGCCAGTATCCAGGGACTATAGGTGCGTCTGTGGCAAACTCCTGTGCAGAGGGATTCTCTTAGCTGGCAATATAGAAATCAAATGTCGTCGATGCGGCGAGGTCCGTATATTCCGTGGTGGTGGATTATGAACCACAGATTTTATATATATTTCATCTTTAAACTAAAGAAACTACAGCTTATAATTTGAACAAAAATAGGGTATAAATGGCATGTTCGCGCATGGGCATGTGGCGGAACTGGTATACGCGTACGTCTCAGAAGCGTATCCCGTAAGGGTTGGGAGTTCGAGTCTCCCCATGCCCACACTTCATAAATATTTCACTGTTGATACGATAGTGTTATCGCTGAGCTATTTATTTTAATTTCAATATGACAAATTCAACACGTTCGTGGGTTTGGGGTGGGGTCGCAGTGCTCGTAGTACTTGTAGGCGTATGGTTGTGGTATCAAGCACAGAATTCTAACCAAATTAATCCTGTGGGATATGGCACACCAGCGGCTTCATCGACGGGGGCGCTCAAGGGGCCAACCACGCCGATAGTAGTTGAAAATCGCACCTCGACAACTGTAGCTGGTATTATCCAAAACTTACAAAACGGATCACGTTTCAGTGGACTGCTTGCTAACACCGGGGTGTCGGCAACTCTTACTGGCAAGGGGCCGTACACAGTCTTTGTGCCAACCGATGCGAGCTTCGGTATCTTGCCCGCAGGTACTGTCAATAATTTGAGCGCAGCAGAACTGAAACGTCTCGTCCAGTACCATATTATTTCTGGCAAAATGATCGACGTTAACTTGCAAGTTGCCGGTACCGTACCGGCGCTTTCTAAGGACGCACTTAACTTTAGCTATGAACCAGATGACAAAAGCGCGCGTGTAAACAGCGGCAAAATTGTAGCTGCATACAAGGCAAGCAATGGTGTCGTCTATGTCATCAGCGCAGTTCTCCTTCCGCCCTTACCACCTCAAAACTAGCTTCTTTACTGCACGGCGCCCGTACTGCATGATGGAGAAGTATGCAGGGGTATATAGACTTCTTTAAGGATAAACGTATCACGCTAATGGGGCTTGGGCTTCTTGGGCGTGGCGTGGGCGACGCAGAGTTCCTTGCACCTTTGTGCAGGGAACTTATCGTTACTGACAAAAAGACTAATGAGGAGCTTCAGGAATCGAAAAACAGGCTCGCTCAATTTCCAAACATTACCTATGTGCTGGGCGAACATCGAGAAGAAGATTTCACGGATGCCGACATGGTGATCAAGGCCGCCGGCGTGCCTCTAGATTCTTCACATATTGCCGCTGCAAAAAAAGCTGGAGTGCCGGTGTATATGTCGACAGCGTTGTTTGCAAAATTTGCGCGTGAGCAAGGCGCAACACTTGTTGCTGTAACAGGTACGCGCGGTAAGTCCACGACTGCGGCACTGATACACCATGTGCTGGTTCAAGCAGCCCCTCGAGATGCCTCGGGGCGAGAAAGAAAAATCTTTCTCGGTGGCAATGTGCGAGGTCTTTCAACATTGGCGATGATTCCTGGTGTGCGAGGGGGCGATGTCGTAGTGCTCGAACTCGACTCGTGGCAACTGCAGGGCTTCGGCGATTTAAAGTTGAGTCCCGATATTGCTGTCTTTACTAACTTGATGCCGGACCATTTAAATTATTACGCAGGCGACCTTGAGAAATACTTTTGGGACAAGGCAAATATTTTTACGCACCAAAAAGCAGGAGACAAACTTGTAGTAGGAGAACAAATACTCCAGAAAATTCAACAGGCAAATCCGCCAGTTGCACCGCTCGTGCCGCCGCCTATCCCTGAGTCTTGGAATCTAAAAATTGTAGGCATGCATAACCGAGAAAACGCCGCGTTGGCAGCGCTTACACTCCGTATGCTTGGTTTAAGTGATGATGAAATCAAACACGGACTGGAAACATTCGAGGCAGTTGAAGGACGCCTGCAATTTGTACGAGAAGTGAATGGCGTAAAAATCTACAACGACAATAATGCGACGACGCCAGAGGCTACGCTGGCAGCGCTTTCGTCATTTGATCCAAGTAAAACAATTCTCATTGCTGGCGGTTCTGATAAAAATCTTCCACTGGAATTACTTGCGGAAAAAATGCGCCAGTGCAAAAAAGTTTTCCTACTTGCGGGCGGTGGCACTGATAAATTAAAAATTCTTCTTCCTGACAGTCCCATATATGGGACCATGGAAGAGGTGGTGCGAGATGCCTTTTCTGCAGCTGCACTTGGCGACGTGCTTCTAATGAGTCCCGCCTTCGCATCATTTGGCATGTTCCGCAACGAATACGATCGCAACGATCAGTTTATGGAAGTAGTAAAACAGCTACAATAAATATATGAAAGGACAGAAAATCCATATGGTTGGGATAGGTGGCATTGGGATGTCGGCTTTGGCGCAATACTACCGCTCGCAAGGGGCAGATGTTACTGGTTCAGACCGTGAAGTTTCGCCCACGACGAAGATGCTTGAAGAGAAAGGAATTACCGTACTCATTGGCCAGCAGGCAGATAATGTTCCAGAAGATGCGACGATGCTTGTGTACAGCGCTGCTATACAGGGAGAAAATCCAGAGCGTATTCGAGGCAGAGAGCTTGGTATATCAGAACTCGTGTACCCAGAGGCGCTCGGTAAAGTCACTGAAGGGAAGCGGCTGATTGCTGTTGTTGGCACGCATGGCAAGACGACTACTACTGCAATGATTGGAAAAATACTGGAAGATGCAGGCAAAGACCCGACGGTTATTGTTGGTAGTATTGTGCCGCAGTGGCACAGCAACTTCCGTGCAGGTAGTTCAGATATTTTTGTAGTTGAAGCATGCGAATACCGCAGACACTTTTTGGCGTTTCATCCCGACGTGCTCGTGGTTACAAACATTGAATGGGATCACACAGATTTTTATAAAACAGCAAAAGAATTTGAAGCTGCGTTTGATGAAATAAAACAACAGTCACAAACTGTTATTGACAGTCCCATATATGGGACTGTGTCTGCGCCAGAGTTAAAGCTGCCGGGTGAATTTAATAAAGAAAATGCCCGTGCAGCAAAGGCAGGAGTGAAAGCGCTTTGTCCAGATATTTCAGATTCAGTTATAGATGAATCACTCAGTAGCTTTAGGGGCACATGGCGACGCTTTGAACATAAGGGCACTTTGCCAGAAGGGGCAGAACTATATGATGACTACGCACATCACCCAACATCAATAGAAAAAACCATTGGTGCTGCAAGAGAGAAATTTCCTGACAAAAAAATCGTTGTATTTTTCCACCCACACCTTTATAGCCGTACGCGAGATCTTTTTGATGGATTTGCAGAATCATTGGCCAAGGCAGATCAGACATATATTTTGCCTGTATATGCAGCACGTGAACCATTTGATCCTTCAGCAACACATGATGCGCTTGCAGAGGCGGCAAATAAAAAAGGAGGTAATGCGAAGGGTGTGAATGGATTTGAAGAAACTACTGAACTACTTAAAACATTAGGGTCAGATACGATTGCATTCACCATGGGCGCAGGGGACATATATAAAGCAGGGGAAGAGGCATTGAAATAAAAAAGAAAACCGGGACCTTGTGTGGTCCCGGATAGCGGATGTTGTTAGCCTTCGCTCGCCGATCTGGGAGCTAGGCCGAGACTTCCTTCGGATCCCGCTTGGAGATGAAGGCAGACTTGTCGGCGCCCCGCTGGTGCGTGCCGGCCACGACGTGACGAGCGATCTTGTCGGTGTAGCTGTCGACCATCTGGATGTGCTTGGTCAGGGCGCGACCATCGCCGTCATCGGGCATCTTCGGCGAGATGACGCCGTTCTCGGTCGAGATGGTCGCCTGCAGCCTCTTGATGTCCTCGAACGGATCGTAGAAATCCGCGTCGACCTTGAGGATCAGCTCGATGCGGCTGTCGCCGCCAATCGGCCCAGGACCGAACAGGGCGAACGCGCCGGCAGGGAATGTCTGCAGCTTGTCGCCGCCGCCTTCAGGGCGAATGAAGATCGGGATGTAGCTGAGGCCGACGATCTTGTCCTGGCTCACGATGCCGCCGCTTTGCCCAGTAGCGCTGAGGGTCGACGGATTCGAGGCGTTCGCCAGGCCCGCGGGAAGCGCCAGGGCCAAGGCGGCAGCTGCCACCACTACAGAGAATTGATATCTCATCGCAGTTCTCCTCGTTGGGGTTTACGCACGGGTACGCGTCTCTACTGATGAGTTTTTCATGGACGGACAGAGTGCGCAATACCCTCTGGTGCGTAAGCAAAAATGCCTGTAACCTCAAGTACATGAAGCTTTCCGTTGTCGCAACCCCCATAGGGAATTTGGAAGATATAACTTTACGCGCACTTCGTGTGCTCAAGGAGGCTGACATTGTCTGCTGCGAAGACACTCGCATGACAAAGAAGCTACTTTCGCATTTTGATATTCATACGCCAACAGCAATGGATACCCGCGTGCTGTCTATGCTCGAGCAAGGTAAACATGTCGCGCTTGTGTCTGATGCAGGGACTCCAGGTGTTTCTGATCCAGGATTGGAAATTGTGAGCAAGGCACGTGAGATGGGAGCGAAGGTGGAAGTTATCCCCGGCGCGTCAGCGCTCGCGTCTGCAATTTCAATTGCAGGCATGCGGGTCCCAACATTTACGTTTTATGGTTTTCTTCCAACAAAGAAGGGAAGAGAAACACTGTTTAAAGAGATTGCCGCAAGCGATCGAGCAAGTATTTTTTACGAATCACCGCACCGCATCATGAAGGCATTAGATGTATTAGAAAAACGTTTGGAACCTGGCAGGAAAGTGGGTCTATTCCGTGAGCTCACTAAGCTCTACGAGGACCATATAATAGGCACTCCGGCTGAACTCACAGAAATGCTTACCCAGGATACGAACAAGCAAAGGGGGGAATTTGTCGTAATAGTTGAGGCTGCGTAAGCCTATGTTATTATTGGGTCATGTCTCGAGAAATGACCCTCATTATTGTAGGAGTTCTGGTTATCGTAACCCCGTACACGGGCTTCCCAAGTTTTGTGCGCACAGGCGTGTTAGTGATCTGCGGCATTGTTATCGCGGGTATCGGCTTTCTTATGCGCGCTCACACACTTTCAAAACCCGCAGCACACAAAACAGAACATCATCCGTTCCAAGAGAATATAACTAACTAAATTTTATTGGCCCTTCATCAAGGACTGGTATACTTATCTCAAGTATGCTGCAGGATGATGAAAAAGTAACGTACTTTGCACTCACCAATTCACGTGGGAAGCAAATTCCGTTTGGTATAAAACGGAAAGATAGGGCGCGCCATATGTATGTCATCGGAAAGACGGGCATGGGTAAATCAACCTTGCTTGAAAATATGGCAATTCAAGATGTGCGCAACGGCGAAGGCATGGCTTTCATTGACCCGCACGGCTCCACCGCCGAACGCATCATGGAATATATACCCGAGCATCGCGTAAAAGACGTGGTTTACTTTGCACCTTTCGATATGGACCATCCTGTGGCGTTTAATGTTATGGAAGACGTCGGCTACGATAAACGCCACTTGGTAGTGTCGGGCCTTCTTTCAGCCTTTCGTAAGATCTGGGGTCCTGACAGCTGGAGTGCCCGCATGGAATATATCCTTTCCAACACGTTGTTGGCGCTTTTGGAATATCCAGGTTCAACACTTTTGGATGTTAATCGCATGCTCGTTAACAAAAATTTCCGCAAAAAAGTTATTGAAAATATTTCCGACCCAATAGTTAAATCGTTCTGGGCAGAAGAGTTTGCTAACTACACTGACCGTTATACACAGGAAGCAACCCCTGCTATTCAAAACAAAATCGGCCAGTTTACTAGCAACCCGCTGATCCGCAACATTGTGGGTCAACCAAAGTCCTCTTTTGATCTTCGTAAGATGATGGACGAAAAGAAGATCATCATCATGAACTTGTCGAAAGGAAGAGTGGGCGAAGTGAATGCAAACCTGCTTGGTTCCATGCTCGTTACAAAAATTTACTTGGCGGCAATGTCTCGTGCTGATGTGCCGGCGAGGACGTTGAGCGAGCTTCCGTCCTTCTATTTTTACGTGGACGAATTTCAGAGTTTTGCTAACCAAAGCTTTGCCGACATTCTTTCTGAGGCCCGCAAATATAAACTCAACCTTATTATTGCGCACCAATATATAGAGCAAATGGAAGAGGAAGTGCGCGACGCTGTGTTCGGTAACGTCGGTACTACGGTGGCGTTCCGTGTGGGGCCGTTTGATGCTGAAGTGCTCGAGACAATCTTCCAGCCAAAATTTACCCAAGAAGACTTGGTTAATCTTGGCTTCGCCCAGATTTACCTGACTCTCATGATAGATGGCGTGGGCTCCCCACCATTTTCGGCAACAACCATGTCACCGTTTGACCCACCGCCAGAGAGGTTTGTTGAACAGACAATAGAAAGTTCGCGGATGCAGTTTAGCCGTTCCCGCAAATCAGTTGAAGAAGCTCTAGCTGCGTGGAGTGAACCTGACAGCATGGCACCGAAGAAAGCTCCAGTCTCGGCTCCTGCGCAGAAATCGGACTTGCCTCAACGCGGAGAATTTTCTGCTAAAAATTCTCCTACCTCCGGCGCCGTCGCGTCTGCGTACGTCTCGGACAAGCCTGTTTCTGCTTCGGCTCAACATCAAACATCGCGGATGCTGCAGCAAGACCGGGCCGCGGTTCGGGAGAACCGATCGGACGGTCTTGCGCAGGCTTCGACAGTTCCTGTGCGTCCTTCTGCGCCGCGCCCTCGACCGCCAGAGAAACCACCGCTTGGTGGGGCTACGAGCTTGAAAGAGGCTCTCGCTTTGGCTGCACGTGGGACTGAGTCGTCTTTGCAGAAACCAAGTTCCCCGGAACGCGGAGAATTTTCTGCTAAAAATTCTCCTACCTCTGGCGCCGACGCGCCTCCGTACATTCCGGATAAACTTGTTTCTGCTGCGACGTCGAAAGAACCAACCAACCACCAACCGTCACTTAAAGAAGCGCTCGGCAAGATCGTGGGAGAAATCCGCCAGCCGGCGGAACCCCGCAATCATTTGCCTGAACAGACGCTCCGCGACATGCTGCGGGTCGATGTATCAGGCAATGAAACAGAATAAATATTTACTATTTTCGCTCCTGTTCGTAACACTTCCTCAGTCTGTGGGAGTGGGCACTCCTTCTGCTGCTATCACAGTTGGGGTTCAAGACCCTATAGCACAAACTGGTTGCATTGCTCTCACAACGTCTTCTCCCACAGGAAAGTTTTCCTCAAGTGCGACAAATTGGAACCCGGTCACTGTGCTGACGATGAACAAAGGTACATCAAATCGTTCGTTTTTCTATAAAGACTCGACTTCCGGTGGACATACTCTCAAGGCTACGTTTGCCTTAAAACCTACGAGTGTTACAGACTCTTGTGCTTCGTGGGCGCAGTCGGAATGGGGGAGTGTGTTGCGTGCAACACAGAGCATTACTATTGGAACAAGTAGTCAAACAACGCAGGCGACTTCTACTTCGACACAAACTACAGCAAGCGTCGCGTCAACAAACACTGCATCTCAAACCCTCACTATAAAAATTACAACGCAACCAACAGTAGTTGTTGGTGCAGGCTCATCGTTCACAGGCTTAGCAACTAATTCACATGGCAGTGTAGGCGCTGACACTCGGTATATTTGGAATTTTGGAGACGGCTCAATACAAGAAGGGTCGTCAGCGTTTCATACATATAGCTACCCAGGAACATATAACGTTATGTTAAGTGCCGGCTCAGGCGATAAGGCAGGGGTGGGGCGTGTTGTTGTGCAGGTAGTGTCAGCGAAGATAGGATTACTGACACAGTTAGATGGTTCAGTTTTAATCTCCAATCAGTCATCCAGAGAATTAAATATTGGTTTATGGAATATAAGTTCAGGACTTTCAAGTTTTCAAATTCCGCCAGACACACTCGTGTCCGCAGGGCAGAGTGTGCGGTTCTCTCCAGAAGTGATGCATATGGTTGCAGGCGCTGATACAGTTTTGAAGTATCCAAATAATTTTGTAGCCCCTACGGTTTCTCTCCCTGCGCAGGAAACAAGCTCTCCGGGAAGCAGAGAATTTTCTGCTAAAAATTCTCCTACGTCCGGCACCGTCGTGCCTCCCTACATCCCGGATGAGCTTGTTTCCGCTTCGGCCTCTGCAAAAGTTGCTGATAATGCCCCAACTCTATGGCCCTATGTGCTCGGGGCGCTGGGCCTTATACTTATTGGCGCAGGGCTGTTTTATAAGAAAAACCCGATGAAAAAGGTAACAAATAGGGCCGTAGATGAGTTTGATATATAGGGCTAAATCCGCCAGCTGGCGGGGCCCCTTTTCCGCATGAAAAAAGTCCTAATCTTCAGCCTGGCCTATTTCCCACACGTGGGTGGGGCAGAGGTGGCCATAAAAGAATTAACTGACCGTATCCAAGACATCGAGTTCCATATGGTGACGATGCGTTTTTCGCCTGCAGAACTTCAGGAAGAAAAAATAGGGAATGTGTACGTTCATAGAATTGGTTCTGGAAACGCATCAAAAATTTCAAAATTTCTTTTTCAATTTCAAGCGGCCCGAGAGGCGTTTACTTTGCACGAAAAAAATTCCTACGACGCAGTGTGGGCAATGATGGCACATTCAGCTGGAGTTCCAGCCGTTTTGTTTAAAAAGAAATATCCTCGTGTTCCGATGTTGCTCTCGCTACAGGAAGGGGACCCCCCTCGTCAGATAGAACGCACGATGTTGCCACTGTGGCCTTGGTTCTCTCGTGCCTTCACCTGCGCAGATCGAGTACAGGCAATTTCAAATTTCTTGGGAGAGTGGGCGCGAACTCGCGGCTTCACCGGACCCCTTTCCATCATTCCGAATGGATGGAGTAAAAAAGAATTTAGTGACTGGGTATGGTTCGAACAAAATCCTATAGGAAACAGGAAAGTGTTTTGGGAGAATAATGGTGGGGGTACTGTTTTAGATGAAGATAAAATTCTTATTACCACTTCTCGATTAGTATATAAAAACGGAATTGATACGGTTATAGAATCTCTGGAATACTTGCCGCCCAATGTAAAGTTTTTTATTTTAGGAGACGGTCCTTTGCGTTCCAATCTAACAGGCCTCGTACAGAAACTTGGTTTGGACGACCGCATACGTTTTTTAGGTCAAGTCTCCAATACAAAAGTTGGTGAGTATTTACATGCTTCTAATATGTTTATCCGCCCAAGTCGTAGTGAGGGCATGGGTAATTCTTTTATTGAAGCTATGGCTGCAGGTATCCCCGTTATTGGAACGGCGGTGGGCGGTATCCCAGATTTTCTTACAGATGGAAAGACTGGTTTTGTGGTGGAAGTTGATAATCCAAAAAGCATAGCGATGACAGTCCAGCACATACTTGAAAACCCCACACGAACCCAGGAAGTTGTTCAAAACGCAAAAGAGCTTTCGGCGCAGTATGATTGGGATATGTTGGCAGAACGGATGCGGCAGGAAGCTTTTGAACCTCTATGGCAAAAACAATAATTTGTATCGCGACACCATTATATGCGCCTGATATTGGTGGCCCGGCAACGCATGTGGCGTTGCTCGAGGGCAGCCTTCCACGCGATCGTTTTGAATTTCGTGTCGTGAAATTTAGTGACGTTCGACATCTTCCAAAGATTCTTCGTCACATCGTCTATATGAGCAAATTGATACGGGCAGCAAAGACTGCACACTTTATTTATACGCTCGACCCGGTTAGCGTTGGATTCCCGGCCCGTATCGCTGCACTTGTGTTACATAAACCATTCGTATTGCGTGTCGGCGGTGACTATGCGTGGGAACAAGGTGTGCAGAGATTTGGTGTTGATGAAACACTCGATGAGTTTGTGGCGCATGAGCAGACTTCATTCTCAGTCCGCCTGCTCCAATCATTGCAGTCATATGTCGCGCGTCGGGCACATGTTGTGATAGCTCCTAGCAACTATCTCGCACGCATCGTTGTGCGTTGGGGTGTTCCGGAGTCGCGCGTTAAGGTTGTATATAGCCAACCAGAGCTTGGTGGTAAAACACTCTTGCGTAGTGAGGCGCGAAAGCAATTGAATATACACGAAGACGAAGAGATCATTCTTTCCGCAGGTCGTCTTGTGCCATGGAAAGGCTTTGAGGGTCTGGTTGACGTTGTTGCTAAGGTTCGTGAAGTTCGCGCGCCTCGCCTCTATATAGCCGGTGATGGGCCAGGGAGGTCGGTATTGGAGGAACACATACAAAAAGTTGATGCGGCTGAGTATGTTTCGTTACTTGGACAACTTTCACATGAGGAACTTTCAGTATGGATTGCGGCAGCAGATGTAGTCGTGCTCAATACAAAATACGAAGGTCTCTCACATTTTCTACTTGAAGCATTCGCAGCTCATACACCAGTGATAACAACGCCTGTTGGAGGCAACTTAGAGTTGGTCAAAGATGGAGACACTGGATTACTTGTGCCACATGATGACATTCTTGCGCTCGGTGCCGCTACTACGCGTGTACTTACAGACAGAACGTTTGCCGCAGAGCTTGCAGAGAATGCGGCTCGCTCGCTCGATCGATTTAGTAAGGACAAGGCACTTGAACAGCTCGATACCCTTTTCAAATCTATATGAAAGTTTTAATGATCACAGGCGACAGACGCTTCGGGCCAGGCAACGAGCGGTATGAACTACAGAAAACTGCTGTAGAAGAATTACATGTTTTGTACTGGGGAAAGGGATCCGCCGGCTGGCGGATTTGGCCTCCCATCCCCAAGGGGTTCGATGTCGTAACAGTGCAAGACCCATTCTGGCGAGGATTGTTTGGGTGGGTTGCCGCGCGCCGCATCGGCGCACGCTTTAATGTACAAGTGCACACAGATCTTTCAGCACATTCTTTTGTTCGTCGCAGACTCGCGCACATTATGTTGCGACGCGCAGACTCCATCAGAGTTGTTTCAGAAAAGATTAAGAAACAAGTCGAGCAGATTGGCGTTTGCACAAAAGTTTCTATGCTTCCTATCTACATCGACCTTTCTCGATTCCGCGCCATTACACCCGGAACGCACACATCAAAAACCGTTCTTTGGCTCGGTCGGTTTGAAGAAGAAAAAAATCCTCTTGGTGCTATAGAAGTATTTAAAAAAATACACACAAGCGAACCTCAGGTGAAATTCTTCATGCTCGGTGAGGGGGCTCAAGAAAAAATAATAAAAGAAAAGGCGACGGGTCTTCCTATAGAATTTCCTGGCTGGGCTGACCCAGTTCCATATATGGAACTGGCGGATGTTGTGCTGTGTACTTCGTGGCATGAAAGCTTTGGGGCAAGTATCATTGAGGCGCTTGCGGCAGGGGTTCCGGTCGTTGCCCCAGATGTTGGGGTAGCGCGTGAGGCAGGGGCTGCAGTAGTCCCATATATGGGACTAGCGGATGCGGTATTGAAAGTGCTGCAAGAGGGAACGCGAGGCGAATTGAAACTTTCAATGCCTACTGCACAGGAATGGGCAACACAATGGCTCGCAACGCTTTAATATGAAATTACTTATTTGCACACAAGCGGTTGACCGCAATGATCCGATACTCGGTTTTTTCCATCGTTGGATAGAAGAATTTGCGAAACATTGCGGACAAGTAACTGTTATCTGTTTGCGCACAGGCGAATACTCTTTGCCAAAGAATGTTCAAGTCTATGCGCTCGGTAAGGGAAACAAATTAACGAGAGCCTATAGAGTTCTCTCGCTGTCCTTGCAACGTCAAAGCGCCTACGATGCTGTGTTTGTGCATATGAATCCAGAGTATCTCGTTACCGCTGGCTGGTTGTGGCGTATGTTGGGTAAAAGAATTGCTCTTTGGTATACGCATAAACATGTTGATATAAAACTTCGCATCGCTACGTTTTTTGCAGATGTCATCTTTACGGCATCAAAAGAAAGTTTCCGTCTTAAGAGCCACAAGGTGCATGTTATGGGACACGGAATAGATACTGACTTCTTTACTCCCGACCCAAATATTACGCGTGGAGATTGGTTTCTTTCTGCTGGACGACTAACTAAGAGTAAGTGTCATGATTTAGCTATTCGTATGGCAGCAAGTGAAAACAAGGAGTTGCGTATAGCAGGAGACGGACCTGAGAGAGAATCTTTGGAGCTTCTTGTTCGCGAATTGAATACAGACGTGCGTTTTCTGGGAGGTCTTACTCAGACGCAGTTGCGGGATGAGTATCGCAAGGCTGCGCACTTTATACATACGAGCGAAACGGGAAGCTTGGACAAAGTGGTGCTTGAAGCGCTTGCGTGTGGTTTGCCTATCAGGACAAATGATTCTGCCTTAAAATATTTGGAGCATGCAGCGCCTGAACTTGTGGCGCGCGAACACTCACTTGAAAAACTCATTCCTAAAATTCTCAAAACACTATCATGACCCGTATGCCACAAGTAGATAAAACGCACTATGCAGGCGCTGCATACCGGTCGAGTGACCGATGGATGTCGTATTTTCATCAGTTGGAACTTGTTGAAAAGATTGGTGCAAAACATGTATTGGAAGTTGGGGTCGGCTCAGGCGTGCTTGCGCGTGAGCTTGTGGTGCGGGGCGTACGTGTCACTACACTCGACATTGCAGAAGATTTACAGCCAGACATTGTGGGTTCAGTAACCGACATTCCTTGCGAGAACGTGTCTTTCGATACAGCGGTTGCGTTTGAAGTGCTTGAACATATGCCGTTTGAAGAAAGTACGCAGGCGCTCCGCGAACTTGCGCGTGTCTCGCGCACACACGTGCTTGTGTCGCTGCCGCATCCAGGTTGGGTATTTTCTATTATTTATAAAGTGCCTCTATTGCCGCGCATACATTTGTTGATCCAAATTCCATTCTTTTGGAAAACACATCGGTTTAATGGCGAACACTACTGGGAGCTTGGTAAAAAAGGGTATCCAATAGGACGTTTTCTTTCTGCGGCAAAAGACGCCGGGCTCACGCTTGTTTCTTTGGAAAAACACGCCGATGATCCTGCCCACCGTTTCTTCCTATTCAAAAAATAATATGAACATTGTCTACGTTGCCAACATTCGTTTCCCGACGGAAAAAGCGCACGGTGCTGCCATCGCAAAAGCATGCGAGGCGCTTGTAAGAGCAGGGGAGGAGGTGACCTTACTTACCCCTGCACGCAACACACCCATTAGTGTTCCCGCGTTGCAATATTACGGTATTAAAACCTCGTTTATTATCAGACGCCTGGCATGTATTGATGTCGTTTCGTTTGGGAAACTAGGGTTTTGGGTACAGTCACTCACGTTTGCAAGCTCTGTGTTGGCGCACCTAAAATCTTCTGCGCACGATGTTGTGTATGGTCGGGATGAACTTGTGCTCGCAATGCTTGCACTGTGCGGCATCAAAAATATCTACTGGGAGTCACATGATGGCACGTGGAATATCGCATCGCGGTATGTTGCAAAACACGCGAAGGGTATCGTGGTTGTCTCGAAAGGGTTAAAAGATTTTTATATACACAAAGGTGTGCCAGCAGAAAAAATACTGGCGGTTCCAAATGCTATTGATATTGTCGCATTTGCGCATCCAGAAACTAAAGAAGAAGCACGTGGGAGACTAAACCTCCCACAAGACAAAACTATTGCCCTCTACATTGGAAGGCTTGATGGGTGGAAGGGAACCGACACACTCCTCGAAGCTTCAAAGCTACTTCCCGATATTCTTGTTGCGTTGATTGGCGGAGAGCCACAGCAAGTAGAAAAATTAAAAACTCAGTATCCAAATGTGACCTTTCTTGGATATAGGCCGTACACCGAGCTGTCTGATAATCAGGCGGCTGCGGACGTGCTTGTTGTTCCCAACACTGCAAAGGATAAGGTTTCTGTGCGATTCACCTCGCCGTTAAAATTGATTGCCCACATGGCATCGCACCGACCTATCGTCGCCGCAGACCTTCCGAGTATCCGAGAACTTGTAGACGACACCTCCGCAGTCCTTGTAGAGCCGGACAACGCAGAAGCGCTGGCTGCAGGCATTCAGAAGGCCCTTATAAGCCCGTATATCGCGGGAAAAGCCTATCTCCGCGCCTTAGAACTTGATTGGCCGACTCGTGCTCAGAAGATCCTTGAGTTTATACGGCGCCTACTTTAAACGTGCCTCTAGGCATATGTTCCACCCAAGTGTGTGGTCTATCCACGTGAGTATAGGTTTCGGAATCCATTTCAAATACCAACGCATCCATAGGTAACGCACCTGTATGTCAGTAACTTTCATTCCGCATTTCTCAAGAAGCTCGGTGATTTCTTTTTTTGTATATACATACGTCACAGGCGAGCCGTCTTTGTGTTCGGAATAGTATTCAACCTTCTTTCTCCAATTAAATGGCCCATGCATAAGCATCACCCCCAGTGTCTTAAGTGAAAAGGCGTGGTACACCATCAACTTCATCACAGTGTGTTCGTCCATATACTTAGTTATTTCGCGGTATGCTCGCTCTGGATTTGGAGTGTGATGAAGTACGCCGAAGGAATAAATAAGGTCGTATGTCTGAACAGGGACAGTTTTAGAGAGCTCCTCAGCGTTCGCGTGATACGGAGTAACATTGGTATGTCCTTCCAATGTTATACGTTTTTTGAGCAACTCTAACGATTCGTTCGAATAATCAACGGCGGTAATAAGTGCTCCTGCGCGGGCAAATTGCATAGTGTCAGTTCCCATACCGCACCCTACCTCCAACACTTTCTTCCCAGCGTATGTTTCAAATTTCGCCCACGGTTTGATGTGGGTTTCAAGAAAATATCTACGCCACTCTATTTCATCAAAAAACTCTTTGGAGCCTGGTGTTTTCTTGGAACGAATCATCTGGCTTGGGGAATCATTCCAGAACCGATTCATTTTCTGCAATTTTGTTTCTTGCGTATGTTGCATGTCAGATGGTTAGTCTACCAAGGAAAGATAGTTCTAAACGGATTGCGTTTGTAGATTTTTACGTGTGGTGGATTGCCATTGGTGTTTTGGAATCGGATTGCCTTGTGACAAAAACAATTCAATACAGGAATCATTGCATATATCCTGTCGGGGATGTTACGTAGGATTGGTTTAAAGATGCGTAGGAAAACATACACATACGAAAGTATCAGCACAGAAAATGGAACCCTGCGCCTAAGTTCTTGTCTCGACAGTTCTATGTAGGAATAGAATTCATCTTTGCGAGCAGTGCTTTGTGCAGAGGGGAGTTTGCGGTATGCACCAAGGACAGTGTTTAAGTGGTAGAGAGATGCGTGTAAGAAAAACTTTGTGTTCCAGAGTGCGACATCAAATGCCCACGGATACTTTTCATCAAAAGAGGCTTTTGTTCGTTCCCATAAAGACCGTTTCCAAAATGTAGACTCTTGCTGGATATTCCAAGGAACACACAGCATACTTTCATAGAGATCTTTACGCACAGGAATAACATCGGTGATGACACCATCTTTGTTTAGTAAAAGTCCTATACCAGTGAGCCATTCAACATGGGGCAGCGTGTTAAACACTTCAGCGAGCGCACGTAAACTTCCTGGCATAAGTTTATTTTTGTTATTAAGCCAACCCATTATTTCGCCAGTTGTATGAGAGAAGCCTACGTTGAGTGCGTGAATAGGGCTTGTCCGGCTGCCTTCAAGCTTTTCTGCGTACGCGAGTCTTGGTCGGTAGGCTTCGATGACCTCCCAGCTGTCATCGCTTGAGTTGTCATCGACAACAACCAACTCTAAGTTTGGATACTGTTGATTCAATATAGAATCCAGAGCTTCTTTAAGGTAATCTGCTCGGTTGAAGCTGTGGACCACAATCGAAATCTTCGGGTATTGCATAGAGGGCAGTATAGCCCCACAATGGGCCCATGCAAATAAGGGTCTTATACCTCTTTACAGGCTATCGGAAGCCGCATTTGGAGAAGACAAAGCGGGGAGAGGAACAAGGGAATGGGTTTTGGGGCATGCTACGCCTCCACAAATTTGGTGTTGAGGCAAAGCATCTGGAGCTGGAGCAATTTCTGCCTCTGTGGCTATGCAGAGTTTTACGAAAATACGTGCTGAGCGTGTACTGGGTCCATCTTCCGATATACCCAGCCTTCTTTTCCTACGACATTGTTTTTACCTCAACTGGATATGGGACACAGTTGGTGCACACGCTTCTTCATGTAAAAAAACCAAGATGGGTCATGCACGACTTCAGTGTTATGGGCCTCATTGGAAAAGAAAAAACCACGTTGCAAAAAGTGTTTGCGTGGATGGTCTCGCGATGTGCAGGGATTGTAACCATAAGTAAAAAAGAGAAAGATCTCCTGGAGGCACGTTTCCCAAACCTCAGAGGCAAGGTTGAATTTATTCCCTACGGTGTTGATCTGAACTTTTTTACGCCAGCACACATGCTTGGAGAAGGGGCTATCTTTGCACCGGGACGAGACCCCGACCGCGATATCAAATTACTATTCGCTGCCACAGAAGGGTTGGGAAAAGAATTGATTATCACTACTCGTCAGTCTCGACTAGAGAAATTAAAACCTTTACCGGCGCATGTATTACACAAAACGTTCAGTGTCCCAGAATTGAAAACTGCGTACGAAAATGCGTCCGTGGTTGTAATACCTCTCGACACATCAAATGGTCTCAATAATGAGATGGGTATCTCTGCTGTGTATGAAGCGCTTGCGATGGGTAAACCCATCGTTGCTTCTCGTTCGCAGGGGATGGAGGCGTATATTGAAGATGGTGTAAACGGAGTGCTTGTGCCGCAGCATGATGTCCGCGCAATGCGCGATGCGATCAAACGACTACTTGGTGATAGGGAACTGCGCGAACGCTTGGGCAGAAACGCACGTACATACGCGGAGCAAAATCTTGACCCCGACCGTTGTACACAACAGCTGGCAGAATTTTTTAAGAAAATCGCAGCGGATTAATTTCGAACAAAAATAGAATCTTGATAGAGAAGCTCGCCTGTTTTTAGATTGCGATGTTCTGCTGCTGAACCATAGTAGGAAAAACCGAGTGCGCGGAGCTGGTCATGGATATCGCCAAAAAGTGGCTGCCCTTCGTACAGCTCTACAAAGGAAGTCTCTATAAGTATAAGAGAGGCACGTTTGAACGTTTCTGTGCCGCCAGCTATGACCTTGTCTTCAAAGCCTTGAACGTCAATCTTGATCATCATAGTTCCTTTGATCGAAATATCTTTCATGATGTCATCGAGACGAACAATTCCTATGGTCTCTGTTTGTACCCCTGCTGTTTTTGGATACAGAATTTTGTGTAGCGCAGCCATCGTTCGAAGTGAAGAACTGGGGTGGAAACTGCTACGTTGAATTGTTGTCTGTCCGGTTGTGTCACCCAACGCAGTATTAAACGCATGAAAATGAGAGTTGCCTCCCAATGCTTTTTGCATGGTCGTAAAACAATCAGAAAGGGGTTCAAACGCATATACTTCTGCCTTTGGTACATGAGTGAATATCTCTTTTGAAAACTCGCCATTATTTGCGCCTATATCGAGTACTGTAGTGATGTTGCGAGGCAGCGCCACTGTTTCCCAGAATGGATAATAGCGTCGGACATCATAGCCGAATCGTCGCAGTAAATTTTTAAGTTTCATTATCATTCCGGTATATAAAATGTTTTCATCTGACGCTCCACAACAGTACCATTTTCAACTGAAAGATATGGTCGGGGAGTGAGAGGAAAAAGAAATGGATATACAAGGTCGAGCGTTTTTTGGAAATTCCTCGGAACGTGGAAGTATGGCCAGAAAAAGAGACGAGGAATCCAAGCACCGAGTGGGCGCCTACCGCGCGCCTGTTTCTTTTGGGCAAGCAGACGGACAGCATTTACTCGGCTGTCTTGACCTTCGCGCTTTCTGAAACAACTCGTGTATACATCCACGCTCATAAGTGGTGCATATTTTGCCATCTGGGGCCAGAGCCAAAAATCACCTGAGCTTTTAAAGTACGAAGGAAAGGGGCCTGCTTTGTGCCATAGCTCTGCACGCCAAAATACACTGTCTTGCTCCACATGATAGGCTTCCATACCGTATACGCCCATTTTAAGCCAATCGCGGGCGTATGTGCGGCAGTGCCCGCGGTGCAACCTATTTCCTTGCTCATCAATTGTTGAAGTTATACCTTTGAGCCAGCTGATATCAGGACGAGCAGCGAAGGCCACTTTCATGGCCTCAAATGCCCCCGGCTCGTATATGTCGTCCCCTGCAATCCATGCAAAGATCTCGCCTGTGGCCTGCGAAAACCCCTCGTTAAGTGCCACATACATACCCTCAGGTTTTCCTGCTTCAATAATCTGCATAGTGATGCCATTGCACTTAACATCCCACACCCCGTCATCAATTTTTTGTTTGTAATGTTGTGCAACGCCAAGCGTTTCGTCAGGGGAATCGTTTACAACAACGATATATTCAATAGAAAAATCTCCCGCTTGTGAAAGGACACTTTCGATAGTGGGGGAGAGCCATTTCGCTATATCGTATGCGGGTGTGATGATGGAAAATTTCATACTAGATATTTGTCGTAACCCACGTAGTCTTTGTTTTTTAACTTCACATTCCACAGATACAATGGCAAACGGAATGACCAACTATTACCCAGCTCATATGCAGTGCGAAAAAAGAAGTCACGCCCGGAACCACGTCCCGAAGGTGTGCCCCACGTACGCTTGTTGCGGGTACGGAAGTTAATTCCACGGTCGATAACTTCACGGCTAAAAAACATGCAGTTGTCTGCGCCTGGCGGACCGTCGCTCGAACGGTAAAACAGCTTGCGTGTATAGGGAAACCACTTGAAAGGGAAGGGGATGAATTGATGGAATGGTTCAACCATCAACACCCCTTTTTCCTTCTTCGCTATAGCCGATATTTCCTTCGGGGTAATTATTACGTGTTCCTCTCCGACATCGTTGAATATTCTCTCAACGTCGAGTTTTTTCCCAAGCGTTTGTTCATTTAAATCCATCCATCCAACCGCAACAAATGTCGCATTGTATTTTTTTGCGAGCATATACTGGACTTCAATGCGGTTTAATAATGACGCATCGTCAGAGTCTTGCGTTGTTACCCATTGTGCTTTGGCAATAGAGAACCCATATGCGCGTGCAGACCATCCTGCGTTTATGTCGTAGCCTCGCCAGTTTTTGCGCTTGGAAACTCCCTTTGGATTTAAGTAATAATGCACTCGCGAGTCTTGTGCTGCAATTTTCTTTACAATGGCCGCAGTATTGTCTGTGCTGTGGTCGTCAACAACAATAATTTCTAGATTCTTCCATGTCTGATTTTGTAATGACTCGAGCGCGCGAGTAACAAGATCCTCTTCGTTATAGACGGGCATTACGACAGAAATTAGTTCTTGTTCCATACTCATTTTATTTTTGTTTCAAGCATATCAACAAACTCAGAGAATCGGGCAGCAAATGTTTTACGCGTGTGGTGTGTGTTTGCATATTTCCATCCTAACGTAGCGCGGCGCCTAAGTTCTTCTACTGGCAGGGCGGCTGCCATTTGCACAGTATTCTTTATTTCCTCAACACTTGCATCTTTCAATACAAAACCAAAATCGTCCACATCAACCCCACACTCCTTGGTGACGATTGGTATAAGGCCTGCGTGTAGTGCGGCGACTACAGAACCAGCCTGGCCTTCAGCACACGAAGGGAATACCAAGAACGCTGAACTTGAGCGTATCTGCTCAAATTGCCCGCCCTCGAGCTGCACATATCCCAAGCTTTTGATGTTGGGGGTTTCGTGAAGTTCTTTTTTGTAAATTGCTTCAAATTCTGGATACAGATATTTTCCGCACATACTGAGTGTCAGGTCAGGAAGGGAGGCAAATGCTTCAAGTACCAAGTCTGCGCCTTTATGAATTGCTCCTGCGCCACCAAGCCAAATAAAACTATTTCGCGCGCGCTCAAAGTCTTTTGATTCAGGAGAGGCGAATGTTTTTACTGCCGAGACTGAGATAGGAACTATTTGTTTGTGCGCGTATGCATAACTCTGCTGCGTAATGCTGTTGCCGAGCATTAATACTATGTCTGCAACTTCAAGCGCATTGCTCGGTGGAAGCTGGCGTTCAGGTGCAAGTGACGCGCCGCGCCGCGCCAATAGATCAGCGCTGCGCTTTTGTGCAGCTTCGTTTTGAGTACACCAATGAGTTGTTGTAGTGTGGAGTACTTTGATGCATGTGTCTCCAAGTAATGGCGCAAGACGTTCTAAGTTGCTGTGTGTGTCGATACAAATGGCGTATTTCTTTTTTGGTACAAAGGACTTATTTGTCGTGTCGATGACATCTACGGCATAGCCTCGGTCAAGAAATTCCTTCGCCATCTGCCGCGCCTCCCAGTAGTTGGTATGTCCTGTAAGTGCTTTGTCAGTCAGAAATGGATACGCAAAATAGGAAATAAGAACATACCCTTTTGGTGTTCCAGAAGGGGATAAAGAAACTACACCACCTCTAATCTTGAAGGCGATTCTATTAAAAATCTCTTTAATCTGCATGACGTTTTAACCATACCTCAAGGCAGAGAAGTGTCCACAATTGGTAATAACCTTTTGGTTTCTGGCTGGCATAGGTTTGCTGAATAAATCGTTGCACTGCGTCTTTGTCGAGATATTCGTACACACGTGCGTCTTTGAACGCATTTTCAACATATGCTCGCAATGTTGGTTCTCCAAGCCACTTGCGTACAGGAGCGCCGAACCCTTGCTTCTTTCTATCAACAAATTCTCGAGGCATTTCTTCTGCGAGCAAATCTTTAAGAATCAGCTTACCTGTGTTGCCATCAGTTTTATATTCAGTTGGTAGGTTAAACGCGAACTCCGCGAGTTTGTAGTCAAGGAAGGGGCAACGCACTTCCAGACCATGCATCATGCCCATCTCGTCCACTTTTGTAAGTAGCTGGCCTTGCATGTTTGTGGTGATATCGAAGAGGGCCATCTTTTGAACAGTAGAGCCGCTAAAGTTCTGTACAAGTTTGTCGATTGGTTCAGTCCACACATGTGTTGAATCTTTCTGAAGAGTTTTTCTAAGTGAGAGAGGGAAGACAGTACTGTTTTTAAGAAAATCTTTGTACTGATTTGAAAACAACATGTTTCGTAAACGTGAAAGTTTACTCGTGTGCCAGTAGGAGAAGTATCGGCCATAGCCCAAAAACATTTCGTCACCACCTTCACCTGAAAGCGCAACCTTCACATACGTGGAAGTTTCCTGAGAGAGAAGGTGTTGAGGAAAATCTGCAGGGTCGCCATGCGGCTCGTCAAAATATGCCATCGCTGCTTCAAACTCATGAATGAGATCAGCTGACGCTTGAAGGGTACGATGGTTTGTCCCAACTTTTTTTGCGAGCTGGTCTGCAAATGGGAGTTCATCAATAAGGTCGCCATACCCAAGTGAAAATGTTTGAAGCGGACGGTCCAACACGCGTTGTGCATAGGCTGTCACAAGGCTTGAGTCGATGCCGCCAGAAAGGAATGCGCCGACTTCTACATCTGCGGCAACCATTCGTTTCTTTACTGCGTCGGTGAACAATCCGCGAACTTCTTCCTTCGCCTCGTCGTAGGATACGGAGACAGGTTTGCGCTCCATTCTCCAGTACGTCTCAACGCTGAGCACATCATTTTTGTAGGTAGCGCACTGTCCGCCAAGAATAGTGTGAACATTTTTGTATACCGTGCGCCAGGGCGGTACGTACATAAGGGTCAAATAGGCGTCGATGCCTTGCGGATCTATTTCTGTTTTAACACCTGCCGCTTTAAGTGCTTTGATTTCTGATGCTACTGCAAGAGTGCCGCCTGGCGTATGAGCATAGAAGAGAGGTTTCTTACCAAAGCGATCACGTGCCATAAAGGCTGTTTTCTTTTCATCATCCCAAATAACAAAGGCAAACATTCCATCAAGTTTTTTCGGACATTCGCTGCCGTATTCTTGGTAGGCTTTTAAAATAACTTCTGTGTCTGAGTGTGTAGAAAATTGATGCCCCTTCGACTCAAGTTCTGTGCGGAGTTCTTGGTAGTTATAGATTTCGCCATTGAAGGTGATGGCAATGTTCTTGACATTGTCTTTCATCGGCTGATGGCCGGAAGGGGAAAGGTCGATGATGGCGAGACGTGTTTGGCCAAGGGTGGCACCTGCAAAAGCCATTGTTCCGCGGTCGTCCGGACCACGGTGACTTAGCGTGTCGAGCGCAGCCTCAAGAGGCTCCTGGGCGGCATTTTTGCCGATTATGCTTACAATGCCGCACATAGGTGATATCAGTATATATGACTCCGTGAGAGAGAAAAACGTCACAAAAACTGCTATACTGCCGCAATGACTGAAAGATCATATTCGGGCGATTTTTTTAAAGAAATGGAAGATGCAAATCTTCGGTCAGCGCGTACTGTCGTCCCGCAGGTATTAAAATATTTGAAACCCGAATCAGTGCTTGATATTGGATGTGGACAAGGTTTGTGGCTCAGGGCGTTTATGGAGAAAGATATTTCCGATGTTGTCGGCTACGATGGTGAATATGTTGAACGGGAAAAGCTAAGCATCCCGAAAGAAAAATTTATTGCAGCTGATTTGGAGAAACCTCTCTCATTGAACCGCAATTTTGATCTCGCTATTTCACTTGAGGTAGGCGAACATCTCTCTGACGCTGCGTCACGCACATTTGTAAAAAATCTTACGGACGCGGCGCCTGTTATTTTATTTTCTGCAGCAATTCCAGGACAGGGTGGCGTTCATCACATTAACGAACAATGGCCTGATTACTGGGAGGCACGGTTTAAGGAGCAAGGGTATGTTCCGGTTGATTGTTTGCGCAAGTTCTTTTGGGGAGATGCACGCGTAGCCTTTTTCTACGCGCAAAACATCATGTTTTATGTAAAGGAAAGTGAGCTCCCTAACTATTCCGAGCTGTATGAGGCATATAATGCGGGGCATAACAGAGCGCTCTCGCTTGTACATCCGCAGCTCTATGTTCGCTATGAGGCGCCATGGAATCTCATTATTCCAGTGTTGGGCATGTTTCCGCCCAGCGTCATTCATTTTGGAAAGAGGATGTTGCCTCGCTTAGCGCGTCTGCCTTTGGCACAACTTGCCCGCTATATAATCTCGGGCGCCACTGCAGCCGCAGTGTATTTTGGCGTCCTCTTCGCGCTTGTTCAATTTGGGGGCGTACATTATCTTGCAGCTTCTTCTGTGGCACTTGCGATCGCAATTGTTGTAAGTTTTTCACTGCATAAGTTCTTTACGTTCCGTCAACACGCGCTTTCGCAGACTCATGTGCAATTTGTGTTGTATATGATTGTGGTAGGTATAGATTTTCTTATCAATCTCTCTATCTTGTGGTGTTCAGTTGAACTGATCCACATGCCATATCTACTTGGCGCACTCATAGCAACAGTGGCAGTTGCAGTAGTTAATTTCTTTTTGTATCGCTCGGTAGTCTTTCGCCGCTCTGCAAAAATCTCGCGCTAACGTCATACGTGCCAGGAGTCCTAACAGTAAAGGAAATAGTTCGCACTGTCCGTGAGAGTGCATATGCAGGTATGTCATTGAGGTTAATGGCGCATGCATAACGGCGATCCTTTCCTTGGGCTCGAAGCGTATATTGGTCGAGACGTATAGTGGCGAGAGTGCTTGTGGCACCGAAGTCATTTTTAAAAGAAATATCAATAAGGATTTTTTCAGGTGCCTCTTTGGCGATGATACCAAAAGTGAGCTTGCCTGATTTAGCTGTATCTACGCTTGGTATTACTACCAATGGTTTTTCTGGAATAAGCTCGCGGGTGTCGGTACCGGTCACTTCCGTACTGCAGGTTTCAGAAATTTCTCCTGGAGCGAGATACCACATACGTAGACGCTCATCGTGGCGTAGGGCATCTGCAAACACCATAGATGAGGTTGCAGCGTTTGTTCCAGGGGTAATCCAAACGACATCTCGTATCCCTAGAAAGAAAGAAAATGCTGAAAGGTTGGGGAGTTGGTAAGCGCTGCTTCCAAGGAACGCGCCGCCAATTACTGGAATGGGTAGTGATGGATGCTGTGCAGACAGTTCATTGAGTGCAGGCACTAACGTCTCCTGTAGTTCTGTGATGAGTGAATTATTAAAATAAATATCACCAAGGTACTGGTCTTTGTAGAAAGAAAATACCATTTGGCATCCAAACACTAAAACACAAACAGCGACGACTGCTGAGATGCGGATTTCCTTACCGCGTTCATTTGAAGCGCTGCGAACCCATTCGTACCCAATGACCACAAAGGCAAGAGAGATAAAAAAGAGAGGGAAGAGTAAGTTTTGGTCTCGGTAAAACGAAACAGCGTGAGAGCTTGGGCGGGCAATTGCGACAAGCAGAGAGGTGCCAAGAGAAAGCATAAGGAAATACAATCCCCATACTCGAGAACGAATAGTGCCTCTCACTGAGGCCCACCAGAAGATATATGCTGCCGCTACGAAAAGCAGAAGCATCCCAAGGTGCCAGAGTATCTCGACGTTTTCAAAACGCGGCTGGCTTAAGATAAGCCCCATGCGAGGCATAAGGAACGACGAAAGAACTCCAGCGGTTAGGACTTTGTACAGTTCGTATATGCTTGCAATTGAAATGGGGAGACGGTCTGGGCCGTAAAATGACGCATCAGAGAAATACGGAATGACCACAAGATACCCGACATACACAGCGGTAATGAGCACAGAAAGGAAAACCATCAGCTTCTCTTTCTTTACAGCCTTCCATATAGACTCAATAGACAGGATTTCTTTTTTAGAAAGTTGATACGCTACTGCAAAAAGCGCGAGCGCAAGAGGGGCCCAAATACCTCCGCTTTCAATCAAAACACACACGACAATAAGGATGAGTGAGGCTGTGAAATAAGGTTTAGGATATCGAGTACTTTGGCGTGCGTGCGTAAAACATACAAGCGAGAGCGTGAGTAGTGCGAGTACTTGAAAATACGGCGCCACTGCATAAAATCCGTACAACTGGTGGCTTACGATAGTTGTGCTCCCGAAGAGTATAAGGAGTCCAGCGAGTGTCCCCAAACCAAATCCAAGTTGCCGTAGAAGAACCCCAGCCGCACCTATGGCTACTATAGCGGGCAGGAAGAGCGGAAAATTTAATAGGGGAGGATTAGTGCCGATGAATGTAAAGATTGTTTTTAGTTCCAACCAAAAGAGTGGAATAACGTGGTCGTTAATGGGAGTCCAAAAGAGTTGCCACGGGGTTTTTTGTACAGCAATGGCGTACATACCATAGTCGTCAATAAGAAACGTGCCGTGGATGATACCCGGCGCATTAAGTGCAAATAAAAATGCTGCAGCAGATCCAAACGAAAGAATGGCGTACCGAAAAAGAGATCCTTCAAAGTAATGCTGTAGGTGCGCCCATACGTTGGAAAGTCTATTTCGGAATACTGGAGAGGATGCGTATGTGAGGGAGGCTGCAGCACATAGTGCAAAAAATATAGAGACAGAAAAGAGTGTCCTTGAAAAACCTTCTACGTAGAAAGTTTGGAGATCTGACCCCGCATTTCCGAATTCTGAAACTACTATAGAGGCTATGTATGAACCTGCTGTGCAAGCTGCGAGGAAAAACGTTACAAACAAAGACGATAATTTGCGCATGGCTTTAAGTATAGGATGTGCCTTGCAAACGTGCTACCATCTCGCGTATATGGAAAACGGCTTGGATATTGTTGTCCCGGTGTATAACGAAAAGGAGAATTTTGAAACTCTGTATAAAAACCTCTGTGCGCATGTCCACACTCCATGGCGAGTGCTGGTTGTGTACGATTTTCTAGAAGACACAACGCTTCAAGTTGCTCGCCCGATTGCAGAAAAAGACCCTCGCGTCGTCCTCATAGTAAACGAAGGTACAAAAGTTTTAGGCGCAATGAAAACTGGTCTTGCGCGCGCTGAAGCTTCTGCTGCACTTGTGCTCATGGCAGACGACCCAGTTGAGATTATCAGTCAGGTAGATGCGATGTATGCTCGTATGAATGAAACGGGTGCAGCGGTTGTGGCTGCGTCTCGCTATATGCCTGGCGGTTCGCACGGCAGCAGTGGAACAATCAAAGCAATTCTTTCGCGGACAGCAGGCCTTTCTCTCTACCTCCTTGTTGGACTTCCAACTCATGATGCAACATATGCCACAAAACTTTTCCGCACATCATTTCTCAAGAAGACGCCAATAGAGTCAACCCGAGGCTTTACCTACGCAATAGAGCTTACGCTCAAAGCGTATCTTTCAGGGGAAACAATAGCTGAAGTGCCAGTACAGTGGACTGAGAGGACAGTTGGAACCTCACGCTTCGCACTTATGGGATGGATTAAATCCTATCTCTATTGGTATCTTTGGGGCTTCTACCAGTACTACATACTGCTCGGGTTTTTAAGAGTGCGCCGAAAATAGTCTATCGTTTTTTCAAGACCTTCTTCAAGAGACACACTCTCTTTCCAGCCCAGTCGTTCCTGAGCTGCTTGTGTTGAAAGTCTAAACGGCCCTATGTCGTGCTTGTCAGGAATCTTTATAGACTCATCGATATGTACGGTGATGTGTTTTCCATCTTGCCGCTCAATTATATTTCGTGCAGTTTCTAGCATGTGGCTCAATGAGTATGGGGCGCCGCCTATGTTATAGATGCGATTGAGTGCGGTTGGTCCAGCTTCGAGTAGTCGTAGAATGGAATCAGCAAAATTGCGTGCATAGGTAAAGTTTTTAACTCCCTGCAGTGGCCCTACCGTTATACTGTCTTGCTCAAGCATTTTACATATCATGTCTGAAATAAAACCACGGCGTGGTTGAAAGGGACCGAACACGGCGCTTGTGCGTATAATGGCGTACGACATACCAAGTAGGTGTGCATATGTGGCGACAGCAGTTTCGCTCATTAATTTTGCTGCAACGTATGGTTCAACAGGGAATACTGCAGACTCTTCATCCACGGTGTTTGTTGCTTTGCCATACACTCGGTCGGTAGAGATATAGATGAAAAGAGGGGAGCGACCGGCTTGTTTGCAGGCCTCAAGCACATTCAATGTCATGGAAAGATTTGTTTTGATGTGCTCCGCAGGCTCTTGTATAGACTTTGCAATAGCAACGTCGCTTGCAAGGTGAACTATGGCGTCGGTATGTTCTACTGCGGCACACGGAATTTCCACAGAAGCATCTGCTTTGTAGTGAGTGAGATGGGGAAATGGAGCTTCGCCTCGCCCAAGAGTTTGGACACCATATCCATTTTCTTCAAGAAGAGGAATAAGGGTTTTGCCGAGAAATCCGCTCGCGCCCGTTACAAGCACGTGCGTACGTTTTTCCATAGCGTTAGTACTGTGAAAGGAATTCTTTAAAAGCCTTCGTTACGTGTTTGATGTGGTCGGCGGTAAGAGCTGGGTGGCACCCAACGAAAATACTCCAGTCGCGGGTCCAGCGAGCTACAGGAAGGTTGCCTACAACACGTTTTGGTTCATCACGAAATGCGGGTTGGTCTGGGAGGCATCCTCCAAAGAAAGGTCGTGTCTCTATGCCGCGCGCCTCGAGGAATTTTACAAAGTCCATTCGGGAGAACGGGGCGTCTTTCTTTATCAAGAATGGGAAGCCATAGAAGCTGTGGAACGTGCCTTTGCGGATAGTTGGCAATATCAAGAATTTTTCGTATGGAGCAAGGGCTTTAAGATATGCCTCTACATTGCGGATGCGCTGCTTGTTGAACGAGTCGAGTTTCTTGATCTGTTCGATGCCAAGTGACGCTGTGATATCCGTCATGCGCATGTTGTAGCCCAAGCGAAGAAAAATATAACGCGCGTCAAAACCTTTCAGTACCTTGTCTCCATGCGTAAAACGCTCGTTTTTCATTACATCGTTGGAAACGCGGCCGAACTCGCGGAGTGAGCGCAATAGTTCATCGAGCTTCTTGTCGTTTGTAAATATCATGCCGCCCTCGCCGGTGGTTATGTTGTGGGCGACGAAAAACGATAGTGTGGAAATGTCGCCGAATGAACCAACCTTTTTCTTACCTATTGCGGCACCGTGTGCTTCACAGCAGTCCTCGAGCACAATCAGTTTATGCTTTTTAGCAATTTTCATAATTGCGGGCATGTCGACGGGGTTGCCGAAGGTGTGGACGGGCATAAGCACGCGAGTTTTAGGACCGATAGCTTTCTCAACTTCTTTTATATCGAGGTTCCAAGAATTCTGGTCAACGTCCACGTATACCGGTATAAGACCTGCTTGGACGATAGGCGAGGCGACCGTGGCAAATGTTGTGGCAGGGATTATTACTTCATCTCCGCGTTTAACTTTGCCTGATGCAATGAGTGCGGTAAGTGCAAGAAGGTTTGCAGATGAGCCCGAGTTGCACGCAACTGCATATTTGGTACCGACATATTTCGCGGCCATCTCCTCGAAGAGCTGCACTTTTACGCCTTGCGAGATACGAACATTGAGAAGTGCATCAAGCGCGTTTAACACTTCCTTCTCATCAAACATAGGCCAACCATTGTTTACGCGCCCCGGTTCTGGATGGTGGAGCCAATCAGATTCAGTAACTGCCTTCTTTATAAGGGCTCGTAGAGCTGGAGTAATCTTTACGGACTTTTGGGCCTGTTTCTTCATACGTGATGAAGAGTATAGCATGTACCTTTTTGATTTCTAGCGAAGTGATTTGTCATCGAAGACTACCCATCCTGGGCAGGCCAAGTCACGAGAATCCATTTTTATGCTCATATATTTAGGCATGATGGTTATATTCTTGCGATAGTGCTTCGAGAGCCATGCGCCCCACCACCCAAAGGTGCTGTTAGCCAGAATGAAATGTTCGCAGAGTGTCATAAGGTAGAGGTCGAGATAGTTCCACTGTGCGCCTTGGCCGATATATTCTGTCGGTGCGCCTGGGTGTATGTTTGCCCGCGCCCATTCAGGATCATCGGAGAAAACAAAGAATGTCGGGTTTTGAATGCGCTCACGTATATATGCGATCGAACGTTCGTAATATTCAGGAGATACGGTGCCATGAAATTTCTTCATTGTTGAGTCGTGTGCAAAGTCCATACGTCGTACGTGGAGCATGACAGGGTGCTCTGCGGCTTTAATTTTTTCTTCCATCTGTCTTGTGTAGTCGTTGGACTCTCCTCTAATGGCAAACTCATTTCGAATGAGGGGTTCGATATCTAAGAAATATTTTTCTGTAAGCCAGTAGCCATCAACTAGACAAGGAGGTTGTGTCTCGAGGACTTCAGGATAGTAATAGGAGGTTTTTTCTACGACGTATTTTTTAGGATTGTGTAGGAATAGGTTTAAAATCTTCCACGGCCAATTCGGGCGGCGGCGATGAATTGTAAAACGTCGTATCTCTGAGTTTGTCGCGAAGGGTGCGGTAATTGCGAGCTTGTCTATTGTGAGGCTGTGATACTTATACGAAGGAAACATCGTGACATCCAGCTTGAGTGGAACGCCGTATTTCTCTGCGAGTGCACGACCAAATGCGTACTGGAACATTTGATTTCCCAACCCTCCTTGCAGCTTCGCGATAATCATGTCCGCATGGTACCATGCCGCCATGAGCGTAAGAGCGCCCAAACTTTCCATCGTAGTTCCGCTGTATAACGAAGCGGAAAGTATGCCTTTATTTTTTGAACGTATCCGCGAAGCGGCACCTTCCTTCGGCTCTTTTGAGCTTGTAATGGTTGATGACGGGTCAAACGATGGCACGGTAGATGCGATCCTTCGCGAGAAGGGGACTATGCCCGTTAGTCTTATCCGTTTTGGACGTAATTTTGGCCAAACAGCAGCACTTGCGGCAGGTATAGAACGCGCGCGCGGTGACGTAATAGTTACGATCGATTCTGACCTTGAAAACGACCCACGCGACATACCGAAACTTGTAGAAAAACTCGATGAGGGTTTTACAGTCGTGTCTGGGTGGCGACAGGGCCGTTGGAAAAATGAGTTTTTCGCGCGTCGCCTCCCATCGGTTATGGCAAACGAACTCATATCATTTTTTACCGGTGTGTACTTGCACGACTACGGATGCACACTCAAGGCATATAAGGCAGAGGTTGTGCAGGATATCCGTCTGTACGGCGACATGCATCGTTTTGTGGCGGCATTTGCTGCGTGGCGTGGCGGACTAATCGCTGAAGTGCCAGTCTCGTTTGAGCCTCGTCGGTTTGGTAGAAGCAAATACGGTTTTGGGCGCATTGTGCGGGTACTTCTCGACTTGGTATTTGTTGCCTTTATGCGTCGGTACTTCAACCACCCGATGCGATTCTTTGGTGGTTGGGGGTTTGTGAGTATCATTGCTGGTTTTGTAACTCTGTGTGTAGCGTTTGGCGTCAAGTTTGCCGGCGGTCCTACGCTTATTGAAACACCGCTTCCAAACCTCGCGGCATTGTTTGTCATAGTCGGCGTTCAATTTGTACTTTTTGGTGTTCTTGCGGAAATTATTGTCCGCACGTATTACGAATCTCAAAACAAGCGCCCATTTTCAATTGCACAAATATACGAGGAGGAAGTATAAAATGCATTGTATATGTGTGGCATTGGTGGATATTTTGGTGAAGGAAGCAAAGACGAGCTTTCGCGCATAAATGACATACTTGCGCATCGTGGACCTGATGGGCAGGGCGTATGGGAGGGGAAGGATGTGGGTTTAGCGCACAGACGTCTTGCCATTATTGATCTTTCTCCAGCTGCAGCGCAACCGATGCATAGGAAAAATCTCTCTATCGTATTTAACGGAGAGATCTATAACTACAAAGAACTTCGTAAGGAGTTGGAATCAAAGGGGCGTACATTTTCTACTCAATCAGATACAGAAGTTATACTTGCACTCTTTGAGGAGGAGGGAGAAAAAATGTTTGCACGCCTTGAAGGGATGTTCAGTATAGGTCTCTATGATGGCTCAAACGATACGTTGTTTCTTGCTCGCGATCGTTTCGGAGAAAAACCTCTTTATTACATACGAACCGAGCGCACACTTATGTTTGCGTCTGAACCAAAAGCTCTTTTTGCTCATACGGGCATAGCACATACAGTGAGTTCAGAAGGGCTCGCCTCATATCTTTCATACGATGTCTCGGCGGCACCGTTTTCAATGTTTGAGCATATTTCAAAAGTGCCGCCGGCAACATACCTTGTAGTGACCCGTTCCGGCCTACGTGAAGAACGCTATTGGCACCCATCTTTTACGCCGAGTCCTGTTTCAGAAGCAGTCGCTCTTAAAGAACTCGATACGTTGCTCGAAGCAGCAGTAGGGCGACAGCTTGTGAGCGATGTGCCACTCGGAGTATTTCTCTCCGGTGGCATCGACTCATCTCTTATTGCAGCGTATGCAAAAAAACTTGCAGGAGAAGTACACACATTTTCTGTTGGGTTTGATGAGAAAAGTTTCGATGAGTCGTCGTATGCGCGGCAAGTAGCAAAACATATAGGCACAATTCACCATGAACATATTCTTAATGCTAAAGATATAGAGGGGGCGCTCCACACTATGGCTGGGTATGTGGATGAGCCAATCGCAGATCCTGCCACTCTCCCGCTCCACCTTCTTTCAAGCTTTGCTCGCGAAAAAATCACCGTCGCGCTCTCAGGTGATGGTAGTGATGAATTGTTTTTAGGGTATCCAACTTTTTTTGCACAGCAGCTTCTTCATGGCTATAAGTTTCTTCCGCAGGCAGTAAGGAAAGGTATTTCCTCTGCAGTAGATCATTTGCCGGTATCACACGGCTACATGAGTTTTGATTTTAAGGCGCGACAGTTTCTTAAAGGGGCAGACAAGGCGCCTCCTAAGGTCCACCACGCATGGCTCGCGGCATTTTCAGAGCAGGAAATATCGCAGCTTCTCACGCCGGCGCACCGCGATACGATACACTCCATTGCAAAACGAGATGAACACATATTTTCAGAAGCATCTGGCGCGCCCCCACTTACACAATCTTCATGGTGGTATTCGCGGGCTCTTCTTGAACTGTATTTAACAAAAGCAGACCGTGCGAGCATGTGTGCGTCGCTTGAAACAAGGGCACCGTTTTTGGACAGAGCAGTAGCTGAATATGCGCTTACCCTTCCTTCTCATTTAAAATTGAATCGAGGCCGAGGCAAATATATTCTACGTCGTCTTGCAGAACAAAAACTCCCACACTCTATTGCATGGAGAAAGAAACATGGGTTTGGGTTGCCAGTAGGGCAGTGGTTGCGCGGTGAGTGGAAGGAGCTCCTCACTGAGACACTTTCAGAATCTAACGTACGTAAGGCGGGTTTGTGTGAGCCACGCGTAGTCTCACGCTACGTGGAAGAACATATTGAAGGCACGCGCAATCATTCAAAAAAACTATTCTCGCTTCTCATGCTCCATCTATGGCATCATCAATGGGTACAACAATGAAACTCCTCGTAAAAGAACATTGGGCTGCGCTCACTCTCGCCTTAGTTGCCGCGCTTATTGTGCTTGCCCCAAACCTTATGTTGTGGAGAGAGCCAGAATTTAAGGGTATAGAAATGATGATGCACGATGCAGAAAATCATTATTTGGCGCGCATTGTGGAAGTGTCAGAGGGTCACAGTACTGCGGGTAATACATTTCTCCCAAATAAAAATATTCCGTACGCAACGCCGCCTTTGGGCGAGGACATAATTGCACTATTTGCAAAAGCAATTCATGTAGAGCCTGCGCGTGCAGCGATTATTTCGAAATCAGTTTCTGTATTTATAATCACCATACTTATCTATGCGCTTGCCTTTGCGCTTTCAGGTTCGCGCATTGCATCGCTTTTGGCCGCTGCGGTTCCGATGTTTGGATACAACTTGATTGCGTTTTCACCCGCACCATTTCTTGATCTTCTTCGAGGTAGTCCTTCTGGCGGTCCTTTTGTATTCTTTTCGCGTCTCGTAAATCCCTCGATCGCAGGAATCTTTATGTTTGCTTCGTTGTTGCGTATGTTCCGCGAGTTTTTCCAATCTGCCACGGCGGACGGGCATGAAAAAGCTGTGTTGTGGAAAACCATTGTTATCGGGCTGCTTGTTGGAGCGACGCTCTATATAACACCGTTCACGTATACATTTCTTGGTCTTGTTATGGTCCTCTCGTTTGGGTGGTTCCTTATACAGCGAAAGTACGAGCACGCATCATACATATTTCTCTCCGGGACCGTAGGATTGTTGGCCGCGGTTCCATTCCTTTTTAACTACATGGCGCTTTCTGCATTGCCTGGCTACGAACATCTTTCACAATTTCTCGGCCTTGTTCATCGCCGTGAGTTTATACTCGGAGCACTTCTTCCCTTGATAGCGCTTGTGGTCGGGTTTTTGTGGCCAAAAGGATTTTCGAAACCAGGCAAGGTGTTCTTTCTCATTATTTCAGCGGCCTTGCTGTGTGTGCTTAATCAACAAATGCTCACTGGTTCATATCTTCAGCCTGGTCATTACCATTGGTACCTCACTAAACCTCTAGCGGGAGTGCTTGCAGGGTTGTTTGCGGGATATCTGATTGAACGATTTGTGGCAATTCGTTTCCGCCCGGCTCTTACTGCTGCACTGCTCCTCGTTCTCGTTTACAACAGCATGGGATTTTTGGCGCCATGGTATCAGAGCACTCGTGCGAATGCTTTGTCGCAACAAAAGTATGGACCGCTGGTTGCGTATCTCAATACTATTGAAGCGCCCCAGGTGGTTTGGACAGATGAATATTCATCGGATTTTATTCCCATCTACACTCATGACGATGCCCCAAACAGTGTAAATGCGGGCAGCTATCCGATCCCTCAGACATTCTTTGAGAACCGACTTTTCTTGGAATATCGTTTAAAGGGAATAGTGCCAAAAGATTTTGAAAATACAATTCGCACAGAAGCGCATCATGTGGGCGATCGTCTGTGGGGGTTGTGGTTGCGAGAGAAGTTTGGTGACCCCTCCGCTGTCCCAGAAGAGGAGTTTGGAAAACTTTCCCAAGGCTATGCGGCATTTTATGCCTTGCCATGGGCCAAAGCCTTTGACTTGCTAGACATTACACTTGTTGTGTCGCAAACGGGGGAAGTGGGTGAATACTCAAGGATCCCTGTGTTAAAAGAGCAGGCTCGCGTCGGAGATTTTGTAATCTATCGACGTATATAGGCAATATTTCTTGCCTCTTAGTCAAGTTGTGTTGTTGGCCAACGGTGGCTATGATAAGGTACGTTTTTATGCGAGTCGGAATTATCGGAGTCGGAAAAGTTGGTGCAGCCGTTCAACACGGCCTTACTCGTATTGGACATGAGGTGTCGGTGTACGACGTTAAAATGCCTGAGACGTCTATCAAAGACGTCCTCTTCTCTGAAGTCGTCTTTGTCTCCGTTCCAACCCCTCAGTCGGCAGACGGTTCTTGCGACACATCCATTGTAGAGAAGGTGGTTGCAGATCTTGCTGCAGAAAAATTCCGTGGTCTCATCACTATCAAATCTACTGTAGAGCCAGGTACCACTGACCGCCTCTCAAAACAATATCCAAATCTTCGTCTCTCATTCTGTCCAGAGTTTCTCCGTGAACGCGCAATGTATGTCGACTTCGTAGAAAATCACGATGTCTGCATTATGGGTGTCTACAATACCCGTGACGCTGAGTTGTTGAGAGAAGTGCATGATCCATTGCCAAAAGCGTATGCGGTAGTTACCCCAACTGAGGCTGAGTTTGCAAAATATTTCTTGAATGTATTCAACGCGCTTCGTATTGTGTATGCGAACCAGTTCTATGACCTCTGCAAAGCTGCAGGAGCTGACTACAACAAAGTAAAAAATGCCATTGTTAAACACCGCAATGTTGGTGATGTATATCTTGATGCAAATGAACAGTTCCGTGGTTTCGGCGGTGCATGCCTTCCTAAAGACACTTCTGCGCTTGCGCACTATGCCAAGAAACTTCTTGGTAACACGGGCGACCTTTCTATCTTTGACGGCATTGTCGAGATAAACAAGAAGTATAAGACAACGGTGCTATAATCGCTGAATGAAAAAGGTTCTTATCACTGGTGGAGCGGGATTCATCGGCTACCATCTTTCTAAACGCCTCGCTAGCCAGGGGGTTGAACTTACGCTTGCAGACAATTTTTTCCGTGGCAAACGCAACCCAGATTTTGAAGCACTACTCCAGCTTCCGAATGTAAAACTAATAGAGGGGGATTTGACCAAGCCCGAGGCGTGGGACGCTCTTGGTACTGGCTACGATGAGGTGTATCACTTGGTTGGCATCAACGGAACAAAACTTTTCTACTCTATTCCGCACGAAGTGCTTCGCATTGGCCTCTCAACAACGATGAATGCGCTCGAATGGTTTCGTAGTAAGAACGGAAAACCTGATGCAAAAATTCTCTACACGTCTTCAAACGAAGCATACGCGAGCGGTTTTGATCTTGGCATAATTGAGATTCCAACACCTGAAACTGCGCCGCTTATTATTTCTGACACGTACAACTCGCGCTGGTCATACGGCGGGCAAAAGCTCATTGGTGAGTTGTTTTTTATTCACTACGCAAAGGCCTACAACCTTAGAATGGCTATCGTGCGCCCACACAATTTCTACGGGCCACGCGCAGGCTACGACCATGTAGTCCCAGAGCTTGTCGCTCGCATCAGTGCTAAAGAAGAACCATTTACTATCTTTGGCGCAGACGACACGCGCTCGTTCTGCTACATAGACGATGCCGTTGAGGCAATCCAAACAGTCATGGAGTCAAAGAAAACTGACAACGGCACGTATCACATTGGCACAAATGTTGAGACGAAGATCGGAGATCTGGTTGAAAAGATGTTTGAGCTCATGCAGTGGCATCCAACAGAAACTGTCCAAAAGAACTCTCCAGAGGGTAGTGTTAAACGCCGCCTACCATCGGTTGAAAAGATAAAAACAGATACGGGCTGGGAAGCAAAAGTAAATCTTGAAGAAGGTTTGCGCCGAACCATCGACTGGTACCTTGCAAATCCAAAGCCGGCTGAGAAGTAAGACTATATTTTTGAAACAATAGCGACTTGTTCGTCACGGACGGAGATAATATCTCCACTCTTGAAATCGCCATTTTGGTTTATAAGATCAAGTACAGTTTTTGCAATTACGTCAGGACTTTGCATTTTTGTGGCATCACCTGCAATGCGTTCTCGCATAGATGTATTTGTTGGGCCAGGACATAGGCTAAAAAATTGATGTTCGGGTTTATTACGTGCCAATCCTTGGGCTAGGGAATTAACTGCAGCCTTTGATGCTGAGTATGCAAGAAAGCGCCCATTTGCTTGTATACCTGAGGTCGAAGAAATAAAAATCATTCCGCCGTCCTCTGTAAGTAGAGGAAGAAACAATTTCGAAATATAAAAAAGAGAGAATGTATTTACCTCGAAATTTTTAACTATCATTTCAGGGTCTTGTTGCTCAGGTTCCGTCACGCCGTCTATAAACCCATGCGCGCAGACAACCCAGTCAAACGTTTTTCCCTCCGCAGAGAATTTTTCTGCAAGTTTCTGAATGTCTTCGTAGGAAGAAAGATCTGCATCGTTTCGATCTATAGTCACCACTTCATACCCATCACCAGTCATGGATGATGCGATCGCGCTACCAATGCCGCCACCAGCTCCCGTAAGCAATACTGTTTTCATACTGAGTAGCTTACTACAAAAAGAAAAAGCCCTGCCGTTGCCGGTAGGGCTTGAGTGTGTGAGGGCCTGTGGCTACAGGCTCTGGATGTACTTCTGGAACTGGGCGGTGTCTTCCGCTTCGCGGAGGAGGCGCTCGGCCGGATCATCGTAGCACTGGCTGCCGTCGGCCAGGACGTTGAGCATTTCCTCCCTCCACTGGAGGCCGTACCGTTCGGTGCCGATGATGAGCAACGTTGCCATCGGGATGACGACGTTTGCATGCATGAACCCACCGAGGAACAGCTCGAAGTGTTCCTTGTCGCTCGGCACCGCACGCATGTCGTTCTCGTCATCGTGCGGGAGAGCGAGGGCCTGCTTCGCCGTCAGGTTGGTCACAGCGTGGTAGATGATGTCCGTGTGGAGCGCCCACCGGTCATAGGCCGCCCCGATGCAGTCCAACAAAACCACGTGGGAATCGTCGAGACCGGTTTCTTCCTTGAGCTCACGCCGAGCCGCAGATGTCGGGTCCTTGTCGGCCTTTTTGGGGTCCTTCGCGTTCCAGAACTCGAAGTACCCGCCGTTGGAGAGATGGTAGCCGTGCGGCTTGTAGTCCGTCTTGCTGTTGCGGACACTGACGAGCATCTGCCCGTCATACGTCTCGACGAAGACCGATACCGCCAGCGCGTTGGGGACACACTCGTGGCCGAACAGCTTTTCGAACTCAGGCGAGTTCGAACCCAGCGAGTCGTAGTAGCGGATGCACGGATCGAGGACGATTTCAGCACCGTCCTGGGTCGGTTGGAAGCTTGCCAGCCGGACCCGCTTAGGCTTCAGATCGTCCGGCCAGGGCGTGTTGCCCTTGGCCAGATGTTCCTCCCACTTGTGGGCGAGATAGGCTTCGGACTCCGGCGTCCGCTTGAGGGACATGCCGGGTGCGCCCCAGCCGACCTTGATCTTTCTGGGATCGAAACGACCCTCTTGGATGATATCGAAGAACTGCTGCAACGTAGCCTCCCTTAGGCTGTTTTGGTTGGCCGAGAAAGAATACAATAATCATGAGGAAAGTCAATAAAAACGTGTTTAAAACACTTTCTGTTAGAATGTATGCACTCATGCCTGTCACGACTTGTCTTCTGTGTGGCTCCGCCGATTTGAAACTCATTCTTGATTTGGGGCTGCATCCGCTTGCCGATACATTTTTAAAAAAGGAGGAATTGTCTGAGCCCGAGGAAAAGTACCCACTCCAGGTTCTTTTGTGTGGCGACTGCGGACACACGATGACTGGTTTTATTGTTCCACCGCAGAAACGTTACCAGGCGCACGATTACAGTTACGATTCACAGAACTCAGAAGTTTCCGTGCAGCACTTCGAGGATATGGCAGCTGATGTCATTGCACGAGAAGGAGTTGGAGCAGAAGATTTGGTTGTAGATATCGGCAGCTCAGTAGGAACATTGCTTGCTGCGTTTCGTGCACAATCGGGTTCAAAAATTCTTGGCGTTGAGCCGTCTCATAATATTGCAGCACTCGCGACACAAAATGGCGTACCTACCATTAATGATTTTTGGAGCAAGGTGGCAGTAGATGAAGTAGTAAAACAAGGCGGAGCAAAAATCATTACTGCAACGAACGCCTTCAATCATATTGGCGACATGAGCGCGTTTATGCAGGACGTTGAACGCGCGCTTGTGTCAGGTGGCCTGCCTGCGCAGGCAGGAGCATTTGTTGCTGAAGTTCCATATATGCTACATCTCGTCCAGAAGCTTGCCTTTGACACAATCTATCTCGAACACATGTCGTACTTTGCAATCAAGCCGCTTGCGCGCTTCTTTAAAAACCTCGGCATGACCATTACAGATATTCAGGAGAACGAGTATATGGGTGGCTCCATCCGTATCACTGTTAAAAAAGGGGGAGAGGAGACGCCGCTTGTTAAAACATATATCGCAAGAGAAGAAGCTGCCGGCCTCTTTGTTGCTGGAACGTACCAGCGCATGATGCAAAACATCCAACAATTTAAGTTGAATTTGATGGCAGAACTCACTGCGGCAAAACACAGTGGCGGAACAGTCATCGGTATTGGCGCTGCAACCAAGGGCAACACCCTACTACATTACTGCGGAATCGACACAAGCCTACTTGAATTTATTACTGATACATCGTCTCTTAAAATAGGTAAGTACACACCCGGCTCACACATACCAATAGTGTCCGACGACGCTATTACCGACGCCGTCACACACGCGCTTATTTTGCCGTGGAACATCGCACCATTCCTTAAAGAGAAACTCGGACCTAAATATCCGAAGATTGCGTTTATCGTTCCGCACATGTAAAAATGTACGTATGAAACTCCAACATAAACCAATCAATTTTGAAGACGCTCGCGGCACCATCACCGACATTTTTGTTAATGAACCAAAACAACACTGCACTATTATCTTCACTACAAAAGGTAGTGTCCGCGGCAACCACTTCCACAAAGTGTCTCGCCAGCACGACTTTATTGTCTCGGGTAGCTTTGAGGCATACGGCAAGGACATGAACGGAGAGGGAGGAAGGGTTGAGAAATATATCTTGAACAAAAATGACCTAGCGGTGTGGGAGCCTGGAGAAGCGCACGAATTTGTTGCGCTCGAGGATTCTGTTTTTATAACCTTTGTAGACGGTCTGCGTGGTGGCGAAGATTTTGAAAAAGATACATTTCGCCTTGAGACTCCTTTGCACGAGGAGTACAAAAATCAGCCTAGCGCTTAAAGCGTTTTGTAGATGATATAGAGTGCGAGTGCCGCTCCAGCTTCAGAAAGCACGGTTGCCCACACTGCGCCCCAGAGCCCAAAGAGGGGAATGAGGGTGCAGAAAAGTATAAATTCAACAGCTTGGCTTGAAAGAATAGCAACATACCGTCGCTTCACTTCTCCGTGGGCAATAATATAGGTGTCTATTACGCCTCGTGGTTGGAATAAAATTCCTAGTGCAAGTACTTGGCTGACGAGAATGGCAGGCATGTATTTTGGAAACAAGAATGTAAATAGAAATGGTATGCATACAATATAGAGTGCTGTGAGTAGAATGGCCGCTACGGTGAGCTGGCGCAGTCTCAGTCCTAGCCCACGTCGCGCTTCCTCCTTGTCTTTTGCGGCTAGCCGCGGGAACAGTATGGAAAGAAAGTTATCAAGTAAATTGCGTGTTTCAAGAACAGGCGCAAGGGCAAGAGCATATATCGCCAATTGGGTGCCTCCGGAAAAATGAAACAACAAAAGTTGATCTATCTGCCCGCTTACGAGCACAAAAAACCCCAGAATACTCAAATGTTTTCCAAAACGTACAGTTTCTTCAACATCGTGCTCTGAACCTCGTATACCATACCTCTTTAGAGTCCATAGGTATTGTATCCAACTTGCAAACGCGTTTGAGAAAAAGTATGCAGCAAGAATCCAGATAACACTGTGTGTAAAAAACAGTGCAGCGACAATTACTATAATTGGGAAAATGGTGCGTGGAAGGCCCAAGAAAAAAGAATTTTTAAAATCGCCCTTCGCGATAATAATAGACTTTGCTAAGCCATACCCATTGGAAATGACGTTGAACACAGCTATAAAAAGAAATCCGTAGCCAAGCGTCGTGTTGTCGTGGAAGAGATAGTATCCGCCAATCCCGGCACTTACGATGCTTGCCGGCACACTCCAGAGCATCATGGTGCGCACAACACCAGGCACTACGTGCTGTTTGCCTTGTGCAACGGCGCGCATCAGTGCGCCGCTCATGTTGTTGAGTGTAAACGCACCAACCAGACTTGCGGCCGCGAGCACATATTTATATACACCAAATAGTTCGGGGTCGAGGAGGTTGGCAAACGCGGCTGTCAGTACGAGACCTGTCCCAATGGAAAACACTCTGCCCAAATTCATCCACACGTTGCCACCTACAAAATGCACCATGTTTACCTTGGTGTAACGCTCAGACCACCGCAGAAGGTCGTATAACTGTTGCTTAGTCCAATGGATCATTTGTACGGCTAGTATAACGGGTCTTTTGCCCCAAAAGACACCTATCTGCTACAATGCGAGCTATGTCATATACACGCTTTTTGCGCTGGACGCTGCTTATTGGGTCCGCACTTCTTTTCTTTGTTCCTTTTATTATTGCAGACGGTGGGGCAGGATATCAGTCGGGACACAACCTTTATATTCCGCTTGCAAACATGTTCTTCCCGTTCATCACGGGAAAGAACTTCGCTTTCCGCATTATTGTTGAGTTGCTTGCCGGTGCGTACATACTTCTCGCTCTTCGTGAGCCAAAATATCGTCCACGCGCATCTAGCTTGATGTGGGCAGTGTGCGCGTTTGTAGTGTGGATGGGTATTGCAACAATTGTAAGTGTTGACCCACTAAAAAGCTTCTGGAGCAACTTTGAACGCATGGAAGGATACCTCACCATCCTCCATCTGTGTGCATACTTTATTATTGTCGGTGCGGTAGTTGCGGCAGAGGGCTGGTGGAACAGATTGTTCCAAGCTTCCATTGCGTCCGGTGCGTTGATGGGTGTGTACGCATTGTTGCAATCAGCACACTTTTTCCCAATCAGCAGCCAGAGCGGTCCACGTGCTGATGGTACGTTTGGAAATGCAACGTATCTCGCTATCTTCATGCTCTTCAACCTCTTCCTCACACTCTTTATGCTTGTGAGGCAGCGAAATTCAACAGGGGCACAGGTGCTGTATGGCATCGCATTGGTACTTCAATTTATGGGCCTCTACTTTACTCAAACGCGCGGTGCGTTCTTGGGTTTCTTCGGCGGTCTTGTCATTGCGGCTATCTATATTGCATGGCAGGGGCGTGGTAGTGAGTGGCGTACCCTCCGCCGTGTTTCGTACTGGGGGCTTGGTGTTATTGCAGTGCTCGTTATTGCATTCTTCGCGCTGCGTACGTCGCCAATTCTTCGAAATTCTTCCGACACCCTTTCGCGTGTCGCGTCTATTTCTCTAAACGACCCAACAACCATCGCTCGTTTTCAGATTTGGAATATGGCATGGCATGGGTTTACAGAATCACCTAAGACAATTGCCCTTGGATGGGGACAAGAAAACTTTAACTTCGTCTTCAACAAACATTACCAACCAGAGATGTATAACCAGGAGCAATGGTTCGACCGCGCCCACAATCAGTTCTTAGACTGGTTGATAGCAGGTGGCCTCCCGGCGTTCCTCTTATACGTGTCACTCTTTATGCTTGCGATATGGATGATCTGGCGCTCAGAACTTTCAGTGCCTGAGCAAGCAGTGTTGCTCGGCCTTCTGGCTGCATATGCCTTCAATAACCTCACGGTGTTCGATGACATTATGAGCTCGGTGTACTTCTTCTTGATCCTCGCATTCGTACATTCGTATTCTAAAAAAACACCTGCGCGATGGATGTCGTGGACAAGACCGCTTGGTGACAACGCGGTGGCAGTTGCTGCGCCTGTCGTGATTATCGCGACGCTCCTTGTTGTGTGGACAGTAAACGTGCCGGGCATTGCACGCGCACAAGGGTTGCTCAAAGCCCTTGTGCCGCAGGTGCTTGTGTCCGACGGCAAGGGTGGGTATACCCAGCAGGCGAAGACCGCAGCTCAGGAACTACAGGATTTCAAAGACGCGCTCGCTCCTGGTCCTTGGCCCGGAACAGTAATCGGGTATCAGGAAGTGGTTGAGCAATTACTCCAATACACTTCCGGCATGGCAGCTTCCACATCAGTTGACCCATCTGTTAAACAAGATACGTTCAACCTCGCAAAATCTTCAATAGAAACGCTTATGCAGCAGCGTTCGCATGATGCTCGCCTGGAAGTATTTGCCGGTGCCTTCCTGGACTCGTTCGGGCAATATGGTGAGGCACAGAAAATTCTTACACAGGCCCTTGCAGACTCTCCATATAAACAGCAAATTATGTTTGAGCTTGGGGTGTCGTACTTAAATGCAGGGGATAAGCAGAATGCACTGTCAACGCTTAAAAAAGCATTCGACGAAGCTCCAGCCTTTACCAGTGCTCGCAGTTTGTATGCGGCAGCTCTTATACAAACAGGTAATCAAGCAGAGGCTGATGCGCTTCTTAAGGAAGGGTTTGGCGATGTCATTGTTGATGACGCACGCCTTCTCCAAGTGTACGTGCAGACAAAGCAATACGACCGTGTTATCGCTACGTGGCAGCTCCGAATAAAGAAAGACCCCCAAAATCTGCAATACCAGGTAGGTCTTGCGGCTGCGTATTACACTGCGGGTGATAAGAAAAATGCCATCATAGCGCTCAAGCGTGCAGAACAGATCCAGCCTTCGCTCGCATCTCAGATAGAGGCGCTTATCGTTCAAATCCAAAACGGTACACTCCAGCAGTAGTCCATGGAATTCCAAGAAAATATCGCGCTCGCACCCTATACGACATTTAAGATAGGGGGGCTGGCGCGATATTTTGTTGTTGTAAAAACTGTAGCTGAACTTGTAGAATCTCTCGACTTCGCTCGGGACAAAAAACTAGCCACCCTCATTTTGGGCGGAGGATCAAACATGCTTATCCCAGATGAAGGGTTCGATGGGTTAGTGATAAAAATTGAAATCAAAAACGGGATCACTGTTGATGGAACTAGTGTGGCTGCATCGGCGGGTGAGAACTGGGACGAACTAGTCGCTTTCTGTGTCGATCGTGGTTTGTGGGGGATAGAAAATCTTTCCGGTATTCCAGGCACTCTTGGTGGGGCCGTAGTTCAAAATATAGGTGCCTATGGAGCAGCGCTTTCACAAGTGCTGACGTTGGTGGCTGTGTATGATACGAAAAACAACCAAGTAAAAATGCTTTCAGCACAGGAGTGTGCTTTTGGATATCGAGGAAGCATCTTTAAAGAAGAGGAGGGAAGATATGTTGTACTTGCCGCAACGCTTAGACTTTCTTCTACGCCTGCGCCAAATATTTCTTACAAAGATCTGCAAGCGCGCTTTGCATCAGGGGGTCAGACACCAACATTGCAGGAAATTCGTGGTGAAATATTGTCCATCCGCAATAGAAAATTCCCTGACCTTTCAGTCCTAGGAACAGCAGGCTCTTTCTTTAAAAACCCTATTATGTCGCGCGCCGATGCGGAGGTTCTTAAAGAAAAATATCCTGACATGCCTTTATTTTCCATGCCGGAAACGGAGGGGGTAAAAGTACCTTTGGCCTGGCTCCTTGATAATGCACTGCATCTCAAAGGGTATGCAGTTAATGGTGCACGCTTGTTTGAAAAACAAGCACTCGTTGTTGCTGCTACGCGCGGAACTTCTGCGCAGGACGTAAAAGAACTTGTACATGTTGTACAAAAAAAAGTTTTTGACGAGTTGAAAATAAAAATTGAACCAGAAGTAAAAATTTTATAGAAATTATTTTTTATTTAAAAAATAAAGTTATCCACACTGCGAAGATTAATTTCATTGTATCTATAACTTATTTACTCGATACTGATTGGTAGAGCATCGAGATTGTGTATTGAATTGTCCGCGGACAAACTTTACACAAGGTCGGTCGATGTCATAAAAATTTTGCGATCAGATCGCTACTACAATGGCAAAGAAAAAGAAAGCAGCAAAGAAGAAGAAGCGCGCATAGTCGCTCTCTCCTTTAATATTCGATTAAAGGATATCCTCTCGAAAGAAAAATCCCTCGCCGCTGGCGGGGGATTTTTCTACATATTTATGGTAATCTTTGCCCATGATTTCGCTCAAAAATCTCTTTGGTGGAGGGTCTCGTGTTCTCAAGGATAATGCTAAGACCATTGCAGCTGTGGCTGCTTTTGAACCTGAATTCCAGGCTCTTTCTAATGAGGCACTAAAAGAAAAAACGCTTGAGTTCCGTCAGCGCTTGAAAGAGGGAGAAACGCTTGACTCACTTCTCCCTGAAGCCTTCGCTGCTGTTCGTGAGAGCGCGCGCCGCACGCTCCACTTGCGTCCATTTGATGTCCAGCTTGTGGGTGGCATCATTATGCACAAACGTGGTATTGCAGAGATGCGAACAGGAGAAGGTAAGACCTTGGTTGCAACATTGCCTGCATATTTAAATGCACTACCTGGTTTAGGTGTGCACGTTGTTACGGTGAACGACTATCTCGCACGGCGCGATGCTGTATGGATGGGGCAAGTATATGCCGCACTCGGACTTTCTGTTGGTGTCATCAATAATAATGAATCGTATATATACGACGGAGCGCATTCAGAAAATGATGCGATACGCGATGAAGAGGGGAGCTTTCGCGTATTTTATGAATTCCTGCGCCCATGTTCCCGTCGCGAAGCGTACGAGGCTGACATAACCTACGGTACGAATAGTGAATACGGCTTTGATTATCTGCGTGACAATATTGCATACAGCTCCAATGAGGTACGTCAGCGAGGCCACTACTTTGCAATTGTTGACGAAATCGACTCCATTTTGATTGATGAAGCCCGTACGCCCCTTATTATCTCAGCACCTGCTGCTGAGTCGGAAGATCTGTATAGAGTCTTTGCGGAGCTTTCCACAAAACTCAATCCAGAAACCGACTATACCGTTGATGAAAAACAAAAAGCTATCCAGCTTACCGATGCCGGTATTGAGCATGCAGAGAAGTTGCTCGGTGTAGAAAATATATATACAGAAAAGGGAATCAAATACGTGCACCATCTGGAAACAGCGGTGCGTGCAAAAGCGCTCTTCCACAAAGATAAGCACTATGTTGCTAAAGATGGTGAAATAATTATTGTCGATGAATTTACGGGCCGTATGCAGCCAGGCCGCAGATGGTCTGAAGGTCTGCACCAAGCTATAGAAGCTAAAGAAGGTGTGCCCGTACAGAAAGAGTCACGCACCTATGCATCCATCACATACCAGAACTACTTCCGTCTCTACGACAAACTTGCAGGTATGACAGGTACTGCAAAGACCTCCTCAGAAGAATTCTATAAAGTGTACGGACTTGAGGTGGTTGAAATACCAACGAATAAAGCAGTTGTGCGCGTAGACCGTAACGATCAGATTTTCCAGACGGAGAACGGCAAATTTAAGGCGCTCGCACGAAAAGTAAAAGAGCTCCACAAAAAGGGCCAACCAGTGCTTGTAGGCACTGTCTCGATTGAGAAAAATGAGTTACTTTCTGCATATTTGAAACAGGAGGGTATTCCGCATGAAATATTGAACGCCAAAAATCATGAACGTGAAGGCGAGATTGTTGCGTCAGCTGGTGAGAAAGGGAAGGTAACTGTTGCAACAAACATGGCAGGCCGTGGCGTCGACATTAAGTTGGGTGGCGCTGGCGGACATTCTACGCATGCGGACGAGGTAAAAGCCCTTGGGGGACTCTTCGTTATTGGCACCGAGCGTCATGAAGCTCGCCGTATCGACAACCAGCTGCGTGGCCGCTCCGGTCGCCAGGGTGACCCGGGCGAGACACAATTTTTCGTCTCTCTGGAAGACAGCCTTATGCGTGTCTTTGCACCTGACTCCATTAAAGGACTGATGGGCCGCTTTGGTATAGCCGAAGATGAGCCTATAGAGAACTCAATGGTGACGCGCGCGCTTGAAAGTGCGCAGACAAAAATAGAAGGGTTTAACTTTGATTCACGTAAACATGTGCTTGAGTTTGACAACGTGCTCGACAGGCAGCGCAAGGCAGTCTACGATCGCCGCCGCAAGGTGTTGGTTGGCACTCTTGATGATGTAGAGGATGTGCTTACAGAACTCGCGACAGACCCTTCAAACCCTTCTGGAAAATTAGATGGAGCTGCAGAGATTGTTTTGAAAAAAGAAATAGAGTTTGGCCGTGAGGCGTTTTTAGGTGCTGCGCGTACCGTCATTCTGCAGACAATAGACATGCTATGGATGGAGCACTTGGAGTCTATGGAGTATCTACGCGGCAGCGTAAACTTGCGCGCCTACGGCCAACGCGACCCGCTTACCGAGTACCGCAAAGAGGGCACGCGTATGTATAAAGAGTTGGAATATATGCTTGCAGACCGCGTATTCCAGATCCTTGATGGACTTACGGCACAGGCAATGCAACCTGCACCTGCTGAAATTCCTACTATAAATCTACAAGCGGGTGACAACACCTCTGCGTCGGTCTTCGGCTCCGCAACCGACGCCATCGTCCGCTCAACCGGCCGTAATGATAAAATTACCATCACTAATGGGGTTGAGACTCGCGAAATGAAATTCAAAAAAGCAGAACAATTGCTAAGCCAAGGGTGGAAGATTGTTGAATAGCTATGAGAGAATCTGCCGGAGGAATTATCAAAGGTCCAGATGGCCGTATTGTGCTCGTGAATCAGGGTAGTAATGTTTGGTCATTCCCTAAAGGGGGCGTTGAAATGGGGGAGGACGCTCTCCAAGCAGCGATTCGAGAAATTGAAGAAGAAACGGGTATTACTGACCTCACACTCATACAACTTCTTGGTAGCTACAAACGACGACGTATAGGTAAGGGTGGTCTGGGGGAAGTGCTGGATGAGCCTGAATATACGCGTACATTATTTTTCTTTACAACTACGCAGACGGCAGTGCGACCTCAAGATGGTGAAATAGTTGGCGTCCGTTGGGCCACGCTGGATGAAGCGTACGAATTGCTTACACATCCAAAAGACAAAGAGTTTTTGAATTCAGTTCGGTCTATACTAGAGCAATGACGCCTGACATGGTTACACTGATTCCTGCAGTGTTCGTTGCTGGAGTACTGATGTTTCTCGCTCCGTGCACGCTGCCTATAGTGCCTGGCTACTTAGCATTTATTGCAGGAGTGCCTGAGAAGGAAATTTCAAAAACTGGTTTTAGTGAGGCAAAGCGCCGCGTTATGCGCAACGCGCTGGCGTTCTGCGTGGGTTTCTCGCTGGTGTTTATAGTGCTCGGATTGTTTGCTGCAAGTATTGGAGGAGTGCTCGGGGCCTGGCGCGGGCTTATTAGCCAGGGTGCTGGTGTAATTATTATTGTCTTTGGTCTGACAATGCTCGGGCTTATTAAAATTCCTGTTCTTATGTCGGAGCGTCGTATACGAACGCCACATTTTATTGTCGTCGGCCGACCGGAAAGCTCTTTTCTTATAGGCATGTTGTTTGCGCTCGGATGGACTCCTTGCGTCGGTCCCATACTCGGAACGGTACTGCTGTTTGCATCAAGTTCTTCAACTGCTGCGCAAGGTGCGCTACTTCTTTTTGTATTTTCACTCGGACTCACACTTCCGTTTATGGTCACCGCATTTCTTATCGGTAGCGCAGGAAAGTGGTTTGCGAAGATGAGGGGGAGTGTTGAGCTTCTTTCAAAAATTGCAGGAGGAATACTCGTTGTGTTCGGTTTCTATATGCTCTTTGGATATATGGGTTTCTTTATGCAATTTGGGTTTGATGGATTGCTCAAGTACCTGTGATGCACTAAGATGCATATATGTTGAGAACACTACTTCACATCTTTGTTACTGCGGGGGCGCTGCTACTTATTGCACGTTTTGTGCCAGGTATCGTCATTCCAAGCTTCGGTACAGCACTTTTAGTCGCATTGCTCTGGGGCATTGTCGGGGTCACCGTTCGTCCCTTGCTTGGGTTGCTGACGTTGCCGATTACCATTCTTACCCTCGGGCTTTTCTCTTTTATACTCAACGCACTGTTGTTCTGGCTGCTCTCAATGCTTGTGCCAGGGTTTATTGTCAGTGGCTTTATCCCAGCTTTGGAAGCAACGCTTATACTTTCAGTTCTTTCCATGGTGCTCCATATGCTGCTTAAGAAACCGAAACACAACTTCGAACATTAAATGGCATTTATTGATGAAATGACAATAGCCGCGCGCGCTGGCAATGGCGGGGATGGCGTCGTGCGTTGGTTGCACGAAAAAGGCAAAGAATATTCTGGGCCCTCTGGTGGTAATGGTGGTAATGGTGGAGATTTCTATATCCGTGGCGTACGAGATATCAACCTGCTTGCTCGCTATCGTGGAGAGAAAAAATTCCAGGCGGAAGATGGAAAGGATGGAGAAAATCAAAATAGAGGCGGTCGGGGAGGAAAAGATTTTACGCTAGATTTGCCTGTAGGTTCTATCGTCCGTAACGGAAGCACCGGAGAAGAATTTGAACTTATAGAGGAAGATAAGCCGATACTCGTGCTCAAGGGCGGTCGTGGTGGAGCGGGGAATACCGCCTTCAAGTCGTCTGTGAATCAGAGCCCAATGGAATGTACGCCAGGCGCGCGAGGCGAAACTGCTCAGCTGCGCATCGAGCTGCGCCTTATTGCAGATGCTGGGCTGGTAGGCTTGCCGAACGCGGGGAAGTCATCACTTCTCAACGCATTAACTGGAGCGTCCGCTAAGGTTGGTTCTTATGCCTTTACTACGCTCGACCCTAACTTGGGCGCTTTGTACGGATTTGTACTTGCCGATATTCCAGGAATTATCGAGGGTGCGTCAGAGGGGAAGGGGCTCGGTTCTCGTTTCCTCCGTCATATCTCGCGTACACGGTTTTTAATGCACTGTGTGTCACTCGAGTCCGATACTCCGATGGAAGACTACGCACTTATCCGCGGGGAACTCGGCGCATTTGAGGGTGGTGTTCTGTCACAGAAGGATGAAATTATCGTACTGACGAAGTCGGATACCCGAGATTCTGAATATATACAAAAAATACAAGGCTTATTTGCAAAAGAGGGGAAGAGGACGGTCCTTGTCTCTGTCCTGGATGATGAATCAGTTAAGAATCTTCGAGATACACTTATTGCTGCTTTGCGGTAGTATATAAGGGTTATGGCAGAATACCGCCCAACCATAGGGCTTGAAATCCATGCTGAACTCAACACGCGCACGAAGATGTTTTGCGCGTGTCTCAACGACGCTGATGAAAAGCGCCCAAACGTAAATGTTTGCCCTGTATGTATGGCGCACCCAGGCTCGCTTCCTGTGATAAACAAAGAGGCCGTGCGACATGTACTTAGGATGGGCCTCGCGCTTGGCTCGAAGCTCGCAGACTATACAGAGTTTGACCGTAAAAGTTATTTTTACCCAGACATTCCTAAGGGCTACCAATTAAGCCAGTTTGCGTTTCCACTTGTAAGTGGTGGGTCACTTCGTAACGTTCAGATAACTCGTATTCATCTCGAGGAAGATACAGCTCGCTCGCAACACGAGGGAGATCACAGTCTCATCGACTACAACCGCGCAGGTGTTCCATTGATGGAACTTGTTACAGAACCTGTCATCCATACCGCAGAAGATGCAGGTAATTTTGCACGGGAACTTCAGCTGTTGCTCCGCTACCTTGGAGCAGGGGAGGCAAATATGGAGAAGGGCGAGATGCGTGTGGAAGCTAATATTTCTGTTAGTCGCGACGACACGCTTGGCACAAAAGTTGAAGTCAAAAATCTTAACTCATTCCGCTCGGTTGAGCGAGCTATCGCATACGAAGTTGCGCGCCATATAGAGGTGCTTGAAAAAGGCGGCACCTTAGTACAGGAAACACGCGGTTGGAACGAGAATACGCAGAGCACATTCTCTCAGCGTAAAAAAGAATCGAGCCACGACTACCGCTACTTCCCAGACCCAGATCTCCCTAAGCTTCGTCTATCCGAGATATCGGAACTTTCGGCAGAAACACTCCGTGCATCTCTACCCGAGATACCTTCGGAGAAACGAGAACGTCTCACTGCGCTCGGTTTCTTGCAGAGCCAAGACATAGAGCAGTTGGTGGGGGACGCGAAACTTGCCGCATTGTTTGGCGAGATGGAAAAAGAGCTCGACTCTCCTGAGATGATAAAAATTGCTGCAAATTTTATTCTTAATGATATTGCTGGGCAGCTGAAGAAAGATGCGTCCTGGGCCATTCCAGAGGCCGTGTTCCTCTCTGAAGTTGTACGAAAGTATGCCGATGGCACCATGGCGTCACCTCAGGCAAAGCAAGCGATCCTTACTGGCAAGATAGTTGCTGCGATCGATAACGCGGCACTACCCGTTCTTGTTCAGAAAATTATCGAAGCTCAGCCGGCAGTAGTTGCGGACTACAAGGCAGGGAAGGCCGCTTCTCTCCAGTTCCTTGTAGGACAGGGAATGAAGGAAAGTAAGGGTTCAGCAAACCCTGCAGCGCTTGCCGAGGAATTTAAGAAAGCGCTCCAATAGACGATAAAACGGACTTTTGCACACCCCCGCCAAGTGGGGGTTTTCGTTACCGAGATATACTGCTGTGTATGGATGAATTAGAAATCTCGGGAAAGCGATACATCTCGGCTAAGCGTATTGCTAAAGAAAATAAGTATCACCCAGACTACGTAGGACAGCTTATCCGAGCTGGCCGAGTTTCTGGTACTAAAGTAGGTCGTGCGTGGTATGTAGATGAAGCTTCTTTTGCCGAGTATCTCGGCAAGGAGAGAGGTCAGAGCTTGGCGACACCTGCGCAGAATACAAACTCACCGGAAAAGACTGAACCTACACAGGAACCTTCTTTCGAGAAAGTCCTCGGGGGTCCTCGGTTTCCTTCGGAAACCTTGCGCCAGACTTTTTCTCAAGAAGTTCCTGTTTCGGCATCTGCACCCGTCGTGGTTGCGCAAGTAGAGTCTACCGTGACACCAGCTGTCGAAGCTGCTAAAGAAATAAGTTTAGCCGGAATGCAGGGAGGCACGACGGTGCCGTACGTAGGAGAATTCTTAGCAGAGAATTCTCCGCGTTCCGGGAAGCTTGTTTCTGAAGCAGCTTTTGTTGCTGAAGGTTTTGCAAAACCAGTAATTGCAGAAAAGAAGGTTCCATTTAAAACATCCCTTACGTACATCCCTGACAACAGCCCTTTGTTTCCAGCAATACAGAAAAGGACAAAACCAGCAGCAGAGGTAAGAAAAGATGAGTATGTAGTGGCTCAAATAGCCAAACCAGCACACACAGCACAGCCAATCTTGCGCCCTAAAAGAAGTATATGGAAGACAGGATTTGCGGTAGCTTCAGTCACCGTAGTGGCAGCTATCTTTTTTGGGTTCGCGTTCTTTGGATCTTTGGGCATCAATTCAGTAGTAATAGTAGAGAAGGGAAAGCCTGCAAGTGTGGCTTTCGCTCAAGAAAAAACATTTTGCTTCATTTTTAAAAATTGTCAAAACAGCAAAAACTAGAAATTTTTTGGTAAGAATTTACTAAGAAAAATCTCATAGAAAATCGCCCTGACGGTAGCCCGATCAGGGCATTTTTCTTATATTTATCAACTCGTTTAGCCGAGATATCGGTAAGGCAATACGATAAATCTATAAAACATAATAAAAAAAGTAGTAACAAAAATTAGCAATAATTTTCAAAAACTTTGTACTAAAAACAGCGCATAAAAATTTGTTGATGTACTTGAATACGTTTTCCAAAATAACTTTTGTTATAAAAGCTTTTACGAAGTTTTTAATTATTTTCTATCCACAGTTTTTGATGAAAATTTCCTGAAGAAATAACAACTTTTCTCGTAAAATATATGTAGTGCCTTCTCCGAAATCACTGGACAAACAAAAGCAATATCGGACTTCATGACATCCTCGAAAAAAATAATTTCAAACGATGGTCAACCGATGCTCTCGGCGCGCAAAGTAGCTGCGCGTTTGAAGTGCGCTCCAGACTATGTCTCCAAGCTTTGCCGTGAAGGAAAGCTCATTGGTGAACAGATTGGCGGCCAGTGGTTTGTGGTCCCTTCCTCCATCGAAGAGTTTGAATCTGCTCGCACCTTGGCTAAAGAGCAGCGCTCAGCCCAGCTTGCAGAGCAACGCCGAAGCGAAAAGACCTCATATCAAATTCAAAACAGCACTCTAATAGAGCAAATTTTTTTGCGTGTAAAAAAAGTTTCTGTCGGTGCCCCTATAGGTATGGCGGTTGGTGCGGTTCTTTTGGTTGGCGCACTTGTGTTTGCAAGCAGCATGAATGTGCCGCACCAAAATCAGTACGCTGCAATCTCTGAAGCACAATCTCCATTCTTCGGCACACAGGCGCCAGCAGTTGTGTTGCCAACGGGCGCAGGTAACGCATTTGCGGGCGCAACAAATTTTCTCTCGAATGTTTTTGCAACGTTGTTTGGTGATAAGACACAAGTTGCACAAAACGTTGTCATCCAGCCTACACAAAAAATTACAACCGAACCTGCGCAGAATTCGCCGATCGGTGCTGGGGCACCGCGGACGAATTCTACTTCGGCATCCGCAGCATCTGGTACGACTTCAAAAACTCAGATCGTAAATAACTATCCTGTTGTTGAGCGTGTTGTGGAGCGCAGTGTTGCAGTTGGCGGTGTCACTCAGGAGGAACTCAACGGCCGCCTCGAGGATCTCTACAACCGTCTCGCAGTACAGATTTCTTTCCTCCAGAATCCGGGCCACGAAAGTCCACACCAAAACTTCGCTGTTTCGCAGGTCATAAATAATCTCTCGGATGTTCGTCTTCGCAACACCACTACTGCTGACGACATCAATGCACAGTACGTAGAAACTAGACGCCTTTTTGTTTCAGGTACATCAAATCTTGCCGGTGATGTCACGATACAAAATTCGCTCACTGCAGGAACAACAACGCTCTCGAACCTTACAGTGCTCGGCAATGCAACGACGACGGGAAACTTTTTCCTCAACGGAGGTTCGCTTACGGTAACTGGAGATACGACGCTCGCTAATGCAACATCAACAAACTTCTTCGCGACAACAGCATCAAGCACAAATCTTTTTGCACAAACTGGCACAATCGGAACGCTCAATGCGCAAACCATCAACCTCTCAGGGGTATCGAGTTTCTTTGGCGGCTTCCTCTCACTCGCATCGTCAACAGTTGGTAACGGTAACCAAAACGGTGGTCTCACTATCAACGGCGGCGCAACAACAACAGGCAACGCCTACTTTGTAGGAGGACTTGGTATCGGAATTGCAACATCAGCGCCTGGCACGCTACAGGTTGCGAACAATGCATACTTCGGCGGAGATCTTTTTGTTGGTGGCAACACAGTGACTCTCGGCAACAGCTCATCCAACAGCTTGATCATTAATTCTTCGATTAAATCAAACCTCACGCCGGACCAAAACATCCAGTATGACCTCGGTTCTCCATCGTTCTATTGGAAAAATGTGTACGTAGGTAACATCGTTGCAAACAACATCTCTGCCGCATCAACAACCATCGCAGGTACTGCGTCTGCAACATTCACCATCAACTCCGACAATGTCTCGGCTGACGCAGAAGACATGGACCTTATCTTCTTCCGCGGCAACGTAGTTCCTAACGCACTCATTTCTTGGAAAACGGCACCAAAACGTTTTGAAATCAACCAAGCACTTTACATCGCTAACCAATCAGGCTCCCTTTCAACTCCAACTCTCAAACTCCAAGGTGTTGCGGGCCAGACAGGCGACATTTTGCAAATTGCTTCTTCAACAGGAGACACGATGTTTGCGGTTGGTCCGCTTGGTGTCACGTTGACACAGGGATTCATTTCTCAGGCATCGTCAACAGTTGGTGATGGTACGCAGGCAGGCGGCCTTACGGTAAGTGGTGGCGCAACAACAACAGGTAACCTTGTGCTCAGTGCGCTAGGCGCTCGAATTTTGGGAGACTACAGCAACGCCACTATCGCAAACCGTGTCGCCTTCCAAACAAATGTTACAAACGGTAATACAAATTTCTCGTTCCTTCCAAACGGAACATCTCCTACGTCTGCAGTTAATGCGTACAACAATTCCGACCCAACTAACGCCTCTTTTGCAAACTTTGGTATTACTGCAAGTAATGTTTTGATTGCAGCAAATCGTCGCGGCACTGGCACGTATCTTCCAATCTACTTCCAGACTGGCTCAAGCCAAACAACTCAACTAGCAATTGATACGGCCGGCAACGTAGGTGTTGGAACTACAACTCCATGGGGTCAGCTTTCAGTAAATCCAAACGGCATTGCAGGTCCATCGTTTGTAGTTGGTTCTTCAACCAAAACGGACTTTATCGTCACAAATGCAGGGTATGTGGGCATCGGCACATCAACTCCGCTTGTGCCACTCACTGTTTCCAGTATGAATTCGGATGCTACTGCGTACTTTGATAGTTACTACAACGGTTCAGGTTCAGGCGGATCTTCTCTTATGTTGCGCTCTGCTCGAGGAACAAATGTAGCGCCAACGGCACTTTTGGCGAATGATCAGATCGGTTTCATCGGCGCTCGCGGGTATGACGGAAGTAATTTTGTAACAGGTAGTCGTGCGGCGATTGGTATGTACGCATCTGAAAACTGGAACACTGCGTCCAACGGTACGTTCATGACCTTCTTTACAACTCCATCCACATCTCTGGTTAAAACTGAGCGTTTGCGAATAGATCAAAATGGCAACGTTGGCATCGGCACCACCTCTCCATCAACAAATCTTTCCGTCCAAGGCAATCAATACACATCAGGCACTGCATTCTTCGGTGGAGCAATCACCGCAACTTCAACACTCACGGTCTCCGGAAATACAGTCCTTGCAAACGCAACCTCAAGCGCATTCTTCGCAACAACAGCGTCATCAACAAACTTGTTTGCACAACTTGCTGCGTTTGGAACACTCACTGCACAAGGACTCACTGTCTCAGGCAACACCACACACACGGGTACGCTTACACAAACTGGTCTTGCAACCTTCACAAACGGCTTCCTCTCACTCGCATCATCAACCATCGGCAATGGCACACAAACAGGTGGTCTCACTATCAACGGCGGCGCAACAACAACGGGTAATGCGTACTTTGCAGGGAGAGTTGGAATTGGCACATCGAGCCCATCTGCTGGGTTTGCGGTGGTAAGCGATGCGACAACACGGTTTGTGGTTGAATCGTCGAATGGAAATACAAGAGACATAGAGGTTGATTCTTCAGGCAACATCTCATTTGGATATATTTACAAACCATCCGACGCATACTCGCTTAGAATTCTCAAGACGTCTAACGGGTTGGTGCAGGTTGCAAGCGCAATTCAACTCATGGATAACAATGGCAGTGCCATACTTGTAAAAGACGCAGGTGGCAATGCATTGATCTCTAACGGATGGGATGGGACGTATGGGTATAAAACATTTGGGTATGGGAACAACAAACTGTATTTCAACAATCTAGGCGTCGAAAACAATATCGGTATTGGCACAACTACTCCATGGGCTAAGTTCTCTGTTGTGGCAAATGGCGTGGGCTCATCGCCGCTCTTTATGGTTGCATCTTCAACAAACGGTCTTGGGACGAGCACCGCATTTTTTATCGCGTCAAACGGTAGTGTTGGTGTCGGCACCACATCACCATACGCAAAACTTTCAGTTCAAGGCGACGCGCTTGTTTCAGGTACGCTCACTGCAGGAAATTTGGTTGCAACATCAACCTTCACCGTTACCGGCCTTTCAACATTCACAAATGGCTTCCTCTCACTCGCATCATCAACTATTGGTAACGGTAACCAAAATGGTGGTCTCACTATCAACGGCGGCGCAACAACTACTGGCAATGCGTACTTCGCTGGCAATGTTGGCATCGGCTCAACTAGTCCAACCAAAAAATTGGTTGTAAGTAGCAGCATTTTTGCAACAGGAGTAAATCAAACAGCCGTTCAGTTTGACTTTACTGGTACGTCGGGCGCACTTGGGTTTGGACGCCTGCTCAATTCAGCAGGAGCCAGCACCCCGTATATGGAGTCGGTCTCGACAGCTGGCAACGGCGCAGTTCCGTTTGCCATAAACCCATTTGGAATAGGTTCTACGTATGTAGCTATTGGCACTACAACGGGGTATGCAGCCTTGAGTGTTCAGGGCGGTGGTTCCGCTGCTACTAGCCGTGCGTTTGAACTTTCAAACAGCGCTTCAACAACACTCTTCCTTGTCGACAATGCCGGCAATATCAATGCAGGTGTCTCGACTGCAACAACAACGATAAGCGGCGGGCTTGCTGTTGGTAGCCAGTTCCGAACACTCCAAAATGGAAATACTACAATTGGTACAACAGGAGTGCTGGGTAACTACGGTTTTGAGGTAAGCGGCCAGCATGTCTTCTTCCACAACACCGACGGTAGCGGTCTTCTGTACATGCCTGCGGGGGCGAACGGTGTTTCTATCCGCTCGGGATCTACTCCACTTTCTGGCTTGAACGTTGGAACTAATGCATCGGTTGGGTATCCGCTCGTTGCGGCTCCATCAACAGGTCTTATCGTCGCAGGCACAACAGGTATTGGCACTTCATCTCCATTTGCAAAACTTTCAGTCCATGCAAACAACGGCGACACAAACACAACGTTGTTTGCAATCGGCTCTTCAACTGCAACTGCAACAAGCACGTTGTTTGCGGTGACAAATGCAGGCAACGTCGGCATTGGCACAACATCTCCATGGGCAAAACTCTCAGTTGAAGGAATTTCATCTCTTGGTAACCAGGCAATCGCTGGCTACTTCACTGCAACATCAACCACAGCTTCAAGCTTTGCTGGCGGCTTCACAGCGTTTGCATCGTCAACTATCGGTGATGGTACATTCGGCCTTACAGTTAACGGCCCTGCAACAACAACAGGCCGTGCATACTTTGCTTCAAACGTCGGTATCGGTACTACAACGCCGCAGACTGGTCTCGCCGTAGTTGGCGGTGGCACCATTTCAAGCAGCAACTACTTTGGAAGCACCAACATTGGAACAATAGGTAGCTCGGCAGGGGTGTCGCTCGGTGCTTATATAGGAGGCTACGGAGCTATTCAGGGTACGAGTGCCTATGGTAATGGTGGCGCGCAACTCTTTATTAACCCAAACGGTAACGCTGTGGGTATTGGCGCGGCTTCAGGTCTCGGTAGCCCACTTAGCGTGCTCGCGATTTCAGGAGGTACTACTATCGGTAGTAGTTATTGGGCAACAACGGCACCAACTAACGGCTTGATTGTCCAGGGCAACGTCGGTGTTGGTTCAACATCTCCATTCGCTCGTTTTGCAATCCACGCAAACAACGGTGACACAAACACAACCTTGTTTGCAATTGGCTCTTCAACTGCAACGGCAACCACAACGTTGCTTTCCATGGATAACGCAGGTCACTTGACCGTTAATTCTAGCTCTAATTATGCGGGCTTCTTTGGAAGCACTGCTGGAGTGAATGAATTTAGAATTACAGCTGAATCAACTGGAAATTCTTATTTCGATACACGCGCGGATCTTATGTTGCGCCCTGGAAATCTTGGCACGTCTGGAAATCTTGTGGTCTCAACCGGCAACGTTGGCATTGGTACCACAACCCCAGGATCGACTCTTTCAGTCGCGGGCAATGTGTACACATCAGGCTTCTTCAATACTTCGGCTTCAACCGGTGGTTACAAGATAGACGGAAGTACTGTGTTGTATGCAAGCACGACGAACATGAGTGTCTTTGTTGGCCCACGCGCTGGCGGCTTGAATGCTCAAGCAAATGTTTCTGTCAGCGCCGAAACAGCAGTTGGATATCAAGCGCTCTTCAATGACCTTGCTGGCGCCTTCGCTCGTAATACAGCCCTAGGCTACAACGCAGGGCTTATTGGTTCTTCAACAGCATTTGTACAAAATACCTTTATTGGCGCGAGCGCTGGCGCGTATGCCTCAACGACAGGATCTACATTCGTCGGTATGGGGGCTGGTGGGGGTGGTCCATCGAGTTATTTGACAGGGGGTTACAATACATTATTAGGATATAACACTGGTTCGGCAATTACGACAGGTAGCGGCAACGTCGTTATAGGTCCACGATACTCTGCGCAAAGCAATGAAATAACTACTGGTACCAGCAATGTTTCTATCGGTAACGGTGTTATGTTGCCGTCATCAACAGGGAACGGGCAACTTACTATCCAAAATATTTTGTTTGGAACAAATAACGGCAGCTTTAGTGGCCAAACATACTCAGCCGGCCAGCTTGGTGTTGGTTCGACATCTCCATTCGCTCGTTTTGCAATCCATGCAAACAACGGTGACACAAACACAACCTTGTTTGCAATCGGCTCTTCAACCGCAACGGCAACAAGTACATTATTTAGCATCAGCAACACAGGAGTTATTACTTCGACTGGAACATTTACCACCAGTGGCCTCTCAACCTTCACCAGCGGCTTCCTTTCACTCGCATCATCAACGATCGGTGGTGGTACTCAAACAACAGGTCTTACTATCAACGGCGGTGCAACAACGACAGGAAACATCACCGCGCAAGGGACGCTCGCTGTTACGGGCGCAACAATACTCAGTTCAACGCTCAATGTTACGGGTTTGACGACGCTCGGCTTTGCCTCGACCACACAGCTTTCAGTCGCGGGCCCTCTTACGCTGCGCGGATTTGAATCAACCTACCCAGAAAATTCGTTGTACCCAGCTATTTACCGCACTGACAATATTGGCGCTTCCTATCCGTTCCAAACCGTTGGTAATTTGGTGCTTCAGCCACGCGGCGGTGCTGACATTGTGTTTGCAACTGGTGCTGCAGGTTCAATTGCGAATCGTGTTTCTATAACTAACGGCGGCAATGTTGGTATCGGTACAACAACTCCTGGGACAAAACTTGAGGTGGTTGGTACATCGGTAAACAGTGGAAATCAGGATAACTTTATTCTCTCGGGCAGCTCTGCGGGCACTGGCTTTTATCAGTCCATGGCGTTTAGACAGGCAACTGGAGCAAACAACAACATCGGCGCACGCATCACGTCAGGTAATTCAGGTTCATACCGAGGGTACCTTGCATTTGAAACAAGCAGCGCATCTTCCCCGGGCGCTACCACGGCTGAGGCGATGAGGATCGACTATAACGGTAACGTCGGCCTTGGTACCACAACTCCTTTCTACAAACTCTCCGTTGAAGGAACCTCAAGTCTCGGTAACCAAGCAATTGCTGGCTACTTCACTGCAACATCAAGCACGGCGTCAAGTTTTGCTGGTGGTCTTACTTCGTCCGCAACTACAACCTCAACCTATTTTGCGGCTTCCGTCACCGGTACCGCGGGTGCGCCTGCCTTCACCTTCACGGGCGACATGAATACGGGCATGTACAACATCGGCGCGGACCAGCTCGGTTTCACTGCCGGCGGTACGCTCCGGGCGCAGGCGACTGCTAACGGATTCGGTATCGGCGCGGCGCCATCTACAGTAAGCAACACGAACACAGCGCTCGTCGTCCAAGGCACCGGTTCGCAGGAGAATAAGATCGTCATGCAGGCTGAGAGTGGAACGAATGCGGTAATTGAGGCCGATAGGTTCGGAGGTGCGACAACTCACAGTGGCGTACTGCGCTTCAGTAAACAAGGAGGAAGCGTCGCCTCTCCAAGCTCGCTTTCCGGTAACGATGTGATCGGTCTGATCGACTTCCAGGTGCGAAATACGGGAGGACTTGCGAGCCCTGCGCAGATCACGGCTTCTGTCCCAGGTTCGGCGAACAATCCGAACACCCCCGGAAACCTAAATTTCTTTGTTTCCAACGGTTCGGATACGAGTGCGAAGTCGGCTCTCGTCATTACGGCAGGGGCAGCAAGCGCGGTGAACTATCTGCAGATAGCCAACTCTGCGACGCTTTCTGGCCCAACTATCTCTGCACAGGGAACTGATACCAATATCAACCTTAACTTCACCCCGAAGGGCGCCGGCAGCAGCATCTTCACTGCAGGTAACGTTGGTGTTGGCACCACCTCACCATGGCGCGCCCTCTCAGTGAATGGCTCATCTGACCTCGGTGTTAATGCGCTCGCAGGCTACTTTACTGCAACCTCAACCACCGCATCGTCATTTGCAGGCGGCTTCACTGCGTTTGCATCATCAACGATCGGCGCTGGCGGACAGGCAACTGGCCTCACGATATTTGGTGGAGCAACAACAACCGGCAACGCGTACTTTGCAGGAACTGTAGGAATCGGCATGGTGCCAACGACCAACAGCCTCAGTATCGGCGGATACACAGCAGGAAATGTTACAAATCGTATTGTTGGAAATTTCTTCAGCACAAACAGCTCGACCGATCTCGATAAGTTGCTGATAGGTGGTGGTGAGGCGTCCAACATGCGTGCATACATGGAGGTGCGACAAACCTGGAACGGCAGCTTCACAGACAGCGAACTCGGATTTACCACAACACGTGGAGGCACGGGGGCGGCATAACGCCTGACCATACTAGGCGGCGGCAACGTTGGAGTTGGCACCACCTCACCATGGCGCGCCCTCTCAGTTAATGGCTCATCTGACCTCGGTGTTAATGCGCTCGCAGGCTCCTTCACTGCAACAACGACGCTCGGGAGCGCAACTTCAACGATTGCCCATGCGCTACTTATTGGAGGAGGTACGCCAAATGCTGGTGCAGGTGGGTATCTGTTTGCGGTTGGTACAAGTACTGTCCCCGTACTTAAAGTTGATGCTGACCCGACTCTTGCTGCTGGCGTTACCATTAGCTCGGGCGGTAATGCACAGAACGGTGGATATTTGTTGCGCAACTATTCGACCATCAACAGCAATTCGCTTAATCTCTACTACGTCGGCGCCGATACGTCGGCGCCAAAATTGGCACTGCAAAAAGGTCGACCAAGCGCAGAACTCTCTGCAGGAGATGGTCTGGGGCAAATTGATTTCTTTGGCACAACCGCTGGTGGAAACGCATTGCGAGGAGCTCAAATACTTGGCGTCGCTGATACTGGCTGGACAGGTACAGGAGATGCGCCAGGGTACCTATCTTTCCTTACGACCCCCGATGGCTCTGCGAGCGTTGCAGAGCGTATGCGCATCACTTCTGCGGGCAATGTTGGGATTGGCACTACAACGCCTACATACAAACTAGATGTTGTGGGTTCTGGAGACTCCGTCATCCGCGCTGGCACACTCGACAATACAGGGTCATATGTTTCAGCGTTGCAATTGGGAACAGGTAACGGAGTTGGAGTTTCTGCAAACGTTGCGGCACTCGGGGTACTCGGAGGAGAAACGAAGTTGCGCTTTATGGTTGCGTCAAATGCGGGCGCAAGTGCCGCAAACTTCAATTCATCAACGAAGATGGTTATAGACAATAATGGTCTCGTCGGCATTGGTACTACGAGCCCGGCTGGAATGTTGCATGTCTACAATCCGAATAATTCCGGAGAGTCTCTGGTCATCACCGCTGGCGGAAGTAGTGCCAACTGGCTTTCGTTCCGCAATGTAGCTACTCCTGCAACTGATAAGTGGGTTCAGTACCTAGTCGGGAATGACTTGCGCTTTTATGACACTGCCGACCGTCTTACACTTCAATCCGGCGGCAACATTGGCATCGGCACCACAACGCCAGGCCAAAGACTCTCGGTTGCAGGGAATATATTTACTTCCGGTTTCTTTAATGCCGCGGGTGCGACTGGTGGATACCAGATAGATGGCAACTCAGTGCTCTATGCATCAAGCACCAACTTCTCGACCTTTGGCGGACAGTCAGGTGGCACATGGTTTAATGCGACGTCGACCGTGATCCGCACAACAGCCTTTGGGTATCGTGCCCTTAACACACTCCCGTCTGCGGGTGGCGCTGTTGTTACTGACCTCACAGCGTTTGGTTACAATGCACTTGCAGCAAATACAGCTGACGGCAACAGCGCCTTTGGTTCTTCTGCGCTTACCTTAAACACGACTGGTACCGAAAACGCCGCCTTTGGTTCCGGTGCGTTGGGCAACAACACAACTGGTTCTGCTAACGTTGCCATCGGCGGTAGATACGCACTTGATAACAACAGAACGGGTTCAAATAACGTTGCTATTGGACGCACCGCGATGGACCAAAGTGTTACCGGCTCAGATAACGTTGCCGTTGGAACAAATGCAAGCCGTCAAAACACATCGGCTACATCATCAGTAGCTATAGGATCTTCTGCGGCGCACGGTTCAAACGGTGTCTACAGCGCGCAAGGGTACACGGCTGTTGGGTACCGAGCTGGATACGGCATCATGACAGGCGCAGATTACAATACCTTTATAGGGTATGGTGCAGGAAACTTAATCACGACTGGTTCAAAAAACATTGTGCTTGGTGCGGCTTCGACACTCGCAAATTCAAACATCACTAGTGGAGCAAACAACATTCTTATTGGCAATGATGTTTCGGTGGCGGATGGGACAGCGTCTAACCAAATAAACATTGCAAACATCCTCTTTGGTACGGGCAATTCAACAACCGGTTCAAAATATGCAACCGGCCAGCTTGGTGTTGGTTCGACATCTCCATTCGCTCGTTTTGCAATCCAGGCAAACAACGGTGACACAAACACAACACTCTTTGCCATCGGCTCTTCAACCGCAACGGCAACGACGACTCTGTTTACTGTTCTTAACAGCGGGTTTGTCGGCATAAACAATACTGCTCCGACAGCATTGCTCGATATTACAGAAACAGCGGACAATACAGACACTGCAATATTTAGACGAAACAGTACACAGTACCTTGCTATCCAGACGGGTGCGGGCGGCAACGTTATTAAGGGTTACACGGGCACAAACACTTCAAAACCAATTGTTTTCAATTCTACAACCGATAGTTCGAACACGACTCCTACAGGAACTAACTCACTTGGGTTTACATTCCAAACTTTGGGTTCTACGAAAGTGGTTATCGATAATGCAGGCAATCTTGGCCTTGGCACAACTTCACCAGGTAGTCTCCTGTACGTTTCTGGATCGACACCAATATTTACGTTCGACAACACGAACGCGAGTGGCCTGAGCCAAATAAGCTTCAAGGAAAATAGTACGGCCAAGGGGGGTATCAACCAAATAGGTTCAGCGTTTGCAACGGCAAACCGTCAAAACAATATAGAAATCGTTAACCAAACTTCAACGGGAGCTGTCTCATTCTGGACCAACAGCGGAGAAGCAATGCGCATAGATTCCAGCCGCAACGTCGGCATTGGCACTACTTCACCTGCATACAAACTCTCTGTTGAAGGTTCTTCAACCTTAGGCAATCAGGCAATCGCAGGCTACTTCACAGCAACATCAACCACAGCTTCAAGTTTTGCTGGTGGCTTCACAGCGTTTGCATCTTCAACTATCGGTGGTGGCACTCAAACAACAGGTCTCACTATATATGGAGGGGCAACCACCACTGGCAATGCATACTTCGCAGGAAATGTTGGAATTGGAACTGCGGCTCCTGATGTATTGACAGATATTGTTGGAACACCTCTTCAACGTGGGCTTGTCAGACTTGCTCGCAGCCAAGGAGACTTAAATCTTGGCGCCACAACAGTAGCGAACTCGAACTACCTACAACTTGGCGGTCGTGAATATGGCGTAGGTTCACAGCGACTTATAGGGTTCGGGTATGTCAATGGCGTTACCGCTCTCGCACCAGCAAGTATTGGGTATATAGAGACCGATGCCACCGCTGCCACAATGGGTGATCTCATTTTCCTTACACGTAATTCGACTAATTCAACCACAGCTCCTTCTGAGCGTTTGCGTATCACAAGTGCAGGTAATCTTGGTCTTGGAACCACCTCTCCATATGCACAGCTTTCCATTGCAACACCAGCAGGCGCAACAGGTAGCCAGACAACACTTTTTGCTATCGCATCTTCAACTCCAACAGCAACTACAACGTTGTTTGCAATAAACAATCTTGGTCAAGTTGCCATAGGCACGTCGACTCCTTCTTCTAGCTCTGCCCTTACAGTGCAGCAGGGGGCGGGTAATGCGTCGTTGGATATTCGAACGACGACGGATGGAGCGTATCTCTTCAGTAATTCTGGTTCGGCTAATAGTACCCTATACCTCTCTCCTGCAAACGGAGCTGTGCGTCTCTATGATGCGCGTAATGGTACGGTCGCCCAGACGCTTGATATCTGGAACGGTAATACAAGGACAATTAACTTTGCCTCAAACGGTGTAAGTTATTTAAATGGTGGTAATGTCGGCATTGGAACCACCTCTCCATCGAAGCCTCTCCATATATATCAAACAGGCGTAAATTCAACCGCGATGCTTATCGATGGTAGCGTAAATAGTACTGATTGGACTGCTGCAAGCGCTATCTTTAAAACAGAAGACACTTCCACAAACTATCGCGGTCTCGGTAATTACTACTACGACACCACTGGTCAGACTGAATGGTTTACTGGCAGGCCGTACGGCGGTGATAGTCTTGGAAGCAGTGACGCGTTTGTCATTGCTCGCAGGACAAGTGTGTTAGATTCAAGTGCTGGTCGTGCAACCGCTCGATACGGAAGTGCGCTCCTCACTGTCACATCTGCGGGCAACGTCGGCATTGGAACCACCTCCCCATATGCTCAGCTTTCCATTGCAACACCAGCAGGCGCAACCGGCAGTCTTTCAACCTTGTTTGCAATTGCGTCATCAACTCCAACAGCAACTACAACGTTGTTTGCAGTTACAAATACTGGCAACGTCGGCGTCGGTACAGCGGCACCTTCATCTAACTTAAGTGTGGCAGGTTCAGGGGCGGCTTACGGGGAAGCAATTAGATGGAGCGACAGCGCAGGAGATGAACCACTATACTTTGCTTACAGTGGATATAGCGCAGCGGGCGCTACTACTGCGTATATTGGAAATAACTACAATAGTACGAGTGCAGCGTTCCAGATACGAATGATGAACGCAAAAACCCCTGTTTTGACAGCACTTGGTGGAGGCAACATCGGTATCGGTTCAACTACTCCACTCGCACGTCTTTCAGTGGATACATCAAGTCTTGCTGCAGGAGTTCCAGCGTTTGCTGTAGGTTCGTCAACACAATCTGAAATGCTTATTACACAAGACCACCGCGTCTTGTTTGGCACGACTGCAAACACCAACAACTCTTTCTTTAAGGTTCAATGTTCTGCAAGTGCTGGTTCCTCAGACAATTGTCTTGAATTGCACGCGCCGAGCTCAGGTCCATGGATGTTCCGTATGTACAACGATGCGTACTCTCCAACTACTCCAGTTCTTGGTGGGTTTGCGTTCAACAGTGCGGGCACAGGTAATAACTCAGGTGTTACCACGGGCGACATGCTCCTGTCTGCCAATACGAAGTTGTTGTTGACGGTAGGCGGCGCCTCGAACGCTTCAAACTCTATATCTATAAAGAATATAAGAAATAGCTCTTCGGTGGGTCTTGGTATTGGCACAACGTCTCCTAGCCTTGCATATCTTACTGTTGCAACGCCAATGGGAACTGATGGCGCGGTACCAAACATGTTCTTGATCGCGTCGTCTACCGGAACAGCAACGACGACGTTGTTTACCGTAAACAACCAAGGAGATGTGGCTATCAACACAGGCAGTGGTTCAACCGCTAATGTTTCGGGATTGGCGGTAAACGCAGGAGGCACACTGTTCCAGGTATATGCAAACGGTGCGTCTATCTCTCGTACTGGAACTTCAAACACCTCCCAGTTCGCTATTCAAGGAAGTACCAATGTATCTGGATATACGACACAGCACGGCTCTGGCCTCAGCGTCACTACTTCAATTTCAAACGGTGGAGGTGCAGGCAAATGGTCTGCCTTGCTCGTCAACCCAACTCTTACGGTTGGTACAAACGCTGGCAACGGCACGTATCTTTTGAGCGCCTTTGAAGGAACCACAGCATCTACGTCACGCGGCTTCTATGTAACCGCAGGTGCTGCTGGCAACAACACAGGTGTTGGCTCAACAACTCCGTTTGCAAAACTTTCTGTCCATGCACAAAACGGCGATCTCAACACAACGCTGTTTGCAATCGGCTCTTCAACCGCAACTGCAACCACAACGTTGTTTGCAGTTACAAATGCAGGAAATGTTGGTATCGGTACAAGCTCTCCAACTTCAAACCTCACAGTCGTTGGTTCAGGTTGCTTCTCGGTTGGCGCTGGCGCAACGGTTGCCTGCGGCACAACTCCAGGAAATATCTACTACACTGCAGCAAACACTGGTAACTACGACGTTGCTGAACGCTACGCAACAAACGACCAGACACTTGCAGCCGGCGATGTCGTAGCGCTTGATCCTCAAAACCCTCTATATATAGAGAAGGCAAAGGCAGGTGCTAAGACCCTCGGTGTTATCTCAAGCAATCCAGGTCTTATCCTCGGCGGTGCCGATGCGTTGGCCGCTTCAACAACCAAGCCGGTCGCACTCTCAGGCCGCGTACCAGTGAAGGTAAACCTTGAAGGCGGCGATATCGCAGTAGGCGACTCGATCGTACTTTCATCAACAGAAGGTGTTGCTACAAAAGCAACTTCAGCAACATACCGCATCGGTGTTGCGCTCCAGCCATGGACTGCGCAGATGGCAACAAGCAGCAACACAGGCACTATCGAAGTGTTCATCAAGTCAGACCTCTATGTAAGCGACATGGCACTCGACACACTTTCTTCAATGGCAACCTCAACAACCCAAACTCTTACAGCTTCTACAACAAGCCCAGTCGTCAGCGGATTCTCATCAACACTTAACTCAGCTATCAGCGGACTCGGTTCGATGGTGGTACGTGCGTTTAACGGAGCAATCTCAGCAACTGTCGGTATCTTCAACAAAGTCTATGCAAAAGAAGTTCACACCGACCAAGTCTGCCTCTCAGACGCAGGCGGAGAAACCTGTATCACCAAGGCCCAGCTCGACTCGCTGCTCTCTGGTGTGGGTTCGACAGGCTCACCACAAACAGGCGGCAATGGAAGCGGGGGAGGAAATGGTGGTAATGCAACTTCAACAGACACAGTAGCACCAACAATTATCTTGCAGGGGAATAATCCAGCAACTATCTCTATCGGTTCAACCTACAGTGACATGGGCGCAACCGTAACCGACAATGTTGACCAGAATCTTGGCTTCCAGGTTTCTGTTGATGGCGGCCCACGCATGGATATCTCTGCGCTGACTCTCGATACTTCAACTTCAACCACCTACACCATCCTCTTTAGCGCAACTGACGCTGCGGGCAACACAGGTACCGCAACCCGCACCGTCATCGTCCAGTAATGGCAAGGTCGGACCTTGCCAGCCTATTTTTCGTAGCTTAGCCAGTCCGTAACTTCAGCTTCAAAATCTTTTGTGGTGTTGAAATAAATCGGGAGGCTCTGTGTTGAAATAATTGCCTTTTCCGGTCGTTGTTCGCCCAGAAAATCTGGATAGCTTGAATAGGGGAAAGTGGCAAGATATTCCTTAGCTTTAGCCCTATCTTTAATACCCGTTTCTTTCCATGTCGGTTCGATAAGTTTTATTGGATTGAGGTGAATATAGGAGACCAAGTATTTCAAGTATTGGTCATTGTCCACATGGACTATTTTATATTTACCTTGGAACAGAACACCATTTCGCCCATTCTTTTTATTGAAGTACATCGTATACGCCGTACTAAGTTTTTGTATAAAATGGCTTATTCCACCCTCGACTTTTTCCTTTACCAAGATATGAAAATGATTAGGCATCATGGTATATGCACACACCTCAACCAGTAGATTCTTACGTTGAAGGAGATATATATCGGGCGAGGTCCGACCTCGCGGTTTAATATGGTCAAAATGGATAGGTAAAATGCTATTTGCTAGATAAAGTAGACTTTGGAATCGGCGATAGTCGGTATTATCCATAAATACATTTCTTCTTTCCGTACCACGGTTATATAGGTGGTAAAACTCACCTGGAACGATTGAGATCTTTCTCGACATGAAATATTTGGGCGAGGTCGGACCTCGCCACTTTGTAGTGTACTGATATGAGATGAGTTGCTAGTAATCTGAGCATAGGGGGAAGATAAAGTCAGTGGTAAAATATATGCATGTCAGTGAAAATTGCAATCAATGGGTTTGGAAGAATAGGTCGTGCGTTTATGCGTGTCGCGCATGAGCGTCCTGAGTTTGAGATTGTCGCAATAAACGATTTAGGCGATGCGGAAAATCTGGGATACTTACTTAAGTACGACAGCGTCTATGGCAGAGCGGACTTTTCTGTTGAAGCAGGAGAACATTCTCTTATAATTGATGGTAAACAGATTCCTGTATATGCAGAAGCAGATCCTGCAAAATTGCCGTGGGGCAAACTCGGTGTAGATATTGTGGTAGAAAGCACAGGTTTCTTTACGAGTTTTGAAAAAGCAAAAGTCCACCTTAGTGCCGGGGCCAAGAGGGTAGTGATCACTGCGCCAGTTAAAGATGAAGCGCCAGAAGGTATTGCCGGCGCAACTATCTTGGTCGGCATCAATGATGACAAGTTTGAGGGCGCGATGATTACATCTAACGCATCGTGTACGACAAATGCAGCAAGTCCGCTTATCCAGATTTTGGAAGAAGGTCTTGGTATTGAAAAGGCGGTGCTGTCTACGACACATGGCTACACTGCATCACAAAACTTAGTCGATGGTCCAGTAAAGAAAGCAAAACTTAAAGAAGACTTTCGTGATGGCCGCGCGGGCGCGCACAATATCGTGCCATCTTCAACGGGGGCCGCTGTTGCGGTAACAAAGGCGGTGCCTGCGCTTGCGGGCAAGTTTGACGGCATCTCACTGCGCGTACCTATTATTGCAGGGTCTATTGCTGATGTAACGTTTATTTCAAAGCGTCCGACGAGTACGCAAGAAGTAAATGATTTGTTGAAAAAGGCAGCGGCCGATGCGCGATGGAAACCAGTATTTTCTGTAACAGATGAGCCTCTCGTCTCAAGCGATATTGTAGGAAGCGCTTTTGCATCTATCGCAGACCTTTCTCTTACGCGTGTTATTGACGGAAATTTGGTGAAGGTGATGGCATGGTACGACAACGAGATGGGATATACGCATGCGCTTGTTGAACATGTATCGCGCCTCGCAAAACATATTTAGTATATGCAGATATATATAGCTTCTGATCACGCAGGATTCGAATTAAAAAATACCCTCATTCCTTTTTTGAAGGAGTTGGGGCATGAAGTCGAAGACTGCGGAACTTCTATATATAAGGAAGACGATGACTACCCAGACTTTATTATGCCGTGTGCTCAGAAAGTGGCTCAAAATAAAGGCAGTTTCGGCATCGTGATAGGGGGCTCGGGACAAGGTGAGGTCATCGCAGCCAACCGTGTTAAGGGAGTTCGTGCGGCTGTATATTACGGGGGAGATGTATCTATTGTGCCAACCACGCGCAAACATAATGATGCAAATATTCTTTCGTTTGGTGCACGGTTTGTGAATGAAGAGGGTGCAAAGATGGCTGTAGAACTTTTTTTAACCACACCGTTTTCGAATGAAGAGCGTCATATTCGCCGCATTGCTAAATTAGACCAACTTGTGGTGAGTACATCGAATCATGATTGAAATAATTCCCGCAATACTTCCAAAGAGTGTAGATGAGCTCGAGATGGCGCTTGTGCGATTGCGTGATGTGGCGCCTATGGTGCAGATTGACCTCGTTGGGGAAAATATTCTCGCGGACGAAACAGTAATGCCTCTGTGGGAACATTTTGATTTTGAATTTGACATTATGCTGCCCGACCCTGAGGCACATATAGAAAAATGTGTCGCACTTGGTGCGTCGCGCATTGTCATCCACGCGGATGGGGAAAGTGCAAAAGAGGCGTTGGAGAGTATGCAGCATTTGCGCGGCGGCAGTTATGCGGTGGAGGCGGGAGTTGCACTACGTGCACATGACGAACCTTCAGTGCTCGCACTGTTTGAAGGTTTGTACGACTACGTACAGGTTATGGGTATAGACACGATAGGTGTGCAGGGTCAGCCGCCCGACCCGCACCATAAAGAGCTCGAACTTTTAAAGACTCTTCGTGTGTTGTATCCAAACCTTCCATTGCAATGTGATGGTGGAGTTGCCGCGCACCCACGCGAAGTTGCAGAGGCTGGCGCGACACGACTTGTCATTGGTTCAGGAATTACTAAAGCAGAAGACCCGGCTCGCGCATTTGAGCAACTGCAAAAAGAAATAGAATAAGTAACGTATACTTTGCTATAGCTATGGTGCTTACGGAAGGAAAAGTAAAAGAGCTAGAACGTACAGCGGAGGCTATCCGCGAGACCATTATTGAAATGCTTATGGCTGCAGGTTCTGGCCACACAGCTGGCCCCTTAGGGATGGCTGATATTTTTACCGCATTCTATTTCCATATCCTTAGACAGGATCCAAAACATCCAGACTGGGAGGAACGTGACAGACTCTTCCTTTCAAATGGCCACATTGTACCCGTACGCTATGCTGCCATGGCACATGCTGGGTATTTTCCAATTGAAGAATGCTTAACACTGCGTAAATTTGGCTCACGCCTTCAAGGCCACCCGGAGCGTATGCGCTTGCCGGGCCTTGAAAGCACCTCAGGGCCACTAGGTTCAGGATTGTCGCAGGCGGCGGGGTATGCGTATGGCGCACGAATGGATAATAAAAATTTTCGTGTCTACTGCATTATGAGCGATGGTGAACAGGATGCAGGAAATATATGGGAGGCTGCTATGTTTGCAGGCAACAACAAACTTTCAAATCTCACTGCTGTTATGGATCGTAATAATATCCAGATAGATGGCATGACAGAACATGTGATGCCATTGGAAAATGTGCGTGCCAAGTACGAGGCTTTCAACTGGCACGTTATTGAAGTTGATGGGCATAATATGCGTGAATTTATCAACGCAGTTGAGCAAGCAAAAGCAATATTTGAGAGGCCGACGCTTATCTTGGCACATACCATTCCAGGTAAGGGGATTAAGGAGATAGAATTTGACTATACGTGGCACGGTAAGCCGCCGACGCAGGAAGAGGGGCAAAAGTTTTTGAAAGAATTGAGAACATTGAAGGGTGCGATAACAAGCGAACACGAGTAACATATATTTATGGCAAATCCACAACTCACGGCATACATCCAGGAGAATCTCTCGAAGTTTTCTAAAGAGGCTGTTATACGGTCGCTCTCAAGTGCGGGGTGGTCGGCTATAGATATCTCTGCTGCATTTATGGAACTTGAACACCCGGCCCCGGTAGCGCCTGTCGCTCCTCCGACTCCAGCCCCAGTGCCAGCCCAAATGCAACCCGTAGCGATTGTTATACCTCCGGCATCTGCAGCTCCTGTGGTAACGCAGACAAAACCACTTACGCAAACCGCAGCTGCAGCTAATCCAAACGATGCGTTCTTAGCTGAAATGACAAAGCGTCGCAAAGAGGCAGAGGCTCTTAATCCACAAACCCCTTCACAAGGAGGTGTAACGATTTCCATTGGATCCACACAAAGTCCTGTTGTGACTCAGACCGGTCTTATTGGTATGGTGATGAAAACTGGATTAGTCAAAACGCAGCAGCAGGCCAACATGGTACTCATCGGCATCATTGTTGTGTGTCTAGGCCTGACTGCGTGGTTTATGCTTGGGTAAACAATTTAAAAATGAAAGCGCGAGGGTTTACATTGATAGAACTTCTCGTCGTGATTTCAATTATCGGTCTCTTGGCATCGATCGTACTTACGTCGCTCAATAGTGCCAGAGCAAAGGCTCGCGACGCGACTCGCTTGGTAACATTGAAGGAGCTTCAAAAAGCTCTCGAGTTGTACGCATCTGACCATAACGGCCTCTATCCTGCGAGTGGGTGGGCGAGTATCTGTGCTGATAGTAGCGTAGGCCAAAAAACCACAAGTGGCGCTAACGGCTATATACCGAATTTGGCCCCGACATATATAGGGACATTGCCAGTTGATCCAAAAGGAGGCTCAACATGTGCCACAAGTTATGGGAATGCATACATATATACGTCGAACGGCACCGATTACATACTCATATCGTACGCTACGGTAGAAACATATACGTCAAGCAACAATCCTATGAAGCGGCCTTTCTACAGCGGGTCTCTTGCCCCTTGCAATAACAATACTGTCTACGAGAACGACTTTGCACTCTACACACCTGGTGCACAGTGCTGGTGAGTTATACTAAAAAGATATGCTTTCTCCTGCACAGAAGCTTGCTCCTGAACTTTTAAGTAAACCTACGTTCGCGCCAACGCGTGATGGGTTTGGTAGGGGCCTCCTAGAACTTGGAGAAAAAGATCCACGTGTTGTGGCGCTGTGTGCAGACTTGTCAGAATCTACGCGCATGCTCGCGTTTAAGGAAAAATATCCTGAGCGGTTTATACAAGTTGGTGTTGCAGAGCAAAATCTGGCAACTATAGCATCGGGGTTGGCAAACTATGGGAAGATTCCATTTATCGCATCGTACGCGGCGTTCTCTCCGGGTCGCAATAACGAACAAATTCGCACGACTATTTCTCTCAATAATGTGCCAGTAAAAATCGTTGGCTCACACGCAGGTCTCTCTGTTGGTCCAGATGGTGCAACACACCAAGCCCTTGAAGATATCGCGCTTATGCGAGTACAGCCCAATATGACTGTGATCTCGCCGTGCGATGCAGAAGAAGCGCGCAAGGCAACATTGGCCGCCGCAGCACACCCTGGGCCTGTATATATCCGCCTCGCACGGGAAAAGACGCCGGTGATTACGACTCCAGATACTCCGTTTCAAATAGGGAAAGCGATGGAACTCTGGCAAGGTACTAACCCCCAAGTTGCCGTATTTGTAACTGGCCCACTTGCACACAACGCACTTTTGGCTGCACAGGCGCTTGCAAGTGAAATTTCTGTAACCGTTATAAACCTACACACTATCAAACCTCTCGATGAGGCTGCTGTAGTTTCTTTTGCAAAACAAGCGGGTGCTGTCGTAACTGTAGAGGAGCATCAAGTGGCAGGAGGTTTGGGAAGCGCTGTCGCAGAAGTGCTCGCGCAGAATTATTCAGTCCCGATGGAGTTTATAGGTGTGCACGACCGGTTTGGACAATCCGGGGGAGGTGCGGAATTATGGAGAGAGTACAAGCTCGATGTCGAAAGCATACAAGCTGCGATACGGACTGTATTCGCTCGCAAATTAACATAATTATTTTTTTATGTTTGAACTGACTCAACGAAAAGCCGATATTTTCCGCTCATGGGTTAACCCCGTCATTAGCTTGATGTTTGTGGGAAGTTTTTCTCTTGGCGCATTTTTGATCGTGTACAATACTGCCTTTGGGAAAAACCCGATTGCAGAGGCATTTGCTACTGCGCTCGTGCAACGTACAACGTTGCCAGACAAATAGACTAGAGGTTTGTCAGTTTATATTCAGGTGGAGCAGTACGGAGATATTCTTCAAGTTTTTCTCGGTTTAATAAACCTTTTTGTGCACCCACTTCTTGTACGACAGACATTGCATTTATTGGCCCCCACAGAAGCGCTTCCTGGAATGGTTTTCCAAGCGCTAGTGCGGCAGCGACAGTAGAGGCAAAGGCGTCGCCTGCGCCTGTACGTTCAAACGGTGCTCGTGCGTCGGGGTACATTGGTACATACCAATATCCACCCTGTTCGTCTCTTGCATACGCGCCTTTACGGTCATCGGTAATAATCACAAGTTTTGGACCGAGCGCGTGCAGTCCATCCAGTAAATCTTTTTTATTGTCTGTGGGTTCGAGTTTTAGTATTCGCTCCGCTTCTTGTTTATTGCATACAAATAGTTCTGTGCGCGCGTAGATATCTTTGAGAGCTTCCACGCCTAGTTTCATTTGGAATGTGCCGGGCTGGAAGGCAAGTTTGGTTTCTGGGTGCTGTATAAGCCACTGAGCAATCTGTTCGTGATAGGCTTGTGAGTTGTCAGCGAGTGAGGAAAGATACAGCCATCGTGTGTTAGTTGGAATTTCCGGAAGACGATAGTCGTAATGTTCATGCTTTACCAAAATTGTGCGCTCAGTTTCATACCACAATACATAGTGGTAGTTGCTTGGACGTGTCGGGTCCTTAACCATGAATGAAATATCAACGCCTTCTTTTTTAAGTACCGCAAGACAGTCTTCGCCGTACCTGTCTTCGCCGATATAGGCCCGCAGCGTTGTCCCCAGCCCAAGCCGCGCCGCTGAGACTGCTGCGTTTGCAGCGTTACCAACAGCCGGAATAAGCACAAAATAGTCGTAGGGAATTTTGTCACCCCAGCGCATGCAGATCTCACATGACTCGTCGTTTATGTTGCAATGAACTCGCGCTTCCTTGAGGCGGATAAATGGCTCAGTGACAATGTCGCCAATAGCAAAGAAGTCGATAGAGCTGTCCATAGAGTGATTATATCTCATATATAATAGAAGCTATGCAAACCTTGAAAGAAGTTATTTCTGAATACAGAAAGGCAGGAAGGGCGCTTGGGCATTTTAATTTTTCAGACTCAAATCAACTGCAGGCTATAGCTGCAGCTGCTAAAGAAACGGGGTTGCCTGTCGTCGTCGGTCTCTCTGAAGGCGAGCGCGAATTTTTCTCCATACCACAGGCTCGTGCGCTTGTTAATTTTTATAACGAACAGGGAATTCAGATGTACCTGAACGCTGACCACACCTACAGTGTTGAAAAAGTGCAGCAGGCGATAGCGGATGGCGTAGATTCAGTTGTTGTTGATGGAGCAAAACTCCCATTTGAAGAAAATTCTCACTTACTTTCAGCGTCTGTACAATGCGCACGCGCAAGCGGCCGTGAGGTGTTGGTAGAAGGTGAGCTTGGGTACATAGGCACATCATCTAACGTGATGCAGTCTCTCCCTGAAGGTGCTGCGATTACCGAAGACATGATGACTAAACCAGAAGATCTCCGAAAGCTTGTTGAAGAGACAGGCATAGACTTAGTTGCACCAGCTGTCGGCAACATTCACGGCATCGTACTCTCCGGCCAACCAAAACTTTCTATTGAACGTATCGCAGCTTTGAATACGGCAGCTGGCGTACCTCTGGTTTTACACGGCGGCTCAGGTTCAACAGACGAGGAATTCAAACAGGCAGTACACGCAGGTGTTGCAATGATCCATATCAATACTGACCTCCGTGTTATCTATCACGACACTCTTAAAAAGACGCTGGATGAGGGGACTGAAACTACGCCATACAAATTCCTTACTCCTTCTGTTGAGGCTACAAAAGCATACGTGGTGCAGAAGATGCGCCTGTTCGCGGGGCAGTAAATAGCCTCAAATACTTGATTCCCGTGCCTTCTTGGGGTAGGATGTCTCCACATGCAATTGGCAGTAGAAAAGCGAGATACAAAGGTAAAAGCAGCGGCTATCCGCAAGGGCGGCCTTATGCCTGCGGTTGTATACGGCCGCAGCGAGGAGTCAACTCCTATTTCTGTGTCTCGTAAAGATTTTGAAAAACTATTTAAGACAGCAGGTTCGGCAACTGTCATCACCCTTAAGGGTTTAGGTGAAGAAAAAGACGCCCTTATCCATGACGTTGAATTTCACGCAGTTTCTGGTGAGCCTCTCCATGCCGACTTTTACGCTATTGAAAAGGGTCAGACCGTTACTGTGTCTGTACCGCTTGAATTTGAGGGCGTTTCTCCTGCAGTAAAAGACCTTGGTGGTATTTTGGTGAAAGTTATTCACGAGATTGAAATGGAAGTGCTTCCAAAAGATCTCCCAAACCTTATCCATGTGGATATCTCAAAACTCACAACTCTCGACGGTAAGATTTTAGTGTCAGACTTGAAGCTTCCAGCAAGTGCTATCATCAGCGTTCCAACAGACGAGGTGGTTGCCATGATTGATACTGCTTCAGATGAAGTCGAAGAAAGCGCTCCTATGGACCTTTCAGCTATTGAAACCAGCGTTGAGCGCGGTAAGAAAGAGGAAGAAGCCCCTGCTGAATCCGCAGAATAAAAGAAAAGCTGCCCCAAGGGGCAGCTTTTTTGTTACACTTACGAGATGGATAGTACGATGAAGCGGTTTTCTACCGCAGTCATAGCGATTGGTTTTTTGGCGGCAGTGTTGGTACAACAGCCGTCGGTAACCAAGGCACAAGATTCAACAAACGTTGATAGCTACCGTGCACAACTCCAGGCACAGCTCAGCGATCTAGAGAAGCAGATTTCTCAGCAACAGGCTATTCTCGACAGCGCGCAGAAACAGGAACAGTCGCTCGCGCGCGATATCAGCATCCTTAACGCTAATATAAAACAAGCGCAGTTGGCTATTCAGGCACGCACATTGGTCATACAACAACTAACCTCAGGCATAGGGGACAAACAGAACAAAATATTCGGTCTTAACTCGCAATATAATTCTGAGCTCGAGTCGTTGGCAGCAATCATGCGCGAGAAAAACCAGCTCGACACGTCGTCCTTGGTAATTATGGCGCTCTCGTCGGAAGATGTGTCGGAGTTCTTTTCTGATCTTGCAACATTCGACCAAATAAACGCACATCTCCAAGAGTCGTTTATGCAGATAACAGACACTCGCACTCAGACGGAAGCAGAGAAAGCCGATCTAGAACAACAACTCGAAGAAGAAACTCAGTTGCGCCAAGTTCAGCAACTTCAACAACAACAAATACAAGCTCAACAGGCACAAAAGCAGAAGATTCTAGCTGACACAAAAGGACAGGAAAAGGCATATCAAGCAATCATCGCGCAGAATCAGAAATCAGCTGCACAGATTCGTACAGCACTCTTCCAACTCACTGGTTCTGCGGCAATCCCGTTCGGCACAGCACTTGAATATGCAAACAAGGCAAGTAAGGAGACAGGCATTCGGCCAGCGTTCCTTTTGGCAATAATCCGCGAAGAATCAAACTTAGGACAGAATGTTGGTAATGGTACGTGGACAGTCGACATGAAGGCTCCGCGCGACACGGTGCCCTTCCAAGCAATTACTGCAAGCCTTGGGCTTAACCCCAACACCATGCCGGTATCTAAGAAGCCGTGGTACGGCTATGGAGGCGCTATGGGTCCGGCGCAGTTTATCCCTTCAACGTGGGCCCTCTATGCAGGGTATGCCGCGCCAGAGTATCAATACAACCAAGCAAAAGATCGCATCGGTAAGCGTACTGGAAATACTCCACCTAACCCTTGGGCGCCTCAAGATGCGTTTATGGCGGCGGCAATTTACCTGACCGACAATGGTGCAGACGCACAGACCACCGCAGCAGAATTTAAAGCAGCAATGTGTTATCTCGCAGGTTGTGGTAATGCAAGTAATAAGAGCCTCCAGTTCTACGGCCAGCAGGTTGCGGAGTTTGCGACTGAATATCAATGCCAAATAGATATTATTGCCGGGAATTCAGGCAGTAAATCGTGTAATTAAGTCAGTTTATACTGTTCGTATGTATCGGCACCGCGGCTTCACACTTATTGAACTGCTGGTTGCTATCGCAATCATTGGAGTACTGGCTTCTATTGTCTTGGCGGCTCTCACAAACGCGCGTCTGAAAGCTCGTGACTCAGCGCGTAAATCAGCGTTGAAAAATATCTCAACTGCACTTGAGATCTACAACAATAATCACAATGCATATCCGAACTCTGGTGCTACAAGCGCAACAACATATTCTTCAGCAGCGACATACTGGAGTACTGGTGCGGCGTCGAGATGGCTACCAGAGCTTATTACTGAAGGTTTGTTTTCAACCACAGTCCCAAAAGATCCTGTTAATACTGACTCTGGGCCGTGGCCAAATAGTAGTTCGGTCGCGCAAAATAAATTTTTGTCATATATAAGTGACGGCGCCCATTACGTACTCTGTGCGTGGATGGAAAATACCTCTGACCCAAACACACTCCAATACATCGATGTGGTTAATCCTTGGAATACAGCGCGCAAGTTGTATCTCAATGAAGGGTATTCAGCATATCTGCAATGCATTGCAAAATAGAGATATACTCAAGTAAATGACACGGCAGCGTGGTTTTACACTTATTGAACTGTTGGTTGTCATCGCGATAATTGGTCTTCTGGCAGCTATTGTACTGGCATCGCTAAATTCGGCGCGTTCAAAAGGTCGTGACAGTTACCGGGCAACATCTATACGGCAAGTACAAAGAGCATTTGAGCTCTATGCTGACGACCATAAAGGCAATTATCCTGTTTTCGGAGGATGGACAGGGATGGACTGCGCTTCTGCAAGCTGCGACGCCACACACCAAGCTGCGCTCAATGCAGCCTTTGTCCCAACGTATCTTCCTGCCTGGCCGCGTGACCCAAGTGCCAATGGTGGCGCAAACGACTGGGGGATAGAGGTCAGTTCCACTGCCTCTGATTACACCATAGTTACGTTCAATAGTGTCGAAAATGCCTGCCAGCCAAAGAGTTTGGTTGGAGGTTACAACAACAAAAGTTATGTAATCTGCAGCGGCCCGCTTTCATACTACTGTCCCGGTGGTCCAAGCTACGTGGCCCAATGTCCTTGATTTTCGGTTTTGGTGTGCTAATATATCCGCATGAAAGCAGAAACCCACCCAACGTATTTCCCAGAGGCGAAAGTCACGTGCGTATGTGGCAATTCCTTTACTGTTGGCTCAACATCAGAATCTCTAAGCGTTGAAATCTGCAGTGCGTGCCACCCGTTCTACACTGGTAACGAGAAAATCCTCGACACTGCTGGTCGCGTGGAGAAATTCAAACAACGTCGCGCAGCTGCGAAGAAATAAGGACGCATGCTTTAAACACCTGTGGCTATCGGGCAATTAGTCGAGCGCAACCGGCGCGAGACATAGGAAATTGTTAGCAAACAATTTCCGGTGCCCGAAAGACATAGGTGTTTTTCGCTACAGCAATGAATATGGATATAGATAAATACAAAGAGAATCCAAAAACTGCCTATTTTGCAGTCGAGCTTGAACGCCTGCTTGTAGAAGAGGCGGAGATAAAAGAGCTGGCGGCAGGGGACTTAGGTGAACTCGCGAAGGATGACCTTGCTCGCATTGAGGACCAAAAGGCTGCACTTATTGCAGAGATAGAAAAAATCCTCGAGAAGGAAAAGCAAGAGGAAGAGTTTCCGAACGAAGCCATAATGGAAATCCGTGCAGGTACCGGTGGCGAAGAGGCCGCCTTGTTTGCCGAGGAACTTTCGCACATGTATCGCGCATATGCGGAAGCGCGGGGGTGGCAGGTGCGTATTCTCTCAGAATCTAAAACAGACTTGGGTGGATATAAAGAGGTCATTCTCGAAATTAAGGGTCTGGGCGTATACAAACGTATGCGTTTTGAGACGGGCGTGCACCGCATCCAGCGCATTCCTGCTACAGAAAAGTCTGGCCGCGTACACACCTCGACTGCTTCAGTTGCTATGCTTCCTATCCGTAAAAAACATACAGTCGAAATCAATCCTGGCGACATAGAAATGGAATTCTCGCGCGCAGGTGGTGCAGGCGGGCAAAACGTCAACAAGGTTGAAACAGCGGTGCGTATCGTGCACAAACCTACAGGTATTGAGGCACGATCACAATCAGAACGTAACCAGCTCGGCAACCGTGAAAAAGCTATGGGGGTCTTGCTCGCAAAGCTCGAGCAGTATGAAGAAGAAAAAGCGCGATCGAAGCTCTCCGCTGACCGTAAGGAGCAGATAGGCACAGGCAGTCGATCTGAAAAGATCCGTACCTACAACATCCTCCAGGACCGTATTACAGACCATCGCCTCAGGGAAAGCTGGCACAACCTGCCTATTATCTTCCAAGGTGGCTTGGACCCTATTTTGGATGCCCTGGCTGGTGCAGAAGGGAACTTTAGTGACACTGGAGAGGAAGAATGACCAAGGTCCGACCTTGCCAGAGGATGGCAAGGTCGGACCTTGGTCAGAAGTTGCGTAATACCACCCAACATGTTAATTTACGTGGGTCTCTATGGAAGAAAATAAATCAATAATCGACACTTTGTTCAAGCTTGGCGCCCACTTCGGGTATGCGCCATCCCGCCGCCATCCTTCGGTGGCTCGTTATATTTTCGGTACAAAAGGCGGTACTGAGCTCTTTGACTTGGAGCAGACCGCCGACTCTCTTGCTGCAGCCCTCGAAGTTGTAAAAGGCCTCGCAGGAAGCCGCAAAACCATCCTTTTTGTCGGTGGTAAAGCAGAATCACGCGAACCGCTCAAGCGCGCAGCAGAGCGCCTCAATTTGCCGTACGTGGCATCTCGCTGGATCGGCGGTACTCTCACTAACTTTTCTGAAATCAAAAAACGCCTCAATCTTTTGTCAGAACAGACAGACCAGCGCGAAAAAGGCGAACTAAGCAAATTCACAAAGCACGAACGTTTGCTCATTGACCGCAACATCGTAGACCTTGAACGCATGTTTGGAGGTTTGAAGGGTATGACCAAAATACCTGATGCAATGTTTGTTATTGACCCAGGGCACGAGAAGGGTGCAATTGCTGAAGCAATCCAACTCAATATCCCTGTTATCGCGCTTCTCAATACAGACTGCGATATGAGCGGTGTCACATATCCAATTCCTGCGAACGACTCTTCTTTCCATGTCATCTCGTACGTCCTCGATGAAGTAGCAAAAGCCTATGAACAGAATCTTGGCACAGTTACCAACCCTGAGTCGCTCGCAGCCCAGACAAACTAGTTTACGTTTTTACTAAATAAGCTTGTTCTCTATGGAAATAACCACTGAAGCAGTAAAAGAATTGCGCGACAAAACAGGCATTTCAGTTATGGAATGCAAAAAAGCTCTTACGGAGGCAGATGGCGATATGGAAAAGGCCATGGAGGTCCTTAAGACGCGCTCAGCAGCTATGGTTGCAAAGAAGTCAGACCGCGAGCTTGCCGCGGGTACAGTTGTCTCATACATCCACAATGCGGGCCAGGTTGGCGCTATGGTGGTGCTTTGCTCGGAAACCGACTTCGTTTCAAAGAACCCAGAATTTGAAGCTCTCGCACGCGATATTGCCATGCATGTAGCAGCAATGCGTAGTGAGTCGGTAGAGGCTCTCGTCTCTGAGACCTTTATCAAGGATCCTTCAAAAACTATTGCAGAGCTGCTTGCAGGTGCAACGCAGAAGTTTGGTGAGCGTGTAGAGGTCAGCAAGATCAGTTGTCTTGCAGTTCACTAATGCTAGACTAAACGTATGGTGCTTTTTTTCACCGTATTGCTAGGCATTTCAATTGTAGGGCTTGTTTCTTTGTTAGCGATAAAACGCTGGGAGTTGCGAACAGGTAATATGGTGCTCGCTGGGGTCCGTCCCCATGTGTCACAGGTATCCCACCGTGTTCTTGTGTGGATCGAACGTGTCCTGCCGCACCTTATAACTCAGCTTGCGCGACGTGGGGTGAGCGAGGGGCGAGTCCTCGTACACCGTGGCGCAGCGTATTCGCTGTTGTGGGCTGAGCAAGGGCTTGAGCGTGTGCTTGCCAACCTACGCGGCGTTACAGAACGACCTCGTAGCAGTAAGGAAGCCTCAGCCTTCTTGCGTGAGATAGCTGAACACAAGCGTCAACTTGTGCAAGATAAAGAGTCAGGTAAAGTTCAAGAGGAAGTAGAAAACACAGGAATATAGTTCAGTCGCAGTCTTAGTTCCATACGCCGCCTTAGCTCAGTTGGTAGAGCAACTCTTTTGTAAAGAGAAGGTCCCCAGTTCAAATCTGGGAGGCGGCTCCAAGAAAGTTTTTAAAGCAGAGTCCTAGTTTGAGGGCTTTGTTGAGGTAGCGAGAGTTTTAAGCTCCGGCATGATCTTCTGTAGTTCGTCTAGTGGCTTAAAGCCGAAGATTGGAGCGCGGCCGTTGATGATATAGGCTGGCAATGGCCCATGTACTTTATTGAGCGATTCGAGCGTCTTAAGTGCTGAGAGGTCGAGGTTGTAGTCGAAGGAATATACACGGAGGCCTGGGTAGGTTTGGCGGAGGTAGGTGAGCACCTGGCCTGCTTCACCACATTGTGTGCAGTCACCAGCGTTTGAATAGAAGTAGAGGATATAAACTGGTTTCAGATTACATTTTTTAGAGATCTGCTCAAGTAGCACGTAGTCTTTAATCTCGAGCAACGAGTACTGCTTTTTAAGCAACATAACCTGCTTGTTGTCTGAACCGAGATTTTGTTCTGCAACAGAAAGGCGTGACGCAAGGGAATTAAGTTCGTCAGACAAGATGTCGTTCTCTTCGATAGTCTTGCAGTCGAGATTGCCGAGCAAGTCAAACTGGGTTTCTGAAGAAAGAATGTCTATAGAAATGCTTTGCTCCGTTGCAGCAATGTCCGCTATACGGGCTTGGTTAAAGCGCCACGCGGCATAAAAGGCGGTGGTAAAGATTAGTGCTGTTACAACCAATGCAAGTAAGTATTTTTTCCAGGCCATTATATCTATTTAATATATAAACGAGGCTATGTGAGCCATCCGCGTTCCTTGGACAATACAGTATCCCAGCCTGCACGCGCAAGCCAGAAAGGTGCGACAAATCCGTACAAGAGGAAATACGAGACAAAGGAGATGAGGGTGAGTTTTGTACCTGAGATGCGCTGTCCTATGAATATTGCGGTAAATGTCATACCGAGGGTAAAGACAATGAGGAAAGAAAGCATGCTTGTGTCGATGATATAGAGCCACTGTGGCTGATGGTGGGGAAGTGAAAGGGAGATTGGCACATGTGTTAGCCAGAGACTGTATGCCTTGGTAACTACGTATGAGCTTAGGCGCCACGCTGCGAAGCCTGCTGTGTAGAGGCCGGCTGCGAACCCAGCAAGGCCAAGCGGCAGCGCCAACATACCGAAGTTCCCATATTTTTTATTGAAGTACACGTACGAGTAATCGCGAGAGTTCTCCAAAAAGCCACGGGACCAGCGTGTGCGTTGACGGATAAGTGCGCCAACAGTTTTAGGAACATTGGTATGAACAAAGGCTGTATGGACGTTCACAATTTTGAGGCCATTTACGTGTATGCGAAATGCCATCTCCATATCTTCTGTGTGGTGTGCTTTGCGGAATGGTCCGACTATTGCAAACAATGAGCGGCGGTAAATTGAGAAAGGTCCTGGAAGAACGGAGATTGCGTTGATGTTGTCGAACATTTTCTTATAGAAAATACCAAAGGTATATTCAACCGACTGCATAAGTTCGAGGAAATTTTTTGGACGATTGACCTTCATTGCTGGCGCCGCTGCCATTATTGTCGGATCTTCATTGAAGGCCTTCACCATTTCAATGAGTGCGTCTTTTTCTACGAAGGAGTCGGCGTCGAGGCAGCCGACCAAGTCGCTCTGTGAATGTTCAAGGCCGAAGTTAAGTGCCGAGTATTTACTACCCTCGTTTTCTTTTTGAAAGATTGAGACTTGAGGATTGTGCGCAAATTGCTGTGCGGCCTCAAATGTATTGTCGGTTGATCCGTCGTCGATGATGACAATCTGGAGTTTGTCTTTCGGGTAGTCCATCGCAAGGAGAGAATGGATGGTCGGAGCGAGGGTGTCGCCCTTGTTCCAGCAGGGAACCAAAATAGCCACACTTGGGTAGTGGTCTGGCAAGGCCTTTGTTTTCTTGGTGGGGCGCTTTTCGAAGAAGGAGATAAGCAGAAAAACCTCAAAATAGACGGCGAGGAACAGGCATAGGTAAATGCCCGATGTACCAATATCCATATCTGAGAGTATACGGTATACTGAGCCGTATGAAAAGCGAATTAAACCCTGAAAATAAGGCTGAAATGCGCGGGCACATGCACCCGATTTCTTCACTTATCCGCGAGGCGAACGCTATTTTCTCCGAGATGGGTTTCGCCTTTGCCTCAGGTCCGCTTGTTGAAAGCGAATGGTACAACTTTGATGCACTTAATGTGCCCAAAGACCACCCTGCTCGCGACATGCAAGACACCTTTTTCATGAAGGATGAGCCGGAGACAGTTATGCGCACGCACACCTCGCCTGTGCAGGTTCGCTACATGGAAGAACAGCTTAAAAAAGGTATTCAGCCGCCGTATCGCGTCATCGTGCCGGGAAAAGTTTTCCGCAACGAAGCAACAGACATGACACACGAAGCAGAATTCTTTCAGATTGAAGGATTGGCTGTTGGCGAAGATGTCACACTCGCTAACTTGAAGGGAACACTCGAGCGCTTCTTCAAAGAATTGTTCAAAGGTGTAAATGTTGAAGTTCGTTTTCGTCCAAGCTTCTTTCCGTTTACAGAACCGTCAGTAGAAGTTGATATGCGTTTGGTGGGCGAGACTGCGCCGGAAAAACTTCGTGACCGTTGGATAGAAATGATGGGCGCTGGCATGGTGCACCCGAATGTAATCAAGAACGCAGGCCTCGACCCTCAAAAATATCGTGGGTTTGCCTTCGGTATGGGCCTCGACCGTCTTGCAATCGTCCGCTGGGCAATTGATGATATCCGACTTATGCATTCAGCTGATCTCCGCTTCATCAACCAATTCTAATTATGAAAGTCTCAAAACTCTGGCTCGATAAATTCTTTGATGCTCCTCTGCCAAAGGCAGAAGCTCTTTCCGATGCTTTGACATTTCATGCGTTTGAAATAGATGGCGTAGATACAGTAGGTGGGGATGAGGTGCTTGATGTAAAAATCACAGCAAACCGTGGGCACGATTGTTTGTCGCATCGTGGTATTGCAAAAGAGCTTTCAGCTATTTTAAAAACACCTTTCGCTCACGATCCCTTTGTCGCTTCGGAAACAGTTGCTTCTCTCGCTGCAGGCCAGCAAGGGGACGTTCGAGAAGCAACTGTTTCCGTCGCTCTAAATACGCCACTCTGCAAACGCTATATTGCTGCACACATTAAGGGTGTGAAGGTCGGACCTTCACCAAAATGGCTGCAAGAAAGACTGGAAGCAATAGGACAGCGCTCTATCAACAACGTTGTAGATGCAACAAACTTTGTCATGTTTAACACCGGCCAGCCACTTCATGCCTTCGATGCAAGGAAGCTTGGGCAAGGTCCGACCTTGTCAGGCGACGGCAAGGTCGGACCTTGCTACGCCATCGAGGTTCGTGCTGCGAAAAATGGTGAAAAAATGCTTGCGCTTGATGGCAAAGAATATGATCTAAAAGAATCAATGCTTGTTATTACTGACTCAAATGAGGTTATAGGTCTGGCTGGAGTAAAAGGTGGCATGCCGTCAGGTATTTCTACGGACACCGTAGATATCATTGTTGAGTCAGCAAACTTTGATGGTGTTACAACACGCAAAACCGCAGCAGCTCTCAAGCTGCGCACCGACGCGTCGTCGCGCTTTGAGCAGGTTATTTCTCCGGAGCTTTGCATGCACGGCATTAATGGAATGATCGAATTGATGCAGCGTCCGGATATGAATATGGGTGGGGAGGTAGTCTCAGTGGTTGATGTGTATCCAGCGCCTCAGCAGAAAACATACGTTTCAGTAACGGTCGAACAAGTAAATAAAATTCTTGGCACATCTCTCACCGGTGCAGATATCGCCGATGTATTTCAACGTTTGGGCCTCCCGTATAAAGAACAAGATGGAGTATTTGAAGTACAACCTCCATTTGAACGCCTGGACCTCGTAATCGCAGAAGATCTTGTTGAAGAAGTTGGCCGCATCATTGGCTACGACAAAGTCCTGCCAGTAGAACTTCCGCCATTTTCAAAACAGCCGGAAGTTAATGTTGGCTTCTATGTGGCAGAAAAAGTGCGTGAGGAATTGATGGCAGGGGGCTACTCCGAAGTCTTTACCAGTGTCTTTGCGGAAACAGGCGAGCGAACAGTACTTAACAAAGTTGATGGAGTAAAACCATATCTTCGCACCAGCCTTATTTCGGGATTGAACGATGCACTTAAGAAAAATATCCCTAATAAAGATTTGCTTGGACTCAAAGAAATAAAATTGTTTGAGATCGGAACAGTCTGGAAAGACGGAAAGGAGGCAATGATGGTCGGAATCGTCACAGAAAAAGAACCGGCTGTTGAAGAGCCGCTTGAGATGCACGCGCCAGAGGCTGTGCCTGGTCAGTACGAAAGCTACCCAATCTCTGGGGCACAGCAATACAAACCATTTTCTAAATATCCGTACATTATTCGCGATGTAGCCTTTTGGATTCCAGAGGGGACTGATGAAAATGCGGTCGTAGAAATGATTGAGGAAGAAGCAGGGGATCCGCCAGCTGGCGGAATGCTTCAAAGCGTTCGTCTCTTCGACCGCTTCCAAAAAGCTGACAAAACTTCACTCGCATTCCGCTTGATTTTCCAGTCATTCGACAAAACCCTTGAAGATTCTGAAGCAAATACTGCCATGGAAAAGGTGTACTCGGCACTAAAAGCAAAAGGCTTCGAAATCCGATAAATAAAAAGTTTACCCCCGCTTCCTTTCGGTTGCGGGGGCGAGTGGGGACGGCGGTTCACGCTGGCAGATGCCAGCTAAACCACAGGTTCAGCCTCCGGTTCAGGAGGATGGCGACGTCGGCGCAGAAGTGCCCGCGACGCTTCAGATGCTCCTCCAGGAGAACGCGGCCGAAGTAGCAGAGCGTCATCATGAAGAAGTAGATCAGGACGTCGTCCAGGGGCGAGTGCTGGGCCACCATGAAGTGGAAGATGATTGCGACGAGCAGCGACAGGCCGATGGCGAGCCACTTGAAGGCCATTTCCTCGCGCTTTGCTCGCAAGCTTTTCTCGCCCAGGAAAGGTATCGGTACAGGCATTGTCTGACTCCTATCCAGAATATCCGCTGGAATACGGTCGGTGCGGGTGCACCAAAACAACTGGAAGAGATAATAGTACAAACAGTAATTTTGTCAAGTATTTTAAGGATGATTTTTAACATTTTACCTTTCAACACAAGCACTTTTCTGCTATACTAAAGGCATAGCCCAATCGGGGATTTTGTTTTTATATGGCTGCTGATAAAACTAAAAAAACAAATTACGACGCATCGTCGATTACAGTTCTTGAAGGGTTGGAAGCAGTACGCCGCCGTCCCGGCATGTACATCGGTACCACTGGTCCCGATGGTCTCCACCACCTTATCTGGGAAATCTTCGACAACTCACGCGACGAAGCCATGGGTGGTTTTGCTAACGACATTGAGGTCGTTATCTTGCCGGGCGGAAAAGATGAAGCTCCGTTTATCCGCGTTGCCGATAACGGTCGCGGTATTCCTGTTGACGTTCACAAGACAACAAAAGTTTCAGCTCTTGAAACTATCATGTCGACTCTTCACGCCGGCGGTAAATTCGGCGGCGAAGGCTACAAAGTATCTGGCGGTCTCCACGGCGTGGGCGCATCGGTAGTTAACGCACTCTCAACCTACCTCCGTGCAGAAGTTCACCGCGATGGCGGCGTACACATGCAGGAGTATGCGCTCGGCAAGAGAAAGGCTCCAGTAAAAAGACTCGGCTCATCAAAATTGCACGGCACAGTTACTGCATACCAGGCAGACCCTTCAATCTTTACAGCTGGGATCGAATACAACTTCGACAAAATCGTCTCTCACCTCCGTGAACAGGCGTACTTGGTTAAGGGCCTCCGCATCACCATCATTGATGCACGAAAGAGCGAAGCAAAATTGCCAAAACCAGGTGAAGCATTGTTTATCCGAGACGAGCTCGGCGACTGCCCATCACAAACCTTTTACTTTGAAGGTGGGTTGCGCTCGCTTATCTCGTTCTACAACCGCTACCAAAAGCCAGTTCACAAAAATATTTTCTATATTGAAAAGGAATACACTCCAGCAGGTGGCAAAGAAGAAGACAGTGTGGCTGTTGAAATTGCCCTCCAGTATGCAGACGACATGTCGTCGCGCGTATTCCCGTTTGCGAACAACATCTACAACTCAGAAGGCGGTACACATATCACGGGCTTTAAGACTGCGCTTACACGTACGCTCAACGCCTACGGCCGCAAAAATAATGTATTGAAAGAAAGCGAGGAAAACCTCACAGGTGATGACGTGCTTGAAGGTCTTACTGCAGTGGTTTCTGTAAAGCTCCGCGAAATTCAGTTCGAAGGCCAGACAAAGGGCAAGCTCGGCAGCGTTGAAGCGCAGAGTGCAGTTGCAAATATCTTTGCAGATGCATTTAGCGAATTCTTGGAAGAAAATCCAGACGATGCGCGCGCTATCTTGCAGAAATCTATTCTTGCTCTTAAGGCCCGCAAAGCTGCTAAGGCTGCAAAAGATTCAGTGCTCCGCAAGGGTGCACTTGAAGGCATGACGCTGCCAGGTAAGCTCGCAGACTGCCAAAGCAAAGATGCTTCAGAATCAGAACTCTTCGTGGTGGAAGGAGACTCGGCAGGTGGCTCGGCAAAGATGGGTCGCGACCGCCGCACGCAGGCTATTCTCCCGCTTCGCGGAAAAATCTTGAACGTTGAACGTGCACGCCTCGACAAGATGCTTGGCTCAGAACAGATCAAAAACTTGGTTGTGGCTCTTGGTACAGCTATTGGCGAAACTTTCGATATCAGCAAACTTCGCTACCACAAGATCATTATCGCAACCGATGCCGACGTGGACGGCGCACACATCCGCACGCTTCTTTTGACGTTGCTCTTCCGCCATTTCCGCCCAATTGTTGATGGTGGTTTTGTATATATCGCACAACCGCCTCTATACAAGATTCAGAAGGGAAAGCAGGTGAACTATGTCTATTCTGACGAAGAGAAAAATAAACTCATAGGAAATGAGGAGGTGGAGACAGAAGGTGATGATGAAGTAACCACCGGTGAAGTGTCGGAGCAGGACTCGGCTGCGGAGCCGAAGACCGACGCAGAGAGTCCTGCGGAGACAAACAGCAAACGCTCGAACAAGATCCGCATCCAACGCTACAAAGGTCTTGGAGAAATGAACCCAGAGGAACTTTGGGAGACAACAATGAACCCTGCAAACCGCGTCTTGAAGCAAGTGAATGTTGATGACGCGGCAGACGCAGACCGCATTTTCGATATCTTGATGGGCGAGGACGTGCCGTCGCGCAAGTCATTCATCCAGTCGAACGCACGCAACGCAAACCTCGATATTTAGTACACAGTCGCAGTCGCGCTGTTGTTGGCTTCTGAGCTTTCGTATACGTAGTTGTTTGGATCAACTGTAACAGTTACGTAGCTCGTGCCGTAGTTGTAACCGTTGTAGTAGTTATTCATATTGCATGTGTACGAAGCACCAGGGTAGTTGTACACGCCGTTGTATGTGTAGTTGGCGGTGTAGCCGCAGTTAGAAGGATATTGGTATGAAGTATTTCCGTATCCGTACGACGCGCCGTATGAGTACACGGCCTGTCCTTTGGTGAAGCTCAATGTGTAGACGATCTTGTCGCCAGGGTTAAGTGCTTGCTGTGGGTTTGATGGGTATGTATATACAGGCGATGTTGGAAGCGCCGCGTTAAACGTCCATCCGTATGGTGCGACATTGGTGCCGACGTTCTGGACTGTGAACTGTGCCGAGTAGAGACCTCCTGAGTTTGTGATGCTGCCCATCGTTACTGCAAGGTCAGGTGAGCCATACAAAGTCCGTGCTGTAGTTTTTGCAGGAACGTATGTTGTGCCTGGTTTTGATGTTGAGGGTTTTGACACAGCAGGGGTCGCCGCTTTCTGCATAGGCTTCACTGTAGTATTTGCATTCGCATTTGCGGTAATTGCACCTGTTGCCAAGTTTTTTGCAGCAACTGTGAAGGTGGTGGTTACTGGTGCGGATCCACTTAGTGTTGCGATGAGCTGAACCTGTGAGGATGCACCTGTGTAGTTAAACGGAGTGTTGCATGCAACTGTCTGAGTGCCACCGGTTGGAAGAGGCGCCTGTACGCTTAGTCCATCTGCACACGAGTATGAGAATTGATACGCGTAGTTTCCTGATGCGTTTTGGCCTGCCTGCGCAGACAGGTGAGTGAATGAAAGAGTGAATGGTGTACCAGACTGGGTGTTTCCAGGAACTGTTACAACCATCTGCTCAGTTTTTGTAGTGACGGTTGCTGGAGATGTGGGAGCAGTGTTGCCAAGGAACCCATACAACGTAAATGCGATTTGGATAATACCCCAGGCACCCAAGAGGAGTAGGGCAATAAGGCCTAGAATAGCGACCGCACGGAGTACACGGTCTTTAAATGAAACTGTGCCTTCATGCCCAGTGTGCTGATCTGCTGCATGTGTGTCTGTCATATGCTGGGAAACTACCATAGTTAAAAATACTTGTCAAGTAAGGCTTTTTGTTGTGTTACTGGCTGGACTTGACAAAGGTTGTAATGAGATTTATAATAGCTACATCGTACCAAAGCTCTCTGGATATTCTATGAAGCTTTGGGTGAAGCGAAATCTTTGAAACAGCTCAATCTCGAGCTTCATCTGGCCTAAGGAGGGCCTATTATCATGTTGAATCGTATCGTTTCGGCCGTCTTGGCCACTGCGTTCCTGTTCGCCGCCACTTCGGCACAGGCTCAGTTCTACGGATCGGCTCCGTCGCCGCAGCACTATCGGTGCACGCCGGATGGAAAGCCGGCGACTCCAGGTACCGGATGGTGCAAGCGCAACGATGCGCCCACCTCCACGGTCTCGGCTCCGTCTGTGTCCAACCTCGTACCGGTTGCAGGAACAGCGCCGGGGGCCGTCGTGCTCAACCAGGGCGACCTGGACGAGCTCCGTCGGCAGTACGAACTGGACAAGGCTGCTCAGCGGCCGACAGTGCCGGCTCCGCAGGTCGCCGCTCAGGCGCCTGCTGTGCAGGTTCCGGCCCAGCCGTTTCGTGTTTTCACGCCTGGCGTGAGCATCGAGGCCCTGGCCGGCGCCTTCAAGGAGGGAAGCGAGAGCAATGTCCTGAACGCTCCGATCGGCGAGGTCGAGGCGGCCATCGCCAGGTTCTCCGGAGTCGATGTGAGTCCGGAACTCCTGGTCAAGGGCGCCCTCGTCGACTGCCAGAAGGCAGGGGTCGAGGGCAAGCACCGCGTCGGCGTGAAGAGCAAGCAGAAGATGAACGGGTTGAAGGAATTCAACTTCGCCACCATCGGCTCCGAGCTCAAGGACTGCCAGAGCGGCCAAAAGCTCTACATCGTCCGCGATCGCGATGGCAAGAACGTCGCGATCGCCGACAGCTCGGGCTACTTGCTCGGCAAGGCACCCACCGTGGCCGAGATTAAGGTCGACCGGTAACAGCCGGACGACTCCAAGGAGCAGGTGTGATTTGGCACCTGCTCCTTAGACAAAGAGAACGTTCTTTAGTAACTTGTGCGCATCACTTGTCCATAAACACTCCGGTGTTTGTGGATAAAATGACCTGCACAAGGTCGATTAGTAATAAAAGAAAGAATTATGAACGCAACATATAAAGACAATTCATTCAGCATTGCTTTGCTCGGCTCTTTCGTCGTACTTGCACTTGCAATGACGTTCTCTTTCGGCCTTGTGCACACAGCTCACGCTCAGGACTACGGAGGTGACTACTCATACACTCCAGACTATGGTGGTGGATACAGTGGTAGCTTTGATTACGGTTATAACGGTGGTTGTTGTGACTACTCGGGCTACTCATACACTCCAGACGCTTCCTACAGCTATACTCCAGACTCTTCTTTCAGCTATACTCCAGACTCTTCTTTCAGCTACACACCAGATGCTGGTTACAGCTATGCTGTAGATTCTGGCTACTCATACACTCCGGACTATGGGTATACATATACTCCAGACACAGGCTACGCCTACACTTCTGACAGTTACCTCTACGGTTCAAGTTATTCAGTAGGCGGTGGATACGGAGGGTACTACGGTGGCGGATACTCATACCCATCGTACGGCGGAGGTGGTTATAACAATGTAAATACAAACAGCAACTACACATACACGTACAGCAACTGTGTCGGCACGAATAACTGCAATACTGCAAACACAATTATCACAAATCCTTCTCCGACAGTTACATATACGAGTCCGTCGTACTCATATCCAAGCTACTCATATCCAAGCTACTCGTACCCAAGTTATTCGTACTCACAGCCATATACACCACCAGTCATCATCACTTCTTCGGGTGTGACTAACCCATACATCAGCCTTTCATCAATCCCGTATACTGGTCTTGAGCTTGGTTTTTGGGGCACACTTGCATACTGGGGCTTCCTTATACTCTGGTGCCTCTTTGCGGCGTACCTCATCGTAGTAAAGCGTGTGCAAAATAAATTCATGGCTTTCCTTTTCGGTGAAAAAGTTACCGAACCTGCGAAAAACTTTGAAGTGTCGCACGCTTCGCATATGCCGCAGCAACATCAGGCCGCGGTTCGACAGAACCGATCGGATGATGTTGCGCAGGCTCTCACATATGCTCCGGCATCCGCGAAAGTTTCTGACGCTCAGCGCGGACATGACGCAATCGACTCGTTCATCATGTCGCAGATCCAGAACCGCGCACGCGCATAAAACTCTGGGCGACAAACGCTATGACACATAAAGGAGCAATTAGAGAAGTTGGTGAACGTCGAGGCGCATTTGCGCTTGCGTTCATCGCTATATTCATTCTGACGTTTGTCTTTCTGCGCAGTGTTGGTGTAACTCCTGACCCTATACATCCGCAGGTTATAGATGGGCCAATAACAGATACTCAGGAAAATCCTGCGACTGTATCGGCGCCTCAGATGCCTGTGCGTGTGGTTGCAAAAGATGTTGGTCTTGATGCAACCATAGCCAATCCAGTCTCGACTGATGTTGAGGTGCTCGACCAAGCCTTGTTGAAAGGCTCGGTCCGCTATCCAACATCTGCACAGCTTGGTGTTGATGGGACAGTGCTTTTGTTTGGACACAGCAGTTATCTACCTGTAGTTCATAACCAAGCATATAAAGCATTCGATGATATTCAGAAACTGAAGACCGGACAAATAATCCACGTGTATTCATCGGATATTGATTACCAATACAGCGTCGTCGGAGTAAAGGTTGCGGATGCAAACCAAGATTCTATTGAGCTAACTCCTCAAGGAAAACACCTGACGCTTGTTACGTGCGATTCGTTCTCAACTAAAAGTAATCGGTTCATTGTCACCGCAGATTTTGTAGGGGCATATTCGATCGTCTCTAATTAATATTTGAGATGGTCGGCTATGTCTTCGCAATCCACGTGTAGTGGAGTGAAGGAAGATGCAGCCAAAAGGAGTACCTTGTGATGTGTAAGAAGTTTCTCGTGCTAACGCTTGCCGCCTTTCTGCTTGCCTTGAGTTTTTCTGTGAGCAGTGCGCAGCAGGCAGATTGCGGGGCAAACCCCACAAACCCGGCGTGTCTGAAGCATCTTCAGCAACCGGGAACGCCGACCAACTGTCCTGATCCACGGTGGTACAACATCCACCAGACTAGGGCAGGTGTCGTGACACTCAATATCTACGACGCGAACGGTGTTCAGGTCAATGCCGCTAATCTGCAACACAGCGAGACGAAGGAGGCGTACGATCGCTTCTGCATCAGCGGACACTGGCTCAATAAAGGGCACATCTTTGAATGGTGTACCGATGATGCCGGGCGGGTCATGTCACGCGACCGTATGGCCGCCTACGCCAACAGCAGCCACGTCATCGACATGGTCCCTTCGCCAGGCAATCTGCCGAATAGACCAGCTTCGTTGCCTAAAGTGCAACGCCAATAACTACAGACCGTATTTCGCCACCCGGCGAGGTACGGTCTTTTTCTTACCTGCACTATACGCTCATCAGTCCTTCACACATAAAAGGTCATGATGTCTTCAGTCAGATCTTCATACGAAAGGAAAAACCATGAGAAATCTCATGATGTCATTGTGCGTAGTGCTCTTGCTTGGTGCGTGTGTCTCTACAGGCACGGGTGCAGGGAGTTCGTTTGTTGCCGACCAAGGATCCTCGCCAGTTCCTGTGTGCACACCCGGCCAGGACGTTCATTACGATGCGGCAAGAAATTTCCACATCGATGTTCTTGTTGTCGGCGATGGAGCGCGTGCGTATAGCGCCATCACCGCGCAAGGTAATGAGGCGGGGCAAACGCTCTATAAAACTGTCGGTCGGTACTTCGGTTCGATGGAAGTGACATTTCATCTGAACGTCAACCCTAAACGCTTACCTTCGCATCTACCAGTCTTGATCGGTAATGGATACTGCCTCGGCATGTTTCCGGTTCAGCCTGATGTGCCTGGTTGGTCAAAGGTGGTCGCTTCGGTTCATGGAAAGGCTCAAGGTGGGCCGGTGGTGAATGGTCAGGTAGCGCTTGTGTTGCCTCGTGCACCACTTACGCAATTGGTCGACGGCGAAGGGAAACATCTTTCGTTTACACCTGCTGTGGCGTTGAACATTCCAACAAAGTACAACGCGCCCATCATTCGTGGACGGTTTGCTGGAAAACCCAGCACGCAGATTGCGAGGCCAAGCGACACCCCTGGCGTTAGCCGCGTTGAGCAGCGCATCCTAAACGGAGAAAAAGCTTCGCTCTTCTACTTTGTTCATGGGAGTAACTAGCCATGAGGCGACGTAATTTTCTCCTTGCGGGTGTGGCGGCTGCAACGCTTGGGCTCAACCCTGTGCTGGCCGACGATAGGTTCTTCCACTGGCGTAAGCCTGGCGGCGATCCGTACAGAGGAACGCTCGATGATGCACTACGTGCCTTCGGGGATCTCTTTGCACGAGACCCGGATGTCACCGATGAGCTGCGCCGCAAGGTCCAGCAAAATCAAGGGACCCAGTCTCTTGTTTTCGAGAACTGGCAGGTGACACGTATGATGTTCGGCGCCACTCAACAGGTACCAAACGTTATCGTGGACCCATCCGACCTTGCGGCCTGGGGCAATGCATCTCGAAGGATGACGATGTACACCGCACAGCGCCACACAGGCGGGGAAGCGCGCTTCTATGCAATCTTCCGTCCTGAAGTCTGCAACAACTGGTGTATCAAACTTGGCGCACGAGAATGTATTCTCGACCTGGTTCTGTGCGACCAGGGATGTACACAGCTCAAAGCAAAGCAGTATCGGGGGTAAGGCGAAAGCCTCCTCCGATTTTTTATGAAAACCTCATCAAATATTCAGCACACTATTAATAAAATCATTACCTATATGTCGCATTTATTACGGATTATCGGAGGAGTTGTATTGGCAACCGGCTTTATTTTTATTGCAGCGCTTGTAACTAACTTTGCTGGCCATGGGCTTGGAAGCGCATTTTTCCACGGGACTATTGTTCACGCACAAGATGGCGGTGGAGGAGGCGATGGTGGTGGCGATGGCGGCGGGGGCGCTGGAGGTGATGGCGGCGCAGGTGGCGGTGCTGGGGGCGACGGTGGAGGTGACGCTGGCAGCGGCGGCGGATGCTGTGGCGGCGGAGGCGACGCTGGTGGCGGTGGAAGCGGTGATGACGGCAGCGGCGGTGTTGGGGGAGGCAGTGTGGGCGGAGGCGGTGGTGGAGGCGGAAGCTCAGTTTCTCCTGTGGTCGCTCCTCCCGTGCCTCCACCTGCACCAGTCCTTTGTCCTGCGGGCACAACCGGCACGTTTCCTAACTGTGTTGTGGTAACAACAGCAACTAACAATTCCTGTATAAACAACAGTTGCAACACAACCAACAACACGACGAACAGCAGCTCGTATAACACAACAAATACGACCACTAACTCGTATTCAAACTATCAAAACGGCTCGTACAGTTTTGCGACAGGATGTCCGCAAGGATATGCCGGTGTGTATCCAACCTGTAACTTATTGCAAAATAATATTGCGTACAACAATTATCGTCCACACTATAACTATAGATATGAAGCGCCGATGTATGTGCCACTACCTACTCCTGTTGTTACGCTTTCTCAAATACCATACACAGGTCTTGAGCTTGGAATGGGTGGGACGATAGCGTACTGGGCGTTCTTGTTTTTATGGGCAGCGCTCGGAGCCTATCTATTGATAGTGAAGCGGGTTCAAAATTCTATCGTTAAATATTTGCGCGTTCTTTGATGCGCTCGAGAGTTGGCGCGACAAAATCTGCAATTGAGACAGTAGCTTTGTCACCATTGCGGTTGTTCTCAACCGTTATCGTGCCTTCAGCAACTTCTTTGTCACCGACAACGATAAAGCAGGGAACGCGCTGCTCTTTTGTTCCACGGATACGCTTGCCGAGAGATTCGTCCATAGAAAGTTCTGCGCGGATACCAGCACTTTTTAGCTGAGCAAACACTTCTTTTGCGTATGCGTGGTGACCTTCGCCAACAGGAAGGATGGCAACTTGTACAGGCGAGAGCCAGAGTGGAAGTTTTCCATCAAAGTGTTCAAGAAGCACTGCTGCGCAGCGTTCAAGAGAACCTGCGATAGCGGCGTGTATCATCACGATGCGTTCTTTTTCTCCTTTTTCGTTTATGCAGGTGAGGTCAAAGCGTTCAGGAATGTTCATGTCGAGCTGGATAGTTGCAACTTGCCATTCGCGGCCCGCTGCGTTCTTTGCCATAAAGTCGAGCTTTGGTCCGTACAGAGCAGCTTCGCCGGGTCCTTCAAATGTATCTGCGCCGCGTTCTTCTGCGAGGCTGCGAAGCTCTGCTTCTGCAGCATCCCATACAGCAGGAGTGCCGATGTATTTTTCAGGTGCGGCTGGGTCGCGGAAAGAAAGGCGGACACGCAAGGTGAATCCGAATTTTTTGTAGAATTCATCCACCATGTCCCAGATCTTTAGGAATTCTTCGCGTACTTGAGTTGTACGGCAGAAAACGTGTGCGTCATCTTGAGTGATCGAAAGCACGCGGGTAAGGCCGCCGAGTTCTCCCGACTGTTCATCGCGGTACACCATTGTAGTTTCCGCATAGCGCTGCGGCATCTGACGGTAGCTGTGAGGGTGGCGGTCAAAAATCTGCGTATGGTGCGGGCAGTTCATCGGCTTCATCGCATATTCGCGACCTTCGCGTGATGTGATCTTAAAAAGATCTTCAGCAAATTTGTCCCAATGTCCCGACTTTTCGTACAAGTCGCGCTTTGTAATGTGGGGAATAGTTACGCGTTCATATCCACGCGCTTCGCGCATTTCCCAGATAAATGTATCCAGCTCAGTTCTAAATGTTGTACCTTTGGGTGTCCAAAGTGGGAGACCTGATCCGACAAGGTCAGAAAATGTAAACAGGTCTAGTTCCTTGCCAATGATTCGGTGGTCGCGTTCTTCCATATATAGCAAAGATTACAGCGCTTTGAGTGCCTCGGCAACCATGGAAAGCTCGCCATTGCGGTTTGAAAGACGACCCTTGAGGGCAATGCAGGTATCGGGCTTGAGAATAGTTTTGTACTCTTCGAAACTTTTTGGGAATACTACTGCTTCGATAGAGCCATCGAAGTCAGCGATTTTTATAAATGCCATCTGGTCGCCGCCGCGTGTCAGGAGTGTGCGGACATCTTCTATCATGCCAGCTGCAACTGCGGTCATGCCAGGCATGATGCGCTGTTTCATTTGTTCAATAGTCATCGGGCGCTTGGAAAGTTTTTCACGATGTTGGTCTAGTGGATGGCCAGAAACGTAGAGACCCAATAGTTCTTTTTCCCACACCAAACGCTCTGGAGTAGTTGCAGCTGGAGCGTCTTTTAGTTGAATATCGGAGCTGTTACTCTCCAACCCTGCAAACAAAGAGTCCTGTGATTGCTCTGTGCCTGCATCGCGGTGGTATTGCAGAAGGAGCTCTAAGTTTGCGAGCATTTGCCCGCGTTCGCCAAACGAGTCGAGTGCGCCGCACTGGATGAGTGACTCAAGACCTTTTTTATTTAAGCTGGTCGAGCTGACGCGCGTAAGGAAATCAGAAAGCGAAATGAATGCCCCGTTTGCTTTCCGCTCTGCGATGATCGCATCTGCCACGCCCTGCCCGAAGTTTTTTATAGAATAGAGACCGAAGCGAATTGCATTTGTAACCACCGTGAAGTCGCCGAAACTTTCGTTAATGTCGGGTGGCAAAATTTCAATACCCATACGCTTACATTCGGCAACCATCACAGAGATTGTGTCGAGGTTGCCGGACTCTGCCGTAAGTACTGCGGCCATGTAGGGCGCAGGGTAGTGCGCTTTCATGTACGCCGTTTGATACGCTACTTTTCCATAGCTCGCAGCGTGCGCTTTGTTAAAACCATACGCGGCGAATGGCTCGATAAGCTTCCACAGTCTTTCTGCAAGAGAAGGAGAGAGTTTCCCATATTCTACAAAGCCCTTAAGAAGTTTTTCTTTTTCTTTCTCCATTACTTCAGGGATTTTCTTACCCATAGCCTTGCGGAGCGTGTCTGCTTCAAGCCACGAATATCCCGCAAGCGTAATAGAGGTAAGAAGAACGTCATCCTGGTATACGATAACGCCGTGCGAGTTCTCCAAATAATCTTTCATGCGAGGGTCCAAATAGTGGACGAGATGCGGGTTGTGTTTGCGTTCAATATATTGAGGAATCGTTTCCATCGGGCCTGGACGGAACAATGCCACCATCGCGTTGATGTCATGGATTGTCGTTGGCTTGAGCTCTTTTAGGTAGCGTGTCATGCCGCTGCCGTTGAGCTGGAAGGTTCCTTCTGTCTCGCCGCGCGCAAGCATTTCGAATGTTTTCTGGTCATCAACCGGAATACGTTCAATCTCGACACGTTCACCTGTAATTTTTTCTACAAGCTCCACTGCGTGCGCAAGAATTGCCAAGTTTCGAATGCCGAGGAAGTCGAATTTAAGCAAGCCGGCTTCTTCAACTGAGTACATGTCGTATTGAGTAATAATTTTGCCGCCCTTAGGATCTTTTTGGAGCGGTGTGTATTCAACAAGCGGTTTCGGAGAAATAACTACGCCGGCAGCATGCACGGAGATGTGTCGAGCGCATCCTTCAAGTTTCTTACCCAGCTCAATAACTTCTTGCATTTCTGGGTCTGCTTTACACATCTTTGCGAGAACTGGATTCTCGACGAGCGCGCGTTCAAGGGTCATGGGGAAGCCTTGGCTGCCCATGGGGATTTCTTTTGCGATACGGTCGCCAAGTCCATATGGATAACCCAAGGCACGGGCAACATCGCGGACGACGCCGCGCGCAAGCATCGTACCGAAGGTACCAATTTGTGCGACATGGGCCTCGCCGTATTTTCTGCGGACGTAATCGATCATTTCATCGCGTCTGTTGTCGGCGTAGTCCATGTCGATATCGGGGGCGCTGGGACGCTGCGGGTTCAAAAAGCGTTCAAAGGGCAGTTTGTACTCAAGCGGGTTCACGTTGGTGATACCGATGACATACGTAACCATCGAGCCTGCGACCGAACCGCGGATAGTAGTCAAAATGCCGTTCGTACGTGCGAAGTTAAGAAGGTCGGCCACTACAAGGAAGTATGGAGAATAACCTTTGTCGCAAATAATTTTGTATTCGTACTCTATGCGTTCGCGTACGACAGGAGTGCCGAGCCCAAGTTTCTGTAAACCTTCTTCAATCAAACGTCGAAGCTCTTGGTCATACGTTGAGCCTTCTGGCAGAGGAATATCCGGGAATACCCATGAGCCGAGTTTAAGCTCAAGATTGCAGCGTGCGGCAATTTCAATTGTCTTTGCCAACTGTTCTTCTGAAAATTCCTCTTCCATTTCGGCAGTGGTAGGGAAGTGGAAATCTTCCTCTTCAAGGTATGCGTTATTGCCCTCAGCGTTGTCGTTGTGTGCAATTTTTCGCATTGTCTCCCATGCGCGACGGTCTTCCGGGTTCAGATAGAAAATCTCATGGAGCGCTACATCTGTATATAAATTGTCTGCACCAAATATCTCTCGCAGCTCCTTCGTCTCTTTAAGGCGAGGCGGCGTAATGGCAATAATCCCTTCTTTACGTGCGCGCAGCATCTCATGTGTCACGACTGGCGAGCCTTCTGCCTCTCTAAAATATGAGTCGGTAACAAGCGCAAGCAAATTTTTATACCCCATCTCGTTTTCTGCGAGCAGGATAAGACGTCCGTTTGTCTCAAGTTCAACATCAACACCAACTATGGGTTTAATACCAGCGCTTTTACATTCCTTTATAAACTCAATCGCTCCGTAGAGGTTGTTGATATCCGTAAGGGCCAGTGTCTCGAGTCCGCGCTCTTTTGCCATAGCAACCAGGGCAGGGATTTTTGGCAGTGCGCCAAGGAGAGAATAGTGCGAATGGACGTGAAGGTGGGTAAATTTCGCAGCCATGTTTGGATTATACTCTAGAGGTGAAAAAGATTCTTGTTGGGGTGGATGAAGCGGGCAGGGGGCCATTGGCGGGGCCAGTTTCTGTAGGAATTGTCTCAGTCCCTGTTGGTTTTAATATCAAAAAAGCCTTCCCTGGAATCAACGATTCAAAGCAACTTACTGAAAAGAAAAGGGAGGAGTTGTATGAAATTGCTGTTGAGTTAAAGAAAGCAGGAACTATAAATTTTTGCGTGCGCTTCGGATCACATACGATGATCGATGACATCGGTATTACTAAAGTTGTAAGAAAGGGAATTTTTAGCGGCGTCCGTTCTCTTGCTCCAAAACCAAAAGGCGTCCACGTGCTACTCGATGGATTACTTTCTGCGCCAGAAGAATATAGTCAACAAACCATTATTAGAGGCGACGCGACAGAGCCAATTATTTCACTAGCCTCCATTGTTGCAAAAGTTTCGAGAGATCGTTTGATGTGCAGGTTGGGCAAACAGTACCCAGAATACGGATTCGAAATCCATAAAGGCTACGGGACGAAGAGACATCGGGATATCATCGCGCGCGTTGGAATCTCCGAAGTACACAGAAGGACGTATTGTCATTTTTGACCTTATTTGGTATGGTAGCGGCATGGTAGTCCGAATGAGACATACGCGCGCGCACACGGCAAACCGCCGTTCGCACCATGCGCTTGTAGCTAAGACGCTCGCTAAATGCGAGTGTGGAGCTGTTCGCGTATCGCACCGCGCATGTGCACAGTGCGGTCGCTACCGTGGACGTGTTGTCATCGACGTTGCCGCTAAGGCAAAACGCAAGGCAGCAAAGGCTGGAAGCAAGAGCGAGGCAAGCAAGTAATTCTAGGCTGGCTCTTGGTTCTATCTCTGGGCGGTTCGGGTTTGTTAGTTCTTTTTCGCCAGCTGGCGAAGACATATGGCAAATAGACATCTATCACGATCAGTCGTCCTCCAAACTCTCTTTGAATGGGATTTCCGTGATTCTAATAAAGAGGCTCTTGATGGGGCACTTGAAAGAAACGCAGGCGAATTTGCATCAGGCGCCGGCGACCTTCCATTTATGGAGGAGTTGTTTCAGGGTGTTATAGACCGCCGCGCCGATTTAGATTTAGTGATTGAAAAAGCTGCCCCTGAATGGCCGCTCGACCGTATAGCACTTGTAGACAGAAACGTACTCCGTCTAGGTCTATACGAACTTTTATTTGCTGACCGTGAAAAGGTGCCAGCAAAAGTCGCTATCAACGAAGCAATTGAACTTGCAAAGAACTTCGGTGGTGAAAACAGCGGCAGGTTTGTCAACGGTGTGCTCGGTGCCGTTTATAAAGAGTTGGGCGAGCCGGGTAAGGATGAAGTTTCAAAAAAGAAAAAAGATGTGCCGTATGCAGAACTACCCGTTCAGCATCTAGGTGGCGCTATCGTATTTGGACGACACCAAGGAGATATATATCTTGCGCTTGTGCACGATATATTTGGCCACTGGACTCTCTCTAAGGGCAAAATAGGCGATAAGCCCGAGTTTGCCAACGAAACTGTTGAAGAGGGAACCATTCGCGAAATAAAAGAAGAGATGGGGCTTGATATCAAGCTTATTGAAAAAGTGGGCGAGAACGAATACGTTGCCTCAGACCCAAAGACTGGTAAGAAGCGCAAGCATGTTACATACTTTCTTGCAGAAGCACCGTACGGAGAGATATCGCTCAAACAGACTGGCGGCCTCGACGACGCTCGATGGTTCCGTATGCAGGATGCGCTCGAGCTGAACTTTTATGATGATATGTTGCCCCTCATAACGAAGGCGCTGCAAGCCATCCAAAACCAAGTAAAAAAATAAGACAGACACATGGACAAAGACTTTCAGTCATTCGAAGAAAAGATAGGTTTTACATTTAATGACGCAAATCTGCTCCGGCAGGCTTTTACACATCGTTCGTATTTAAACGAACACCGAGGGTATGACTTGGGGCACAATGAGCGTCTCGAGTTTTTAGGCGACGCCGTGCTTGAACTTGTGTCAACGCATTTTCTCTATACGACATATCCGGACAAACACGAAGGTGACCTCACTGCATATCGCGCGGCACTGGTAAATGCTGTGACGCTTTCAGATATTGCCGCCTCTATTGGGATGAACGACTATCTCTTGCTTTCAAAAGGAGAGGCAAAAGATACTGGTCGTGCACGACAAATATTGTTGGCAAATGCATTCGAGGCGGTTGTCGGTGCCATTTATTTGGACCTTGGGTATGATGCAGCGAAAAAATTCATCACCGACCACGTATTCCCAAAGATGGACATAATCATCAAAGACCGTCTATGGCAGGATGCAAAATCAACGCTTCAAGAAAAAGTGCAGGAGCATGAAGGAATGACACCACACTACTCTGTCATAAAAGAGACTGGCCCAGACCACGATAAACACTTCCTTGTTGGGGTATACGCAAGCAGTGCAATGCTGGCTCAAGGCGAAGGCCGTTCTAAACAAGATGCGGAACAAGCTGCAGCTCGCGCCGCCCTCGACGCTAAGGGTTGGTAATGGTACGGTAATCTCGACGAGCACAAAAAGGAGACTGTCATGGCAGTGGCTGTAAAGAAGCCGGAAACTAAAAGTTTCGATGAAATCGAGCCGGGGCGTTGCTTCCGGACGGGCCCGTTCCAAGGCAATCGCTACTATGTGAAGTGGGATGTGCGCGGCAGCTGGATTGCCATCGAGCTCGTTCAGAAAGACGGACGGTTCAAGGTCCTCTATACGGACGAGCGCCCTGGCGGTACATTCGAGTTCTTCGGCCCTGAAGTTCGGTGCGCCCCTACTGGCACTTTGATCAGGAATCTGACCCAGCTTGGGTGGAAGGGGTAGAATCCCCGTTAGGTCCGCAGTACACGCCAAGACTGCGGCCCTTTTCTTTTGCTGTAAATGTAATCTGTTAGTTCAGAAATAACTTACAACTACTTTAAAACTCCCACATCACCTTCTGCGTACAATCAGTCCCATATATGGGACTGTATGAAACGAAAAATTGACGATCTTACAAAACAGGAAATCATAGTCACACTCGATACATTGTATACGGCTACGAGTGTGTTGAAAGGAAGGGAAGTGACAAAACTCTTTCTAAAAGAACTTTTAACTCAGAGCGAACGAATTATGCTTGGAAGACGCATTATTATCGCTCGGCTTCTTCTTGCTGGAGAATCATACGATGCAATTCAAAGACGAATGCGTGTCGGGAAAACAACTGTAAGTCGAGTTCAAAGATGGCTCGACGACCAGATATTTGGCTATGAGCACGTAATTACTGGAATTGAAAAGGAGTTAAAAAAGAGAACACAAAAGCGTTTATATGCAACGAGTTTGGCATATAGATTGAAGAAAAAATATCCTTTGTATTACTTATTTCTTCCAGCTCCGAAAGGTGAGTCGTTGCCAATATATCCACCAACTAAACGTAAACCGAAGAAATAAAACAGTCCCATATATGGGACTGTTTAGTAACGATATGTGCCAGTTGTACTGGTGGCGAGAAAAGCTTTATTTATTTGCTACAATAAGAACCAATGCGGTTGAAGTCGATAGAACTGGCGGGGTTTAAGTCGTTTGCACGAAAAACGGAGTTGCAATTTGCCTCTGCGATTACGGCTATTGTCGGTCCTAATGGTTCAGGCAAAAGTAATATTGCAGAATCCTTCCGTTTTGTGCTCGGCGAGCAGTCGATGAAGTCTATGCGTGGCAAGCGCGGCGAAGACATGATTTGGAACGGCTCGGCCGCGGTACCTCGTGGCGGTCGTGCATCGGTTAAACTCACGTTTGATAACACAGACAGAGCGCTCAATGTAGATTTTGATGAAGTAACACTTGAGCGTGTTGTGCATCGCGATGGCGGCAACGACTATTTGCTTAACGGCAGCCAGGTACGTCTGCGTGACATTTCAGAACTTTTGAGCCAGGCAAATATTGGCGCGTCCGGCCACCATATTATTTCGCAGGGCGAAGCAGACCGCATTCTTTCATCAACGTCGCGTGAACGTCGCGAGATGCTTGAAGACGCACTCGGTCTTACTGCGTATTTGTATAAAAAAGAAGAGGCAGAGAAAAAGTTAGAAAAGACTGCGGAAAACATGCGAGAGGTAGAAAGTCTACGTCGTGAACTTGCGCCACACTTACGCTTTTTACAGAATCAGGTAAAGAAGATCGAACAGTCAGAAAAACTACGTCACGATACGGTAGAGCAATATCTCGAATATTTTAAACGTGAACATGTATACCTAACCGTTGCGGGCGGAATGCTTGCAGAAGAAAAAGAACCACCGGTAGCAGAATACACAAAACTTGAAACCCTAATCTCACATCTCCGTAGCGAAGTCGCAAAGAAGCAAGGAGACAGCGGTGCGTCCGAATTGATGGAACTTGAAAGTGCGGGACGTAAAGTTGCAGCCCATGAAGCGTCTTTGGTGCGTGACATTGGGCGTCTTGAGGGTGAGATGCAGGCCCATGAGCGTATCGCAAAGACGGTGCAGGATTCTGTGCCAGGCATACAGGTACGTGAATTTGCAGAGCATATAGAGCGCGGGCTCGGGGACTTACTTTCTCTTGATGGCGAGCAGGTCAAGCAGCGTCTCTTGGCTCTTGTTTCATTTGCAAAAGAATTTTTAAACCGTATTCAACACAAAGAAGAGGCGCCAGGGCTTTCGCTTGAAGATCTTAAGAATCGCAAGCAACAGCTTGAACACGAGCTCAGTGTGTTGCGCGCAGAACAAGAGCGTATTGAGGTGGCGGTAAAAGAACTGCGTTCAAAAATTGAGAATGAAAAAGATGCAAATCGTGAAGCTGAGCGCGAACTCTTTTCTGCGATGGCACGCCGAAGTGAATTGGAAACAACCCTGGCTCGCTTACGCGCCCGTGAAGAAATTCTTGGCCGTGATACAGAGCAATTTAAACGTGAGGTGGGTGACGCTGCCATGTTGCTCGGGCGTGAAGTTGGTGCATACGCAGAACATGTACTGCGTGATGAAGCGGGAGAGTTTTTGTCGGATGCGGCTGTAGCTGATGAACCACGCATGGTTCAGGAAGAACGTAGACGAAAACTAGAGCGAATGAAAATCCGACTCGAAGAGCTTGGCGCGGGCAATTCTTCAGAGGTGCTCAAAGAGCACCAGGAAACTTCAGACCGAGATGCGTTTTTGGCACGTGAACTTATGGATTTAGAGGCTTCAACAGAGTCGTTGAATCAGTTGATTGTTGAACTTACACAAACTCTGCAGGTGCGTTTTGAAGAAGGTGTGAATAAAATAAATACGGAATTCGACCGTTTCTTCAAACTTATGTTTGGGGGTGGTACTGCGGCGCTCCAGTTGGTGAGAGAAACTTCAGGTAATGAAGAAGATGAGGAACAAGAAGAGGTTGAAGCTGGGGTTGAAATTAGTATTTCGCTTCCACACAAGCGCATCAAAGGCCTCCACATGCTTTCAGGTGGTGAACGCGCGCTTACATCTATCGCACTTATCTTTGCAATGTCGCAGGTAAACCCGCCGCCATTCCTTATTCTTGATGAAACAGAAGCTGCGCTCGACGAAGCAAACTCACGCCGCTATGGCGACATGATCGAGAGCTTGGCAGAAAAATCTCAGCTTATTTTGATCACCCACAACCGAGAAACTATGTCCCGCGCTGGCGTTCTCTATGGCATCACTATGGGCTCTGACGGAGTTTCTAAACTTCTCTCCGTCAAATTTGAAGAAGCTCTCGCAGTAGCAAAATAAAAAATCGGGTGTATAGTCGGACTCAGGAGTTCACAAGGGAGCGTTCCGAATGAAAGCTAGAATTGTCGAAGTCTACACCCCGGACGGAGCTTTTCTCCTCTCGCAACAAGATGGTAGGGTTATCTGCCAAGGGCACGGAATCAACGGTGTCCGAGAATTCGGCGCCATAAGTCAGTTGCCGACCGAGGCAAAGATGCCGGTGTTCTATGCATCGTGCAAGCTTTCACACGAGCCACATCGGTTTATCTCTCGCGACCCATCGACCAATGGCGGCAGCCTGAGTTACGATATCAGGCGCTGACCAGCTCAAAGTCCGCAGTCCTAGCCGCTAAGTCGGCAGCCACAAGTTTTACGCGCACGGAATCTCCGAGCGCGTATTTTTTTTGTGTGCGCTGGCCAACAACCGCATATTCTTTTGGACGATGTTCAAAGAAATCTCCTTCAAGTGAGCGCATACGTACGAGACCTTCCGATGCAGTTTCTTTATCTTCCACGTACATACCCCAGTCTGTGACGCCGGAAACTATTGCATCAAATTCCTGTCCGATGCGTGCGCTCAAATATTCAACTTGTTTGTAGCGGATAGAGTCGCGTTCAGCAGAGACCGCTTTCGCTTCGCGTTCGCTCGCAGCAATGCACATCTTTTCAAGAGATATATATTCTTTGCGTGTTATAGGGTGCCCGTCGAGGTGGGATGCCAGTATGCGGTGTACAAGCACGTCCGGGTAGCGGCGGATAGGAGAGGTAAAGTGTGTGTAGTAGTCGAACGCTAATCCGAAGTGGCCGATGTTGCGCGTCGAGTAAATTGCCTTCGCCATACTGCGCAGCGTTGCTGTGCGGATAAGATGTTCTTCAGGCGTGCCCTCGATGTCTTTCAACAACTTCGCAATATCTTTTGCTGTTGGCTTCTTTTTATTTTGACCAAAGTCATATCCAATAGCGCGAACGAAGGTTGCGAGTTCATCGATGCGGTCGGGCTTAGGGTCGTCGTGGATGCGGTACAAAAATACGAAACCATGTTCAGGATTTTTCTCAGCAAGTTTTGAGACATACTTTGCGACTTCACGGTTTGCTAAAAGCATGAATTCTTCGATCAAAAGGTTTGTATCGATGCGCTCTTTGCGCACAACGCCAATAGGGGTGCCGTTCTCATCAAGTGTAAAGCGAACCTCATTGTCGCCAAAGTCTATTGCGCCTCGGTTAGTTTTTTCTTTGCGGAGAATCTGCGCGATAGACCAGAGAGTATTCAAAGCTGGTGCATATTCTGGAGCAGACACTTTTCCGTCCAAAATTTCCTGGGCTTGCTCGTAGGTAAAACGCTTGTTGGAACGAATGATAGTTTTCTCAAAACGGCGGCTAAGAACTTCTCCTTTTGTAGTGATATTGAAGATTGCTGAGAAGGCGAGTCTGTCTTCATCTGCCTTCAAGCTGCATACATTTCCAGAGAGCTCGTGCGGAAGCATAGGAATAGTCGCGTCAACCAAGTAGACGCTCGTGCCGCGCTTTATAGCCTCGTCGTCGAGTGCTGTGCCTGGACGCACGAAATATGATGCATCTGCAATATGTACGCCTATCTCGTATGTATCTGCATCGATTTGTTCAATGGAAAGTGCATCGTCGAAGTCTTTTGCATCAACAGGGTCGATGGTGAATGTAAGTTTGTTGCGGAAGTCTGTGCGCTTCCCGGCTTCGCCTGCAATTATCTTTGCGTGATTCTTTTCTATATCCTGTGCCTGCGCTAATACTTCAGGAGGGAACTGAGTTTCAAACCCGTGTTCAAGAACGATGGCGTTCATCTCGACACGATGTTCTCCTGCAGCGCCTATCACTTCTACGATTTTACCCACAGCCTTCTCCCCATCGAATGAAGTGAGTTCGACTAAAACTTTCGTGCCTTCCTTGTCTTCTTTTGAATTTACGATTTCGATGGGCTTAGGGAAGCGCATGTCGTCTGCGACGGCAACATGTTTTCCTGTGACGACTCGAAGGGTGCATACGAAACGAGTTTTCGCGCGCTGTACGATTTTCTTAACGCGGCCGCGAGGGCGGGGGAAGACGGAAAGTAGTTCAACTTCAACGTGGTCGCCGTTCAGTGCACCGTTAAGTTTTTCAGGAAATATCTCGATATCGTCCGAAGATTTCTTCTTAGGAGCGTCAGCAGATATGGGCATATAGCCCACACCTTTGCGGGTTACCTGCACAATTCCTGAAATGGTCTTTTTCTCCGCCTGACTAGGCGAAACACGTCGTTCGGGAGGCATTAATAAGCGTATACTAGCGCATTCATTGACGTTTTACCAGCATCCTGCTAGAGTATCGCCATCCCCACGAGGGGCATTTTACTTAGAACATATGTTGACCATCAGACTCAGCCGCGTAGGAAGAAAGAACGACCCGTCATACCGGGTTATTGTCGTTGAAAGCAAACGCAAGCCACAACCAGGTAAATACACCGAAATGGTTGGTTCTTACAATCCGAAAATGAACCGTGTTGAACTTAACGGAGAGCGCATCAAACACTGGATGTCACAAGGCGCAACAGTTTCTGACACCGTACACAACCTCCTCGTATCTCAAAAAATAATTGACGCAAAGAAGATAAACATTCTTCCAGCGTTCAAAGCAGCTCCAGTTGCCGAAGCCCCTGCAGAAACTCCAGCACCAGCTGCAGTAGTTGAAGAAGCCGCTGCTCCAACAGAAACGACACCTGAGGATAATTCAGTTGCGCAGGAAGCTCCACAAGCCTAAACTTCAGGTAGTGCTCAATTACTACAATTAAATATTCAGAGATGACAGAAAAAGATCAGGAGTTTTTGGAGTTTGTCGTTAAGGGTTTGGTTGACCACCCGGAAGACGTTAAGATCACTCGCACCGTAGACGAGATGGGCGTGCTCCTTATGCTTGATCTCAATCAAGAAGATATGGGCAAAGTCATCGGCCGTTCGGGCAATACCGCAAAGGCAATCCGCACGCTTCTCCGCGTTGTCGGCATGAAGCACAACGCCCGCGTTAACTTGAAAATTAACGAACCAGTAGGCGGCGTGCGTTCAGCAGAACATGGTGGCGGCAGCGCTAACACTGGTTGGGATGGAACTCACGAAGCTCCTACAACTCCACAGATGAAGTCTATTGATGAAGCAATGGACAGCTTGGGTAATTTTTAATCTCTCAAATTTCTAAAAAGAAAAAACGCCTCGGATAACTCCGGGGCGTTGTTTGTTCAGGCGGCGAGCGCGGTTGAGTGTGTCTGCGACGCAGTCAGACTATCAACTATGTGCTTGATAGCGTCTCGCACGATAGAGGGGTTGCCTCGGAGCAGATAGGCGCAAATTCGGACATGCTTCTTGATCGCTTGACGCTTACTGTGTGCAGAAATTTTCGACGGACCATTTTCGGGCAGGGCGTGGAGCGTGGTGCGCATCCTGCCAAGCCTTTCAAAGTGGTGTCGATGCTGTTCCGGAAGCGCTTGGACGATCATTGCAAGGACGCCGCTGTTCCAAAGTGTGACGTTGTTGCTTGAAAGGTCGAAGAACATCCGCTCAGCAATGATGCCCAGCGTGTGGGTCGAAGCTGTCTGTGTGACTTTCGTGAGCAGTTTCGTGTTTGCAAGTACGCGGTCGATTAGGATACGTTTCTTGCGGCCGTGTTCCTTTTCGTTCGGTACACATTCATCGAACCATTTCTCGAACTCGGGGTACGATAGTAGAAACAGTGCCTGCTCCGCAGTGCCATGCCAGTTGGTGAGGTGGGTGCGGAAGCGTTGTCTGCGGAGTTCTGTAAAACCTTCAAACATCGGGCCCCACAGTTCACGCGGGAAGAAAAAATCCGCCTGCAAGGCATGAGACTTCCCATGAATGAACGCATTCTCTTCAGCAGAACAGTCCATTCCCAGATAGAAGCGTCTAGGCCCCTGCTGAGCATACCTTTCGATATGCTCCTTTCGCCGGAGCAGACTCTGCCGTAGATGTTCATCACGAGTCATGATTCCTTGCTCGTGCAGGCGGTCGGCGAGCGCTTTGGGGTAAGGCCCCTTACGCTCCTCGAAATTGTGCTGCGCCAACTGTTCGCCTCGCGAAAGAAGGATGCACATAGTTCCATCACGCAGAATGCACATTCGATGTCCTTTCCAGTTGATGTGCTACTGCGCGCACTATAGCATTCGAGCCTATGAATGCAATAAAACTATGGTATTGTGCGAATTATGAAATTTCACGTAGTAACACTCTTCCCAGAGGTTATTGAAGCGTATACAAGCGCGTCTATTTTGGGGCGTGCCCAGAAAAACAAACTTCTGAGCGTTAAGGCGTACCAACTGCGTGATTTTGTGAGCGCTCCTGCAAAGGGAGTTCGCGGGACAAAAGAGTGGTTTTATAAAAAAGTAGACGACAAAGCGTACGGCGGCGGCCCGGGCATGGTGCTGCAGGCAGGGCCGTTCATCAAAGCAGTAGAAAAAATAACGGGTAAATCGAAATCTAGTCCCATATATGGGACTAGACAAGCAAGACCAAAAATTCTTATCACTTCGGCGGGTGGGAAGGAGTTTACTAATGCATACGCTAAGAAACTCGCAAAAGAAAAAGAAGTGATTATTTTGTGCGGCAGATACGAGGGGATTGATGCCCGCGTAAAGAAGATTTTGAAAGCGGAAGAGATTTCAGTCGGTCCGTATATTTTGACCGGCGGGGAAGTTCCAGCGCTTACTATTATTGATTCGACTGCACGTCAGATTAAGGGTGTTTTAGGCAAGTTTGAATCGTTGGAAGAGGAACGTGTTGCAAGCCACGATGTCTACACTCGCCCTGAAGTATTCACTCACAAGAAGAAAGAATATCGCGTGCCGAAGGTCCTACTTTCAGGCCATCACGCAAATATAGATACTCAACGCACCAAGCGCCAGAGTGGTTTGCCCCGAGCGTAGTCGAGGGAAAGGTTTATAACTTCCGTTGACTGAAGATTTGATGAGGAGTATGGTCATCGTTATGTGAGGGTCCAAACCTTACATATTTTCTATAGATTGTTCTTCCAACAAGGGAACGTTCAAAATGGCGAAGCCGAAATTTGCTAAGGGCATGCAAAAGGTCCCCAACGGTGGGTGTTCGTCGGGAGTGAAGGAGGACAAGTTCTGGGGCAGTCAGCCCCAGGACAAGTCTGCCAAGGGCATGAACCAGAAGTAATCGACTCTCCAACCCAGAAAATAGTGAGTTCAAGACAATGGCAAAGCGAACCAATCTGATCGCGGCTCCGGCTCCGGCTCGGTCGGGCGAATCCTGTGGCTGCGGCTCTCTCAAGGTGAGGGGTGCCTTCGGGGTCAAGCTCTGTGCGCGGAATCCGCACTGTCAGGGTAAGCCCGTGGTCGAAGCCGGCCCGTTGCAGGTGATGACCGAAAAAGGTTGGCAGCCTCTCGGGGCTCCTTCCGCGGTCGGCGTGGGCAAGTAGCCCTTCAATCTCGACCGTTCTACCCCTCCAGGGTAGGGCGGTCTTTTATTTTACCCACATGAGCCTGCCTAGCGGCAGATAAACTTGACGTGAACGACGGGAGGGGTATACTGGTTAACGAAACAAGGCGGGGCACTCTGAGGCGAAAGCTAGAAGAGTAGAATGAGTTTTGAGGGCTTGGTTTCAAAACAAGTTTACATAGTGGTCAGGTTATAGACCAAGAAGGAGCAACGGCAATAAGCCCAAGCGGGGGAGCGTTTTACGCGCCCACTTTTTCGCATTTAGTACTACGTGCATTTATCAGCCCGTGCCCATTACTAAGCTCGTCATTAATAAACCCATGCGCGAACAAAAATTCTTCAGCCGTTATCGTGAGCCCCGCACCGAGACCCCCAACTTGGTTGCAGCACAAGTAGATTCCTTCAACACTCTTCTTAAGGATGGTGTAAAGGAAATCTTCAAGGAGTTTACTCCTATCAAAGACTATTCCGGCAAGAAATTTGACCTCGAGTTCGTAAAGATCGAACTTGGTGAACCGAAGTTCGACGAGCACTACGCAAAGGCGCAGAAGATGTCGCTCGACATCCCGCTCCGTGCAATCGTCCGGGTGAAGAACAAAGTCGCAGGTACAGAAAAAGAGCAGGAAATCTTCCTTGCTGATTTTCCAGTGATGACAGACCACGGTTCTTTCGTCATCAACGGTGTTGAACGCGTTATTGTTCCACAGCTCGCACGTTCATACGGCGTTTTCTTCACAGCTGATGAAGTAAAGGGTAAACGCCACTTTGGTGCGAAGATCATCCCTTCTCGTGGTGCATGGATTGAAATTGAATCTGATGCAGACGGCATGCTTTGGGTACGCATTGACCGCAAGCGCAAATTCCCTGCGTCGTCTCTTCTTCGCGTTTTAGGAGCTCCAACCGACTCTGACATCAAAGACCTCTTCTCAAATACTCCTCAAGGTAAGACATGGGCAGCTCTTTCTATTGAAAAGGATCCAGCAAAGACTGTTGATGAAGCCTATGTGGAAATCCACAAGCGCCTCCGCGATGGAGATTTGGCGACTGCTGCAAACGCACGCGAATACATAAATTCAATCTTCTCTGAAGAGCGCTACGACCTTTCCCGCGTTGGCCGTTACCGCTTCAACCAGCGCTTTAATAAATCTCTCGACGAGAAAGAACTTACACGCCGAACATTGTCTCTCGATGACGTTGTGATGGTGCTCCAGCATGTTCTTGAACTCGAGAATGACCCAGAGGCAGTTGAAGACAACATCGACCACCTAGGGAGCCGCCGTGTACGCTACGTTGGAGAAATGCTCCAGCAGCGCCTCCGCGTTGGTTTGACGCACATGAAGCGCAACATCCAGGACCGCATGTCGACTATCGACACAGAGGCAACGATGCCGCAACAATTCGTAAACCCACGCCCGCTGCAAGCTCGTATCAAAGAATTTTTCACCACCAACCAGCTCGCACAGTTCATGCAGCAAACAAACTCTCTTGAAGAGCTTGAACACTTGAGAACTCTTTCAGCCCTCGGCCCAGGCGGTCTTACCCGCGAACGCGCAGGTTTCGAAGTCCGCGACGTGCACCCATCGCACTACGGACGCCTATGCCCAATCCAGACTCCTGAAGGCCCAAACATCGGTCTTATTTTGCGTCTTTCAACATTTGCACGCGTGAACGAGTTCGGCATGATTGAAACTCCATACGTTAAAGTTGCAAACGGTAAAGTTACTGGCGAAGTTGTGTACTTGAACGCAGCTGAAGAAGAAAAGCAGATCATTGCACACGGCGCGACTCGCGTAGACCCAGACGGCAAGATAACTGAAGACATGGTTGAAGTACGCCTCAGCGGTTCACCAACACGCATGCCACGCAATGAAGTTAAATATATTGACGTAGACCCAGCGCAGCCATTTTCTATCGCAACGTCGATGATTCCGTTCCTCGAGCACGACGACGCAAACCGCTCCCTCATGGGTTCGAACATGCAGAAGCAGGCAACGCCTGTGATTCTTCCTGAGGCTCCGCTCGTTGCAACCGGTATGGAAGCACGTGCAGCTCGCGACACTGGCCGCCTTACTCTTGCAAAAGAGGCAGGTACTGTTGTCCAGGCAGACGGCAAGCGCGTCATTGTTAAAAACGAAAAGGGTAAGGAGCTTGAATATCCTCTCGTAAACTTTGTCCGCACAAACGGCTTTACCGCACTCCACAGCCGCCCAGCAGTGTCTGTTGGCACCAAGGTTAAGAAAGGTGACTTGCTCGCCGATACCTCGACCTCAGATGGCGGTCAGCTCGCCCTTGGTCAGAACGCCCTCGTGGCATTTATGTGCTGGTCTGGTGCAAACTACGAAGACGCAATCATCATTTCTGAGCGTCTCGTAAAAGATGGTAAATTCTCATCTATCCACATCGAAGAGTTTGTTTGCAACGTCCGCGACACCAAGCTCGGTGCAGAAGAAACAACTCACGACATTCCTAACGTCTCTGAAACAAAACTCCGCAACCTCGACGAGGACGGTGTTGTTCGTGTTGGTTCTGAAGTTCGTCCTGGCGACATCCTCGTTGGTAAGATCACGCCAAAGGGTGAAACTCAGCTTACTCCAGAAGAACGCTTGCTCCGCTCGATTTTCGGCGACAAGGCTCGCGATGTTAAAGACTCATCGCTCCGCATGGAAAACGGCAAGCGCGGCCGCATCATCAGCGTCAAGGTATTCTCACGCGAGGCAGGTCACCATTTGGAGTCCGGCATCATCAAGCGTATCCATATTGAAATTGCACAGCTCCGCACTGTGTCTGTCGGCGACAAGCTCGCAGGCCGCCACGGTAACAAGGGTGTTATCTCACGCATCCTTCCAGAAGAAGACATGCCGTACATGGAAGATGGTCGCCCAGTTGATGTTATTTTGACTCCGCTCGGCGTTCCTTCACGTATGAACCTCGGTCAGATCTTGGAACTCCACCTCGGTCTTGCAGCAAACACGCTTAACTACCAAGCAATCTGTCCACCATTTGCAGGTGCAACAGAAGGGGAAATTCGTGAAGAGTTGAAGAAGGCTGGTTTTAACGAAAGCGGCAAAATCAAACTCTACGACGGCCGCACTGGCGAGAAATTTGAACAAGATATCGCAGTGGGTTACATGTACATCTTGAAGCTTCACCACATGGTGGAAGACAAGATCCACATGCGCTCAATTGGACCATACTCTCTTATCACGCAGCAGCCACTCGGTGGTAAGGCACAGGGCGGCGGTCAGCGTTTTGGAGAAATGGAAGTGTGGGCACTTCTTGGTTACGGAGCTGCATATACACTCCGCGAAATGCTCACGATTAAGTCCGACGACATTATGGGTCGCTCAGCAGCCTTCGACTCTATCGTTCGCGGTGAGCGCATCTCGAACCACTACGCACCAGCGTCGTTTAACGTCCTTCTCCACACTCTCCGCGGTTTGGCGCTCGATGTAGAACTCTTGCGTAATGGCAGCATTGTTCCAAACGCACGCAAAACTCCAGGTGCAGAAGTTTCAGACTTCGACGCAGTTCGCATCCGCCCAGCATCACCTGAACGCATCCTTGAATGGTCATACGGTGAAGTCACCAAACCAGAAACAATCAACTACCGTACCCAGCGCCCAGAGAAAAACTCACTCTTTGACGAAAAGATCTTCGGTCCTGAAAAAGACTACGAATGTTACTGCGGTAAGTACCGTGGCATCCGTTACAAAGGCATTATCTGCGAGAAGTGCGGTGTTGAAATCACACGCGCAATCGTACGCCGTGAACGCATGGGCCATGTCGACTTGGCAGTGCCAGTCGCACATGTATGGTTCCTAAGAGCTATTCCATCACGCCTCGCTATGGTGCTCGGCATCTCAGGCGGCGATCTTGAAAAGGTTGTCTACTTCGCAGGCTACATCGTGACGCAGGTCCACAAGGCAGAAAAGGAACGCATCGTTTCTGAACTTGAAAACGAATACAAAGCAAAGGTTAAGAATCTCCAGGACGAGAAGAGCAAGGACAAGATGAAAGAGCTTTTCCTCGAAGCAAAACGCGATATCGACAATATCTATGTTGGTTCGGTTCTCGATGAGCCAAAATATCACCGCTACGCTATTAAGTACGGCGCAATGTTTGAGGCGGGTATCGGCGCAGAAGCCCTCTACAATCTCTGCAAGGGGCTCAACCTCAAGGAGATGGTCGCAGAAGTGGAAACCGCCTTGCTTAAGGCAGGTGCTGCTGACCGCGAGAAGTTCGGCAAGCGTCTCTCACTCCTTCGCGGTATGATCCGTGCGAATGTTCGCCCTGAGTGGATGTTCCTCAGCCGCATCCCGGTTATTCCGCCGGGCCTTCGCCCGATGGTTGCCCTCGACGGCGGCCGCCACGCAACATCAGACTCAAACGACCTCTACCGCCGCGTTATCAACCGCAACAATCGCCTCAAGAAACTTATCGAAATCAGCGCGCCAGATGTCATCTTGCGCAACGAGAAGCGCATCTTGCAGGAAGCAATTGACGCACTTATCGACAACTCTATCCGCCACGGTGGTGCAGCGTTCTCTGCAACAACACAGGCTCGCACTCGTCCTCTCAAGTCTCTCTCAGACAACTTGAAGGGCAAGCACGGTCTCTTCCGTCAGAACTTGCTCGGTAAGCGCGTCGACTACTCAGGCCGCTCAGTTATCGTTGTCGGTCCAGAACTCCGCCTCAACCAGTGCGGTCTTCCTAAGCACATGGCGCTGGAACTCTTCCGCCCATTCGTTATCGGCAAGTTGCTTGAAAAAGAACTCGCATTCAACATCCGTGGTGCAGGTCGTCTTATCGACGAAGGTGTGCCAGAGGTATGGGCAATTCTTGAAGATGTCATCAAAGATAAATACGTTCTCTTGAACCGCGCACCAACACTCCACCGCCTCGGTATCCAGGCCTTCCAACCTATCCTTATTGAAGGCAATGCTATCCAGCTCCATCCACTCGTATGTCCTGCGTTCAACGCAGACTTCGACGGCGACCAGATGGCCGTTCACGTCCCACTTTCTCCGGAAGCTCAATCAGAAGCACGCGAGATTATGTCGGCAACGAAGAACATCCTCAAGCCAGGTAACGGTGAACCAGTGGTTGCATCGAAACTCCTCGACATTCTCTTGGGCTCATACTGGATGACCAAGGAGGTTGAGGGTATGAAGGGCGAAGGTCTTGCATTCCCATCACCAAACTCTGCAATCTTGGCGTACGACTACGGTCACGTAGGGTTCCAGGCAAAGGTGAAAGTTATGCCATCTGATAAAGAGAAGTACGCAGCATTCGGCGGACAACTCTTTGAAACAACGGTAGGCCGCTTGCTCTTCAACACCGTCTTCCCAAGCGACTACCCATTCATCAACACCCCAATCGACAAGAAGGGTCTTACAAAACTTCTCGACGACCTTATTGCTCGCTACGGCCTTGAGAAGATTCCAGAAATCCTCGACAGAATTAAGAACTTCGGTTTCCGCTATGTGACACAGTCAGGCACAACCTGGTCACTCGATGATATCCGCGTTCCAAAAGAAAAGGATGCGATTGTTGAAGCAGCAGAAAAGAAATCGGCAGAAGTCGTACAGCACTGGCAGAACGGTCTTCTTTCTGAAGAAGAACGCTACCGCATGAACGTTGAAATCTGGCACGGAGCAAAATCTGAAGTTGAAAAACTTATGCCAGGTACGCTCGCAGCACACGGCAGCGTATCCGACATGCTTAAGTCTGGTGCCCGCGGTTCTATCGCGCAGGTGACCATGATGGCCGGCATGAAGGGTCTTATCGCATCTCCAACTGGTGAAGCTATCGAATTCCCAATTACCAAGTCGATGAAGGAAGGTCTTTCTCCGCTTGAGTACTTCATTACAACGCACGGTTCACGTAAGGGTCTTTCAGACACCGCGCTTAACACCGCGAAAGCAGGGTACCTCACACGTCGTCTCTTCGACGTTGCGCAGGACGTTGTTATCTCGCTTGAAGATTGCGGTACGAAGGATGGTCTTGAAATCAAACGCGAAAGCGCATCAGGTATCGGTACCTTCTTGGCGCAGAACATTAGCGGCCGTTATTTGGCAGCAGACGTGGAGCATGAAGGAAAGGTCCAGTACAAGAAAGGTCATTTCCTCACTCACGCTGACGCAAAACATATTGAAGATATGGGAGTGAACTCAGTAATTGTTCGCTCACCAGTATCATGTAAGGCTCACCGTGGTCTCTGTGTACACTGCTACGGCGCAGACCTCGGCACTATGAAGGCAGTCGCACTGGGTGAAGCTGTCGGTACAGTTGCCGCACAGGCAATCGGCGAGCCGGGCACACAGCTCACCATGCGTACCTTCCATGCCGGCGGTGCCGCTGCAGTTGGTGGCGACATCACACAAGGTCTCCCACGCGTTGAAGAAATCTTCGAACGCCGTGCACCTCGCAACCCTGCGGTTATTGCATCAGTGTCAGGCGAAGTCATTGAGATCAAAGATGAAGGTAAAGAAAAGACCATCATCGTTGCGCCTGACCTGGAATATAGAAAGAAATCTGCTAAGGCTGGAGATACGATTGAATATGATGTGAACTTCCGCCGCGTGCCGCTTGTGAAGGCAGGACAGAGAATCGAGAAGGGCCAGTTCCTCACGGACGGTTCAGCCGACCTCTCAGACCTCTTCAAGTACGCAGGTAAGGAGAAAACACAGGAATACATCATCTCTGAAATCGTGAAGATCTACGAACTCCAGGGTGCAAACATCTCAGCAAAACACCTTGAAGTTATCATCCGCCAGATGTTCAGCCGTCTCAAAGTTTCAAATGCTGGAGGTACTGAATACTCAGTAGGCGATGTTGTCAGCGCCGCAGACCTTAATGCCGCAAGCGATGTGGCAAAAGAAGCAGGTGGTGAAGCAGCAAAGGGTGACTCACTCGTGATGGGTATCTTGGATGTCTCGCTCTCACGCCAGAGCTTCCTCTCAGCAGCATCATTCCAGAACACGACACGTATGCTCATTAAGGCATCGATGTACGGTTCAACCGACCCACTCGAAGGTCTCAAAGAAAACGTTATCATCGGCCGCCTTATCCCAGCAGGTACCGGCTTCAAGGGTTCTCCAAAAGAAAAATTGGTTAACCGCTTCGCTCCGCAAGCTCCAGAAGCAGCAACTCCTGTAGCAAGCAAAGAAGAGGTAGCGTAGTTCGACTGCGTTCACTACAAGTAAAATATAGAATATAAAAAGATTGAGGCCGCGCTTCCCAGTTGGGTTGCGCGGCCTTGTTCGTACCTGGGAGATCACCATTCTTCCTTGGGCAATTCGTCGGCTTCCTTGCGAAGCCGCGCGGCGGTGGCCCGAAGTTGCTCGGCGCCGGAGTGATCATCATACTTGGCACGCGACCTGGCGCTGGACTCGGCCTCACTGGCCTGCACCAAGAGTTCTTCTCGCTTCGACATCGGATCCTCCTTGTAGGTCCGGCCTGAATTCTACAATATACTAATATATTTTGTCAAGTACCTCCGCAAAGACGAAAAAACGGCTAGAATAGGCACACGATGGACTCGCAGGTACAGGAGATAAAAGACAAGCTTTCTATCCAGGATGTGGTGGGAGAGTATGTAAAACTCGAACGGGCGGGGAGGAATATGCGTGCGCGCTGTCCGTTTCATAAAGAAAAAACGCCGTCATTCATGATTTCACCAGAGCGTGGGAGTTACATTTGTTTTGGATGTGGCGAGAAGGGCGACATCTTTACCTTTGTTGAAAAAATAGAACATATAGATTTTAAAACTGCGCTTCAGCAACTCGCGACAAAGGCAGGTGTGGTGCTGAAGAACACCTACGTTCCACGACAAGAAGATAAGGAAAAAGAAGAACAACTGCGCGATGTGTCTGAAGATGCAACTGCGTTCTTTCAAGATGAACTCAAAAAGAGGTCAGACGTTTTGGAATATCTAAAAGAAAAGCGCGGAGTCACAGACGAAACTATTGAGAGTTGGAGAATAGGATATGCGCCAGCGCATTGGCGCGACCTTTCTGAATATTTAATAAAAAAAGGATATAGCAAAGATTTAATTATTGAAGCAGGCCTTGCGGTTAATCCAGCGAGGTCCGACCTCGCCACTAATGGGGGAGGTCGGACCTCGCCCGATAGCATATATGACCGATTTCGTGGGCGCATTATGTTCCCGCTGTTTGACGCGGGAGGGAAGGTTATCGCGTTTTCAGGCAGATTCTTTGAAGAGATGGAAGGCGAAGCCCGCAAAGCCCAGGCCCGCGGTCCCGAAGGGACTTTGCGGGCTCCGGAACCGCGGGCTGAACCGGCAAAATATGTAAACAGTCCTGAAACTCCGATCTTTAAAAAATCGCGCGTGCTGTATGGATTGGATAAGGCAAAGAATTTTATCCGCAAGGCAGATTGTGTGTTGCTCGTAGAAGGACAGTTCGATGTCATTATGAGCCACCAGTCCGGCCTTCCATTCGCTGTCGCAAGTTCTGGTACAGCAATTACTGAAGAACATCTCTCTCTTCTCTCGCGATATTCAAAACGCCTTGTACTCGCGCTCGATGGTGATGCGGCTGGTATTCGTGCTGGCCTTAAGAGTGCACAGATGGCGCTCAAGATGGGTTTTGATGTAAAGATTCCAAATTTTAAAGATGGAAAAGATCCTGCAGATATTGCTAAAGAAGATTCAGAGTCACTAAAGCAGGCAATCCGCACGTCAAAAGCCTCGATAGAATTTTTCTTGGACGTACTCCGTCCTCAGGCACGAGATGAACGTGCCTACGCAAAACTTGTAGAAGCGCAGGTTGTTCCACTTATCGCAGCCATTCAAAGCAAGATAGAACAAGCGCATTTTACTCGCACGGTTGCAGGACGTTTGCGCGTGCCTGAGGCGGCAATTCATGCAGAAGTTATAAAGCGACCGGTATTGTCTATAAACGAAGTCGAAGGCGATACTCCTGCGGCAGTAGAAACAGGGAACCAACCTTCTTCTTTGGAGCGCACCGCTGCGTTGCTGCTATTTTATGATACAGACGAAAGTACTAAGCAACGTGTAGAAACATTACTAGGAGCTTCTCGCAAAGAGCACATCGAGCACGCATTCGCCGACGGTGCAGAAAAGTTTCGTTTTGAGTTTGAATCGTTGGGAGAGGACAAAAATGCTATTGTGGCAGAATTGCTCGAGGTTCTTGAGCGGGGTCTTATAGATGAGGAAATGGCCCGAGTTCGAGATGAACTTTACGCAGCGCTTCCTGAGGCTCAGGGTATGTTAATGCAGAAGCTGGCAACGCTTAAAAAACGCCAGCAGGAATTGCGCAAATAGGGTTTTTCTGGTATATTATTTTCAAATATGGCGAAAACTAAAAAGGCAGTAAAACGCAAACCTGCGAAGGCAGCGAAGCGTGCTAAAAGCGTTATTGTAAAAGCGAAGAATTTTCGTGCTGCTGCAGCAAAACGCCGCGCCAAGGTTGCTCCTAAAAAATCTCCTGCAAAGAAAGTAAAGCCCGCGGTAGTCAAAGTAAGTCCTGCGGCTGCTAAAAAACAGAACGACCAAAATAAAAAAGCAGAAACGTTGATGGCGAGCGGTCGTCAGCGTGGCTTCGTTACCTATGATGAAATTCTGAAAGTATTTCCAAATATCGAAACCGATGTCGATTTTCTTGAAGAGTTGTACGACAAATTCTCAACCGCACACATCGACGTACTCGAAGGGGGCGGCATGCTTGAGATTGAATCTGAGCCGCTTGAGAAAGGCTATTCTCGCTCCGACTCTTCATACGATTCTATCCAGATGTATCTCCGTGAAATCGGCCGCTACCCGCTGCTTAATGCTCAGCAAGAGCGCGACTACGCGAAACGCATTGTAGAAGGGGACGGCGAAGCTCGTAACTTGCTTGCTCGCGCAAACCTCCGTTTGGTGGTTTCTATTGCAAAGAAATACGTAGGCCGCTCTCCTGACCTTACACTTTTGGACCTTATTCAGGAAGGGAACCTTGGCCTCTTTAAAGCCGTAGATAAATTCGACTATACAAAGGGATACAAATTCTCAACGTATGCCACCTGGTGGATCCGCCAGGCTATTACACGCGCCCTCGCCGACCAAAGCCGCACCATCCGCATTCCGGTGCACATGGTTGAAACTATCGCTAAATACAAGCAAGTCTCACGTCGCTTGGCACAAGACCTTGGCCGCGACCCACTTGCTGAAGAAATTGCACTTGAAATGGGTGTCGATGTAGATAAGATTTACCAAATTGAAAAGATCGACCAAGATACTGTCTCGCTTGAAAGCCCAGTTGGTTCAGATGACGATGACGGAAAGTCAGTACTCGGCGACTTTATTAAAGATGACAAAATCCTTTCTCCAGACCAGGAAGTGTCTCGCCGCATCTTGGGCGACCAGCTCCACGAGATCCTCGACGAGCTTTCTCCAAAAGAGCGCGAAATTTTGAAACTCCGCCACGGCCTTGAAGACGGCATCTACCATACACTTGAAGAAGTAGGTAAGAAGTTCGGCGTTACGCGCGAACGCATTCGCCAGATTGAAGCAAAAGCCCTTGAGCGCATCCGCACTCACGACAAGGCTAAGCGCCTCCGCAGCTACTAGACCGGACTAGTTTTACCCTGTAATCTTTTTGCAGGTTCTTTGAATCAATTAGGCCAGAAATGGCCGGAAAGGGGGCGACTATGTCGCTTGTACAATCACTACATAATCGCTTCCAGCGTTGGTACATCCACCATATGGTTCTCGCTATTATCGTCGCGTGGCTATGGCTCAAGTGTCTCCGGGCACGTGATCGCCTCGAGGTAGTTTGGAGACGCATCTGGGGTTTTTCCAATCTCCACCTTGAAGATCTTGCCTCAGTTGATCTGAGTAAATTTGAAGTGGAGCGCACCATTGTTGGGCCACGCGGCATCCGGAACCAGAGCCATGTGTACAATGACCGCGTACGGATTGAACATACTGCTGCCTGGCAAAACGGCCGCGGTCTGGTTGAAACTGTACAGATTGAGTGCAGGTGGCACAGGGGGTTGTTTATTACGTTCGAGGACGGCGTTTTGGTAAAACTGCAACGCCCCGACCCTCCGGCAGTTCTTCCCCTTGATCGGGTTAATGAACACGAAGTGCTTGCGCTCGAGTTTTTCATGGAGCGTCTTCGTGAAGTGTCGCCTCTACCGAAGGGGTTGAAGCCCTATGTTCTCACCTTCGAAACCTCCCTTGTCTGACAGGGGAGTTTTTTTCTTTTAAATTATGAAGCCTAGACATACAAAACTTCTCGTTGTAGGATTTTGGTAGGTGTTCAATGCGTTAACCAGCGTAGAAGGGAGGCGACCATGTCGCTACAGTCTCTACAGATTGGTACCCGGGCGTGGTTCTCGTCGCTTTTCTCTTGGCTCGAAAAGCCGTTAGGGGCTTACTTGGAGCAACCGACACTCGACTTCAAAGAGCTCCCCAGGCTCTTCGGTGAGGGGAAGAATTTCGAGGTAATCAAATCCTTAACCTCGACCGGCTCCTTCCGTGCTTCTCTGAACAACGAGGTCGTGCAGATCTACTACGCTTCGGACTGGCAGCATGGAGAGTTGACCGAGGTAGTGCTCATCATCTGCGAGGAGAAGACGGGAATGGATCTCCGTCTTACCCAAGGGTGGGTGGATGGGTTTGCGCGCCATGGCAAAAAATTCTCTCCTTGCGCGCTTCCGTGGCACGAGGCGAAGATGGTCGGCGAGTTCATGGAGTTGCTGTACGCGGAGCTCGATCTGCCTCATCCGTTTCTCTGATTCCCTAAAACCCCTCTCTGACTCACCCTCAGAGAGGCTTTTTCTTTTCTGATATGGGAGGCTAAACCTCCCGCATTATATTTTTGTATACTGAAGGCATGGCCGGAAAGGGTAAGAAACGGAAGCAAAAACAGCCAGAACTGCCAATCAAACACTGGAGCCATTCATCCTTGATGGCGTATTTGAGGAATCCTCTCGCGTGGTATAAGCGCTACGTGGAGTTAATCTATGACGCGCCATCGAACCCCTCGTCTGTAGTGGGACGCGCTGCTCATATAGCCATGCAACATTACTACGGCGGTATCGATAAAGAGGGGGCAACCGCTCTTGGCATGGAAAATTTACGCAACGTCGCAGATTTTGAAATTAACTTCGGTCGCGCAAAGACAAAGTCCGCGCGACAAGCAAAACGGCAGAGTATGGAGAGAGAATATCTCCAGGCTGTCGGGTTTTATTTGGAGAAGCCGCCCAAATATAAAAAAGTGCTTGGAGTGGAGTATGTTGGCATGGCGCAGGTAGAAGGACTACCGCTACCTATAAAAGCGGTGTCCGACTTAGTCGTGCAGTCTGCAGTAGACCCTAAGGGCGTGGATATTATCGACCACAAATTTGTCGACACGTTTAGCAGCCACGGCGCACAGAAAACACTTTTTATAATGCAGGCGATTTTTAACTACTACACTGTTAAGAAAAATTTCAATAAGCCAGTGCGACGGTTTATTGTTATTGAATGTAAAAAGTCTCGCAACGCCGACGGCAAACCGCAACTGCGTAAGTACATTATAGATTTCCGCACGTTTAAGCAGGAATTCATTATCTTCAACCGCCTTATCCGCGACGCTACTGCAACGCTCGTTATCCTATCTGGAATGGGAACGTTTTTACCAAACCCCTCCGACATGTTTGAAGGGGAGAACTCGTTTGATATATATCGCATCAACCTAACTCCAGAGGACTACGATGCGCATTTTAAGCCGGATGAGTGATCCGGCCACTCTTGACAAGAGTGGCGATTTAGAGGTATAATGCGAGGCGAGATAAACGTCCTTTGAGGGAGATTCAAATGGTTTTAGGATTGTCGAAGAAAGATTGGAAGGTGATGGGTCTTCTCACCTTTGCGGCCATCGCTGCGATACTGATTGTCCTTGGCGGTGTTGCCGTCCAATCAGCGCTGGAAAATTCCGGCTTCATCACGCGCTACTTCACCGAACCAGGGGTCGAATGGAGTGCGCGACACTCCATCAAGGCACTGATGGTGGGTCAACTCTTCATCGTCGCCGGCCTCGGCATCTGCTGGCTGTTGTGGAAGAAGCACCACTGGTTGGATTGAGCCAACACATCTGATCCGCAAGGATCAAAAAACCCGCCGCAGTCTTCGGACTCCGGCGGGTTTCTCTTTTTATTTTTCTACTGACTACTGAGCTGTTGTAGACGCTGTTCCTGGAGTACCACCGAGGACTGCGTCAATTGCTGCGCGCATTGAGTCGTACGGCTGTGCGCCCTGGAGGGTCACTGCTTCGTCGCCAACCATGATCAAGATAAACGGTGTGCCCTGGCCACCTTGCTTGATAGCTTCATTGTAGCTGCTCTGGATTTTCTGAGTAAACTTGCCACTTGCGAGACACTGGTTGAATGTTTCAACATTAAGACCGATCTGGCCTGCGATAACTGGCAGCTGTGCCAAGTCGAGATTGTTCCCTCCTGGTGTAACCGCGTAGACGCCGTCTATGTACTTATAGAAGGCCGTAGCGCCGCCTTGGGCACCAGCACATTCTGCAGCCTCAGCCTCTTTAGGAGCCTTTGAGTGGAGCTGTGCGAGGGGGAACGGACGGTATACCCATGCGACTTTTCCGGATGCTCCGTAGTAGTCCATGATCTGGTGCATAGTTGTCTGGAATGTCTTGCAGTATGGGCATTCCAAGTCTGCGTATTCAACTACTTTTACCTGTGCGTTTGGGTTGCCTACGATGTAATCAACCGCTGGGTCATACTGGCGAGCAGTAACCTTACCCGTTGTCCCGGTGCCTGTTGGTGCGGCCATTTTTCCTACTAAAAAAATCGCGCCTGCGATAAGCACTCCTGCAACAACAATGGTAATTGGAAGTACGTATTGGGATTTCATATGGCTATATAAGGGTTATGTGTCTATTCTAACATGGCGCCTTTAAAAAGGGAGTGTGTGGTTTATGGCTGCAGTTTCGGTGATTTTTTCCCAGCCCGAAGGGTCGAGTTTGATTTCACGAGGGCCATCAAAGTCTTTGTATTTGAGCGACTTATGCTTCTTTGCATAGTCGTATATTTCGCGTGTGATACGAACATCGTCGAGGCAGTACTCACGAACTTTTTCAAACTCGCCATTCTTCCACCAATCCATGGCCGCAAGACCGTCGCTGATTTTACCTTTACCAAGCGTAGCTTCTGCCACGCTGTCGAGTTTTAAGCGGCGGCCTAGTACGCCTCGAATTTCTTTGAGCAGGTCGACGCTTTTGATTTTTGTAAGGTCGCCAACGTAATATTTGTTAAGAATTGGAATATCGAAGTGGTCAGAATTGTAGCCTACAAGCACGTCTGTGCGCTCCAGAAGCGGCCATAGATTAGAAAGCTCGTCTCTAAGAAAGCTGGAATATTTCTTGGTTTCTGAATCGTGAACTCCTACAACCGTTATCTCAAGATTTGAAAAATCTCCATTGCCGCGGAAATCACCAATTGTTTCTATGTCGAACGTGACAACTTTCATACCCCAAGGTTAGTCGTTGAGAAAGAATGACGCAAGTTCTGCGCGAGACATAGGGGTCTCTTGTCCGTTTACTAGGTCACGCACCATGAAGTTGCCAGACGCTATTTCATCTTGGCCAATAACAATGAGGTGGGGAACTTTATTTTTTGCAGCGTTTTTGATCTGATCCGCAAGTTTTTTATCGGAGAAGTCGACAGCGACGTTTACGCCTTCTGCACGGAGCTCCTGTGCGATAGAGAGTGCGTGGGCCACTTCAGTTTCTGCCGCTACAGCGAGGTATACGTGTGTTGGGGCTTGGTACGTAGGGAGCATGTTTCGTACTGCAAGAAAGTCGTGCATGGTGACATCGCCCATACCAAAACCAACACCTGTTACAGATTCATTATCAAACATTCCGGTGAGGTTGTCATAACGACCGCCACCAAAGAGTGCGCGGTTGTTGTCTTTGTGAGTGTCATAGACTTCAAAAACTACGCCTGTATAGTATGCAAAGCCACGTACGATAGATGGATCAAAGACAGCGTTCCCAACACCTACCGAGCTAAGAAAATCCAACACAGTTTGCACGTCCTGAGGTACGTTGGAAGGATCTAATTTTTCTTTAGGAACGCCAAGTTCTGCAAGACCCGAATCAAACTCTGAGGCCTCGATTTTGTTTTTACGGTCGAGCAACCCAACGAGTTTCGCTGCATCTTCTTCGCTTAAATTCATCTCAAGCGCGAGTGCGTTGATAAAGGCGCGGCTGCCAATTTTAATGACAAAGTCGGTTTCCTCAGCGCCAAAGGCTTTCATTACTTCGTATGAGACTTGAATAATCTCAGCATCTGCAGCAAACGATTCAGATCCAAAAATGTCTACGTTAAGCTGCCAGTGTTCGCGCAAGCGGCCTCTCTGTGGACGTTCGTAGCGGAAAACGTTAGGGATCGAGAATAGACGTAGTGGGAAGCCAAAGTCACGTCGGCGTGCAGCAACCATGCGAGCGACAGTGGGAGTCATCTCAGGGCGTAGTGTGACCTCGCGGCCGCCGCGGTCAGTAAATGTATATGTCTGCTCGTTGATGAGCTCTTCATTGTCTGCACCCTTTGCTTTGTAGAGTTCCGCAGGTTCAAGTATAGATGCGTGATACTCTGCATAGCCAAATTTCTTTGCTACAGTGCGGTAAGTGCTAAGCAAATAATTTAAAAATTGCTGATCTTCTGGGTAAAAATCGCGAACACCTTTGTAGCTTTCGGTAGAGAGTTTGTCCTTCATGAAGTCTTTTTTGCTCCTGCGGCTTATATCTTGTATTGTAACAGAAATGCCCCGAGACGACGACCGTAAGAAAGACACCGATGTACGACCGCGAACAGTGGGCGGAAAAGTGCTTAATCTCTATAAACAAATGGGGGAGACGCCGGCTGAGAGGTTAGAGCGTCTACGTACCCAGCGGCCTGAATATGAGCGAGAGGTGCTTTCTTATGCAGGAAGGCTGGACCCAATGGCCGAGGGCGTTATGCTCACACTTGTTGGTTCTGCAAATAAAATGCGTGAAGCATATTTAGATATGAGTAAGGAGTACGTGCTCGATGTGCTCTTTGGATTTTCTACAGACACCTATGATGCGCTTGGTCGCATCATGAATAGCGGCGACACTGATGGGGTTACAAAAAAAGCTATAGAAAAAGGTTTGAACGAATTTCGTGGACATGTTGCTCAGGAATATCCGCCATATTCGTCCAAAACTGTGGAAGGCAAATCTCTTTTTCAGTGGGCGCGAGAGGGCGCGATAGGCGCGCTTGTGTTGCCAAAGAAAACGGTGACCGTATACGACATCTCACTCGAGGGTTTGTATAAAATTAAAGAATCAGCGCTTCTTTCCTACATAGAAACATCTGTAGAGAAAGTGCACGGTGATTTTAGACAAGACGAAATAATGGAAGGCTGGAGGCGCGCTCTACCCAATAAGAGCGACAAAGAGGAGCGTGAGTTCCCCTGCGCCACTATCAAGATATCTTGCTCCTCGGGCACCTACGCGCGTTCTATAGCCCATGGCTTGGGTCAAGACCTCGGCGTTCCAGCTCTCGCACTCCACATCCTCCGCACCAAAGTAGGGGAATACGAGTCTTCAAAGAGCCTCAAATAGAAAATCCTAACTCTGGAAGTCTCTGAAATACAAACCCTGGACCATCCCTTCGATTCTCTCCTGACCTTTTTCAAGTCGGAGTGCAGCTGCTGCTATGCTTTCAAGCAACGACTCGTGACGTATAAGTTGAGTTTCAATTTTTATAATTCTTTGTTCCATAGAGATTTTAGTATACGCACTAAGGTTCTCGGAGGAACTCAAATTTGAATAAAGTTTTTCTGAACTACCAATCGAGTTCGCCGGTTTTGTATTCTGTGACGCGAGTTTCGAAGAAGTTTTTCTCTTTAGCGACGTCTATGATTTCCGACATCCATGGGAATGGATTTTCTTTGTGGTATTGGCGTTCAAGACCAATGCGTTCAAGACGGCGGTCGGCGATGTGTTCGACATACTGTTTAACAGTTGCAGGTACAAGGCCTACGATGCCGCGAGGGAGAGACTCGTCGACGTAGTTCTTTTCGAGCTCTACACCGCGTTTGATGTTGTCAGTAAGTTTCTGTTTAAATTCAGGTGTCCAGATGTCTGGGTTTTCCTGCACGATGGTGTTGATGAGGTCAGCGCCGAAGGCAAGGTGGACCGATTCATCTCGAAGGATAAATTGGAACTGCTCGCCAATACCAACCATGCGGTTCTTGCGGAGCATTGAGAGCATCATGACAAAACCTGCGTAGAAGAAGATACCTTCCATGATGACGTAGTAGCCAACAAGGTCGTGTACGAAGCGCTGGATATTTTCTTTGCCTTCAGTAGTGAAGCTTGGGTCAAATACAGACTTTGTCATCTCTACGACGAAGTCGTCTTTTGCTTTGATACCAGGAATGGTCTCATACATGTTGTATATCTCGTCTGGGTTGAGGCCGAGCGTGTCGCAGCAGTAAATGAATGTGTCCGTGTGTACTGCCTCTTCGTATGCCTGGCGGAGGATGTACTGACGCGCTTCAGGGTTGGTGATATGGCGGTAGATAGCGAGTACAAGGTTGTTTGCAGTGAGAGACTCTGCAGTAGAAAAGAAGCCAAGGTTCCAAAGAATCATGCGGCGCTCGTCTTCAGAAAGTGCACCTGGTTTTTTCCAAAGCTCGACGTCTTGCTGCATCGATACCTCTTCAGGTACCCAGTTGTTTGCAACGCCTTTTTTATAGTGGACACGAGCCCACTGATACTTCATTGGAAGTATTTTATTTGGATCTGTGTTGCTGCCGCCGTTTATGATTCCCATACAATTATGCTGTTTTTTCTTCTAATCTTGTAATTCTTTCTTGATGTCCTACTAATGTCAGTGCGTCTGCATCGATAGCTTTTCCAAAAGCGCCTAGTGTTACTTGGATTTCTTCGAGTGTGGTATCTATTGCTCCAACTCGCTCTCCCAATGCCGCTTGTCCTTGTAGTAAAGATCCAAGCTGGTGAGAAATTAAAGCAAATTTACCGTCTTGCTTTTCCAGGCGCTGAAAAACCATATTAAAGCGCTCATTAATACTTTCGAGCAAGGTCTGATTTGAAGGTTCTTTGTTTTCCATACTCCATTACAATTAACTTTTTAATTGTTTCTGGGCATCGTGAGCCTCGCTTACGCCGAACAACTTTCGCACACCTCGCCTAGTATTTCAACTTTGCCACGCACTACAGGCTTTTCTGTTGAAAATTGAGGTATGCCAGCTGATATAGGGGATAGAACTGGAGCGGCCTGCGACAAGACTTCTACTGTGGTAGTGGTAGTAACAGTTTCTTCTACGACCATTGCCGACGGCACTGCGCCAGATGTTGCTCCTGCAGCATCTTGTTTTGAGGTGCCGCCGAACTTTGCCAGGTTAACGGTCGACTTTTCAACACGAGATGCGCCCAATGTGCGGAGGTAGTAGGTAGTCTTAAGGCCAAGTGACCATGCGTATTGGTAGATGTCTGAAAGTACACGTCCTGAAGTTCCGCCATAGAAGATGTTGAGCGATTGTGACTGATCTATCCAGCGGCCACGGTAGGCTGCGGCTTTGATAAGCCACTGAGATTCAATTTCAAATGCTTCTTTATACTTCTCGCGCATTGCTTGAGGTATTTCCATGATGTCCTGGATCGATCCGTCGTAGAATTTGATTTTCTCGAGCATGTCAGCGTTCCACAGACCTACGCTCTTCAAGTCTTCAACAAGGAATTCGTTTACAACCATAAAGTCGCCTGCCATGTTGCTCTTCACGTAGAGGTTTTTGTAGATAGGTTCGATGGTTGGGTAGCAGCCGGCAATGTTTGCAGTTGATGCTGTTGGCGCGTTCGCCATCGTATTTGAGTTGCGCATACCCCAGGTACGAACAGCTTCTCGCACAAGCTGCCAATTAAGTGTTTCGTGGCGAGGTACGTCGATCTTGACTCCACGTTCCTGCTCAAGCAAAGCGAGCGTGTCTTGTGGGAGAATGCCGCGGTCCCACTTGCTGCCCTTGTATGTTTCGTAGGTGCCGCGCTCTTTTGCGAGCAATGCAGAGGCGAGGATTGCATGGTACGCGATTGCTTCCATCGACTCGTCAGAGAAACGCACAGCTTCATCTGAGTCGAAGTTGATATTGAGTTTGTAGAGCGCATCTTGCAAACCGCGGAGTCCAAGACCTACTGGGCGGTGGCGCATGTTAGAACGCTTTGTTTCTTCAGTAGGGTAGAAGTTAACGTCTATCACATTGTCGAGCATGCGCATCGCAACTGGGATGACTCGAGCTACTTGTTCGCGGTTGAATGTACCGTTTTCAACAAATTTTGCCATGTTGATGCTGCCGAGGTTGCAGACTGCGGTTTCCGTTGCCGATGTGTTGAGCGTAATTTCTGTGCAGAGATTTGAGGAGTGAACAACACCGACGTGGTCTTGAGGTGAGCGGACGTTGGAAGGGTCTTTCCAGGTAACCCATGGGTGGCCAGACTCAAAGAGCATGGTGAGGTGCTTCTTCCAGAGGTCAGCGGCGCGGATCTTGCGGTACATACCGAGTTTTCCTTCTTCGCCCAATTTCTCATATTTTATATACGCTTCGTCAAATTTGCGGCCGTAGAGGTCGTGGAGATCAGGGACATCTGAAGGGGAGAAGAGGGACCAGTAGCCGTCTTCCGCAAGGCGCTTCATAAAGAGGTCTGGAATCCATGTTGCGGTGTTGAGGTCATGAGCACGGCGGCGTTCGTCACCGGTGTTCTTACGGAGCTCTATAAAGTCTTCTATATCTGCGTGCCAATATTCGAGATACACAGCAGCAGCACCACGGCGGCGGCCAGAGCGGTTGATAGAAATGGTGACATCATTGGCGATCTTAAGGAATGGAATGACGCCTTGGCTTTCAACACCAGTTGCCTTTACGAGTGAGCCTGTGGCGCGGACAGGGGTCCAGTCGACACCAAGGCCACCCGCATATTTAAGCAACTGCGCACCGTTTGAATACTCTTTAAAGATTGAATGGAGATCGTCAGGAACAGTTGAAAGGAAGCATGATGAAAGTTGCGCAAGTTTGAGCCCTGCGTGGTAGAGGGTAGGAGATGATGGCGTGTAATACATTGACGACATAATCTCGTAGAATTCGACCGCCTGTGCGCTGCGTTCTTCCTGAGTTTTTTCTGCCAACGCACAGCCCATTGCAACGCGCATCCAGAAAATCTGCGGAGTCTCGAGAAGTTTGCGGCTACCGTGCTCCTTAGAAAGGTAGTTTGACTGCAAAGTTTGAAGACCGAGATACTTGAAATCATTATCGCGCTCAAGGATAAGAGCGTCAGCCAAAGACTTAAGATCAAATTCCATCATGCGGGGGTCAAACTGGCCGATTTCAACACCGCGAGTAATCGCTTTTACAAATGAAGCGCGGTACTCTGCTTCGAAGTTGGTGAAATCAATATCGCCGAGCACTTCTCGGTACATAGTTTGGAGCAACAGACGTGCGGCGATGTTTGAATACGCAGGATCGCGTTCAATCAATGAGCGAGTAACCATAATAAGTACGTCCTGGATGTCTTTTGTTTTCATCCCCTCATACATTTCCTGGCGAACTTTTGCCACGATTAAGTCTGCGTCAAGAATAGATTCATACCCTTCGGCTGCGCGCACAAGGGTTGCGCGGAGTTTGCTGTCATTAAACTGCTCTTGGCGGCCATCGCGCTTTACGATAAGAAGAGAATTTTCATTTATCTTTTCTGCGATCTCTTCTTTCTTCTCCTGGCGCGCTTTATCGTGTTCGTACCGATAAATAATGTAGTTTTTCGCAACTGAGAAATAGTTGCGGACCATAAGTGCGGTTTCTACAAGGTCTTGGATTGCCTCGACGCTTGGAATAAAGGCAGTGTTGCCGTACTGAAGATCAATACTTTCAGCGACAACGCGAGTGATGTCTTTTGAGTCAGCTTCGTGGCTGTCGCCGAGCGTCGCCGCGAAGGCTTTTTGCACCGCTATGGTGATTTTGTCTGGATGGAAATCGACGATCTCTCCGTTGCGCTTCTTGATCTTTTGGGTCACTGCCATAGGGTGCTTTTTGAGTTAATAAAATTGCTGGGAGATACATTATACTCCTGCAGTCTGTAAAAAACCGGTGTGCATAAGCAATCCGAGAACTTTTTTTGCAAAAAGCAACAGCTAAAACGCAGCTTCTTAGAAGAAGTTGCAAAATCAACACTTTTTGACCCTCATTTTTGCCCCAAAATGAACTTTTTCTCCCACCGGGAAAATAAAAAATAATTTGAATTACAAGATAAGGAAAACTTTGACAACCTACTATTAAATGTGTTACTACTCCAACACAGTTCTTTGACTAAGAATCAGTAATTCGCCACAGCAGAAAGCGCTTACTAGAGCCTTTTCTGCTGTGGCGAACCCGTCATATGCCCCTCAACTCGCGGGAAGCGAGAAGTCCACCGGCAAGCAGCCGGGAAGGAGCCTGTGATGAAATACGGTGAACTCAACCTCGGCCAGATCGAGGCGATGGTCAACAAGATGGGCGGTATGGTTGGTGTGGAGAAATACCTCGCCGGCCAGCTCAAGCTCGTTCCCATCGAGCCCACGGAACCCAAGAAGCTCCTTGAGCTCATGACGACCGTCTCGGCCGCTGCGATCGAAAGCTTCAAGGCCGCCAACCACTTCAAGGTCGACACCAAGAAGGCCGCGGTTCGGATCGCCTGGTTCGGCGACAACTTCAAGAAGAACTTCCTTCGCAAGGAGGAGGGCGTTTCGGAAGCCGTCGAGTTGAAAGTCCACAAGCTCCTGGAATCGTCGCTCGACGCGCCGACCATCACCGAGCTCGGGGACAACCACGAGATCACCCTGGGCCAGTTCTTCTCCTTGCTGTCGAAGCAGGGGAAGGGCGAGCAGGGCGCGTTTCTCGTCAACGGCCGCGCCAACATCGCCTACATCCGCGATGTCGGCGGTATCCTGTGGGCCGTGAGCGCCTGCTGGAGCGTCGAAGACGGCGGCTGGAACGTCGAGGCCAGCTCTGTCGGGCACCCGGACAGGTGGGACGGCGGCAACCAAGTCGTCTCTCTCTGATTCTTTCACTCAGGTACTTAGCTTCGGCTTTGCACTTGAGACCCTTTGACCCTCTGAAACTTTGTCCGACTAAAAATCGGGCAAGGAATCAGAGGGTCTTTTGTCACATCTGAGCAAGGGTAGTCCTTGCTCAGATGGTGGGTTACAGTCCTACTTAGGAATGCTTACGCACGTGAATGCTGAGAAATTACAAGAGAAAATCAAAAAATCACTACTCTAGAACTTTACCGGAACGACGAGCTCTTTTTGGCGCTCTGGATCGCCAGATGGGTTGTCGTTGTGGAGTACCAAAGTACCAGTTGAGCCCGCTGGTTGCTTGGGGAAGGTAAGTGTGGCCTTAAATGGGACGAACTCTTCCGTCATCCAATCTCCGCCAGCTGGCGGATTGGCATCTATGTGGCCTTGTGCAATTACTTTTCCGTTTGCGTCACGAAGTTCTATCGGCGCAGATGCTTCAAAATACCAGGTGCCGCGCGCTGTGCCAGAGATAACAAGTGGGGAAGAAACAGTAGCGTTTTTAAATGGGGCATCTACAGCAATTAAGTTGTCGATTGTCGCATAGGTAGGGCTAGAAGGTCGCTGCGCAGGCTTATTTGGTAAAAGTACCAATACAAGAAGCCCAATAATGATAATTGCTATAGGAGTGGTAATCAAAAGCCACTGTGTTCTGGTCATCATATTATGAAATTAATTGCTGTATAAAAACTGCCGTATCTTGAGGTCCGCTTACTTGATGCGTTTGTACCCCCGTTTCCATGACGACGTAATCATTGCCCCCTTCTTGCAAGGCGTCTCCCACATACACCATATCTGACACTGGAATGCCTGTAAGTTCTGTGAGCTTCTGCAGCCCGTAGCCTTTTGTAATACCTTGGCGGGTGATATCTATAGTGGTTTCTCCGCCTGTCCGTACTGAATAGTCAGGTAATTTTTCACTTAACATGTCTCGTAAATGGGCACGTTCTGCATCATGTTCTGCACGCCACTGCTTTTTTGCCTCAAGTGGGGCGTTCTGGCCGAGTGGGGAGAATGAAATCTGAGCCCCGCGATTCTCTATCTGTTTTCCCCATGTTTCAGTAGGTTGTGGGAAATGCGTTTCCTCAACTTCATTGATGAGTATCGCGGTAATTTGGGCAACTTCAGCAGGTGAAAAAGCAAAAGTATAGGATTCCTGCCAGGCCCCGTCTCTATATATAAAACACTGCGCTGCGTTATCAGGGAAAAGATAGAGATTAGAAAAATCAGTTCCGGCAGGGAAGGCGGAAAGGAATTGTGATTGAAACTGCGACCAGCTAGCGCCTGACAGAACTCCCACAACTGTCGCGGATGCCGCAGCAAGATCGGGCCGCGGTTCGGAAGAACCGATCGGACGGTCTTGCGCAGGCTTCATCAATTGCAAAAGCAACTCAGCCATATCAGATGTTATTGGCTGCTTACTTTCAGCAAGCGTACCATCGAGGTCGAATGCAATTGCCCGTGGGATCATGTTATTGAGGGAGTCTGGCCAAACCGTCTCTAAGTCGTGCCATAGTAGCCGCAACTTCTTCCGCGTTCATCACGTTGCGTTCCTCTTTAGCTCCTGGAGCCATATAGCCGAGTTTGGTGTCAGGCATCAAATTGTAATGTAGGTGCGGTATGCTTTTGCCGGTCGACTCTCCTTCGCGAAGCAGAAAACTCACTCCGCTATGGCCTAATTCTCGTAGTATATGCCACCCGAGTTTTTGGAGCGCATGGCAGTCTGCTAGTTCAGCCTCTGTCATATCGTCAAAATGGGTAACATGACGTTTCGGTATTACGAGCAATTGGTCAATATGATATGCGGCAAGGGCATACGTAAGGTATGCTGTTTCATTTTCAGACACAACGTCCTCCTGTTTGGGATTATCAAAAGGGCAAGGGCGTTCTGTTTTAAGTAAATCTGTATATTTCATGTCTGTTATGTTCTGCCGTATATATCTTCAATTCGAGTAATATCTTGTTCATCAAACACCCCAAAGGATATTTCAAGAACACACAGTCCTCCAGAACCCCCAGCGAGTCGATGAGCCACATTCTTTTCGACATAAAATTCAGCCCCCGTCTCTGCAGGCAATTCCTGGGAACCTATGGTCACTGTTCCACTGCCAGATACAATACGCCAATATTCACTACGATGCTCGTGTGTCTGCAGGCTTGTCGCTTCACCACTTTGCACCGTAATAAGTTTTACTGTCGAAAGTTCATTAGATGTAAATTGTTCAAAATTGCCCCACGGACGTTCTTCCTTATGGTAGTGAGCCAGTTTTTCCATGCACTCAGTATAGTACACGTTTACATCCGTGCTTCTTCAGCGCGGAACCATGAATAGCTCTTTGGGAACAGCCAGATAGCGATGTGGTAGATACCGTAGGTAATAAAGAATGCTGAAGCAACATCTATCGAATAATGAATATGCCCCAGTAATACCAACGCACCGAAAAATACCGACATTCCAAGGTAGAAGTATCGTAATGTTGGAACATGCCATAACATGAGCGCTCCTAGAAACGGGAGCCCCGTGTGGCCGGAGAAAAATAAGTCTCCGCCAAAAAATGCATTATTGATTATTGTGCCAAAGTCGTCAGCGACATGGGACGTAAACGGAGCAAAGTGGGTAAGAGAAAGAAATATAGAGCGGATAATAAAAAAGAGGGCAGTTGCGTTTAGTGCAAAAGGAATTTCGCGTGGATAGTGTGCTGCCACAATAATACTCACCGCGATGGCAAGGAAGGTGCCGTATATAAAGAGGTTATTTACTGGGAGCGCGGGTGTGTTTGAAAGTACAATGTCCGTTACGGAATTACTCATTCTTTCCGTCGCAAAACGTATCGCAAAATTGTTTACTACGAGCCCCGCCATAACAGCGAGGATGGAAAGGCAAAGAGAGTTTCTAAAGGGCGGCTGCTGCCAGAGCGTACGGTATTTTTGCATAAGCATTTTGTCCATATATGTAACTATAACGCTTTCCAGCCATGATAGGATTTCAATATGAAAATATGCTTAAACGCCAAATTTTATAAGGCATTTGGCGGCGACGACAAGATCCGCGGAGGCCTTATTGCTGCTATAGAGCACCAAAAGAAGATTCTTGATTTGCTCCAGATTCCGTATACTGACAACCCAGACGAGACGTGGGATATCCTCGTAGTAAATATCCCGTGGCCTGCCAGCATGGCGCTGGTTCGAAAAGCAAAACGAGAAGGGAAGAAGGTTGTTATTTGGGCACATGTTTCTGCAGAAGATCTATTTCAATCTGTGCGCATCTTTCAATTTTTGCAGTTTTTAAAGCCTTTGGTGTGGCGTTATCTCATCAGAGCATACAGTAAGGGCGACATTGTTCTGGTTCCGAGCGAATATGCAAAACATACGATAGTCAAACGTGGAGTGCCAGCTGAAAAAGTTACGGTTCAGACTAACGGAATTGATACCAAGGTATTTTATAAAGACCCGGTACGCCGCGAAGACTACCGCAAGAAGTTCGGTATGACGGGCACTGTGGCCGGCACGGTCGCGTTGCTTTTGCCACAGCGCAAGGGCGCAGATACGATAGTGGCGCTCGGCAAAGCATTTCCTCAGGTGCAGTTTTTTTGGTTTGGAAAAATCTTTAGTCCGGCGCTCGTGGCACCTATAGAAAACAATACGTCCAACGTCCGCTTTACAGGTTTCGTTGATGATGTGTTGGCAGCATTAAACGCTATCGATATATTCGTATTTCCCTCGCGCGAGGAAAACCAAGGCATCGCCATCCTTGAAGCAGCCGCTGTTGGCCTGCCTATCCTCGTCCGCAACCTGCCAGCGTATGAAGGGTGGCTTATCCATGAACAAAATTGTTTAATCGCAAAGACAGAAGAGGAATTTCAACTTCACTTTAAACGGATACTTGAAGACAGCGCACTGCGAGACAAACTTATCCAAGGAGCCCTTGCGCTTGCACAGGACCAGAGTCTGGAATCCCAGACACTCAAAATGAAAGCGATATACGAAGGGTTGCTAGGGTCGGCTTTTGAGCCAACGCAACACGAAGAACGTAATTCCTAGAAATACTAGAAACGCAGTTCCTGCAGCGTAGTAGTTGAGGTATTCGCCAATTTTGTCGTATGCATGGCCAAAGAAAACGCCGAGCAAGAAAAGAATACCGGTTTGGAGTAGCGAAATAAATAAACATTGTCCCGCAAATTTTAGGAAGGGAAGTTTGGTGGTTCCTGCCGCAACAATACCCGCAACGCCTCCGGCGTGGATAAGTTTTGATGCGGCAACCATTTTAAAATGATTCTTTGAAAAATAAGCACCTGCCTTATGTATACGTTCAGACGTGAGGCCTATATAGTGGCCCCAACGATGTATATATGTTGAGCCGAAGCGGCCAAGCCCATAATAGAACCAGTCGCCCAATGCGTCTGCTAGCACAAGAATGGCATACGCAAAATACCACTCAACTATTCCAAGAGTGGCCAAAAATCCGCAGATAACAGCTATAATCGGACCCTCGAATATTCCAAGGGGGAAGATGATTACGTATTTGTAGGTTGTAAGGAGAGCGATTAATCCTGCCACGTTTGTTAGTATAGCAGGACGAGTATATATCCCATGAAGGATCACTATTTTATAGAGCGCGGCATCGTATATCGCACCAATGACCTTGTTCCTGGACGCCCCACACTCGTCTTTGTGCACGGTGTTTCAGGGAGCTCGTCGGCGTGGAAAGCGTATGAAGAGGCGCTCAAAGATGAGATCAATATCGTGACGTATGACCAGCGTGGACATGGTAATTCCAAACGTTATCCAAACTATAGTGACCATCATCTCAAGCACTTTGTAGAAGATCTTCATCTATTACTTACTCATATAGGAGAGTATCCGTATGTGCTCGTCGGACATTCATTTGGCGCACTGGTTGTATTGGCATATCTCGCACAGTGGCAACACACACTCAAAGGAGCGGTGCTTATAAGTGGAGACTATAGCGTTGGGAGGCACGTACCAACAAAAATACTGCGCTGGCTACTTACTCCCATTCCCGTTCTCTCATATCTACCGCTCTCACTTAGACAGCACGGACGTGTAGACTACGAGCGTTTTCCCGACAGTGGCGACTGGAATGTTTCTCGTTCGTATACAGACATTTGTAATACCGGTTTCCGTACGTATCTTTATTGCATACGGCAATCTTATGAGCTTGATGCAACGGACACTCTTTCGCAGTTGCAACTTCCGACGCTTCTTATTCATGGAACGAAAGACACCATATTCGGCATTGAAAATTCTGTTGCGATGAAAGAGAAGATCCCAGGCGCGCGCCTTGAGACAATAGAAGGGGGAAACCATATAATGGTCTTGAATGCTCCACAGAACATAATTGATATACTTCGTACATTCGTGAAGACTACTGTATGAAAAAAATAGCGATTGTAACTGACGCGTGGCATCCTCAGGTAAACGGAGTTGTGACAGTGTTTGAGCAGATTGTTTTGCAACTGAAGGCCCAGAATTTTGACGTGCTCGTTGTGCATCCTGGTCTATTCCGCCACAAGATGCCGCTACCGTTGTATCCGGAGATAACGTTGGCACTATTTCCAGGCAAACATCTACGCAGGCTTTTACATGAATACAACCCAGACGCTATCCATATTGCCACTGAGGCGACACTAGGATTGTCTGCACGCCGCTACTGCATTACTCAAAAGATACCTTTCACTACGTCCTATCATACGCACCTTCAATTATATTTAGGTGTCTATATTTCAACGTTCGTAACTCCAATTATTACCGCGTGGCTCAGATGGTTCCATGCAGCAGCTACTCGAACACTTGTTTCAACTCCAAGTCTTAAGGCGGCACTCGAAGCGGAAGGGTTCCAGCATGTGGAATTCTGGCCGTTTGGAGTGGATCTTGAACGATTCAGAAAAATTTCAACACCAACCCATCTTCCTCATTTGCAAAAACCGGTGTTCACGTACTTTAGCCGTCTGGCGGAAGAAAAAAATCCTCAGGCATTCTTTGATCTGGATTTACCAGGCACTAAGTTGATCATAGGGGATGGGCCTATGCGCAGAGAGCTTGAAGCAAAGTACGGAGATGTTGCGTATTTCGCTGGATATAAGCGTGGAGAGGAATTAGTCCAGTGGCTCTCATTGTCGGACGTCATGATATTTCCATCTAAAACCGATACATTCGGCCTTGTAGTAGTAGAAGCGCTTGCGTGCGGTATCCCCGTTGCTGCATACGATGTTATGGGGCCGCGAGACATCATTACAAACGGGGGCGATGGTTATCTGAGTTCAGACCTGCATAGCGCAGCGCTTAAATGTCTTGAAGTGTCATCCGATGCCTGCCGTAGGAAGGCAGAGTCCTATTCATGGAAACATTCTGCGGAGGTATTTGCCCAGAAACAGGCCTTCGTGGACAGGGGCTAGACACCTCTATATATACGGTATACTGGAAGAACAGGGCACAAGTGATTTTTAGTAGTTTACGAATATTCAATGGCAGAAGTCGCATACTGTGTGAAGTGCAAAGCTAAGCAGGAAATGAATGACCCTAAGGAGGTTTCATTCGCTGGCAAGGGCGGTGGAGACCGCCGCGCAATGTCGGGTGTCTGCCCGGTTTGTGGCACAAAGATGTTTAAAATCCTTCCTAAGGCAAAATAATCATCCCGGAAATAGCGCCCCATCCGCCAGCTGGCGGAGGGCGTTTTTTCGTACCTTGGGTTACTTGACATAAAGCTATTTAGTATTGTATAATACAGGGGTACGTTCATTCACAGCAATCAACTTAGGAGCAGGTCATGAAGATCATCGGGTTTGTTGGGATCCAGGATTCCAACGGTATGGACCCGGTGTGGAAACACTTCGGGTCTGCGTTCGAGGAACAATTTCCAGGGGCAACATTCTGCGCAGAACGTCGCTCGTACGACTTCTGGCAGATCTGGAAAATGTGGAACTACCGGAATGAAATCATCTCCATGTATGATACCGGCGAAGATGTGATCTTTGTTGGCCACAGCATGGGCGCTATGATTGCCCTCGCTGCGGCGAGCAGGTTCAAGAAGAGTGCGGTGCGGGAAGTCGTTACCATCAACGCTCCTCACCACTTTCTCTTCGGGATCTTTGCTCTCATCAACTGGTGTGTGCCGATCAAGTCGCCGGTCCTTTCGACCAGCGGCCGGTACGACGAAGTCATTCCCTGGGGCACCACGTACTCCAAGGCGGCTACACACATCGTGCTCCCGATTAACCATCATCGGGACCTGATGAAGAACTTCCTCGGCGTCGCCGAAGAGATTGCAAAAGCTGCAAAGAAACTGTTCGAAAGGACCCGGCATGAATAATGTCGGGTCTTCTACTTTTTATCCGTGCGAATAAAACTGGTCCTCCTCAGCTTTAACAGCTTTAATGACTTCTTCTTCAGCTTCTGACACTTCCTTTTTTAATTCCTCAGGCGATTCTTTCTCAATCTCTTCGCGCGTTTCTTCTACTATAGTAACGGCCCTAGATGAAATAAAGAAAAGCCCCAAAAAGAGAAGAAGGACGACCAGGATTGTGGCAACCATGACGATCCATTCCATACTATGAAGTATACATTATCGCCCTTGGCCGTAAGACTTCTTCAACGCGGAAACGTGCTTTTCATACGTGTCTGAGCAGTGGATTTCTCCATCGTCATCGTGGAAGTAGTACAAACACGAGGTTTTTATAGGGTTGAGTGCCGCAAGTACAGCGGCAGTGCTTGGTGCAGAAATTGGTCCTGGCGGCAGTCCTTCGTTTTGGTAGGTGTTGTAGGGAGACTTAATGTATTTGTCGCGCGGTACAACCTGCGGCCACCAAGACCCTTTGCCAGTAGCCTTTGCATATTGCAACGTAGAATCCATCTGTAGTTTCATTCCACTAAACAAACGGTTCCATATAACACCCGATATGATACGCATTTCTTTCGGGTCACTTGTCTCACGTTCAATAATGGATGCGATAGTCAGCCCTTGTTCAAGCGGTACAACTTTTTGTACTGCTGGTGTGTAGCGCGAAAGTACTTCATCTTCAAATCGTTGTTGGACCTGCTCTTGGACTGCAAGGATAGAATCTCCTGCGGCGATTGAGTAGTCGCCTGGAGCAATAGTGCCTTCCTCTAATTGGGCAGTTGATACTGGTGGCAGCTGTGTAAATTGTTTTTGTTTTTCCGCGTCCCATCCAAGGCGTTTACCAATAAGTGCGGCAACTTGTTCTTTACGAAGGCCGGGGTTAATCGTGAGAATGTTTGGTATACCAGCTTCCACTGCAGCAAACTGGTAGAGGGGAGTGGAGGCAATAACACGAGCAACAGCTGCAACTACTTCTTTCGCGTTCAGGGCAGCCGCTTCAGCTGATGTTGGGTCGGCGAATAGTAGGTCTGCTGAAGGGTTCGGTCGTATGGTCTTTTTAATAGGGTCAACGCTTACAGGAAAGGGTGATTGGATACCGAGATTTGTTTGTTCCCACACAACAATGCTTGGGAATAGAAAAAACAAAAGTATAAGAGCACCAACAATTCCTGCCAAGAGATAGAGTAATTTTGGCTGTCTTTTTCGCCTTGTGCGCATTTCTGCTTATAATACTACAACAATGCACAGACCATTTTTATATCGTCGCAGTACGTGGCGCGGAAGATACGCTGACCTCTGGACGCTGCCACATGTAATCTCGGGCTTCTTTATTGCGTATGTAACATACCTTATGCCTATGGAATACGGGTCTGCGTTTTGGATGACCTTCTCTATTGGTATCGGATGGGAATTACTTGAACGCATCACGCGTCTTTCACGTACAGAAGCCTATACAAACTCCTTGTCTGACATAGTTGGTGCCCAACTTGGGTTTGTGGCTGGCTGGTGGCTATTCGCACACATTACTAATCCTGCATTTGCGTCAGTTGTAATTTTGCTCCTCTGTGCACTTTTTTGCCTTGTCTGCCTTTTTGGCTACCGCGCATTTAAATATTACGGATAAAAAAAGACCGCCCCATAGAGACGGTCATCGATACATGGATTGTTTCAACCACTCACGTGGAATCAGAAGAATGGGTCTGGCGCCGACACGGGCCCACAGTGCGGGGTAGTCGGACGTCTTACAGTTCACGACGTAGAGCTCGACGTCCTGACCCTTTTCAGGGACGAACATCTCTTCGCCGTGTTTCAGACGCTCTTCGAATTTCCGAAGCGGCCCGGCAAGGCCCTCCCGTTCGATATCGTGCGCGAGAAGCAGTTTCTCCTTTTGATAGTGGCAGCCGTTTGGCCCCACCATCGCCTCATCTGCCGAAGCCGCCGTGGCAAGAAAGGTCAATGCGGCGGCCGTTACGATACAACAAAGCTTTAAAGCTTTCACTGGGCATCTCCTTTAGGAACTCTGTGTAGTTTCTAAATGAAAAATACGGTTTTGTCAATTTTATGCTATAGGTTTGTGGCCAAAACGCTTAAGAAGAGGCCATTCGATAGAGTAGCGGTCATACCCATGGCAGAAAAAGGCGATGCCTATACCGATAAGTATAAAGTGGGGCCATACCGATTCGCCAAAATACAAGACTGAAAGTGTGAGCCAGAACAACATAAAGAGTGCGGTCCAACGGATCTCCATGCCGATGATAAAGAAAAGGCCGATAACAATTTCAATAATAGCTGCACCGAGCACTAGAAAGTGTGGCTCAAAACCAAGATAGTGTGCGACGCCGTACGGATGGCCAGCGAGTGGAAGTTCGGCAACTTGAAGCGCTAAATTGTTGTGCAAAATTTTTGCATAGAAAGAAGAATAGATAAGGCCAACCCCAAAACATACTCGCAATACCAGCATGGAGTATTGTTTGAGGTGTCTTGTGAGCGCTGTGCCACTGAGCAATATAAGTGCCACCGCATCGCCAAGATAATTTACGTACGTGAGCATATAGGACTGGTGGACGAGCACTTCAAGGGCAAACAGTACAAGCATGCCTCCCGCAGCAATCCATGTGTAGAGATCAAACAGCATCATAAGGCCGATCACCACAAGTGCTATGCGGACGAACACGGCCCAGGTTCCAAATGACCCTGACAAGGGTAGCTCAGGTCCAAACAGTGCGTCGTAGTATGCGCCAGCGAGCAAAGAGACGCTCAGTGCGATGCGGGCTACTGCCGGAGCGTAGGGCCTGATTTTTGCAAATAGGGGAGCGGTACGGTCTTCAAACCAGTGCCAGAGAGAGATAAAGAACACAGTCGAGACTAGGAGGAGTCCAACGAATGTCCAGAACATGAATTGGTCTACGTTACTGAACGCAACATCTAATTCAGAAAATGCAGGTGTAGAAATGCCCTCACGTATTTCTTCTGGGGTAAGCACATATACTTCATGTGCAGATGCGATGATGGGCGCGCACAATGTTGCGACCGAAAGCAAAAACCATTTCTTCATCCAATAAGTATATACGAACATGCGCCGGGGAGACCCTTGGCTACTAGAGTCCTTTGGGTCTCCCCGGCTTAGATCAGCCGTTTATTTTTCTTCATGTTGTGCGTTTTGAACTCTTTATACAAGTTTAGTATACAAAAACCACGATGAAGGAACGATTAAGTGTCAGTAAAATATCTATACAGCCGAGACTTTTTTAAATGCACGCTCAAGCTCTTTTAAACTGACTGGTTTTGTGAGGTGATGGTTGAAACCTGCTTCAAGCGCTCGCTCTTTGTCCTCCTTCTGTCCATATCCAGTGAGGGCAATAATGGGGGACACAAATGAGCTTTCGCTGCGTAGTATGCGCACTACTTCATAGCCGTCAATGTCGGGCAGTCCGATATCAAGTACCACGATGTCTGGATGCTGCTCTCGTGCTTTATGTACTCCATCTAGTCCGTTGAAAGCAACGCTCACGGTATTGCCACGTAATTGTAGAAGTTTTGCAAGCGTTTGAGCTGCTTCCTCGTTGTCATCCACCACCAAGATAGTTCGATGTTTTCGCATATAGCTTATGCGACGAATCTGTATCCTACACCACGTACGGTTTCAAAGCGGGGAGTGCCAGAACCTTTTTCTAATTTTTTGCGAAGATTTTTCATGTGTACGTCGAGTACATTGCTCCACGTCATACTGTTAAAGTCCCATACATGGTTTGAAAGCTCTTCACGGGTAAACACTTCGCCTGGTCGGCGCACGAAACATTCTAGAAGGGAGTACTCTTTCAATGTGAGGCTGATTTCCTTCCCATCTAAAAATACCTTGTGAGTTGAAGTGTCTATTGTGATATCGCCAACGGTGTGGACCACGGGGGTCTGTGTCTGAGGACGGCGGGCAACAGAACCAATGCGAGCGATAAGTTCTTCAGAGGAGAATGGTTTTACAACATAGTCGTCGGCGCCAGCATTTAACAGCTCGACTTTTGTGTCAGTCTCATTTTTACCAGTCAGAATAATAATAGGAGTTTTTATGCCTTCTTCGCGAACACGTTTTGTAAGCGACATGCCGTCCAGCCCGGGCAGCGTGAGATCGAGCACTATGGCGTCATAGTCGGTATGGTAGAGCGTTGCACGGGTGAGAGCTTTGTCGCCTTCCGACACCCAGTCAACCGCAAAACCCTTTAGCTCCAATATCTTTTTTAGATTTGCCCCGAGGACTTGTTCGTCTTCAACCAGTAAGAGTCTCATAGGGTTACTCTACTGAGTAGTACATGAAGGTATCATGAAGAAAAATTCATATAGGTCACTGAGATTCGAACGAATTTTTTAATTCATCCATTTTTTGTATGAACTCTGACTGCATTTGTTCTATAGAGCTCACAAGTTCTGTTGCGGTGTCATATTCTGCTCCGCCAGTTGGCGAATTCTTTTTCTCCAGCATAAGTTGTAATAGCTGGGCGTGACTGTAAATGACCGCAAGAGAATTGCGAAGGTCGTGGGATATTTTTGAAACCATCTCGTCGCGTGTCATAAAAGAAAGTATACATCTGCCAAGCAAAAAGGCGACCGATCTTTCGATGGTCGCCTTCCGCACGATTTCACACGAGCGTGAGCTGGGCAGGTTTTTCATAGTCTTCCAGAGGCCGAAGAATATTTTGGGCCACGTCTCTGTAAACGCGGTCTCTCTTTTTTCTGCCTGCCAGCATTACCCATAAC